>SIAN01000053.1 GCA_009691715.1 Planctomycetota bacterium
CACGAGCTTTTCCGCCCGAGGGCCGCTCCGAGCCGCGACGGCGGCCAGCCAGCAACCTGCGGCGATGAGCGGCAACGCGACCGCTTGACCAATCCGTTTCGCCGCTTCAGGCGCGATCCCGAGGCTCATCAACTGGCGCGATAGCGAGGTGTTCTCGAGGAGATTCGTCGGCGGTTCGCGCAGCATCAACGGCAGCACGCCGAAAAGCCATGCGCGGCACTCCGCCGTCCCGAACGCGACGAGGCAAACGAGCGCGAGCAGTGCGATCGTCACGACGAAGGAGGCGACCGCCCGCCAGCGACGGGCCGCGAGGAGCGCAAGCAGCAACAGGATGGGGTAGACCTTCAGCGCTGCGGCGGTGCCGAGCGCCGCGCCGAGCACGATGTCCCGTCGCGTGGACCAGGCGGCCGTGGCGAGCGCGAGCAACGCGAGGATCGGGAGCTCGAGCTGTGCGCCGCGAAGCGATTCGAATGCGGGTCCGAACGACAGCGCAGCGATGGTCCCTCCAGCGACGGCGGCGAGCGGCGCGCCTCGCCTCGCCGCGCCGGCGAGCGCGAGCCAACCAGCGATCGTCGCAACGTAGATGACGACGTGCACCCAGAAGAGCGCCCGCAAGGCGACGGCCATGCGGAGCTCGACGAACGGCCGGAGCAGGAGCGCGTAGAGCGGCGGGTACTTGAAGACGGCCGCGACGGGTGCGTAGTGCTCGGTGTCTCCCGCTGACTCGTAGAGCTGGCCACCGTCGGCGAACCGCCTGGTTGCGTTCAGGAAAATCGGCAGGTCGGTCATCGGCTGCCGCGCAAGCCAGCGGACGCTGATCGCGAACTCGATCGCGGCGAGGATGACGAAAGAGAGCCAGATCAGCGAGCGCCACCGTGGACCATTCGGCGGGTCGGCAACCTCGGCGCCTGCTGACTGCCGCACGAACCGTCTCCTTGCATCGAGCGCATTCCGAAGTCGCGAGCATAGCCCCCCGATCAAGTCGCGCCTGAGCACGGTGATGCATCGCCAGCGCTCCTTTCAGTCAGGTGTCGCCATGGTGGGCGCGCTGGCCGCGGCGAGCTTGAGCTCCCGACCGACGGTGGCGTCGACCCCTCCCGCTGCACGCACGGCGCGCCGCCTACTCCCCCTGCAATGCTCTCGCTACCGGCAGCCGCAACACTCGCATCGCTGCCGGAAGCGTGCCGAGCAGGCCGAGCGCGAGCGCGCCGGCGAGGCCGGTGGTGATCGAGGTCGAGTCGACGGCGAGGGTGAAGGCGCTCATCGCGAGACGCACGGAACTGCCGGCGAGGGCGACGCGGGCGAGCAGCAGGCCGAGCAGGCCGCCGGCGGCGGCGAGCACCAGTGATTCCTGCAGCAGCGCGGTGACCAGCGCGAAGCCGCGGTAGCCGAGGGTGCGCAGCGTGGCGAGCTCTTTGGTGCGCTCCTGCACGGCGGCGTTCAACGTGTTGGCGCCGGTGAGCAACGCCGCGAGGCCGATCAGCACGGCCATCGACCAGGCCAACAGCCGCAGGGGGCCGAAGTAGGCGGCGAGCTCGCCGTAGTAGCTCGCCGAGGTCATGCACAGCAGTTCGAGGTCGCGGCGGCGCGCGGCGAAGTGCTCGAGTTCGCGGAAACCGGCGGCGCCCTCCACGCGCACGAAGACTGCGGAGATGTCGTCGCGTTTGGAGAGACCCTTCAGCCGCTGCAGTGGGGCCCAGACCTCGGCCTCGAAGGTGGTGCCGGGCGCGGCGAAGGTGCCGACGATGGTGAACTCGCCGCCTTCGAACCGCAGCCGCTGTCCGGGCGCGAGTGCGGCGGCCGGAACCTCGAGTCGATCGGCGGCGAGGCGCCCGACGATCACCTCGTCGTCGCTTTCGGCCGGACGCCCATCGATGAGCGTGACCGCGGGATGGACGAGGAACGCGCGCGACGTCACTCCGCGCACGAAGCCGGCCTTCGGCTCGTCGGCCAAGTCGCTGCCGCCTCCGGCGCCACCCACGCGCAACCAGGTCGCCAAGTGGATCTCCGGCGACACCGCCGGCTCGCCGTCGATCTTCTTCACCGTCGCGACATCGGCGGCGACATGGTCGGCGACCGCCAGTGCGACGGCACTCCGCACGACGTCCTTCATCGAGGCGGCGTTCAGCAGGATCGCGGTGTCGGGCTCGGCGGTCCCGGCGTAGCTGCGTTCGAGGCCGCGCACGAAGGCGGTGCTGGCGACCAGCAGGCCCGCAACGAGTGCGCAGGAAAATGCGGTCAGCAGCGTGCGCGCGGGGCGGCGCGCGAGGTTGAGCACGGCGTAGTCGAAGGGCAGCAGACGGCGCATGTCAGGCACCCCGCAACGCGGCCGGGATCGGCGCGCGCGTCGCCTTCCATGCGGGCAGCGCCGCCGCGAGCAGTCCCGCCAGCAGCGCCACCGCGCCCGCGGTCGCGACCAGCCGCGGCGACAGCGCGAAGCCGACCAGCACACCCTCGACGCCGAGCGTGAGGCGCGTGGTGGTGATCGTGATCCACGCCGCCGCGGTCCCTAGCGCGCCGCCGAGCAGCGCCAGCGCGCACGACTCCGCCAGCAGCAGCCGCATGAGCCGGCCGTCGCGCCAACCGAGCGTGCGCATCACCGCCAGTTCGCCGATCCGCTCGCGCACCGCCATCGCGACGGTGTTGGCGACCAGCGCCAGCACGGCCGCGACGCAGCAGATGCCGAACAGCCGCCCGAAACGCAGGATCTCGCGCAGGTCGGCGGTGGCCGATTCGAGGAACGCCGCCTTGGCCCGCGTGTCGGTCGCCGCCGCCGAGGTCGCCAGCAGCGCGTCGATCTCCGCGGCGATCGCGCGCCCGCGTGCAGGGTCGCTGATCTTCACCTCGAACTCGGTCACGGTGCCGAGCTTGTTCACCGCGCCCGACCGCTGCAGCAACTCGAGGTGGGTGACGATCAAGTTCTCCTCGATCGGCTCGGGCGACCGGAAGATGCCGGCGACCTGCACCTCGATCCGGTTGAAGCGGAACGCGTCGCCGACGTCGAGGCCGCGCCGCTGCGCGAACGCCTCGCCGACCAGTGCCGCGTCGCCGCGCTGCAGAAACGTCGCGCGATCGCCGGCGATGAGGTCGATCCTGCGCGCATCGAACAGCAGGTCGGCGGGCACGCCGTGGAACGCCACCGTGTCGAGGCTGGTGCGGCAGTTCGACAGGAAGACCTTCACCGGCAGCACGCTCTCCACGCCGTCGATCTTGGCGATGCGCACCGCCTCCGATTGCGACAGAAACGAGGTCTGCGGGCAGTAGCGGTTCTTCTGATAGACAACGAGAGTGCGCGCCGACTCGCTGCCCGAGACCGCGCGATCGAGCCCGGCTGCGAGGCTCTCGACCAGCACGAACAGCGCGATGGCGGCGGCGACGCCGGCGACTGTCAGCACGGTGCGCGCAGGCCGGCGCGCGAGATTGCGGCGCATCAGGCGGAAGCTGCCGCGCAGGTTCATCGCCGCGCCTCCTCGTGCAGCCGCCCCTTGTCGAGGTGGACCATGCGCGTGCCGCGCGCCGCGGCGTTCGGATCGTGGGTGACCATCACGATCGTCTTGCCGCGCTCGTGGTGGAGGCGCGCCAGCAGGTCGAGCACTGACTGCGCCGAATCGTGGTCGAGGTTGCCGGTCGGTTCGTCGGCCAGCAGCAGCGGCGGGTCGGCGACGATCGCGCGCGCGATGGCGACGCGCTGCTCCTGTCCGCCGGAGAGCTGGCGCGGATAGTGGTCGGCGCGGTCGTCGAGGCCTACGGCCCGCAGCGCGAACCCGACCCGCTTGGTGCGCTCCGCCGTCGAAAGCGGGAAGAGGAACAACGGCAGCTCGACGTTTTCCCACGCGGTCAGGACCGGCACGAGGTGGTGCTGCTGGAAGACGTAGCCGACGTGCTCGGCGCGCCAATCAGCGAGCGGACCAGCTCGCAGCGTCGCGATGTCCTTGCCGCCGACCACGACCTGGCCGCGGTCGGGCGGGTCGATGCCGGCCAGCAGATGCAGCAGCGTCGTCTTGCCGCTGCCCGACGGTCCGAGCAGCACGAAGAACTCGCCCTGCTCGATCGTGAGCGACACGTCGTCGAGCGGCGTGATCGTCGTTGCGCCCTTGTGGAAGCTCTTCGTGACGCCGGACAATTCGACGAAGGCCATCTCAGCGACCTCCCTCGGCGCGGTCGCCCGACTCGACGAGTTCGAGCCGTGCGCCTTCGCGCAGCTCGGCGCCACCTGCGTCGATCAGCTTGTCAGAGACGTTCAGGCCGCTACCGATGCGCGCTCGGTCACCGGATCGCTGCACGCCGTCGACGCCCCGCAGCGTTGCGCGGCCGTTGCTGCCGTCGACGACCCAGACGCTCGTCGCGCCGTCACGCTCGATCAAGAGGCGCGCGGGGATGATGACGGCGGCGGCGCCGCTGCTCACTGCCGCGGCGCTCCCGAGTTCGAACCGCGCCTCGACCAGCATCTCCGGCCGCAGCGCCTCGTCGGGCGCGGCGAGCGCAACGTGCACCTGCAGCGTCACCTTCTCCACGTTGGCCTGCCGCACGATCCGCGTGACCGTGCCCGCGTAGGGCTCGGCGCGCGTCGGCGCGCGCACCGCCACCGCCTGCCCTTGCGCGAGGCGCGCGATCTCCGCCTGTTCGACGTCGACGCGCACGCGCAACTGCGTCGGGTCGTACAGCGTCGCGACCGGCGGATGGCCTTCGCTGCCGACCGCGCTCCCCGGCGCGACCAGCCGCTGCAGCACGATGCCGTCGACCGGCGCGCGCACCGTCATCCGTTCGAGCGTGAGCGCCGCGATCGCGCGCTCCGCCTCGGCTTCCGCCAGCGCCGCCGTCGCTGCAGCTGCGGTGCCGCGCGCTGCCGCGAGTCGGGCGCGATCGTCGAGCCGCAGCCGCGACTCCTGCTCCGCCCGCACGAGCGCCGCCGCGGCGCCGTGCGCTTCGGCGACCGCCTGCGCCGCCTCCGCTTCGAGCTGCGCCAGCGCGGCGCCCTCGCCTTCGACTTTCGCCTGCGCCAGCTCGACTTGCCGCGGCCCAGCGCCGCCCTGCCCCAGCAGGTAGTGCGCGATTTCGAGCTCCTCCTGCGCGATGCGTAGCGCCGCGCCGCCCTGCGCCGCGGCGGCGGCGCGCCGCTCCTGCATCGCCGTCGCCGCCGTCGCGCCGGCGCGCGCGCTCGCCAGCTTCTCCGTCACGTCGAGCGCCGCGGTGAACGCCTCTTCCGCGATCGCGCGCTCCTGCTCGGCGCGCTCCGCTTCGGCCTGCGCACCTGCGACCGCCGTCTCGGCGCGCGCCAGATCGAGCCGCGCCGACGCGTCGTCGAGCCGGACCAGCTCCTGCCCGGCGTTCACGCGCGCCCCCTCGAGCACCAGCACCTCGCGCACGACGCCGGCGGCGAGCGCCGTCACCGTGACCGCGAACGGATCGGGCTCGATCCAGCCCGAACGCTGCAGCGTCTCGGCAAGCGGAGCGCCGCCGGCGTCGCCGGCCGACTGCGGTCGCACCACCGTCACCCGCACCGCGCTGCGCCCGAAATCAGTCAGCGTCGAGGCGAAGATCGCCGCGAACGCCAGCAGCAGCGCGACTGGCAGCAGCCGCGTCCAGAGCCGCCGTTTCGGTCGTGCGACCGGTTTCGCGCGTGCCAGCACATCGAGGTCGAGATCGCGTTCCGGCTCGCTCATGGTGCTTTTCCTTCCGCGATCCCGAGTGCTTCCGCCAGGTCGATCGCGGCGAGCGTCGCCGCCTCGCGCGCGTCGACCTCGGCCGCCAGCGCCTCGATCCTCTGCTCGAACGCCATGGTCCAATCGGCGAGTTCGCCGGAGTCGACCGCGAAACGCGCCGCAGCCGCCGCGAGCTGCTTCGCGCGCGACCGCGCGATCGGCACGACATGGTCGTCGCGCGCCTGCCACGCGATGTCGCAGCGGGCGCGCGCGGCTTCGACCAGAACCCTGCTCGCGGCGAGCTCGGTCGCCAGCGTCTCGCGCGCGGCATCGCGGGCGCGTCGCGTCGCGTCGACCGCCGCGGCAGCCGCCGGCGGCCACGGCAGTTCGAGGCGCGCGAGGCCGCCGAGCATCCAATCGTCGCTCGCCAGCATCGCCTTCGGTCCGATCAGCAGCGCCGGCCACTGCTCGGCCGCGGCCGCGCGAACGGCAGCCTCGGCGACCAGCCACTTGGCGCGCGCGACCTGCAGCTCCGGATGGTCGCGCAGGAGTCGAGCCGCGTCGGCTTCGTCGACCGTCGCCTCGGAAGGCTGGATCGCTTCGACGTACGCCGCCAGCTCGGAGAGCGCGGCGCCGTCGCTGCGGCCGTAGGCGATGGCGATCGCCGCCAGCGCTTCGGCGCGCTTCGCCGCGAGTTCGGCCTGACCGGCTTCGAGATGGTGGCGCATCGCGCGCGCGGCTTCGACCTCGCGCTCCGCCAGCCAGCCGCGCTCCTCGAGCAGTTCCATCCGATGCAACGTCGGCGCCGCCGCGGCCGCCAGCGTGCCGAACTCTTCCGCCAACTGCTCGATCGCGTGGAATCGCGTCTGCACCCGCTGCAGTCCGAATCCCGCCGCGAAGCGCGCGGCCGCCAGTGCCGCCTCGGCGCGCAGCAGCTCCGCCTGCGCTTGCGCGCGCAGCGCCGCCTGCCGACCGCCGCCGGCCAGTGCCGCGAGGTCGAGCGCCACCATCAGCTCGGTCTCGTGGGTGGCGCCGCGGCCGACATGTTCCACGTCGGCCATGAGCGGCACCGCGCCGGCGCGCGCCGCCTCGGCCCGCGCTTGCGCCAGAGCCAGCCGCGCCGCGCGCACCGCTGGCACGCGGTCGAGCGGATCGTCGTGCGCGCGCGCCGCGAGCTCGGCGTCGAGCGCCGCGGCGAGCTGGACAGCAGCCTCGCCGCTCAGGGTCGCGCGCGACGGATCGAGCCCCGGATCGCCGCCCTCTGCCGCGCAGCTGGCGGCAAGCAGCGAGGCTGCGATCGACAGGCGTGGAATCAGCTTGCTTCGGCAATCAGATCGGCGCATCGCGCGCTCCACGTGACCGCATCGATCGGCGCGATCGATGCCTGCCGGCGCGACGCGACGAGGCGTCACGGCCGGTGCGACGTGGCGCGGCTCACAAGTGGAGCGGGACGGCGAACCGGAGCGAGGGCGGGGGACGCGGCGGCGGGTCGTGGAGGTGGCACCGCCCGAAGGGTCCTTGCGCAGGATCGGCGTGCCAGGGCGTTTCGTGGATCGCGAAGAGCGGCGCGTCGTCGCCGTCGGCGTCAGCGGCAGGCGTCGTGCTCGCTGTGGCGATGGCACTGCTCGCGCCGCTCGATTCGACTCGCAGCGTCGCCGCAGCGATCGGCGTCGCCGGCACCTTCACGCAGCAGTCGACCCGCTCGGCAGCGAGGCGCGGTCGCTCGGGGTCGGGCTGCCGTGTGCGCGACTCGCAGTTCGAGCAGCACGATCGGCGCGCGTCCTCGCTCGCGATCGCGGCGGCGCCGGCTTCGGTGCCAGCTGGACCGGCCGTCGCGACCTTGCAACAGCCCGACGTCGCCTCGTGCGCGCACAACAGGAAGTGCAGGCAGACCTTCGCGCCTTCCGGCAGCAAGAGCGCCGGCAGCAACAGGGTGAGGAGCAGCGTCCGCAAGAACGACATGGTTTCGGACTCTATCGGCGGGCGCGACGGGAGTGACCGTAGGCAGAGTTCACGAATCACTCGCCGAGCTGCTGCGGCTTCCGTCGGGTTGCCCGGGGCGCTTGCGGCGGCCTTCATGTGCCCGAAGTAGCATCCCGCCCCCTCGGTGGCCGAAGATGCTGCTGAGTGCCGTTGCTTGCCGCTTGGGAGACGACCCCGTGACCGACGCCGCCACACCGCGGCCGCTGCCTGCGAAGATCGATCTCGCGGGCCCGCGCTGGTACGTGAACCGCGAGCTGTCGCTGCTCGAGTTCCAGCGCCGCGTGCTGGCGCAGGCGCTCGACCCGGCGATGCCGCTGCTGGATCGGCTGCGCTTCCTCACCATTTCGTGCAACAACTTGGACGAGTTCTTCGAGATCCGCGAGGCGGGCGTCCGCGAGCAACTGATGCAAGGCGTGGCCAAGCTCGGCGCCGCGCAGATCGCGCCGAGCGATCTCTTGCGGCGGATCGGGTCGGTCGCGCAGTACTTGGTCGCCGAGCAGTACCGCGCTTTGAACGAGGTGCTGCTGCCGGAACTCGAGAAGGAAGGCATCCGGCTGTTGAAGCCGTTGACCTGGAGCAAGGTGCAGCGCGATTGGGCGCATGGCTACTTCCAGAAGGAAGTGCTGCCGGTGCTGACGCCGGTCGGGCTCGATCCGGCCCACCCGTTCCCGCGCGTGCTCAACAAGTCGCTGAACCTGATCCTGGCGCTCGAGGGCAAGGACGCCTTCGGTCGCAGCGCGCGTCTCGCGGTCGTCCAGGCGCCGCGCTCGCTGCCGCGCGTGATCCGGATGCCGACCGGCGTCGCCGAGAAGCCATGGGACTTTGTGCTGCTCTCAACCCTGATCCAGGAGCACGTCGCGTTGCTCTTCCCCGGCATGAAGGTGAAGAGCTGCCACGAGTTCCGCGTGACGCGCGACTCCGACCTCTGGGTCGACGAAGAGGAAGTCGACGACTTGATGGCGGCTTTGAAGGGCGAGCTGACGCGGCGCAACTTCGGCATCGCGGTGCGGCTCGAGGTGACGGCCGACTGCCCGCAGTCGACCATCGACTTCCTGCTGGAGCAGTTCCGCCTGCCCATCGAGTCGGTCTACCGCGTGAACGGGCCGGTCAACCTCCACCGCGTCGGCGCGTTGTGCGACGAGGTCGACTTGCCGGCGCTCAAGTTCGCGCCGTTCGCGCCGGCGGTGGCGCCGAGGGTGCAGCGCGCGGCCGACCTGTTCGAGGCGATCCGCGAGGGCGACCTGCTGCTGCACACGCCGTACGAGTCGTTCGCGCCGGTGGTCGATTTCGCGATGCAGGCGGCCGCCGACCCCGATGTACTGGCGATCAAGCAGACGCTCTACCGGACCGGTCAGGATTCGCCGCTGGTCGAGGCGCTGAGCCGCGCCGCGCGTTCGGGCAAGGAAGTGACGGTCGTGATCGAGCTGCGCGCGCGCTTCGACGAGGCGGCCAACATCGACCTCGCCACGCGCTTGCAGGAAGCCGGCGCACGCGTCGTCTACGGCATCGTCGGCTTCAAGACCCACGCGAAGGCGCTGCTGGTGGTGCGGCGCGAAGGTGCGCAACTGCGTCGCTACGTCCATCTCGGCACTGGCAACTACCACACGAAGACGGCGCGCACCTACACCGACTGGAACCTGCTCACCGCGCATCCCGAGCTGACCGAGGACGTGCACCACCTGTTCCAGCAGCTCACCGGGTTGGGCAAGGTCGCGAAGCTGAAGCAGCTGGTGCTGGCGCCGTTCGGGCTGCAGGAGAAGCTGCTGGCGCTGATCGCACGCGAGACCGAGGAGGCGCGCGCTGGCCGGCCCGCCGCGATCCAGGCCAAGATGAACGGGCTCACCGACCCGTCGATCATGCAGGCGCTCTACAAGGCGTCGCAGGCCGGCGTCCCGATCGACCTGATCGTGCGCGGCATGTGCTCGCTTCGGCCCGGCATCGCGAACGTGTCGCAGAACATCCGCGTCCGCTCGATCGTCGGCCGCTTCCTCGAGCACAGCCGCGTCTTCTTCTTCCACGCCGCCGGCGAGGAGCAGCTCTTCTTGTCGAGCGCCGACTGGATGGAGCGCAACCTCCAGAAGCGCGTCGAGAGCTGCTTCCCGGTCCTCGACAAGACCTTGAAGCAGCGCGTGCTCCGCGACGGCCTGCGTGCCTACCTCGAGGACAACGTCCAGGCGTTCGAGTTGCAGCCCGATGGCAGCTACACGCGCGCCAATCCCGGTCGCGCGAAGGGCAAGCCGGCGCAGCAGCTCTTGCTGGAGAAGGCGAGCGGGTAGGGCGCGAGTGCGCTCAGCCGATCGCGCGGGCCAGCAGCCAGGCGATCGCGAGTGCGGTCGGGCCGGTCACGAGCCAGGCCAGCAGGATCTGCGCGACCGCCTTGCCGTGCGCGCTGCCGCTGCTGGCGCCGATGCCGAAGAGCGCGCCGACCGAGACGTGGGTGGTCGAGACCGGCAGCGAAACGTGGCTGGCGGTGGTCACGATCGCGGCGGTCACGAGGTTGGCGGCGAAGCCCTGGCCCTCGTTCATCGGCGTGATGCGGTGGCTCATCGTCTCGGCGACCCGGCGCGCGCCGAGCACGCCGCCGAGCGCCATCGCGACGGCGACGCCGACCACGGCGGACGGCTGCGGCAGGAACGGAACGGTGGTGGCCAGCGCGGCGATCTTCGGGGCGTCGTTCAGCCCGCGCGCAAAACCGACCGCGCCGGCGCTCAGGAAATGGGCGACGTCGAGCGCCTGGCGCGCAGTCACGCCGCGCGATCCGGAGGTGGCGCAACCCGCCGTTGAGACGACGACGGCCGGGAGCGCGGCGGTCGGCAGCGCGACGGTGCGAGCGACCGCGCCCTGCGCCGGCGCGGTCAGCAGCGGTGGCGCGTCCGGCTCGACGCAGATACAGCTCTGCGCCTCGATGCCGCCGCCCGCGCGCACGCGGCGGGCGATCGCGTAGGAACCCCACGTCAACGACAGCGCCACGACCGGGCTCAACAGCAGCGGCAGCACGAAGCCCTTGCCCAGCGCCGCGAAGCCGACCGACTCCGGCGCGTGCGCGAGGCCGGCGCCGAGCAGCGCGCCCATCAGCGCGTGCGTCGTCGACACCGGGAAGCCGAAGCGCGTTGCGAGCAGCACCGTCAGCGCGGCGCTGCCCGCGATCGCCAGCGCGAACTCGGGTGTCGCGGCCAGCGCGTCGGGCACCAGCCCGCGACCGCTGAACTTCGCCGCCAGTCCGGCGCCGAACGTGGTCGCCGCCAGCGCGCCGGCAAGCGTGGTTGCGGTCGCCCATGCGAGCGCCATCCGATAGCTGCTCCGCGCCGACCCGAACAGCGTCGCGACGCCTTTGAAGTTGTCGTTCGCGCCATTGACGGCGGCGAGCAGGCAGAGCGCGGCGACGATGGCGACGGTCACGCGCGGCACTCCGGCAGCGATTCGCGGTGACGCCAGAGATAGAGGATGCGGCGCGAGGCGTTGGGGTGGGTCGATCCCGAGTCGTCGATCTCTTCGGGCAGGCGGAAGAGCACCCGGTCGGGCAGCGATTCGAGCGCCTCGACCAGCGCCGCGACATCCGCCTTCGCGAAACCGCCGCGCTGCGCCAGGAGTTGGCGCACCGGCACCGGGATCTGGCGCAATCGCGCTACGGCATGCATGCGAGCGATCGAATCATCGAGCGCACCGTCGTCGCCCTCGTCGCTGCGCCATACGTAGTCGAGGAAACCGACGACCGAGCTGCCTTGGCGCTGCTCGAGCCGCCGGCGGAGATTGCGCTCCAGTTCGGCGCGCGCCTGCTCGGAGTCGACGCTCCCGAACGGCAGTGCCGATTCGTAGTCCGCGATGAGGTCGGCGATCGGCAGCGTCTTGTCATCTCGCTTGGCTTCGAGCACGCGCAGCAGCAGCGCGGAGCGCGCCTCAGCCTCGATCCCAGTCTTGAGCTCGCCGCGAGCGGCCGCCAGCAATCCGCCGGCTCGCGCGCCGAAGTCGTCGCAGAGGAACTCGACGCAACGCACCTGGTTCGTGTAGGTCGAGAACGCGATCCAGCGCACCAGCCACAGCGCGAGCAGCGGTGCGCCGACCTGGACCCCGAAGCCGTGGAGCAACTGCGCGAGGACGAGGCTCGCCGTTCCCGCCAGCAGCGCGTGGACGAGCAGGCAGCGGCTCATGATCGGCGCATAGGGGAACACGTGGCCCAGTTCGTGGCCGACCACGCATTCGAGCTCCGGCTCGTCGAGCAGATGGACCATGGCACGATTGAGCTGCACGCCGTTCCACCCGCCGATGCCCGGCAGCAGCTCCATGCGCTGGGCAAACGCGTTGATGTCCTTGCCGCGTCCCATCCAGACCCGCACCGGCCGGCCGGCGAGATCGAGGCGCTTCTGCACGCGGTCGACCAGCTCGCGCAGGGAGTCGCGCGTGTGCACCCCGAAGCGCAGGTCGGCGCGCACCTCTTCGAGCGGCTTGCGGTCGGCGATCAGGCCTTCGACCAGCAGGTAGAAGAGGCCGAGGAATCCAGCGCCGAACAACGCCGCCGCTTGCCACGCCGGGAGCGTTTCCGACTGCGATTGCGACCGCGCGAACCACCAGGCGAGGCCGCCGAAGATCGCCGCGAGTTCGAGCCCGATCCAGGTCTTGGCCATCTGTTCGTGGCGTTCGAATCGTGCCAGCAGCGACTCACGGGTCGGTGTCGCGAGCCGTCGCGGCGTGCGCAGCGGCTGATCGCCAGCGGTGTCCTGCGGATCGCGCACGTCAGGTCAGCTGCAGCAGGCCGCGGATCCAGCCGACCGACGGTCGCGCACGCGTCTGGTAGAGCAGCTTGCCGGGGCCGGTGAAGCGGACGGTGAAGCCTTCGCCGGAGAAGAGCGACGCCTTCAGCGACTTGGTCAGCACCACCGACTCGAACGCCATGCCCTGAGTGAAATAGACGATGTTGCGATTGTCGACGACGAAGCGTTCATCGGTAGCGAGTGTGTGTTCGATCAGGCCGCCGTAGCTGCTCAGGAACAACATCCCGTTGCCGCGCGTGCGCAGGAAGAAGAGCCCGCGCGTCGCGAGCATCCCGTGCACGCCGCCGTACTGGAGCTCGAAGGTCAGGTCTGGCGTGGCGGCGAGGAACGCGCCGCGCGCGAGCACGAGGCCCGACTCGGGCGTGATCGCGACCGCCTGGATCTCGCCGAGCTGTTCCGGCGCGAGGACGAGGTGCTGCGCCTCGCGTTTCGCCTGGTAGGCCACCGTGAACAGGCTTTCGCCGCCGAACAGGCTGCGGATGCCGCCGCCGATGCCGCGCCGCCCGCCCATCTGCAGGCCCATCTGCACTTCGACGTCGAAGCCGGTCGTCATCGCCTGCATCGAGCCGGGCTGCGCGTGGATCGTCTCGCCGGGCTCGAAGTCGAGCCGCAGCGCCGAGAACGCGGGCGCGTGCAGCACTTGATGCTTCATGCGGTCGTCGTCGACCCTGCGATCAGAGGTCAGAGTCGACTGGCCGGCTCATCCGCCGGCGGAGCATGTAGCTGACGAAGCTGATCCCGAACAGGATGCCGAGGAAGATCATCAACGCGGTGAAACGACCGACGCCGAACACCTCCTGGATGGTCGTCACGCAGATGTCGTAGATGACGACGCGGATGAACCAGCTGACGATGCCGCCGATGCCGCGGCCAGCGAGCAGAGGAAGGGTGGTGAGGTTCAACATGGCGGCGCGTTATCCCAATCCTGCGCGCTCGCCGCAACGCCGGCGCCGCCACCGATCGTGCCGCCGAGCCCACCGCCGCTGCCGGCACCGATGGCCACCGGCAAGGTCGGTGCGGAAGAGCCGTTCGTGATGGCGGCGATGGTGTCGCTGCTCACGGCCACGATCTGGCTCAACCTGAAGCCGCGGCTGCTGCTGTGGTTCTTCTATTCGCCGGAGATGCTGGCGTTGACCCACTTGGTCACGCTCGGGTTCGCCAGTTCGATCGTGCAGGGCGTGATGCAGCGGCTTGCGCCGCATTCGTTCGGCTACGCGCCGCCATCGCGCCGTGCCGCAATCTGGCAATGCGGACTGTGGCTGCTCGGCGCGTCGGGGATGGTGATCCACTTCGCGCGGGACCGCTGGCTTGGGCTGCTCTGGTCGGCGCTGCTGGTGGCAGCGACCGCCGTGTGGCTCGCTCGCAACCATCGCGGCCTCTTCGCGCGGGCGCTGCGTCGCGATCCCGTCGACTGGGGCTCGCGTTGAGTCGCCGCCTCCGTCGTCCACTTCATCGCCGCCGCCGTGCTCGGCTGCCTGTTCGCGATGGCGCGCGTGCATGGGGTGGGCGGGTCGCTGCTCGGCGCGCCGGTGCTCGATCGCCTGTCGGCCCACTTCCACCTCGCGCTGCTCGGCTGGATCAGCGGGTCGATCTTCGGCCATCAGCTGCGTCTGCTGCCGGGCACTCGCGCGAGCGGCCGCGTCGAGGCCGCGCGCTTCGTCCTGCTGCAGGGCGGGCTGGTCGCGCTGGTGGTGGCGTTGATGTGCGGCGCCGAGCGGATCGCTGCGTGGTGCAGCGTGCCGATCGCGATGTCGATCGCCTCGCGCAGCCTCGCCGCGCTTTCTAGCTTCGGCGCCAATCGGCCGGGGCGCATCGAGATCGGCGCGCACGGCTTGCTCCTGCTGCTGGCGGCGAGCGGCGAGCGGCGTGGGGCTGGCGTTCGGCGTCCCGGCGCTGGACGAAGAGACACGCCTCACCGTCGAATTCGCCTACGGCTACTTGGCGTTGTTCGGGTGGGTCGTGCTCACCGTGCTCGGCACGTCGTGGAAGCTCTTCTTGGTGAGGGTCTGGCAGGAGCGGTTCGCGGCGGAGCGCGCGATCCGGCCGGTGCCGGCCGTCGCGTCGCTGCCGAACGCGCTCTTCCGCCGCATCAGCGCGAGCGCACAAACCGGCGGCGTGCTCGGCGTGGCGACCGCGATCGTTGCGCGCGAACCGACGTTGCTGCGCGTCGCGCTCGCGCTCCAACTCGTCGGCACGCTCGCGTTCCTCGCCCACTTCCTCTCCATCGCCCGGCACGAGCTGCTACAGTCTCGCGCCCCATGCAAGGCGACCCGTTCGTCCTGATCCTCGGCATGCATCGCAGCGGCACCAGCTGCCTCGCCGGCGCGCTCGAAGCGTGCGGCCTCTGGCTCGGCGAGGTCGGCCGTTCCGACAAGTGGAACGCCAAGGGCAATCGCGAGCACGATCCGGCGCGTCTGCTGAACGACCGCATCCTGGAAGAGGGCGGCGGTTCGTGGTTCGCGCCGCCGGCGACGATCACGGTCACGCCGGCGCAGCGGGCCGCGATGGCGGCGATCGTGCGCGAACTGGCGGCGCGCTCGCCGGCCGGGCTGAAAGAGCCGCGCGTGCCGCTGGTGCTGGATGCGTGGCGCGCGGCGATCGGCTCACCGCAGCTGGTCGGCACCTATCGCCATCCCGGCGCGGTCGCGGCGTCGCTCGCGCATCGGAATCAGCTGCCGGCCGCGCAGGCCTACGCGCTCTGGCGCCGCTACAACGAGCCGATCGTCGCTGCGCACCGCGCGTCGCCGTTCCCGATCGTGGCGTTCGACCTCACCGACCCGGCGCGCTACTGCGCGACCGTCGCCCGCGTCGCCATCGCGCTTGGCCTCGATCTGCAGCCCGATCTCGACCGACTGCGCGCGTTCGTAAGCGCCGAGCTCGATCACGGGCGCGAGGCCGACGCGACCCTCCCGCCCGACTGCCGCGAGTTGTGGGACTACCTCGAATCGGTGCGCGAGCCGTGGGCGGTGCCGCAGGCAGTGACGCCGGCGCGTATCTCGGCGCGCGACTCCGCGCCGCACGCGGCATCGGCGTCGCCTCCGCGCCCGCGCCTCCACTTCGTGTGCGGTCCGACCTGCGCCGGCAAGTCGCTCTACCTCGCGCGTCACGTCGAGCCGGGCGCGACCGTGCTGCTGCTTGACAGGGGCGCTCGCGCGGCGATCGCGGGCGGCGGCACTTTCCTGATTCACTACAACCTGCTGCGTCCGTTCGACAAGTTCGCCGCCGTGGCGGGCGTGCCGCTCGCCGAGCGCTTCCGCCGGACGTGGCGGCGGCTGCGCGGGCGCGTCGCGGGGCCGTTTGCCGTCGATCGCCGCCTGCAGGAGCTGCTCGCCGCAACTCCCGATGTCGAGGCGACCGTGCTGGTTGCGCCGCAGCGGCTGCTGGTCGAGCGCATCGCCGCGCGGCGTGCGGTCGAACCCGCCGATGGCGACGGCGATGTCGCCGCAGCGCGCCGCGCCGCGATGACCGCCACCGTCGACCTGCCCAAGCTTTACCGCCTCTGGCTCGCGTTCCTCCGCGCGCGCGGCATCCCGTTTCGCCTGCTCGACGCGCGCACGCCCGAGTTCCGGCCGCTGCGCGACGAGGCGGCGCTCGATCGCGTCCTCGCTGGCTGAACGCGATGCAGATCCAGCGAGCCCGACGGCTCGTAGACTGCCGCGACCGTTCCCGTCGAGAGCCGAGGCGCGCCCCGTTCCATGCACTATCTCTCCGCCTGCTGCATCGCGAAGAAGGAGCATCTGTACCTGCGCGAATGGGTGGAGTACCACCTGCAGGTCGGTGTCGAGTCGTTCATCGTCTACGACGACGGCGATCCAGGTGACGCGCCGTTGCGCGAGCTGCTGCGCGACCATGTCGAGCGCGGCACGGTCACGGTTGAGCGCTCGATCGGAACGACGCGCCAGCAGATGCGCTGCTACGACGACTGCCTGGCGCGCCACGGCGCTGGCAGCCAGTGGATCGCCTTCATCGATGTCGACGAGTTCCTGGTCCCCCGCAGCAGCGCCGACATCCGCGAGCTCTTGCGGTCGCGCGAAGCGGAGGCCGGCTTCGCGGTCAGCTGGCTCACGTTCGGCAGCTCGGGGCACGTGGCGCGACCGCGCGGGCTGGTCACGCGCAACTTCGTGCGTCGATCGAACGCCGGGTTCGAGAACAACACCCATGTGAAAAGCGTGGTGCAGCCTCGGTACGCCGTTGCCGCCAGGAATCCTCATGCGTTCGATTTCCGGCCGGGCTTCCGTTGTGTCGACGAGCGCGGGCGGATCGTCCCGGACGCGTTCAACGCGAACACCACCGAGTCGATCCAGCTGAACCACTACTTCACGAAGTCGCGCGAGGAGTTCATGGAGAAGGCGGCACGCGGGCGCGCGGACGGCGGCCGCTTCCTCAAGCGGCAGTTCAAGCGCTTCGCTGACGAGGACGAGATGTTCGGCTGGTACGACCGCCACTGCTCGGTGGTCGAGGACACCTTCGTCCATCGCTACGCTGCGCCGCTCGAGCGCGCGATCGCAGCCGCGCCAGGTTCCTCCGGAGCCGTACCGTGAACTTCTCGTTCCGTCACGACGGGCCCGCCGTGTTCGTGGTTGGCACCGGACGCTGCGGCACCACGCTGCTGACCGACCTCATCCAAGGCGAGCGGATCAGCTGCCTCAAGGAGATGGTCCACTACAACCTGCTGCGTCCGTTCGACAAGCTCGCCACGGAGCCGGGTGCGCCGTTGCGCGAGCGCTTTCGCCGGGTCTGGCGCCGCCTGCGCGGTCGTCTCGCCGGCCCGTTCGCGATCGACCGCCGGCTGAAGGAACTGCT
>SIAN01000024.1 GCA_009691715.1 Planctomycetota bacterium
ATTCTTGAACAGCTCGTTGACCAGCCTGAAGTCGAGGCCGTCGATGCCGATCAGCAACACCTTGCGATCGCGCGGCTTCACATCCGCGAGTTGCGATTCGCCGCAGGCTGCGAGTCCCGCGATGAGGGCAAGAGCGACGAGCGACGAGCCAGGACGGGTGAGACGCGTCGACGCGCGCCGCTGCGCTTCAGATCGGATCATGGGCGGAGGATACACTGCGCCGGATGCGGGTCGCGTCGAGTCGAGCATGTTCCATCGTCGTCGCGATCGGGCTCGCGGCTGCAGCCCGCGCGGTGGCGCGAGACGCGGCCGACTGGATCGTGCTCGCAGGCTCTGGTGCCTTGGTCGCCGCGCTGGCGCTGTTCGCGCCGAGGCTTCCCGCGACCGTCCTGCGCGCGACTCCGTTCGTGGTCGCTGCGGCGGTGCTCGCGTCCTGCCTTGCGAATGGGCTGCCTGCGGCCGGCGGGTCCTCGCCGTTGCCGTGGTTCGCCCTCGCCGGCGGCGCGGCACTGCTGCTCCTGATCCTCGACCGGATCAAGGGCAGTCGCGCGGCCGGCACGATTGGCACCGTGCTCGCAACGCTGCTCGCGCTGCTGAGCGTCGTGTACCTGGCCTGGACCGGCAAGCGCCATGAGCTGCCAGGCATCGGCGCAGTCTGGTCGCTCGACGACGACATGATGATCACGCTTCGTTACGCGCAGAACCTGGCGCGCGGTGATGGCCTGGTCTGGAATCCAGGCGAGCGGGTCGAGGGCATCACCAACCTGCTGTGGGCGCTGCTGCTGGCGCCGGTGCATGCGCTGCTCGGGAGCACGCGCGCTGCTGCAGGCGCGATCGCGCTGAACGGAGCGCTGCTGGTCGCACTAGTTTTGGCGACGGCGCGGCTGGTGCGGCAGCTCGGCGGTTCGCGGCTCGGCGCCGGGCTGGCAGCGATCGCGCTGGCGACGCATCAGGCGACGCTGCACTGGGCGGCAGCGGGCGGCGAGTCGGTCCTGCTGACGCTGCTGTTGGTCGTGGTCGCGCAGGTCGCGCTCGCGTCTTCGATCGCGCCGCGCACGGCACTCTGCGCCGGCGTGCTCTCCGGCCTCGCCTGGTGCACGCGCCCGGACGCGATCGCCCTGCTGGCGCCGCTGCTCGGCTTGATCGCGTGGCGGCTGCGCGATCCGACGGCACCGTGGCGGGCGCCACTCCAATTCGCGGCCGCGGCGGCGGCGCTGCCGATCGCCGCGACCCTCTTTCGCTTGGCCTACTTCGGCAGCGCGCTGCCGAACACCTACTGGCTCAAGATGACGGGATGGGACGGCCGCGACGCCGCTGGAGTGGCGTACGTGGGCAATGGCCTCGCCCATCACTTCGGCTTTGCCGCAGCGGCGCTGATCGGGACGCTGCTCCTTCGTTCGCGCGGTGCACTTGCCCTGATGTTCGCGGTGCTGCTGCACGCCGGCTACGTGATCCACGCGGGTGGCGACGAACTCCCCTTCGAGCGGTTCCTGCTGCCGGCGCTGCCGTTCGTCCTCGCGCTCGGATTCGCTGGCGCGACCGCACACGCAACCGCAAACGCTCGGACGGCGTCTGCCGACTCCGCGCCGGTCGCAGCCGTCGCCGCGACGCTGCTCCTCGCGCTCGGCACCAGCGGCGGAGGCTTCATGCCAGGCACCCGCGATCCGGCGCAGGAGCGCCGCTCGAAAGCGGAGCGCGCGAGCACGATGATCGGCCTGCTGCTGCGCGAGAACACGCTGCCCAACGCGCGGATCGCCCATTTCTGGGCTGGCTCCGCTGCCTATTTCTCCGAACGGCCGGGGCTCGACCTGCTCGGGAAGTGCGATCCGGTCATCGCGCGTCAACTGGCGAAGCCAGGGCTCAACAAGCCGGGCCACAACAAGTACGACTTCGCCTACGCCTTCTCCCGCGAGCCCGACGTCATCGTGGGCGGCGCAGGCGGCAACGCGACGCTCCAGATTCTGAGTGACACGTACGTCTCGCCGGAGAGCCCGCAGCACGGCTATCTCGCATTCGCCCACCTCTACTCCGCGCGCGGTTTTCCCGAACTCTTCGGCCGCTGCTCGAAGGATCAAATCGGCACGCCCACTCGCATGCCGCAGCTCGTCGGCGGTGCCGGCACTCAGCTCGCGTTCGAGTGGGCTGAAGTCTCGCGCGCCTTCCATGCCGTTTTCGTGCGCCACGGTTCGACCCGCGCAAAACCGCCCGCCGATTGGGTTCCTCCCCGCCCGAAGGATTCGCCATGAGCCTGCTCGCGTTCCTGCAAGAGACGACCGCTGCGACTGCGCAGGCCGCGACGCAATGGTGGGAGCACGACCTCGAGCCTGACCTCGTGCGCATCCCGTTCTGGAAGATTGGCGCGATCCAGGACGGGATCCCGATCCGCTACTACTCACTCGCCTACCTGCTCGGGCTGGTGTTCGCGTGGTGGTTCCTGCGCAAGAAGGCGCGCGAGCGGACGATCGCGCTCGACGAGAACGGCGTCGCCGACCTCATCATCCCGTACGCGCTGCTCGGCGTGATGCTCGGTGGTCGGCTCGGGTACGTGCTCTTCTACGCCGTCGACGCGGAGACGGGTCGCTACGAGTGGCTCTCCGCACCGTGGAAGATCTTCCAGATCTGGGAAGGCGGGATGGCGAGCCACGGCGGAATCCTGGGCGTGCTGGCCGCGATGTGGTGGTTCGCGAAGCGTCGCAAGGTCCCGTTGCTGCACCTGCTCGACCTCTGCTGCCTCACCGCGCCGATCGGTCTCTTCCTCGGCCGCGTGGCGAACTTCATCAACGGCGAGCTCTGGGGCCGCGTCGGCACGGTTTCGTGGGCGGTGGTCTTCCCGAAGGCGACGACGCCGGTGCCGGTCGACTTCCAGGTCGCCCATCCCGAACTGATCACGCTGTTCCAGCGCGGCCTCGCTCCGCGCCATCCCTCGCAGCTCTATGAGGCGCTCGGCGAGGGGCTGCTGCTCTTCCTGCTGCTGTTCGCGCTGCACAAGAAACTGCTGCCGCGGCCGGGCGCGCTGTCGGGGCTCTTCCTGTTGGTCTATTCAGTCGCGCGCATCATCTGCGAGCAGTTCCGCGAACCGGATCGACAGCTCGGATACGGATGGCTGGGCATGACGCGCGGGCAGATCCTGAGCCTCGGCATGGTGATCGGAGGTCTGGTGCTGACGATCGTCGCCCTGCGGCGACCGCCCGTCGTGCTGGTGCCGCCGGAACCGCGCGAGCCGCCGACCGGCGGCGACGCACCACCCGGTGGAAAGCGGGTGGCGACGTAGAGTTCAGCAGCGACGATCGCGGCAAGCGGTGATTGCGGTAAACGGCCATCGCGACGGGAATCACCCGCGCGGGTCAATGAACAGGAGTGCTCCGATGATTCGTGATTGGTTTGCGTCGTCCCTGGTTGCCGTCGCACTGCTTGGTTCGTCCGCTGGCGCGATCGGCACCGCGGGACACGGTGATGACGTCGTCGTCGTCCGTGAAAAGCTTGCGCAGGCCGGCGTGCAGGTGCTCCCGGTCGCGCAGGACTCGAACGAGCTGACGGTCAACTTCGCGATCCAGGCCGCGAAATCGGGCGACGCCGAAGTGGCGCTGCTCACGGCGCTCGAGGGCGTGCCGACCACCCCACCGACGGCGCAGGCGATGAAGATCGTCGAACTCGACCTCGGCGGCACGCAGATCACCGACGCGGCGCTCACCACGGTCGGCAAGCTCGCGGCGCTGCGTCGCCTCGTGCTGCGCCAGACCGGCGTGACCGATGCCGGCATGAAGGCGCTCACCGGACTCGCCGCCCTCGAATCGCTGAACCTCTATGGCACCAAGGTGGGCGACGCCGGCCTCGCCTCACTCGCTGGCCTGAAGCAGTTGAAGCGCCTCTATCTCTGGCAGACCGCCGTGACCGACGAAGGTGTCGCGGCGCTGCAGAAGGCGCTCCCCCAGGTCAACGTCCAGCTCGGCGCCAAGCCGCCGCCGCCGCAGAGCTGCTGCGACCAGGCGAAAGCCGCTGGCAAGCCGTGCGACCACCCGTGCTGCGTCGCCGCGACGGCTGCCGGCCACCTCTGCTTCAAGTGCCACCCCGACCGCGCGCAGACCTGCTGCGAAAAGGCAGAGGCCGCGAGCAAGTCGTGCGAGCACCCTTGCTGCGTGGCGGCCGCCGCTGCCGGCACGACCTGCTTCAAGTGCAACCCGGCGCGCGCGGGGACCTGCTGCGAGAAGGCGCAGGCCGCCGGCAAGGAGTGCGAGCATCCATGCTGCGTCGAGGCCAAGAAAGCCGGCAAGGTCTGCGAGAAGTGCAACCCGCCAAAGAAAAGCTGAACGCGCGACGGGTCGCCGCCGCGGTTCCTCTTAACCCCCCACTGTGTCGAGTCGCTCTTTGACCGCAGCGAGCGCGTGCAGCTTTTGGTGCAGCAGCGCGCCGATGAAGGCGGTGCCCGCGACGTCGTAATGGCCCGCGGCAGCCGCCGGGCGGTGCAGGAAGAGCCGCGCGTGGTCGGCATCGGACAGGGCACGGAACTCGGCGAGCAGGTCGATCCAGTCGGCGCCCACTGCCGCGGCCTTCGCGGCGAACTCGCTGCGCAGCGCGTCGATGGAGCCGCCCCCTCGCTCCGACTCGATCGGCAAGTGGACGAACACGACGTGCGCACCGCGCTGCTGTGCGAGGGCGTCGAACTCAGTGATGAGCCGCAGCGTGAGCTGACTCATGCTCGCTTCGCGGTCGTCGGCGGCGCGGCTTGCGGCGTCGTCTTCAGCGAGGCGGCAGATGACCTTGCCGAGATAGAGCTCGCGCGCGAAGAACCCGGCCTGGCGCACCGATCGCAGCACATGCGGGGACTTGATCACGGGAACGTTGCGGACCTCGAGTTCGTCGCCGGTGATGCCGAGCCAGGGCCGATCGGCGCCCCACGGCATCGGGGTCACCATCCGGACCAGGTCCTCGGTGATGAACGCCACGATGACGAGGCGATGCTCGACACGCGCGCCATCGCGCCGGTAGCGCAACCAGGCCTGGTCCAAGCCGTAGCCGCCGACCCCGAAGTTCACGGTCTCGAGGCGCGGATCGAGCCGTTCCAGCTCGATCTCCCACGTCTCGTCGTCGGCGACGCCAGTGCCGAACGCGAAGGAGTCGCCGCAGACCACCGCGCGCACCTTGCCCGCGGGTGCGTGGGGCTCGACCGGCCGCCCGCCGCGGAAGCCATGCGGCCCGATGGTGATCGCCCGATCCGGCCCGAGCGTGACGGTGTCGCGCTGGTCGCGGTGGCGGCGATCGGGCGGGCGGATCGCTGGTTCATGCGTCTCGGGCGCGAGTCACTCGAAACGCTGCTCGAAGCCGCTCCGTCGAAGCCTGTTTTGCTCCCGACAGCCGCAGTTGAAGTTCACGCGGATCCGGATCCGGAGCCGACGAGCCCGGACCCCGCGGCCTATGTCGGGCAGAGTCGTGACCAGGTTCGTGCAGCGCTCGGCGATTCGATCGCGGTCGATCGTGCGAGCGAATACTGGACGCTCGCGGACGGCACGACGCTGCGTTTCGTGTTCCGGGATGAGGTCGTCGTCGAGGTGCGCGCGGCCGAGGAAGCACTCCGCGATCAGCGAACGGGATCCAACTGCCCTCCGCGCGGGATGTCGTGGGAAGAAGTGCTCCGCGGGTGGGGATCGCCGAGCGAGTACTTGTCCGCGGCGTGGTCCTACAACGGCGACGACCAACTCGCCGGCATCCTCGTGCGATTCGAGCAGGGCCTCGTGTCCGAGGTCGTGATCGTGCTTCCGGCCGAGCGGGCAGCGCGATGATCGTCGCCGACCGGGATTGAGCCGCAGCCCTCGCGCGACTGAAGACGCTTCTCAAGCTCGCGTGCTCCGGCGAGTTGGCGGCCGGTTTCGCCTACCGCGGGCACTGGAAGTCGGTCGCGGCCGCCGACGAGGTCGCGCGAATCCGGCAGATCGAGGAGGAGGAGTGGCACCGTCGGACGCTCGTCGCGCAGATGCTCGCGGCGCTCGGCGAACGGCCGTCACGGCTGGCGGAAGCGCGCGCGTGGGTGACCGGGCGTGTCCTCGGACTGCTCTGCCACGTCTCCGGCTGGCTGCTGCCGATGTACGGCGCCGGGCGGTTGGAGAGCCGCAACGTCCGCGAGTACGAGTCGGCTGCGCGCGACGCGTTGATCGCGGGTCACGAGCCGTGGGTCGACTGCCTGCTCACCATGGCCGAGGTCGAATGGGCGCACGAGTCGTACTTCCGCGAACGCGTACGCTCCCATCGGCTGGGTGCGCGGCTTCCACTGTGGCCGCAGCCGCCGCCGAAACCGGAGATCCGCGCCTCCTTCGAACGTGAGATGCGTCGCGCGCAGGCTCCGACGCCCGCCCGCTTGCCGCCGTCGCAGTTGGCTCCCGAGCGGTCAGCACCGACCTAATGCGGTCGAGATGCGCGGAAAGCCGTTCACTCCCCGGCGGGCTTGCTCGGCGTGACGCCGATCTCACGGGTCAGTCGCTGCAGCGCCTCGGATGCCGGGAACCGGATGCAGTAGCGCGAGCAAGCGGTGATCGCCTCGTCGCGCTGGCCGACCTTCAACAGCGCGCTCACGTAGGCGGCAGCGATCTCCGCGAGGTCGAGGAACTCCGCCGCACGCCGGAACCCCTCGAGGCCGCGCGGCGGCTCGCTGGTCCGGAACTCCTGCGCGTCGAGATAGCCCAGCCAACCCGCGATCTGGCGGGCCTGCAGTCGCGGCGACAGTTCGCGCGAATCGCCGTGTTCGAGCGCGCCCCGCGCCAACTGCTCGGCAAGCAGAAGATCCTCGCGCGCCTGGTTGAAGAACGGTGCCGCCGCCGCCTGATG
The DNA here is from genome assembly GCA_009691715.1 of Planctomycetota bacterium. Lineage (GTDB taxonomy): Bacteria > Planctomycetota > B15-G4 > B15-G4 > SIAN01 > SIAN01. The sequence continues at coordinate 6,817 of SIAN01000024.1, forward strand.
CTCCTCCGCGCTCTTCGCAGAGCTCTGTTCCTGGTTCGCCAAACGCAGCAGCGTCTCGATCCCGATCAGTGCGCCCCACGGGCGTCGGCAGCGCAGCGCCACGACCTTCTCGAGTCGCGTGCGTGCCTGCGCGCGATCGCCGCGAACTGCCGCCGCATCGGCGAGGTCGGCCTCGATCGCGCCAATCACCGACCGCGCGAACGGATCGAGTTCGTCGCGATCAAGCCCACGGATCACCGGCGCCGAATACGGCGCGCGCGGTTCGGCCGGAGTGCCCGACGACTTGAGCCGCCACAGCAGGCCGCGGCGTTCCATCTTGAACCGCTCCTGCGCGCCCGCCGATAGATCGGCGGTGAACAGCGGGCGCCGCGTCGCCGGCGCCGGCGTCCCGCTGCGCAGCGCATCGCGCTCGAGCACGAGGTCGGCCTCGCCTTTCAACTGCGCGCGCGACACGATCGACAGGTCCGGACGCTCGCCCTCGGCGAAATGGAGCTCGAACAGCGGGTAGAGCGCGACGTCGCCGGAGCCGATGTACTGCGCACCCTCCGGCAGTTCGGCCAGCAACGCCTGTCCGTAATCGTGGGCGAGCCAGGCGTCGCGTCGATCGCACGCCCGCCAGTTCATGGCCAGCAGCAGCGCCGGCAATGCCAACGCGACGCCGGCTCGCGCTGCCGGCCGCGCCAGCGCCGCCGCGTAGCGAGGCCACGCGCAGAGCGCGTCGAGCCCGAACGCGACCAGCAGCGCCAACGCCATCCAGCCGCCGGTCATGTAGCGCGAGTAGAGAAAGAGGTCCCACCACGCGCCATGCAACGCGAGCGGCAGCAGGTTGGCGGACCACGCCAGCAGCACCGCGCCGACCAGGACGCGCCGTCGCCCACGCCAGCACGCGATCGCCCCCGCCAGCAGCAAGACCGACCCAAGCGGATTCCACTCGCGCACCACCTCGCCCAGGTGATGACGCACGATCGTCAGGTGATCGCTCGAGTCCTGCGCCCATTGCCGCGCGTGGTGCGCTTCACGACTGAGGTAGGACCGCAGTGCGCTCGGATCTTCGAGCTCGGCCGTCCGCGTGACGCCATCCGCGCCAGTCAAGGCGACGCGAAACTCGAGCGGCGGGTCGGCCGCGGCACGCCACGGAATCCAGCCGTAGAGCGCGAGTCCCGGCAACATCGCGAGCAGCGCCGCCGCCAGCACGCTCGGTCGCCGCAGCAGTTCGCGCCGGCGCGTCAGCAGCACCAGCAGCACCACCGGCACTTGCGCGACCACCATCGCGTGATTCGCGAGTCCGATCCCGAGCACCAACTGATGCGCCAGCAGCCACTTCGGCGCGCCGTCCGCGATCAGGCGTGCGACGCACCACCACATCACCGCACAGCAGAACGCCGCCAGCGGGTAGGTGCGCGCGACGGTCGCCTCGCCCCAGATCGGCGCGAGGCACGCGAACGCGAGCGCACCGCCCGCCGCCGGCCAACGCCCGCAGCCGAGCCGTCGCAGCGCACTCGCAAGCACTTGCGCCGCGCTCGCCGCGCAGAGCGCGCTGAACAAGTTCATCCGCCAGGCGACGCTGCCGAACGGACAGAGCAGCTCGAAGCCCTTGTTCAGCAGGATCCAGAGCGGATAGCCGGTCGGGTGCGGGATCCCGAGCACGTGCGCGGCGGCGATGAGCTCCCCGGAGTCGCCGACCCAGACCGCCGGGCAGAGCGTGAAGAAGTAGAGCGCGAAGGCGGCGGCGAAGACCATGGGCTGACCTTATCGGACGGCGCTGTCGACCGTCACAAGAGCGGCGACAGCAGTCGCGCGATGGTGCAGCGTGTGCGGCGCCAGCGACCCTGGCGCGCCAGCATCTCGAGCGTGACCTCGACGGCGCGCGCGACGTCGCCGACGAACCGCCGCTCCAGCACCGACGCAAACTTCGCGTCGTTCACCAGCGCCCCGACCTCGAAGTTGAGCCGGTAGCTGCGCAGGTCGACGTTGGCCGAGCCGACCACCGCGATCTGCCCATCGGCGACCAGCGTCTTGCCGTGCAGCATCGACGGCTCGTACTCGAAGATGCGAACGCCGCCGCGCAGCAGCTTGCCGTAGTACCAGCGCGCGGCGAGGGCGGCGAGCTTGACGTCGGAGTTCGACAGCGCCGGCAGCAGCACTCGCACGTCGACGCGCCGCAACGCCGCACTCACCAGCGCGCTCATCGTCGACTCGTCGGGGATGAAGTAGCCGCTCGACAGCCAGACGCGCTTGCGCGCCGAGGCGATGGCCGCAAAGTGGACGAAGGCGCTGGCGTTGTGCTCCTGATCGGGACCGCTCGGGACGATCGCGACCAGCGAGCCGGGGCTCGCCGCAGCCACTGGCGTGTGCAGCCGCGGCAGCGCGCCGCCGCCGGAGAAGGCCCAATCCTCGCGAAACACCTGCGCCATCGAGCCGACCGAGGGGCCGCGCAGTTCGAGATGGGAATCGCGGAAGCTGCGCACGCCACTGCGGCGGCGCCGTCCCGAATACTCGTCGCCGACGTTCATCCCGCCGGTGAAGCCGACCTCGCCGTCGACGACGATCAGCTTGCGGTGGTTGCGCAGATGGACCGCGAACCGGCGCTTGAGCGGATTCATCGGCTGGAACGCGCGCGCCTTGCCGCCGGCCGCCACGATTCCTTCGAGGAGATGCGCGTCGATCCCGATCGAGCCGAGCGCGTCGTAGAGCAGGCGCACCTCGACGCCGGCGCGCGCTCGCTCCGCCAGCAGTTCGAGGAACCGCCGTCCGGTCTCGTCATTCCGGATGATGTAGTACTCGGCCCAGATCACCTTCTGCGCCGAACGCAGCGCGGCCTCGATCCGCTCGAAAGTCAACTCGTTGTCGGTCAGCAGCTCGGCCACGTTGCCGGCGGTCGGCTGGAGTTCGGTCAGGCTCGCCGCCAGATCGAGCAGCGAGTCGCCGTCATGCGCTGCCGCCGATGGCCTTGCTCCCGCGGCACCGGCTTCGTCAGCGATCCCGCGGCGCAATTGCGCGGTCGCGCGCCGCCGCTTCAGCGTGATGCGGCGCACACTCGGGCTCGCCAGCGCGAAGAAGGCGAGCGCCCCGATCATCGGGAAAGCGAGGATGGAGAAGAGCCACGCCAGAGTGCCCTGCACGCCATGGCCACGGGTGACCGCGCGCACGATCGCCCAGACTTCGAGCACCAGCACCGCCAGCGAAACGAACGTGACGCCGGCGACCTGCGCGCGGGAGAGCGATTCGAGCGCGGACGTCGCCGCCGACCACCATTGGAGGAGCACTACAGCGTGCCTGAATCCCGCTCAGCGCGCGTAGAGGCCGGCGGGCGACCAGACCGCCGCCACGCCGCCGCTGATCCCGACCGGCGGCACCACCAGCGCCACCTTCTTGCCATCGACTTCGAACTCGACCTGCCCGGCCACCGCCTCGATCCCCTGCTTCCAGAACGGCGTCATCGGACTCGGCGCGCGTTCGATCTTCTCGATCGGCTTCAACCCCCACAGTCGCGACACGAAGGTGTGAGCGCCGACGGCGACGCGCGCGGTGGCGAGATCGGGATGGATCTGCACGTCGATCGACGCCTTCAGCGCCGGCGCCTGCTCGAACGGCGTCCCGGCGAAGATGTTCGGCCCGAACCAGCGCGCGATCTTCTCATCAGTCGACACGAAGCCGAGAACGACCGGTGGCGCCGCCGGATCGGGTTGCCACAGAACCATCCCGCTCGGCGCCGAACCGATCGGCGTGTGGACCATGCGCGCGAGGTGCAGCATCACGTTCGGCTGCGCGAGGCCCGCCTTGGTCGCGGCGGCCAAGTCGACGCCGCCCTCCCAGCTCATCCACTTGGTGATCGCCATGACCGGCTCCTCGGCTCGGGTGGTCTCGGGTCGCTCAGCTGAAGAGCCGCGAGCATAGGCGCGGCCTCGCCTCAGGCAGTGATAGTCTCGCGGACCGTCCACGACGTCGGCCGCAGCGAATGAACGCAGGCAGCCCGCGGACCGTTGTCGCGCCCGGCTCGCGCCGCGGTGCCGCACTTGGAGCATTCCCGTGATGAAGTTCCTCGGTTTCCTCTTCCTGATCGCGCTCGCGGTTGGCGCGTGGCTCTACATGACCGACGTCGTCGACGTGTCCAAGAGCGAGGAGAACGGCAAGACCAAGTTCGGCCTGACCATCGACAACAAGGGGGCCGCGCACGCGCTCGATGATTTCATGAAAAAGGCGCACGAGACGATCGACTATCTCGACCGCAAACTCGACGCGCTGCGCAACAAGGCGTCGAAGGCGAGCGCCGAGGGCAAGGCCAAGATCGAGCTCGAGATCGAGCAACTCGAGGCGCAGAAGGGCGCAGCGGCGCAGCAGTTGGACGCGCTCAAGAACACCAAGGGCGACGACGCCCGCGCGCTGCAGCAGCGGCTCGAGGAGACGCTGAAGCGGGCCAACGAGCCGCGAACCGGCGAGGCCGTCGAGAAGGACGGTCAGTGATTCGAGGTTGCGGCGGAGCCTTGGCCAGCCGCTGAACTCGTGCCCGCAGCCTCGCTTGGTGGGTGCGGCACGGTCTCGTCGAAGCGCAGCAGGCGCCCCGCGTTCGCCAGCACCGCGAGCGTGCCCGCGTTGTGCAGGAATGCCGCCATCAGCGCGCCGACCTGACCGACCGCGGCCAGCGCCAGCACCAGCACCGTCCAGCCCAATCCGATCGCCACGTTGGTCGCGATCGCGCGGCGCGCCTTCCGTGACAGCCGCACGCAGGTGCCGAGACGCCGCAAATCGCTGCTCATCAGCACCAGGTCGCTCGACGCCAACGCGACATCGGTCCCGCGCGCGCCCATCGCGACGCCGACCGCGCCGGCCTTCAACGCCAGCGCATCGTTCACGCCGTCGCCCACCACCAGCGGCCTGCGCCCCGCCGCGATCTCCTGCAGCACCTTCTCGAGCTTCTGCTCTGGCAGCACCTCGGCAACGACCTCGTCGATGCCAAGCTGCGCCGCGATCTTGGCCGCGACGCTCGCGCGATCGCCCGTGACCAGCAGTTGCCGTGTCAATCCCAGCGCGCGCAGCTCGTCGAGCGCCTGCCTCGCTTCGGCACGCGGCTCATCGGCGAGCAGCAGCCAGCCGAGGAACTTCCCGCCGCGCGCGATCCCGACCACCGGCCCATCGTGCGCCGGCACCTCCGCCACCACGACACCGCGTTCCGCCAGCAGCTCGCGCCGACCGAGCACAACCTCGCCCCCGCCATCGGCGAGCTGCCCCCAGACTCCCTTGCCGCCCGACTCCTGCACATCGTCGAGCCGCACGCGCGCCGCGACCGCGACCTCCTTCGCCAACGCGTGACTCACCGGATGGCTGCTGGCCGCGCCGATGCTGCCGGCGAGACGGGTGAGCTCTGCCGCAGCGACGCCGTCGACCGGCGCGGCACGCAGCAAGCGCAGCTCACCGAGCGTCACGGTGCCGGTCTTGTCGAGGATCACCGAGTCGACTTCGGCCAGTTCTTCCAGGAATGCAGTCCCGCGCACCAGCACGCCGTGGCGCGCCGCCACGGCCAGCGAGGCGATGCTGGTCGCCGGCGCCGCCAGCACCAGGGCGCACGGGCACGACGCCACCAGCACGGCAAGCGCGTAACTGACGTTGCCGGTCAGCAACCAGGTCGCCGCCGCGGTCAGCAGCACCAGCACCAGGTAGCTCTGCGCGTGCTTCTCCAGCAGGCGGGTGATCGGCGGCTTCGCCTTCTCCGCGTCGCGCATCAGCTCGACGACCCGGCCGAGCGTCGTCTCGCGGCCGAGGCGGGTGATCTCGACCAGCAGGCGCCCCGACAGGTTCATCGTGCCGGCGTCGACCGCATCGCCAGCGGCGACCTCCTGCGGCACCGACTCGCCGGTGATCGACGACGTGTCGAGGCTCGAGCTGCCTTCGCGCACCAGGCCATCGGCCGGGACGCGATCGCCCACGCGCAGTTCGAGCAGGTCGCCACGTCGCAGCGCGCCGCTCTCGACCTCCTCGATCGCACCGCCGGCACCGTCCGCACCCCCACGAAGCCGGCGCACCCGCCCCGTCGTCAACTTGCCGAGCGCCGCGATCGCCTCGCGACTGCCGAGCAGGCTGCGGTCCTCGAGCACGTGGCCGATCACCATCACCAGCGGCACCAGTGCGGCGCTCGCCAGATCGCCGGACGCCCACGCTGCCAGCAGCGCGGCCGCGACCAGTTGGTCAGTCACGCCATGCAGGCTCGGCTGCTTCAGGCTCTTCCAGGCGTCGACGAAAGTCGGGATGCCGACCAGCGCAGCCGCACCTGCCGACAGCAGATCGGCCACGTCCGCCGCGTTCGCAACCCAGGTCCGCAGCCCGAGCGACAGCAGCAAGAGCCCCGCCGCCACCACCGCCAGCGTGAGCCGCAACGCCAGGATCCGGCGCGCGCCGACGTCGAGCAGCTCCGCCGCGCCGAGCCCGTGCCCATGGCCGTGGCCGCAATCGTCGCCGCCGTCGTGATCATGCGCGCGGTCGTGATCATGCGCGCGGTCGTGATCGTGGTCGTGCCCGTGATCGGCGCCCATCATTTGATTCCGGGCAGGATGACGCGCGCGCCATCGCTCGAGACCGTCGTGACATCCTGCGCGTCCTTCAGGATCGCCTCAATCCGCTCGTGCCACATCCGGCCGAGCAGCAAGCGTCGCTGCTGCGGATCGTCGATCGCGGCGAGCGCTGCGAGACCGCTGGTCTTCGCCTTCGCTTCGCTCACCATCTCGCCCGCCTTCGCTCCCGCTTCGTCGACCAGTTGGACGGCGTCGCCGTTCGCGCGCTGGCGCGTGCGCTCCGCCTCCGACTTGGCCTCGGCGATGTCGCGCTCCGCCGTCTGACGCGCGGTGAGGACCTGCTGGAAGCTCGCTGCTGCGGCCGGTGGCAGCTGCACGGTCACATCGACTCGTTCGACCCGCACGCCGAGCGAACCGCCGCCGGCGACGAGCTGCTCGAGCCGGCCGTTCATCTCCGTCAGCAGGTCGCCGCGCAGCCGCTCGCGATCGCGCGCGTCGACATCGCCGCGCCCGGCTTCGACGTCGCCGCGCTCGACCAGATCGGGGCGCGCCACCTGCACGCCATCGAGCGTGCGCGACGAGCACGCGCGGATCGCCGAAGCGCAGAACAACCGTTCCAGTGCCGGCTCGATCACATCCCGTGCGATCAACCACGCCCGCGCATCGACCACGCGATAGGTCACCTGCGCGTCGAGATGCACGACTCCCTCGTCGCCGGTCAGCAGATGGCCGCCATCGCGGCGCAGGTCGAATCCCGGAATCCGGCCGGGGAACAGCGAGTTGCTGGCCGTCTCCTTCAACGCCAGCGCACGCACGGCCAACGTCAGCAGCCGCTCCGGCGCCGGCACCAGTTCGACCTTCTCGATCGGCTCCGGCCACGCCAGCACGAGCCCGGATCCCTGCTCGCGCACCACTTGGCCGAAGCGCAGGATCACCGCGCCCTGGTCGGGTTCGACCTGCTTCATGCCCGACGCGAGCCAGACCGCGGCCAGCACGATCACGCCGAGTTGCATGAAACGAAACGCGATCCCGATCGACTGGGAGAGCGCGCCTTCGCCGGCGGTCCGACTCATGGGCCGCCGTCCTTCGCGCCGGCCTTCGGCGCACCGTCCTCGGTTGCGCCCTCGGACTGCTTCTTCTGCTCGGCCTTGTCTTGCATCGCCTTCAGGCTTTCCGGCCCCTCGACCAGCACCTTGAACGGCGCTGCATCGGTCTTGAGGATCAGCCGCACGCCGTCGTGGATGATTTGGTCAAGCACATCGAGCGAGCGCAGGAACTCGTAGAGCTCGGGGTCGGCCTGATAAGCCGCGCCGTAGATCTTCGCGGCCGCCGTTCGCGCCTCGGCCTCGATCCCGGCCGCCTCCTCGCCCGCCTTCGCGCGCACCAGCCGCGCCTCCTTCTCCGCCGCCGACCGGATCTCGCCCGACGCGATGCGCCCCTTCGCCGCCACTTCCTCGGCCACCGTGGCGCGTTCGGCTCGCATCCGATCGACCGTCGACGTGATCGTGGCCGTCGGCAATGTGAAGCGCTCGACGCCGACTTGATGCACGGTCACGCCATAGATCTTCTGCAGCTGCGCCGCGAGGCGTTCCTTGATGCGCGCTTCGTAGTCGGCGAGTTTCAGCTTGCTGGGGTCGGTCGTCAGCAGATCCTCGAGCGCGAAGCCGCTCGTTGCGGTTTCGAGCGCCGAGCCGAGCGCGCTCCGCAGGTGCTTCGCCGCCTCGTTCGGCTCGTTCCGCACCGCGCGCAGGAACAGCAGGATCTTGTCGGGATCGGTCGGCACCTGCCACGCGGCGTACGCCTGCACCAGGATGCGCAGCCCCTCCTTGGTCCCCACGTCGTGGAGCCCGCTCGAGGTCGTGCGCAGGCGCAGGTCGACCTCGACGGCGCGCTCGAACGGCGCCGGCAACTTGAACGCCAGGCCAGGTTCGACCAGCACGCGGCGCGGATCGCCGAAGCGCGTGACGACCGTCGCGCTACCTTGCCGCACCGGCACGGACGTCGCGCCCAGGACGGCGAACAGCACCAGCAGGAGCGCGACGACGAAACGGCCGCGACCGCGCCGCACGGTTGGATCGGACGGAGTCGTGGTGCTCATTCGTACCCCGCGGGCGGAGTGGGCGGAGCGGCCGAACGCAGATCAAGCGTCGGACCCGGTTCAAGCTCCAGCCGGTGATCGATCAGATCGAACCTGCAGCGGACCAGCGTTTTCTCGAGCATCTGCAGCCAGCGCTCGAGCGCGAGCGCGGGCCCCGCGGTGTCGAAGCTCGCTTGGTCGGCGTCGAAGCGCGCCCGACCCATGCGTGCGGTGGCCATCATTTCGCCGGCCTGCGCTTGCGCGGAGTAGCGGCGATCGGTTGCCTCGGCGGCCGCCTCGGCTTCGAGGCGCGCTCTCCGCGTGCGCTCGACGCTGATCATGCGCATCGAGTCGATCTCGGCCGCCTGCACGCGGTGGTAGGCGCCGGCGACGCCGACCGGCGGATGGATCGCGTCGACCAGCACCACCGTGACTTCGAGCCCGCTCTTCACCAAGTCGAGCTCGCGTTGCAGCCCCTGATGGAGCGCCGCGGCCAACCGGTCGCGATCGTCGCCGATCACGCGATCGAGCGTGCGTGTCGCGAAGTCGTGCACCAGCAGGCGACCGGTGAGCGCGCGCACCAGCGCATCGCCGTCCGCCACTTGGAACAGCGCGCGACGCGCCGAATCGTCATCGAGGCCGATCCGCCAGCCGACCCGCAGATCGACGGTCACCAAGTCGACCACCACCTGCGGCGTCTCACCGGCGCGCGTCGCAACCTTAGCCACGCTCGGGATCAGATAGGTCCCTTCGGTGGGATGGGGCTGGCCCCAGAGGCGATCGGCGCTCGGCGGGGCCGGCGCTTCGACGTCGATCGGCGCTTCGGTCGGCGCGTCGACTTCGACCGCCACCGGCGTCTCATGCACGACGCCGAACTCGACGCGCCGCACCGCTCCGAGCGGCCACGGCAGATGCAGATGCAGCCCCGGAGCGAACACCGTGACCGGCTTGCCGAGCCGTTCGTAGACGCCGCGCTCGGCCGGCGCCAGCGCGGTCATCCCGGTCGTGAACCAGGCAATGAAAAGCAGTCCGATCAACAGCGGCGCCGCAGCGGTGCGCAGGAAGCGGAACGCCCAGAGCCGCCCGAGATCAACGCCGAAGTTCTCACGCAGCGCGTCGGCAAGTCCGCGCGCAGGGCCGAACTTCGCCAGCAGCACGCTGGCGGTGAAACTGTCGACCAAGCTGCGCGCCTTCTCGATCGGACCGAGCGGGAAGAACGGCCGCAGCAGAGCGCGCAGCACCAGCTCGCCGCCGACCAGCACACCGAGACCGGCACCCACGCGGGCGATCCAATAGGCCGACTCGAAGCCGACCCGGCGCGCGAGCGCGTAGATGCCGGCGCACGCCAGCTCCAGCAGCACCGCTCGCAGCACGCGCGCCAGCCCGGCCGCCTCGGTCGATTGCGCGGGCTGCGCCAACCGCCGTTCCAGCACCAGCAACGGGAAGCAGGCGACGATCGCCGCAACGCCGAGACCGAGGTCGTTCACCACCGGCCCGGCCGTTGGCCAGTGGCGCCAGCGCAGCGCGACGCCGACTCCCGCAAGCAGCGCCACCAACCCCGCCTCGCTCCACGCGGCGTGGCGCAGTCTCGCGGCGCGCGCCTTGGCGATTTCGAGCGCCGTCGGCGGGACCGCCGGCGCGACCGGTGTGTCGCTCGCAGTCTCGGCGTCAGGTTTCTTCGCGTCGGGCTTCTTCGTCTCGGGGACGAAAGTCGCGGCCTTCTGCCGGCCGCGTACGAACAGCGCCGCGCCGAGCAGCGCTGCCGCCGCCGTGTGCAGCGCACCGCCCGCGGCCGAATACCAGCCGAGCGCACTCGGGGCGTCCGGCGTTCCGGCCACCACGAACAGCACCGGCCCAAGCGCGACCGCGAGCCCGCCGAGCAGGCAGAGCCCGCCTGCGGTCATCCAGAACGGCGCGCGCCGCGCGCTGCCCTCTTCCATCGGGTCGCTCTCCGGTCCCCACGGGTTCGACGCTGCACTCCGCCCGGCGTCGATGGCGGAAGTCGGAATGATGCCGCAGCGGCGGCGGAACTGAAGCGCTGCAACACCAGAGGACCGAGTCGGACCGTCCCGGCGACGCTCGCGCGGTTCCTCGGGCCTGCGGGCGAAGTAGAGTCGCCGCCGCCCACTCGCCGGAGGAGCGTCCATGCCCGCGCCTAGCCATCTCACCGAAGAGCAGTGGCTGCGCGACGTGCATCAGCCGAACGTGCCGCAACTCACGCTGCGCGCGATCGTCGGCGGCGCGTTGATCGGCGCGGTCATGTGCCTGTCGAACCTCTACGTCTTCTTCAAGGCGGGCTGGTCGATGGGCGTGACCATCACCGCCGGAATCCTCGCCTTCGCGCTGTTCAAGGGGCTGGCCGCGCTGCGCTTGGGGCGGCCGCTGACGCTGCTGGAGAACAACGCGTTGACGACCGTCGCGTCAGGCGCTGGCTACATGACCGGCGGCGGGAACATGGCGGCGTGGGGCGCGCTGGTGATGGTGATCGCCGCCGGCAGCGGCGCGCTGTCCGGGTCGGAAGCGGGCGGCGCGGCGGGCGACGCTGTGCTGACGATCCCGGCGACGCTGCCGATGATCCTCTGGTTCGCGCTGATCGCGGCGCTCGGCGTCTTCTGCGCCATCCCGATCAAGCGCCAGCTGATCAACTTGGAGGCGCTCGCCTTCCCGACCGGCACCGCGACCGCCGAGACGCTGCAGACGATCCACGGCAGCGGCGGCGCCGAGGGCTCGGTCAAGGCGAAGGCGCTGATGTGGGGTTCGCTGTTCGCGGCGGTGCTCGGCTGGTGTCGCGAGGCGAAGCCGGCGTGGATGCAGTCGTTCAACATCCCGCCCAAGATCGCGCTCGGGTTCGACATCGCCGGCCGCAAGGCCGCCGACTGGACGCTCAACCTGAAGACCGAGGTCGTGCTGATCGGCGCCGGTGCACTGATGAGCTTCCGGACGGCGTGGTCGCTGTTGCTCGGCAGCATCCTCACGTACGGCGTGCTGGCACCGGCGATGGTGGCGGACGGCGTCATCACCACGGTCGACTACAAGTCGATCGCCGGTTGGACCGTCTGGCCGGGCGCGTCGCTGCTGGTTGCTGCCGGCATCACCTCGTTCCTGCTCGACTGGAAGAGCGTGAAGCGAAGCTTCGGCGGCATCGGCTCGGCGTTCGGCGGCAGGAAGGGGCCGGCCGAACCGATCGACGCGGTCGAATGCCCGGCGTGGTGGTTCCCGGCCGGCTTCCTGCTGCTCGGGCCGTTCGTGGTGATCCTGATGGCGCAGCTCTTCGCCATCCCGTGGTGGGCGTGCGTCGTCGCGGTGCCGCTCGCGATCGTGATGGGCTTCATCGCGGCGCGCGTGACCGGCGACACCGACGTCACGCCGACCAAGGCGCTCGGACCGGTCACGCAGATCGTCTACGGCGCGCTCTCGCCCGACAATCTCTCCGGCAACATCATGAGCGCCAACGTGACCGCCGGCATCGGGCTGCACGCAGCCGACCTGCTCACGACGCAGAAGACTGGCTGGTTGCTCGGCGGCAGTCCGCGCGTGCAGTTCCTTGCCCAACTGATCGGCGTCGCGGTGGGCGCCGTGTTGATCGTGCCGGCGTTCAACATGCTGATCCCCGATCCGACGCTGCTCGGCGGCGAGGATTGGCCAGCGCCGAGTTGCGTGGTCTGGAAGGGCGTGTCCGAGGCCTTCTCCGCCGGCGTCTCCGCGCTCCACTCCACTTCGAAGATCGCGATCGCCATCGGCCTCGCGCTGGGAGTGGCGTTGGCGCTGCTGGAGAAGTTCGCGCCGAAGTTCCTGAAGCCGTTCGTGCCGTCGCCGTCGGGCCTCGGCATCGCCATGGTGATCCCGGGCGCCAACGGCATCGCGATGTTCCTCGGCGGGCTGCTCGCCGAGATCGCGCGGCGCAAGTTCCCGAAGGCCGGCGAGCCGCGCGTCGTGCCGATCGCGTCGGGCTTGATCGCGGGCGAAAGCCTGATGGGCGTGCTGACGACGGTGCTGAAGGTGAAGGGGTGGCTGCCGATGTGAGGCGGGCGAGGACTTGCTCTCGCGCCTCGCTGCCCAAGCAACCGGGCACCGATCAGAATCTGCTCGAGGTCGGGAGTCGGGTGATGCCACAGTTTCTGGCGAACCTCTTGCGGACCTTGATCGCCGTGGGATTGCTCGCGGCGAGCGCCCTGCCGGTGGCGAGGAGTTGCGACGCCAGCGCGGCGCAGCTCACGATCGCGCTCACGGTCGCGTTCTTCATGCTCGGCTTCGCGCTGAACGTGCTCGAGGGTCGACTCTTCTCGAGCGCTCCGCCGGTGGTCGGGCCGCGCCATTTCGCGGCGGCGCTCGTGCTCGCTGTCGTACCGCAGCCGCCTCGACGCCCACTTCGGCGAGCACTTGTTTCCCGCATTGCTCCGGCTGGTCGGCAGCGGCGCCGTCTACGTCGGCGTGCAGGGCGTCATCGGCATGTCCACGTGGCCGTTCGTCCGCCGTTGGTACGAGGATCCGGCACTCGGCTTGGCACTCCGCATTCCGCCGCCGCGGGTGCTGCTCCCGTTCCAACTGCTGCGCGGGATCGCCGGCATCGCCGCCTTGCTGCCACTCCTGCTGCTGGTTCCACACGAAGCCGGGCAGGTGGGCGTGCGCGACTGGCTCGAACTCGCCCTGCTGCTCTCCGTCACCATGGGCATCGTCCCGCTCTTCGCCGCGACGCGCTGGCCGATCGCGCTCCGGCTGTTCCACGCGGCAGAGATCACCGTGATCGCCACGCTCTGGAGCGGACTCATCGTGTGGATCGGGCTGACTTGACACGCAGCGCGAGCCGCGATCGGCGGCCTCAGCTCACGCGTCCCGCGCCAACCGCAGTCCCGTCCTCTGCCAGCGCGCCGTCGCGGGGAAGAAGTTGCGGTAGGTCGGGCGCGAGTGGCCGGTGGGTGTGAAGTCGGAGCTGCCGCGAAGCACGATCTGGTTCACCATAAACTTGCCGTTGTATTCGCCGATGGCGCCCGCGACCGGACGGAAGCCCGGGTAGCCGACGTAAGGGCTGGCGGTCCATTGCCACACTTCATCGAAGAGGCCGTGAAGTGGCGGAGCATCCCGGCCGACGGGCGGTGCGCCGGCGGCGACGGCGAGCGCCGCGTGCTCCCACTCCTGTTCCGTCGGCAGGCGCGCGCCGGCGAAGCGGGCGTAGGCGTCGGCCTCGAAGAAGCTCACGTGGGCGACCGGCGCATCGGGCGCGAGCGGCTGTTCGCCGCGCAGCGTGAACTGGCGGCGCGGGCTGCCCTCGCCACTCCAGTAGGCGGGGCCGGTGATCGACTCACGGCGCAGCCAGTCCCATCCTTCGCTGAGCCAGAAGCGGGGCTCGCGGTAGCCACCCGCGTCGATGAACGCGGCGAACTCCCCTTGCGTGACCAGGCGCGTCGCGAACTCGAACGGAGGCAGCAGTGCGCGGTGGCGTGGGCGTTCATTGTCGTAGGCGAAGCCGCTTCCTGCCGCGCCGATCTCGATCGTTCCGCCGGCGAACGCTCGCCAAATGCCGGAGCGCCGTCCGCCACGGCTCGCGCCCGCAGCGGGCTCGGCGCCCTCGGCCGCCGTCTCCGAATAGGCCGGTTTCAACGGATTCTGCGCCAGCAGATGGAGCGCGTCGGTGAGGAGCAACTCCTGGTGCTGCTGCTCGTGATGGAGGCCGAGCAGGGTCCGCTCGAGCGCCGCGGCCGGCGGGTCGGTCTGCAGCAGCGCGACGAGGCGCCGATCGACCGCGCCCCGCCACTGATGCACCTCGGCCAGCGTCGGTCGCGTCATGAGGCCGCGCGCCGACCGGGCGATGCGCGGCCCGACCGCCTCGTAGTAGGAGTTGAACAGGAAACGCCAGCGCGGATCGTGCGGCCGGAAGCCCTGCTCGAACTCCTGCAGCACGAACTCCTCGAAGAACCAGGTCGTGTGCGCGAGGTGCCACTTGGTCGGGCTCGCATCGGCCATCGACTGGACTTGGCTGTCCTCGGGAGAGAGCGGCGCAGCGCGGCGCATCGTCTCGGCGCGCACGACGGCGAAAGCGGCGGCGAAACTCTGTGGATCGGGCACCATGCCGCGAGTCTACGATCGCGCCATGATCGACCGACTCCCGCGGTTCGTCGCACGCGCGTGGGCTCTGCTGGCGTGCCTCGCGCTCACCGCGGCGTGCGGCGCGCCACCAACACCCGAAAACAGCTCCGCGCTCTTTCCGTTGCGGGCGATCGACCTGCGCTGCGAAGCGCGGCGCGATCCCATCGGGATCGGCAGCGCGCGCCCGCGCCTCACCTGGTGTTGCGTGGCCCCCGCCGACGATCGTGTGCGCGGCCGCGCGCTCACCGGCTGCGAACTGCGCGCGGCGAGCTCGCTCGAAGCGTTGCTCGCCGGGAACGCCGATCGGTGGGCGAGCGGTCGAATCGCCGGCGATGCCGTTGCGCTCGATTGGGGTGGATCGCCGCTGCCGTCGCGCGCGCGCGTCTTCTGGCAGGTTCGCAGCTTCGACGAGAGTTCGCGCGCGACCGCGTGGAGCGAGCCCGCCCGCTTCACGGTCGGGTTGCTGGCCGAAAGCGACTGGGCCGCCCACTGGATCGGCGCGGCCGACGCCGCGACTTCCGTTCGCGACCATGCTCCGTGGTTGCGCGCGACCTTCGACCTGCCCGCAGCGCCGCGCCGAGCGCGCGCCTGGATCGCCTCGCTCGGCTACCACGAGCTCTGGTTGAACGGCCACAAAATCGGCGACGAGCTGCTGATGCCGAGCGTGAGCGATCTGTCGCAGCGCACGCGTGTCATGGAGCGGGAGATCGAGTGCGGCCCTGATCGCACCACTGCGCCGCCGCTCCACGCCGGCAAGAACGCGATCGGTCTCTGGATTGGCAGCGGCTGGGCGGCGCATGCGCCGTTCGCGGTCACCTCCTACCCGTTGGTGCGCGCGCAACTCGAGATCGAATTGGTCGACGGGCGGTGCATCACGGTCAGCACCGACGAATCGTGGCGAACGGCGGGCAGCGGAACGACGCGGCTCGGCACCTGGGAGATGGGCGACTACGGCGGCGAGCGGATCGACGCCGCGCGCGCACACCTCGACTGGAGCGGCACGGCGGTCGACGACGCAACCTGGCCACGCGTGCAGCGATTCGACCCCGGCGTCGTGCTGGTGGCCGAAGCATGCGAGCCGAATCGCCGCATCATCGAACTCGCACCCGTGACGATCGAACCGGTCGGCCCGAGCACGTGGCGCATCGACTTCGGCCGCAACTTCACCGGCGTGACGCGAGCGACGTTGCATGGCGCGCCGGGCGCGGTCGTGACGCTCTCCTGGTCGGAACGCCGCGATACCGCCGAGCTGTTCGCGCAACGCGGTGAGCTCGTCCTCGACGCGGCCGGCGAGGGCACCTTCGAGCATCGGTTCAACTACGCGGCTGGCCGCTGGCTCACGATCACCGGCACCGACCTCGCGCCACGCACCGACGACGTGCGCGCGTGGCTCGTGCGCAGCGATTACGACCGCGGTGCCCGGTTCGAATGCGGCGACGAGCGCCTGCAACAGCTCCACGACACGGCGGCATGGACTTTCGAGAACCTCGCGCTTGGCGGCGTGCCGGTCGATTGCCCGCATCGCGAGCGCCACGGCTACGGCGGCGACGCCCACGCCACCATGGGGCTCGGACTCGAACTTTTTCGCAGCGATGCCTTCTTCGCCAAATGGCAAGACGACTGGCATGCGCTGCAGCGCCCCGACGGCAATCTCCCGTTCACCGCGCCCGGGTACATCGGCGCCGGCGGTCCGGCGTGGAGCGGCATCGTCGTGACGCTCGCGTGGGAACAGTGGCGGCGCAGCGGCGACGTGAGCGCGCTGCGACGGTGCTGGCCGACCATCGAACGATGGCTGGCGTGGCTCGATGCGCACGATCAGGGCGGACTGCTCGAGCCGTGGTGCGTGCCGGAGTGGGCCGCGGCCAGCAACTCGTATCTGGGCGACTGGCTAGCGCCGGGCGCACCGCTGCCGTCCGGCCCGCCGAACGACTCCACGCGCTTCTTCAACAGCGCCTACCGCATCGCGTGCGTGCGACTCGCAGCCTCGATGGCCGGCGTGCTCGGCGATGCGCCGACTGCGACTCGACTGACGACGCGCGCCGACGAGCTGGCGCAGGCCGTGCACGAGCGCTTTTTCCGCGATCGCCGCGGCGGCTATCCGGGCCGCGGTGCGACACCGACCTTGATGGCACGGTTCGCGGAACTCGGCGATTCCCCGCTCCGACAGTCTTCGTTCGACGCGCTCCGCGCCGAACTGGCCGGCGGCGGCGCGCTCACGACCGGAATGCACGGCACCTGGCGACTCGTCGAGGAACTGCTCGCGAGCGGCCAGGGCGACCTGCTGGTGCAGATCGCCAAACGGAGCGACTCCCCGAGTTGGAGCTGGTTCGTCGACCAGGGCCTGACCACGTTTCCCGAGGATTGGTCGGCGCAGGGCTCGCTGCTCCACAGTTGTTGGCTCTCGATCGGCGTGCTTGGCATCGAGGCGCTCGCCGGCATCCGGCCCGACGACACCGCGACGCCCACGACCGCCGGCTACCGTCGCTTCATCGTCGAGCCGGCGATCGCGAGCGGGGTCCCGTGGGCGCGCGGCGAGCTGACCACGCCGCACGGGCCGATCACCGTCGATTGGCGCCGGGAAACCGAGGCGTCGACCGCTTCGGCAACCGACGAAACCGTCACGCTCGATCTCACCGTGCCGATCGGCACCTGCGCGGAGTTGCGCCTGCCGGCCGCCGCGCTCGACACGTGGAAGCTGGTCGACGACGCTGCCGTCGAGCCCGGTCGCGCGCATCCGTTACCGGACGCGATCGGCCACCCGCAGCAGGGCGTCGCCGGTGTCGAGTGGCACACCGGAAAGCTCTGCGCCACGCTGCGTTCCGGCCGCTACCGATTGCTCGGCGTGGTCGAGCGCTGATCCGCCGCGAACGTGACCGAGAACGTCGCGACGATCGCGCTGCGCTCGACGAACTTGCGCGGCGCGTTCGCCTGCAGATGCAGCCAGCGTTCGCCGTGGAACTCTTCGGCCTGCACGCCGCTGCAGACGAACGGCAGCGACTTGCCGGCCGCGTCGACCACGGCCACCGTCGCGCTCACCTCGCGTGCGGCGCCGTCGGGGACCAGCTTCGTCAGATCGATGCGAGCGAAGACGCGGCCGTCGCGCGCTCGATCGAGGCCATAGAGATCCCAGAAGCCGTAGTGGAACTGCTCTTCCCAGCGGACGATCACGTCGAACCGCACTGTTCCATCGACGCCGGCGCTCCCGCCGCCGCGCGGGACGATCTCGACGCTCTCGCCGACGCGCGGCGTCGCGCGGAACGGCTGCAACGTCGGATCGCCGATGAGCAAGCGATTGGCGCCGCCGCCTTGCATGATCGGCTCGCCCTCCTCGAACGCGGCGCCAGCGACCGGCAGGATGAGGTGCGGCGCGCCGCGCGCCTGCAGGCAGACATCGTCCCAGCTCGATTTCACCGCCGCGCCGAGCGAGGCGCCCCATTGCAACGCGAACTCTTCCTCGAGCGAGACCGCAAAACCGTGGTTCGCCGCGATCGGCGCAAGCAGCGCGGCCGCGCCTGCGTCGAGCCACGCCAGCGCGAGGCTCGTCTCCGGCGGCAGCACACAGGCCGTCGCGCGCGTGACCGCGCCGAAGGTCAAGACGATGTCGCCCTCGACGAAGACGCGCGAGACCGCCGCTGAATGGCAGGTGCCGCTCCAGACGACAGCGCGATCGAGCTTCAGCTTGGCGACTTGCGCGGCGAGGAGGCGCGGCATCGAGCCGTCGGGATCGTGGCCGACCCGCGCAGGGTCGAACGGCCAATGGCGCGTCTCGTCGATGTTGCGCTGGTCATCGAACAGCCAGATCCCTTGCGGATCGCCGTTGCCGGTCACGGAGATGGCGCCGGCGCTTTCGAGCTCCGGCAGGTGCGCGGCGATGAAGTCGCGCACTTTTGCGATCGTGCTCGATGGTCGCGAAACCGAGGCCGCGCGTCGTGTAGCCCGCGGCGCGCTGCTGCTCGCTGCCGTAGTTCTCCCAGATCGAAGAGGGTCCCTGTCCCATCACGAACTGCTGCAGCCACAGCTTGCTGGACAGTCCGCGCTCGCGCAGCGCCTGCGTCCGCTTCCACAGCGCCTCGAGCGCCTTGCCGTCGCGCGCCGTCATCCAGCCGAACGTGAAGTCGACGAACGGATCTTCATCGAGCCCGATCGAAAGCAGCAGAACGCGGCGATGGAGCGCGATGTCGAGATCGCGCGGCGCGACGAAGAGCAGCGCCGATTCGGCGTTCGCGGCGAGCAGCGCATCACGCAACGTCGCTTCCCAGGTTGCATCCGTGAGCACGATCTCGGCCAATGACGCGTGATGGAACGCCGCGGCCGAGCGCGCCACTGCGAGCATGCGCGCGTCGTCCTTCTGCGTTCGGTCGAGCCCGAGCGCCGCGACTAGCACGCTGCCGGGTTGCGTGACGGCCGGCAGCCGCGCGACGAGCGGCGCATCCGACCGTCTTTCCGAGTTCGCCGCCGGCGCGCCAGCCAGCCGATCGAACGCGGCCTGCGCCAGCCGCGGCAGATCGTCGCTCCCCTTCGCATCGAGCGCGGCGCGGTAGCTCGCGCTCGCCTCCTCGTTGCGGCCGAGCCGTTCGAGGTAGTCGCCGCGGAAGTAGTGGACCCAGGCACGCGTCGGATGATTTGGCCGCGCCGCCAGGAGCGCGTCGCTCGCGTCGATCGCCGCCTGCCAAAGCTCCTGCCGCGCCGTCGCAGCGACCCAGTAGAAGAGCGCGTCGTCGCGTTCCTTCGCGCTGGCGTTCGCATGGTCGACTGCGCGCCGGTAGAGCCGTTCTGCCGCGATGAAATCCTCGCGCTGGTAGAAGGCCGCGTGCCCCTGCTCCAGCAACTCGGCGGGCGTCGCATCGTCGGCGACCGGCGGCGCGACGTCGGCCGCGACTTCGCCGTGGAGCAGCACCAGTTTCCAGTGCGGCTCGCCCGGTTCGAGTTCGAAGCGAGCCGGACCGTCCGCGTTCCCTGCCGCCGCGCTCCCTGCCGTACCGCCTCGGCCGCCACCCGCTCCGCGATGCGCACCAGCCACGCCGCGAACCGTACCGGATCGGCCAGCGCCGCCAGATGACGGAACGCGAGGAAGAACGTGTGCTGCACCGCCTCGGCGACGGCGTCCGTGTCGGCGGCGCCGCCACTCCGGCGGAGTCGGCGCACGATCACGGCGCGCACGCGCTCCTCATGCCGCACCAACAGCTCGCCGAACCGCTTGACGCCGCCGGCACGCACCGCCACGACCAGGACGGCGTCGCCACCCGGCGCGTCGTGCCCCTTGCGGCCTTCGCTTCCCTCCTGCCCGTCGATCGGCTACCCGTCGCTCATAGCGTCGCTCATGCGCCTCCAAGGACGGCGATCAGGCGCGATTCGTCAAGAGGTCGGTGGCTCTCCGGCCCGTTTTCCGAGCGCGCCGGCGGCGATCCGCAGGATCTCGCGGGCGCCGGCGTTTCCGGCCGAGGCTGCGATCACCCACTCCGCGTCGCCAACCGCCGATTCGATCTGACCGAGCGCAAGCGATGCCCAGGCGCGGCCGACCCGGAATTCGGCTCGCTCCGGCGCGATCTGGCAGAGGCGGTCGAAGTGCTGATGGGCCAGTTCATGGTGGCCGACCGCGAGCGCCATCTGCGCCAGCGCGTGTCCGATCACGACCTCACCGACCTCATGCGCGTCGTGCGCCGTCGAGGCCTCCGCCGCGAATGCCGCCGCTTCCTCGGCACGGCCTTGATCGACCGCAAGCCATGCGCGCTCGAGCAGCAGGAGCGCGCGACGAGGGGTTTTCGCGAGGATCTCGCGCAGACAGAGGTCCGCCTCCTCGAAGCGCCGCAACAGCCGCAGCGCGCGCGCCCGCGGAAATCCGCGATCGACGTCGCGACGATCTTCGAGCGCGGGGTCGCCGAGCAGCTGCAGCGCAGCGATCGGATCACCGTCCGCGAGCACCGCCCAGACCCGCGCGATCAGGGCAGCCCCCACGCTGCCGGCTCGGGCCTTTTGATCTTGCGGCGGCAAGCCGGGCGCGGCGCGTGACGCGGCAAGCTGCTGCGAGAGACCGCGGCGCGCATGCTCGCGCAAGCCCCGCACTTCGGCCTCGAGCACCTCGCGGTTGCGCGCGAATTCGTCGAGACGCGGCGCGGCGGCCCGTTCGATCGCGTCAGCGATGGCGAGCAGCTCGTCGTCCGGCAGCGTGAAGAGCGAGCAATGGGACGGGTCGGTCACGGTGTTGATGAAGACGCGGGCGTCGAAACGCTCGGCGAGCGCGAGCAGGTCGGGCAGTTCGTGCCAGTTCTGGCGCATCAGGCAGTGCGAGATCCCGAATTCCGTCCCGCGTGCGCGACAGGATGCGTGGAAGCGCTCGGCGTTCCGCATCACGACGTCGAAGTCGCCGTGGACGCGGATCTGCTCGAAAGTCGCCTTGCTGGCGCCATCGATCGACACGGCGATCGAGACCGGGAGGCGTTCGAGGATGCGCAGGACGCGGTCGTTCCAGATCGATCCGTTGGTGGTCACGTGGCAAGGGGTCGTGAGGCCGTCCTCGATCATCATCTCCCAGACGCACAGCGACTCGGCCGCGAGGAACGGCTCGCCGCCGAAGAACTTGGCGCGGTGCAGGTGCGGCAGGTACTTGCGCAGGTCGGCGAAGAAGCGGTCGTCGTACGCCTTGCGCAGCGGCGGCAGACCATCGCGGGCGCGGATGGCCGAGCTCAAGTCGCCGTAGCACATCACGCAGGCAAAATTGCAGGTGTTGCTGAGCGCAAACTCGAGCATCGCCGGCCACTGCGGGACGGCGTCCGCCACCGGAAGGTCGTCGAAGATCCTGGTGTAGACATCGCGCAGGTTGCCGGTCTTGATCTGCCACTCGCACTGCGTGCAGCCCGCACCGAAGGCGTAGCGCTCAAGGGCGGCGCGCAACTGGCCGACACGCGCGCCCTGCCAGATCTCGTCGAGCGACTGCTGCGTGCAGTCACCCAGTGCGAAGCGGTCGTTCTTGCAGCACGCCTGCACGCGCCCGGTCGTGTGGAAGTACAGCGAGACGTGCGGCGCGTAGCAGCCCGACTGAAACGGCTTCGACTCGATCGGTCGCGCGGCGTCGTAACGCCGACGCTCGTCTTCGGTGAGCATCCCCCCCCCTGCGACCGCAGCGCTTTCGCGTTCGACCGCCCCCCCAAAACTCTGCAGAAGCGCAGGTCACCGTACGCCGCTCCAGCGGGCGGTATCGTCCGCGGCTCGGCGCCACGAATCAATCGCCCAGCATCGTGGGAAAACGCGGCGTTCTTGACAACCCCTGCACGACCCCCTCGCTTCGGAGCCCGCCTTGATCGTCGCTCGCACCACTCGCGCCAGGATCCTCTCGAAGCTGAAGGCCAAGCAGCGCGCAAAGCGGCCAATCATGATCGCGAGCGCCGGCAGCGGGCTGGTGGCGGCGCTGCTCGAATCGGCGGGCGTCGACTGCGTGAACACCTTTTCCGGAGCGCGGCTGCGTGCCAACGGCTGGGGCACGATGACCATGCTCTGGCCGATCCTCGACGCCAATGCGCAGACGCTGCGTTACACCCGCGAGGACATCCTGCCGGCGATGAAGGGCGACGCGTTCGTGTGCGCCTGCCTGAACCCCAACGACCCGTTGAAGGACATGCGGATGGTGCTCGAAGAGTGCCGCGCGATGGGCGTCGAGTCGGTCTCCAACATCGGTCCCTCGATCAGCTACGTTGACAAGGGCAGCAATATCCGCCGGGTGCTCGAATCGGCCGGGATCACGCTGCAGGCCGAAGTCGATTTCCTGAAGCTCGCGCGGGAGATGGGCTTCGTGACCATCGGGCTGGCGTTCGACGAGGAGGACAGTTGCAAGCTGGTCGCCGAGGCGAAGCCCGACATCTTCTGCTTCCACGCTGGCACCACGAAGGGCGGGCGGCGCGGCTTCGACTCGGGCGAAACGATTGCAGAGACCGCCGCGCGCACCGAGTCGGCCAACCGGAAGCTGCGCAAGCTGAAGCAGGACGTGCTGCTGGTTGCGCACGGCGCAGCGATGGAGACGCCGGAGGACGCGCAGTTTGTGCTCGATCACACCAGCTGCGACGGCTTCTGGACTGGCAGCTCGACTGAGCGCCTGCCGATCGAGCGCGCCGTCACGGCGACGGCGAAGGAGTTCCGCGAACTCTCGTTCAAGGGCCGCAAGGCGCGCTGACACCCGCAAGACGACCCTGACGCGAAGCGAGACAACGGAGTCCTGCCATGGCGAAGAAGAAGATCGCGATCCTGGCCACGCTCGACACCAAAGGCGCCGAAGCGCATTACCTCAAGGCACAGCTGAAGCACCTCGGCAGCAAGGCGCTGATCGTCGACCTCGGCGTGCTCGGCGAGCCGCAGTGCAAGTCGGACGTGACGCGCAAGGAGGTGGCGAAGGCCGGCGGGAAGTCGCTCGCGGAGCTGGCGAAGTCGCCGACGCGCGAGGCCGCGGCGCCGGTGATGGTCGCGGGCGCCACCAAAGTGCTGCTGAAAAAGCTCGCCGCCGGCAAGGTTCACGGCGTGATCGGGTTGGGCGGCCTGCAAGGGACCGCGGCGTGCAGCAGCGTGATGCGCGCGCTGCCTTACGGCGTGCCGAAGGTGATGGTCTCGACCGTCGCGTCGGGCGACACGTCGCCCTACGTCGGCGTCTCCGACATCACGATGATGTTCAGCGTCGGCGACATCCTCGGCCTGAACGCGTTCATGCGGAAGGTGCTGGCCAACGCGGCCGGCGCCGCGCACGGCATGGCGCAGGTGAAGGTCGCACTCGGCCAGAAGAAGCGCGAGGCGAGCGAGCGGCCGCTGATCGGCATCTCGAACCTCGGCGTGCTGACCCAGGGGACGATGCTGGCCCAGGAGCTGTTCGCGAAGAAGGGCTACGAGACGATCGTCTTCCACGCGGTCGGCAGCGGCGGGCGCGCGATGGAGCTGATGATGCGACAGGGCATCATCGGCGCGGTCTTCGACTACGCGATGGGCGAGATCTCCGACGCGCTGTTCCATGGATTGCGGGCGGGCGATGCGGCGCGCCTCACGGTGGCGGGCGAGCTCGGTCTGCCGCAAGTGCTGGTGCCGGGCGGCTCGGAACACCTCGGGATCCTCGTTTCCGTCCCGAACCAACTGCCCGATCGCTGGAAGGATCACCGCCACGTCTGGCACAACCCGGTCGTGCTGGCGCCGCGGCTGAACGCCGACGAGCTGAAAAGCGTCGCAGTCGAGATCGGCAAGCGGCTGCAGGCGACGAAGAGCGACGCCGTGCTGATGATCCCGAAGCTCGGCACCGGGCGGTATGCGATGCCGGGCGGGCCGCTGAACGATCCGGCCGGCGATGCGATCTACTTCGCGGAACTGAAGGCGCGGCTGCCGGCGAGCCTCGAAGTGGTGGAGCGCGAACTGCACGCCGAGGATCCGGCATTCGTGGCCGAGGCGGTCGAGCGGTTGATCGCGCTGATCGAGGCGCGTCAGATCAGGGCGAGCGCCGAGGAAGCGAAGCGCAAGGCGCTGAGTGGCGAGCGCAAGGAGCGGGCAGGCGCGGGGAAGGCAAACGCGGACAAGGCAAACGCGGACAAGGCAAACGCGGACAAGGCAAACGCGGACAGAGCGAACGCCGACAAGTCGGGCGACTCGAAGAAGCGCGCGAAGCGGGCGAAGGCAGCGGCGAGGGACGCGGTGACGCGTGGCGGAAGCGGTGGCGGCCCTGACGCCGTGGACGCCGCTGGCGCGTGAGTCGCGCCGCGTTCGCCGAGCTTCAGAATCGACACGGCGAGCGGCTCGATCACGCGTTCGTCCCAGCGCAACCGCCGTCGACAAAGGATGGGACGCGCGGCGCGCTCGCTCTCCTCGCGCACGGAGTCACGTCGGCGCACGATCGGCCCTACCTGATCGCGCTCGGTGAGGCGCTCGCGGTGCTTGGCGTTGACGTGCTGAGCTTCACGTTCGCCGGGAACGGTGGGTCGGCGGGACGATTCGACGACAGCACGCCGAGCAAGGAGGTCCTGGAGCTCGCCGCAGTGCTCGATGTCGCGGCCGCCGCCGGCTACGAGCGCATCGGGTACGCAGGCCACAGCATGGGCGGCGCGGTCGGCTTGCTGCGGGCGGCGGAGGATTCGCGGATCCGCGCGCTGGTCTCGCTCGCGGGCATGTTCCACGTGGCGCGCTTCTACGCGCGCGTCGCGGCGAAACTGCAGCACGGCGAGTTGCTGCTCGGCAAGGAGGGCTGCCCGTGGAATCGGGCGCTCGACGACGACGCGCGCCGGCTCGGCTCGCTCGACGACGCCGCTGCACGTGTGCGGTGCCCATGGCTCCTGATCCACGGCACGCTGGACGATCTCGTTCCGCTGCACGACAGCTTCGACGCCCGTGCCGCCGCGATGGCCGCGGGGCAGCAGCCCGAGATCATCGCGCTCTCCGGCGTCGACCACCGCTTCACCGGCGCGGTCGAGGCGATGGTCGCCCACGTCGCGCCGTGGCTCGCCGCGCGCCTGCGGTGACAAAACCGACGTTCTGTGTCTGGATCAAGTTGTCGGTTTCGTCACCGCCCCGACGGCCGATCCGCCTCCGCCGCAATCGACCGCGCGCCGAACGAACCGACGCCCAGCAGCGCTCCCATTGCGATGAAGCCGAGGAAATGCGGGTTCATTTCGCACGCAAGGAAGGCGGCGAGCGCGATCGCGCCGAACGCGACCATCGCGGCGCTTCCGAAGTACCAGCCGACCGCGAGCGACGTGGCCGTGTCGGTGTCGACGCTCGCGCGCGCGAGCACCTCGCGCTGCGGCGGGAAGCCGAGGAAGGCGTGAGCAGCGGGACTGGCGAGGAAGAGCGCACCGGCGACGATCGTCACGATCGAGCAACTCTTCGTCATCGTTGAGGCGACTCCTTCTGCGAGCGGCGCGTCCGTGGTGACCGATTCCCCATCAGCCGTCCAGTCATTTAGTCCGCCGTTCTGGTCCTGGAACGAAACGGCGGACTCGGGATTCGGGTCACTGCGGCGGGGGCGACTGCAGCAGGGCCACGAGGTCGAGAATCTCGTCCTTGGTGAAGGTGACCAGCAGGCCGGTGGGCATCGCAGAAAGGCTGCTCTTCTTCTGTTTGCCGATGTCGGACTTGCGGACCCGCGTCACCTGCTCGGGGTGGCGCAGGTCGCTCGAGACGGTGTAGCTCTCTGCATCCTCGCGAATGATCCGGCCGAGGACGTCGCGGCCGTCCTTCAGGATCCAGAACTGCTGCTCGTAGCCTTCGAGGATCGCCGCGGACGGTTCGAGCAACTGCTTCAGCAGCAGGGCGTCGCGGAACTTCGTGGCGACCGTTGACAGGTCGGGCGCGCTCTTCTGGCCGAGGCCGCGGAACCAGTGGCACTGGATGCAACCCGCCTCCTCGATCACCGCTCTTCCGCGCGAGGCGTTGCGCCGCTGGTCCCAACCGTCGTCGAACGCGGCGGCGAAGTCCTCCGCCGTCCAGAGCTTCACGAAGGTGCGCGTGGACGCTGCCGGCAGCGGCTCGCTCACCGCCACCGGAGCGTCGAGCTGCTCTTCCGAGAGCTTCATCACGACTCGCACGACGCCGTTCATCACCCGCCAATGGCCAGGGAAGGTGCAGACGAACGGATAGTCGCCGGGCTGCGCGGGCGCCACGAACCGCAGCGTCGTCGACTCGCCCGGCAGCAGCAGTCGGATCACCTGCAGCACTTCGGGCAGCACCGGCACGAAGCTCTTCTCCTGCGCGCCGGGTTGCTGCGCCATCGCTTCGGCCGCGGTGCCGATCAGCTCGAGCGAGCCGGGCGCGCCGACGACGAGGTTGTGCGGCATCAAGTCGTTGTTCTGGAACACGATCGCCACCGGCTGCCCCGCAGCGACCACGATCTCCTTCTTGTCGTAGAGCATCTGGTGCGGCACGGTCCGGATCACGTGGGTCGCGCCAGCAAGCTCGCGCAGTTCACGCCGCCGCGCACGAGCGCCATCGGCCGGCTGCCGCGCCAAGAGCGAGCCAGCGAGATCGAGCGCCGCCGCGACATCGCCGCGCGTCCGCTGCTCGGCCGGCACGCTGCGCGCGAAACGGACCAGCGCATCGCCGATCGCGCTCGTCCGCGCCGCATCGCTCCACGCGCCGTCCGACAGCGAACGCAGGAGCTCCACCGCCTCGCCCGCGAGCAGCCCCTCGTCGAGCAACCGCGCCGCGTCCGCGAGCTTCTCCGCCTCGTGTCCCGGCACCTTCGCGATCGCCCGCACCGCCGCCGCGCGCAGCACGTCGGCCATCGCCGCCTCGAGCCGCTCCTTCGCGATCTCTTGGCGCGCGACGCTCGGCCCCGCCCACTGCAGCCGCAGCCCTTCCGCGCCGCCCGCATCGAAGTAACACAGCTCGAGCGCGTGCGCGCCGGCCGCGAGATCGACGACACCGCTCTTCTCCACGACGCCGTGATCGCCGTCGTTCTCGATCACCTCATTGCCGTCGATCCAGAGCCGCGACCCGTCGTCGGTCGCCAGCCAGAACCGCCACTCCCCCGCCACCGGCACATGCAGCGTCGTCCGGAACCGCAGCGCGAACGCGTCGCTCTTGTCGATCTTCGGCAGCGCCGTCGTGATCGCGTCGTGGACGACACTCGCGGTCGGCACCAGCCGAGCGAACGTCTCGCGCGTCGCATCGCGCAACCGCGTCACGTAGTAGTCGACCAGCAGCCCCGCCTCGCCGCGCGGGTCACCGCCGCCGCCGCCGTCGCCGCCCGCCGCAAACTGCAGCGGCCGCGCCTTCGTCCACGCCGCCTCCGCGAACGACTCCGGCAACTGCTCGAGCGCACCAAGCAGACTGATCAGGTTTCTCGGTTCGGTCGCGGCGTCGTGCCAGACCCGCTCGACCGATCCGCTGCCCTTCATCAGCGCCGCGAAGGCGAACGCCGCGGTTTCCGGCAGCCGGCCACCTTCGGCCAGCACGATGAGCAAGTCGAACTCCCCGCCCAAGCCGCGCACGCTCGCCACCAGCTCCGTCCCGAGCGCGTGCTGCACGTGGCGAGCGTGCTCGCCGCCGGCCCGATCGACCCGCTCCATCGCCCGCACCAGCTCGGCGAACGGCGTCCGATGGCTCTTCTGCGCCAACTGCTGGAGCGCCGCGCGCCGCGAGTCGGAGTCGGTGCCGTGCCGCGCGACCAGCGCCTCCAGCACTGCCACGCTGCGCGGGAGCTGCGCCAGCTCGTCGTCGCTTGCGCGATCGACCAGCCAGTTCACCGCCGCTTCGTTGTCGGCGACCGCTAGCTGCCCGGCAGAAAGCGCCGCGCGCCAATCCGGTTCGAGCGTGCGCATGGTCTCGCCGAATGCGTAGAGGAGGAACTTGTCCTGCGGCAGCCGCAGCACATCGAACGCCGCCTGCGCCGCAGTGGCACCACCGATCCAGCTCGCCGCGATCAGCGTCTCGAGGCGCACGCGCGGATGGTCGTCACGCGCCAGCACGAGCAGCCGCACCGCGGGATCGGCCAACTGGTTGCGGCCGTGCCGGATCACCCGCACCGCCGCAGCACGCACGCGCGCATCGCCGCTCTTCAGCAGCGCGTCGAGCAACGGCTCCTCGACGACGCCGTGCTCCTGCATCACCCACAGCGCTTCGAGCCGCGCCGCATCGCCCGCCTCGCCCGCCGGCCGCGACCGCGCCCACTTCCGCGCCGCCGCGACGACTGCGCTCGATTCGCGCCCCGAAAGCTCGATCCGCGCGCGATAACGCACGCGGTTCTCCGGCTCCTCCAGCAGCGCGATCAGCGCCTCGACCGGCTCGCCCGCCACCGACTTCGGCGTCAACAGCGGCCGCCCCACCGCGGTCACGCGATACACGCGCCCATGCTCGTGATCGCGGTTCGGATCACGCAGATGGTGCTGCATGTGGCCGATGATCGGGTTGCACCAGTCGAGGAAGTAGAGCGAGCCGTCGGGCGCGACTTCGGCGTCGACCGGCCGGAAGCGCGGATCGGTCGAGACGACGATCGGAGCGAGTTCCTCCGCGCCGAAGCCCGCGCCGTCGTCGACGATGCGGTACTGGAAGATTCCGAGGAAGCCGATCACGTTGCAGACGAGGTAGCTCTCCTGATACTCGGGCGGGAAGTGGCGGCTCGACAGGATCTCGGTCGCGCCGCACGGCCGGCTGCGCTGCGGGAAGAAGGTGAAGTAGCCGCGGTGCTTGTCGGGGTGGATGACACGGCCGGAGAAAGCCGGTGCCCAGTAGTTGTCGTTGCCGGTGCCGTCGGTCATGAACTCCTGGCCGAACCGATCGAACACGTGACCATGCGGATTGGCGAAGTTGTAGGCGATGTGGCGTTCGACGCGGAAGCTCTTCGGATCGAAGCGCCAGACGCAGGCGTCGTGATTGCGCTCGGGGCCCCAGATCGTCTCGATCTGCGACTGGTGGAACGTGCCCTCCTGGAAATAGAGACCGCCGTCCGGTCCGATCACGAAGCTGTTCGCGGAATGGTGCGTGTCGCCGGATGAAAGGCCGTGCAGCACGCGCTCGCGCACGTCGGCGACGTCATCGCCATCGGTGTCCTTCAGGAACCAGAGGTCCGGCGCGCACGCCACGAACAGGCCGCCGTTCCAGAACTCGATGCCGGTCGGGTTGTGGAGCCCGCCGGCGAAGGTCTTGCACGCGTCCGCGCGGCCGTCGCCGTCCTTGTCCTCGAGGATGACGATCTTGTCGTCCATCGCCTCGCCGGGCGCCCAATGCGGGTAACTCGGCCATACCGCAACGAACAGCCGGCCCTTCGGGTCCCACGCCATCTGCACCGGCTTGGCGAGCAGCGGGAAGTGCTTCTCGTCGGCGAACAGATCGACGCGCGTGCCGGGCGCCGGCGTCATCTGCTCGATCGCCTTTGCGCCATCGAGGAACTCGTGACGGCCACCGGCGAGCGGACCGGGATAGTTGGTGCCGACCGGAATCGCGTCGGGCACGTCGCTGGTGTCGAGCGCCGCCGGCTGGCCGCGTGCGAGCGACCAGAGCTGCCGATCGTGCGCCGCAGTCAATGCGTCGAGGATCTCCATCTCGCGCTGCAGCACGACGAAGTTCGTGACGCCGTCGAACGACAACGACGAGCGGCCGCCGTAGACGTTGTAGCCGTCGGTCGCCTGGTAGCGGTTGAACCAGAGTCTCGCCTTCTCCTGCGTCGCCGCGCGCAACGCGCTGGCCGCGAGATCGGTCAGCGCGCTCCGATCGGCCGGCACCGGCCCGCCGAGCGCCGCGACCAGCACCTGCGCCAGGACGGCGTCGCCGGCGTCGTTCAGGTGGATGCCGTTGATCGTGAGCGGCTCGGCGTGCATCTCGTAGGCGCGCGCGAGCGGCGCGAACGCGTCGATGAACGGCACGCCGCGCCGCGCCGCGACTTCGCGGATCGCGGCGGAGTAGCTCGCAAGCTGCGCGTTCATCGGCCCGGCGGCGGGTCGCAACGGCTCGCTCTGCGGCTCGTAGGCGATCGGGCTCACCAGCACCACGCGCGGCGCCGCCGCGCCGTCGAACGACTGCGCGGAGACGTGATCGAGGAACGCCAGCAGGTCGGTGCGGAACTGCGGCAGCCCCGCCTCTCCGGCGAAGCTCTCGTTGAAGCCGAACGCGGCGACGACCACCGTGGCGCCGACGCGCGTCAGCCACTCGTCGTGCGAGCCGAAGCTCTCCGTGCGCTGGCGGACGGTGAGCTCGTCTGCGGAGAAGCCGAGATTGCGCACGACCAGCTCGTGATCGGGAAGCCGCGCGTGCAGCAGCGTCTCGAACCAGCCGCCATGCTGGAGCCGCTCGACCATCCCGCCGCCGATCAGCGCGACGTGGTCGCCCTTCAAGAGCAGCGGCGCCGCGCCGGGCGCGGTCGCTGCATCGGGCACCTGCGGGTGCGCCGCCATCGCGGCCAGGAACCACTGGATGATCGAGCAGGGCATGGCGAACCTCGCGATGGACCGGGTCCTAAAAGGGCGAGAGCGTCGCGTCCCGCGGCGCTGGCTGCAAGGCGGTTATCCGTGACGCTTGACGGCGACGCTTGACGACGACGCTTGACGACGACGGGTGGCGCCGCGAGAACGGCCGCCTCGAATCCCCACTGCGGAGCAGGACCATGGCCTCGTCGCCTCGAATCGCCGCGCTGGTCGCGCTCGCTGCCGCCGCCGGCGCTCCCTGCGGCGCGCCGCAGGGCGCAAGCCCGCCGCTGGCGAGCCCTGCCGCTGCCAGCGCGCCCTCGCCCGGCCTCGTGTTCGAGGGCGGCGTCGGTCCCGGCAAGGGCAAGCACGTCGTGCTGCTGGCCGGCGACGAGGAGTACCGCAGCGAGGAGTCGCTGCCGATGCTGGCGAAGGTGCTGGCCGTGCGCCACGGCTTCCGCTGCACCGTGCTCTTCTCGTTGGATCGCGCGACCGGCGAGATCAACCCCGACGAGCAGACCAACATCCCCGGCCTCGCCGCGCTCGACAGCGCCGACTTCGCCGTCTGCGCCTGGCGCTTTCGCGAACTGCCGGACGCCGACATGAAGCATTTCGTCGAGTTTGTCGAAGCCGGGAAGCCGCTCTTGGCGCTCCGAACGGCGACCCACGCCTTCGCCTACTCGCGCAACAAGGAGAGTCCCTACGCGCAGTGGAGTTTCGACAGCGGCAAGTGGCCGGGCGGCTTCGGTCAGCAATTCCTGGGCGACACCTGGGTCAGCCATCACGGCCATCACGGCGTGCAGAGCACGCGCGGCGTGCCCGAGCAGAACCACCAGCAGCAGGACCACCACGAGCATCCGATCCTGCGCGGCGTGACCGATGTCTGGGGACCGACCGACGTCTACGGCATCGTCCGGCTGCTGCCGACCGACACGGTGGTGCTGCGCGGTCAGGTCCTCGAAGGGATGACGCCCGACAGCAAGCCGGTCGCGGGCGCGCTGAACGAGCCGATGATGCCGCTGCTCTGGACGCGCGAGCGTGCGGTCGGCGGGAAGATGCAGCGGCTCATCACCTCGACCATCGGCGCCGCCATCGATCTGAAAAGCGAGGGACTGCGCCGCGCGTTCGTGAACACCGTCTACTGGGGCCTCGGGATGGAGGCGGCGATCGACCCCAAGTCGAGCGTCGAGCCGGTCGGCGCCTACGAGCCGTCGATGTTCGGCTTCGGGACGTGGAAGCGTGGCGTGAAAGTCGCCGACCACGCGCTGCCCGCCAAGCAGTGAGCGAGCCGCTGCCGCGCGCCGCGCCGCTGCCGCGCGCCGCGCCGCTGTCGCTCACCGCCGAGCAGTCGCGCGCGCTCGACGCCGCGCTGACGGCCCGTCTCACGATGCCGTCGCTGCTGCTGATGGAGAACGCCGGACGCGGCGCCGCCGACGTGATCGACGCGCGCTACGGACCGGCGACACGATCCGCAGTCGCCTCGCCGCCGCGTGCCGTGGTCTTCTGCGGCCCCGGCAACAACGGCGGCGATGGGCTCGTCGTTGCGCGCCACCTGCTCGGCCGTGGCTGGCGCGTGCTGGTCTTTGACTGCGGCGGCGACCGGCCGCGGGTCGGCGACGCTGCCGTGATGCACGCAATCGTGACGGCGCTCGCGCAACTCCTCGCGGCGCCGGCTCGATGCGAGCTCGCCTCGGTGCGTGATGAATCGTCCGCGCGCACCGCCGCTGCGCGAGTCGATCCCGACGACCTCGTCGTCGACGCGCTGCTCGGCACCGGTTCGCGTGGCGAGCCGCGCGCGCCGCTCGCGACGCTGCTCAGCGCGCTGGCGAGCACGCCGAGACGGGCCGGCATCGCGCTCGACCTGCCGACTGGGATCGATGCCGATGACGGACGCGTGGTCGGCGCCGCGTTCCGCGCTGACCTCACGCTCACCTTCGCGGCACCGAAACCGGGACTCGCGCGCGGCGACGCGATCGCGAACTGCGGCGAGATCGTCGTGATCGATCTCGGCGTGCCGCGCGAGGCGATCGCGCGACTGGTCACGCCCCCTTGCGAATCGGCTTGAGTTCGCGCTCCTTGAACGCCGGGTGGTCGGGTGCGAACCGGATCGCGCGATAGAACGCGCTGTTCATGCCGCTGCGCCCACCGCGACCGCCGCGCGCTTCCGGTGGCCCGTCACGCTCGCCGCCGCGCTCGCCGCCGCGCTCGCCGCCGCGCTCGCCGCCGCGCTCGCCGCCGCGCTCGCCCTCACGACCGTCGCGCGGGTCACGCCCGAACGGGCTGCGGAACTCCCAGACGACCTGCCCTTGCGCGTCGACCTCGACGCAGTAGCCCTCGGCGCCCGAAGTGATCAGCGTGTTGCCGTTCTGCAGCCGCTGGGAACCCGAGACGATCGGCGACTCGAAGGTCGCCTCGCTGGCGCCGCCGCCATAGCGCCAAAAAGGCGTCGCCGGGGCGAACGGCTTGCCGGCGTCGCGCGCGTACGTGCCGTCGGCTTGCAGCGGCAGCTCGAGCTCGACGACGAACGACCAGTCGGGCTCGCGCCCCTCCTCGCGATCCTGCTCGCGCCGCCGATCGCCCAAGATCGCGACACCGCGGCGCACGTTGTTGTTGAAGATCAGCAGATGGCCAGCGCCGCGCAGACCGGGCTCGATCCAGCGCGCGTCGTGCTGGCCGAAGAGTTGCTGCGCCGCGGCATCGCCCGCCTGCCAGCACTGCGGATTTCCCCATCGGTAGAGCAGGTCGCCGCCCCTGCCGCGCTTGCCACCTTCGCCTGTCGCCGCCTCGGCCGTCGTCGTGGCGTGGTCGATGATCCAGACCTCGTGCTGGTTGTGGCTCGACAGCAGGAGCTGGTCGAGGCCGGCGTGGTAGGCGACCGAGTTCAAGTGGTTCCAGTCGATGCCGCCGCCCATCATTCCGAAGCCGCGATCCTGCATCCGCAAGCGCAGCCGATCTGCCTCGGGACTGCCAGGAGCCGGCGCCCTTTCGGGCGGACGCCCGCCCGCGCCACCTCCCGGGCCGCCACCTTCGCCGTCGCCACCTTCGCCGTCGCCACCGAGATAACCGAGCTTGCGCAGTCGCTCCGCTTCCTCGGCGCTCATCGCCTGCGGCAGTGCCGAGTCGCGCCGACGCAACGTATTGATGTCGATCCGCTCCGGATGCCCGATGACGACACCGAAGTTCGGCTTGGTCGGATCGCGGTCCTGGATCAGGTGATCCCACACATGCCATTCCCAGACGATCGTTCCGCCCTCCGGTCGCGTCGGCTTGACCTCGATGAGGCAGTCAGGACGCAACCCCTGCCGTGCCGCCTCGAAATCGCGGCCCACCTCCACGACTTCGGCGAAGGTCTTGTTCTCCCAAGCGATGAGCAACACATTGCCGCCCGGCAAGACCTCGAAGTCGTGGTGCTGGCGCCGTTCCTCGTCGCAGCAGACGTAACTCCAGATCAGGTTGCCGTCCCAGTCGAACTCCTCGATCCGCCCGCCCTCGCCGCCGCCCCGCAGCGGGGTCGCACCGGGATCGCGTGCGGCGCGCATGAGATGACCGTTGTCGAGCAGGTCGACCGACTGGCCAGGCGGGAACTCGCTGTGCCACTGATGAACGACGACACCGTCGAGGTCGAGCAGCAGAGTCTCGCCCGAGTTGAACGGCGCGATCAGCGTGTAGCCCGGCTGCGCGCCCGGCTGCTTCTGCAGCACGCCGAGCGGCAGCGCAGGGCGTGAGCCGCGTGGCGCAGGCGGCTCCTGAGCGTGTACTCCGACAGACAGGCCGATCGCCAGCGACAGCGATGCAGCGAGCGATACGGATGGCGTCATCTGGCGTTTCCTTGCGTTCGCGCGTCGCGATCAGGGTGGCGATCTAGAACGCGCACAGCGCAGAAAAGTAGCGCGACGCCTTGACGCCCGTCTGATGTCGCCCGACAATTCGCCGCCGAAGAAGGCGCCGCTCGGTCGGGCCTGCACATCACGATCGCGCTCGGGATCCAGTGATGCCCGGAAGGGGAAAGAGAACCGGCGAAGGCGCCGATGGCGGACTTCCGTCCCCCGAGGGGGGCGCGGTGGCGCGCGTCCGCCCCGAGCTCGGCGCGCTGCTCGAGTTGCGCCACTTCGAGCCGGGCAGCGAATCGATCGAGAGCGTCTCCTGCCGCCTCCATGACTGGCTGCGGGCGCACGGCTTCGACAAGGCGCTGTTCGTGGTGCTGTGCGAGGTGAACGCCGAGCGCATGTCGGCGGCGATCGCGCGCGAGCTCGAGCTCGGCGGCTGGCCCATCGACCGGCACGACGTGCTTGGCGAGCTCCTCTTCGTGCTTCAGCGGCACTATTCCGCGACGCGCGAGTCAGGTCCGTCCGGCGCGATCGTCGAGCTCGACGCGATCGGGAGCGGCACCCACTTGTTCGAGGCACTGCTGGCGGTCGCACGGCGGTTGATCGAGCGCCGCGTGAAGCTGATGGTCGCCGAGTCGGCGCCGGAAACGAGTGCGACCGCTCTGCGACGGCCACACCACTGCCATCGACTGCGTGCCGACGATCTGCGCCAGTGGATCGCGCATGTCATGGTCGCGACGCTTTCGGCCGACGATCGGCGGCTGATCCAGCTCCGAGCGCGGCGCGATCGGACCCTGCAGGAGATCGCCACTCAACTGGACTGCACGCCGCTCGAGGCCGGCCGCCGTTTGCGGCACGCCACCGAGTCGCTCTTCACCGAGGTCGATCTTGTCCTCGAGCGTCTCGACCGCGAGGCGACGGACGCGCACGCTGTCGTCGCCGAGGCCGGAAATGGTTGAGCGCAACGACCTCGTCGTCGATGTCGTTCGCGGCGAATCCTGCAAGGGCCGCCGCGAACAACTGCTCTCGCTCGCCGCGTTGCGCGACGAAGCACCCGACCGAGCCGCGACCGAGCACCACCTTCGCGCCTGCGCGCCGTGCCGCGCCTTGCTCGAGACTTTGCGCATGGAGCTGCGCCTCGGTGCCGACGCCTGGAGCGAGCTGCGCGCGCGCCACCACCCACGCGAAACTCCGCCGTTCGATCTCGCCATCCCGAAGTCGTTCGCGTCATGGCTCGACGCCGAGCTCTCCCACCGCACCGAGCAGGAACTCGCCCACGCCCTCGCTCGTGCCGCGCGCTGGCTGTTGAGGCTCGATTCCGAGGTGGCGGCGCGGACCGAAACCTCCGAGCCGTCGGCGTGCGACGGCCACTCGATCATCGTCGAACTCGAAGGACTGCTCGCGCTGCACCAGCGCGACGGGAGCGCGTTCCAATCGCTGCTGCGGGACTTGAAGGCACTGCTTGCGAGCGCCGACTCCAGAATCGCCGACGCGACTCGCCTCGCGGGGAAGCTGCTGGAGAGTGCGCGCGAGCTCTGCGGCGGACGCTCCGGATTCGTGTGGCTCAACTCGGCGATCTTCGAGTGGTTCCACGGTGAACTCTCGCAAGTGCCCGGCTTGCTCGAGCGCGCCGAGCGCCACGCGCAATCGGCGGACACCCGCGCCTGCGCCCTGCAGAATCTCGGAATCCACGCCTCCGACCGCGGCGAGCATGATCTGCGCTTCGCCCTGCTGCGGCGGGCACTGCTCGCGAGACCAAGCGCAAACTACGAATGCGACCTTCACGTCACGTTGGCAACGTGGCACGCATCGATCGGCGAGCTCGCGGCCGCGAAATCGCACTTGCGGGCGACGAACAGCAACGGCGCGCGCGAAACGACACGCCACCGCTATCCAAGGTCACGCATCCGGACGCTGATCTCGGAACTCTCGATCCGCTACGACCTGCAGACGACGCCGGCCGATCAGGCGGTCGCGCTGCTCATCGAGGCGATCCATGGAACACGCTGAAATGGAACACCCCGTGGCCGCGCGGCGCGACCGCCGGCGTGGCGGTCCGGCGACCGGAACCGCGGGCACCGGCTGATCGCTCGCCGACTCACCTCCGCCGTCGCGGCTGAAAGTTGCCGCGCGGGGCGTTCGAGTGCGACGGGCGCGGCGCATAGGGCGAGCGCGGACCGTGACTCGGACGCGGTGCGGCGGGCGCGTGCGGCGAACCCGGAGCGTGCGGCGCCCTCGGCGCGCGATCGGCATCCGCGTGACGCGGGGCCGAACGCGGATCGTGCCGCGGCTCACTCCGCGAATCGTGGCGATCGCCCTGATGCGGACGCGGGTCGTGACGCGGCGAGTGGCGCGCGTCGCTACGTGAATCCCCGCCGCGCCCGCGGCCGAACGGCGGGCGTTCCGGTCGCTCCGGCTGGAGCGGCGGCGGCAGGCGGCGCGTGATCGCGGGAGCCGGCAGGACCGGCACGTTGCGCCGCTGCAGCTTCTCGATGTCGACCAGGAACGGCCGCTCGTCGCGCGAGCAGAGCGAGATGGCGATCCCCTTGGCGCCGGCGCGCGCGGTGCGGCCGATGCGGTGGATGTAGGTCTCGGGGATGTTGGGCAGCTCGTAGTTGATGACGTGAGAGATGCCCTGCACGTCGATGCCGCGCGCGGCGATGTCGGTGGCGATCAGGATCGGCACCTTGCCTGACTTGAAGTCGGCCAAGGTCCGCTCGCGTGCGCCCTGCGACTTGTTGCCGTGGATCGCGGAGGCCGGGATGCCGTCGCGAGCGAGGCGCTTGGCGACGCGGTCGGCGCCATGCTTGGTGCGGGCGAAGACCAGCGCGCGCTCGATGTCGCCGGCGCGCAGGACCGTCGCCAGCACGTCGAGCTTGTCGTCACGGTCGACGAAGTGGACCCGCTGCTCGACCAGGTCCACAGCCTCGCCCTGCGGCGCGACGCGCACTTCGGCCGGGTTCGACAGAATCTCGCGCGCCAACGCCGCGATCGGCGGCGGCATGGTGGCGGAGAAAAGCAGCGTCTGCCGCTTCGTCGGCAGTCGCGCGAGGATGCGGCGCACGTCGGGCACGAAACCGAGGTCGAGCATGTGGTCGGCTTCGTCGAGCACCAGCACTTCGACTTCGTTCAGGCGCGCGTGGCCCTGGCCGATCAGGTCGACGAGGCGGCCCGGGGTCGCGACCACGACGTCGACGCCGCGGCGGAGCGCTCGGACCTGCGGCACCTGCGAGACGCCGCCGTAGACCGTGACCGAGGCGACGCCGAGATGCTGGCCGTATTTGAGGAAGCTCTCGTGCACCTGGCTGGCGAGCTCACGCGTCGGCACGAGCACCAGCGCGCGCGGGCCGTGCTGGCCGCGGGTGCCGGCGAATAGGCGTTGCAGGATCGGCAACGCGAACGCAGCGGTCTTGCCGGTGCCGGTCTTGGCGCAACCGAGCAGGTCACGGCCGGCGAGCAGATGCGGGATGGTGCGCGCCTGGATCGGCGTTGGAGCGAGGTAGCCCGAATCGCGCACGGCCTTGACCAGCGCGGGATCGAGCGCGAGGTCGTCGAACGACCCTTCAGTCGCCTGATCGAGCGCGGGAGGGCGGACGACCGGCTCGCGCACGGCGGGCTCGTGTGCGGAAGCTTCTGACTCGACTGCGTGGCGCGGGCGCGGACGCGGGTCGAACGGCTTGCGCGGTTTGGAACGAAAGGCTGACGGACGACGATCGGACGAATGCTGCGGGTACGACAAGCGCGGAGATTCCAGGCTCGAATACAAACCCAAGACGCGGTAGCGGAACTTCGTGCGAGCCAGCAGGAAGACGCGCTGCACCCGTCGCGACGGGTGCGAAAGACGCTTGGAAGGGGTGGCAGAGTAACCGAGGAAGTGGGCCGAGCCGCCAACAAGCGAAATCGCGCGGGCGCCTTGGAATGACTTCGCCCCGCCGGGTCTGCCCGGCCGGTTTCGAAGGGGTGTTCGAGTTCCGACTACCCCGGCGGGACGATGTCGGCGGCAGAGGCTAGGGAAAACCACCACCCTTGCAACCACTCCACGCCTGCCAACCCCGGCACTTCTTTCCCTTCTCCGATCGCCGCCCATCGACCCCTTCGCGGCGCCTCAGGGCCCCCCGCCACCGCCTCCCGGGTCGTCTTCGGTGTAACCGAGGGCCCGCAACTCCTCCAGCAGCTTCGGGTCGATCGTCGCGCGGTTGCCCGCGCGCTGGTGAAGCGCACCGGCCTTCCGATGGCGGGCGATCTCTTGCACCAGGACCCCCTTCAGCTTGGTCACAAGTTCGACATGGTCCGCCGCGACATCGCGCCGCTCGTGCGGATCCTCTTCGAGGTCGTAGAGCCTCGCTCCCTTGGGGTCGCGCATGAGCTTCCAGCGCCCGGCCGTGATCGCGTCGAAACCGGTCTTGGCTCCGACCGCGAGGATCGGGCGACCGGTGTAGCCGGGTTGCAGCACGTCGCTGCCGCGGCATTGCTCGGCGAACTCGGCGTTCGCAAGCGCTGGCGCCAGTCCGAATACGGTCGGCCAGAGATCGAGCGTCGAGCAGGCCGTGTCGACCACGCGCGGCTCGACGCCCGGCACTCGGATCAGCAACGGCACCCGCAACTGCTCGTCCCAGCACAGACCGTGGCCCATGTGGTCGTGCTGGCCGACCGCCGTGCCATGGTCGGCCACGATCACCAGCGCCGTCGTGTCGCGCAGATCCGGCTGATCGAGCCGGTCAAGCAGCCGCGCGAGCTGATCGTCGAGGAAGCGCAGCGCGCTGTCGTAACGATCGTTCATCTCGGCGATGGTGAGACCGTGATGGGTCACCTCTTCGAGCACGGCCGGGAAGTAGCGCGCATCGAGCCACGCCCGCATCGCATCGTCCGCCTGGAATCGCGTCAAGCGATCGGTCGGGAGATAGGGCGGCTTCAACGGCTCGTGCGCGTCGAACAGGTGCATCCAGGTGAAGAACGGCGCGCTGCCGCACTCTTCGATGAACTGGATGCCGTCGTCGATCACCGCCCCGCCGAGGCGCCGCATCGCTTCTGGTTCGGTGAACCGCCCGAAGCCGGCGTCGAGCCCGGTCTTGCCCTTGGTCGGCGCCGACGCGGCGAACCCGCCGGTCTTCAAGCCGTGCTCCGCCAACCGCTCTGCCAACGTGCGCAACGTCGCAACCGATTCACGACCGCGCGCGCTGCCGCCGTGGCCAGTGAAGTTGGTCATCACCTGATGCTCGTAGGGAGTCACGCCGGTGAAGATCGACCAGTGGCTCGGGGTCGTCTGTGCGATCGGCGTGAGGCAGCGGGTGAAGACCAGCGACTCCTGCGCGAGCTTGGCGAGGCGCGGCGAGGTGTCGCGGAAGTAGCCGTAGCAGCTCAGCCGATCGGCGCGCACGGTGTCGATCGTCACGAGGACGAGATTCTTGATGTCGGAGGGCTTGATTTCGGCAGGCGGCGCATCGGCGATCTGCGCGAGGACGAGCGCGAACACTGCGAGCGGCATGGCGCGAAGCGTAACCCGCTCCGATCGACTGGCAAGGCGCGCCGATGGGGGTATCTTCGCGCGCCTTCGCCCTGCACACCGTCGTCGGGGCTCCACGGAGCACGCTGTCGTGAAGCGATCGCTGCTGGCGAGCGCCGTCGTCGTCCTCGTGCCGATCGCGTTCGTGCGCCCGGTCGAGCCCGCGCCGACGTCGATCGTGCCGACGTCGATCGTGCCGACGTCGATCGTGCCGACGTCGATCGTCACGACGTGGGCGTCGATGCAGCAGGGCGGCGCCCCGGTCGCTGCGCCGAGCAGGCCAAAAGGGCCGCGCGCGCCGAACGAGGTGCCAAAGCTCACCGCACGCGCACCGCTGCCGATCGATCCAGCCGCCTACAACGCACTGGCAGCGACCATCGACCAGCGGCTGGCCGCGGCCTGGCGCGCCGAAACGATCGAACCGGCGGCGCCCGCTGACGACGCCACCTGGCTGCGCCGCCTGAGCCTCGATCTGCGCGGCGTCATCCCGACGGCCGCAGAGGTGCAGGCGTTCCTCGCCGACACTGCCGCTGAGACCAACGCCGCCAAACGCGCAAGCATCTGCGCTGACGTCATCGACGCATGGCTCGACAGCCCGGAATGGAGCCGCCACCTCTCCTACGTTTGGAGCAACGTCCTCTTCTCCGCCGCGCCGCGCGAACGGCAGCGCACCGAGGCACTGCTGCGTCCCTGGCTCGAACAGCAGTTCCGCGCGCGCGCTCCCTTCGCGACGGTCGTCGAAGGAGTGGTCGCCGGCAGCGAGTGGGCTCGACAGCCGAGCTATTCCGCGTTCGTGCTCACCTACCAGGACTCGATCGAGACGCTCGCCGGCGCCGTCGCCCGCTCCTTCCTCGGCCTGCAGATCCAGTGCGCACAATGCCACGACCACAAGTTCGATGACTGGAAGCAAACCGAGTTCAACCGCTTCTGCGGCTTCTTCCTCGATGTCCGCTCCGATCACACCGTCGGGCCGAACTCCTCCACCCTGTTCCGGATCGTCGACCACAGTCCGGAATGGGATTTCGCCGACCGGCTGACGAAAATCGTCGGGCAGGCGCACCGCGGTGCGAGCGCCGCCGGAGGCGCCGGCAGCGAAGGCAGCGGCGCCACGATGAGCGACCGCACCAAGACCGAGGCCGAGCGTGCCGAGCGGCTGGCCGCGCGTGATGCGATGGCCGAAGGCGACGGGCCCGTCTTCGAGGAGGACATCCTCGGAACCAACGGCACTTCGATGAGCGCCGGCATGTCGGCTGCGGCGGCCGCGAATGAGGCGCAGCTCGCCGCGATGGACGAACTGCTGAAGGCGGCGAAGAGCACGCCCGATCGCGGCAACGCGTTGCGCAATTGGGACAGCGATCCAGCGCGCCTCGTCGCGCTGCTCGCCGCTCTGCCGGCGGAGGTGCGCGAACTCGTCCAGCGTTACCGCGACCGGCGGGTGGCCTTTCTCGAGCCGGGATTCCTCGATGGCGCCCCATTCACGGACGACGTGAAGACGTCGCGCCGGCGCGCTCTGGCCGACTGGATCACGCGGCCCGAAAACCCGTGGTACGGACCATCGGTCGCCAATCGCGTGGTCGGCGAACTGCTCGGTCATGGCCTGATCGAGCCGATCGACGACCTCACCGGCAGCAGCGACAAGATCCTGCCCGAGCTGCTGGCGGAACTGGCCGCAGCGTTCACAGCGAACGGCGACCTGCGCCTGCTCTACGGCGCGATCTGCCGCACGCGCGCCTATGCGGCCGGCAACGCCAACGGCGGTGATCGCGACGAACGAGTGCGACGCGAGCGGTGGTTCGCCGCGCAGCCGCTCACGCCGTTCACCGCGGAACAGATGCTCGCCTCCCTGGCGCGCGCGACCGCGATCGAAGGCAAGTCGGCCGCCGCCGCAGACAAGACCGATTTCAAGAGCGAGCAGACGCGCAAAGGGCGGATCGACTCGCTCAAGCTGTTCTGCACCGGCGATCCGCCGACCGGCGCCGCTGAGTACGAGCCGACCATCCCGGCCGCGCTGTTCCTGATGAACGGCGACCTCACCAGCCGCACCACCGGCCTCTCCGCCAACCCGGCGTTCGCGCCGTTGTTCGACGCCACGCCGCCGCCTGACACCGCGATCGACGCGCTCTTCCTCGCGACCTTGTCGCGAATGCCCACCGCGCCGGAGCGCACCGCTTTCGCCGAGAGTCTTTGCCAAGCGAACCTGCCGCGCCCGCGCGCCGTCGAGGACGCGTTGTGGGCCTTGCTCAACTCGACCGAGTTCCACACCAGCCGATGAGTTGCTGCGACCACGAACTTCCGGTCTCGCGCCGCGGCTGGCTGACCCGCGTCGTCCAAGCCGGCGGCGCTGCACTGCTCGCGCCCTCGCTCGCGGATCTCTTTGTGCAGTCGGCGAGGGGGCAGCAGGCCGGTGCGCGAACGGCGAAGAAGCACCTCGTGCTCGTGTGGCTCGCCGGCGGCCCGAGCCAGTTCGAGACGTTCGATCCGAAGCCGGGCACGCCCGCCGGCGGCCCGACCGGCGCGCTGCCGACCGATGTCCCGGGCTGGAGCTTTTCGGAGCACCTCCCCCTTTTGCGCGACCGCGCCGGCCAACTCGCCGTGCTGCGCACGCTGCGCTCGACCGAAGGCAGCCACGCTCGCGCGACCGACCTGCTGCACTTTGGCTACACGCCGACTCCCGCGCTCGCGCTCCCGACGATCGGGTCGATCGTCGCCCACCAGATCGGCGATCCCGACCATCCGTTGCCGCCGTTCGTGCAAGTCGACGGCATGGTCGGATCGAGCGGCTACCTCGGCGTTGACGTTTCTCCGTTCGTGGTTCGCGACCCGAACAAGCCAATCGAGAACCTCACCTACCGGCGCGGCGTCGACGCCACGCGGCTCGACCGTCGCGAGCGGCTGCGCGCCGTGCTCGAAGCCGGCTTCGCGGCGGGCGGCGGCGGCCATGAAGCGAAGAAGCACGACACGCTGCGGGCCCGCGCGCGCCGACTCATGGACACCGAACTGGTCACGGCATTCGAGCTCGCCGAAGAGCCAGACGCGGTGCGCGATGGGTACGGCCGCGGCAGCTTCGGCCAAGGGATGCTGCTGGCGCGCCGGCTGGTCGAGCGGGGCGTCGCGGCAGTCGAAGTCACGCTGCGCGGCTGGGACACGCACCTCGACAACTTCATCACTTCGCCGAAGCTCTGCCGCGAGCTCGATCAGGCGCTTTCCGCTTTGATCGACGAACTGCGCGCGCGCAGCCTGCACGAGGACACGCTGATCGTCTGCTTGGGCGAGTTCGGCCGCTCTCCCACCATCAACGCCAACGCGGGCCGCGATCACTGGCCCTCGAACCAGTGCGTCCTCTTCTCCGGCGGCGGCGTGCGCGGCGGGCAGGTGCTCGGCGCCACCGACGAGACTGGCGAGCACGTCGTCGGCGCGCCCGCCACCGTCGCCGACCTCTTCGCCACCATCGCCGCAAGCGTCGGCGTCGACGGAAGCAAGGACCTGACCGGAAGCGGCACGCGCCCGATGAACCTGATCGACCCCGCCGGCAAGCCGATCCGCGAGCTGTTCAAGGCGTGAGGCGGCCTCACCGCACCGCGAGACCGCGGCGCAGCAGCTCCTCGCGCCACGCCGCGACGACCGCGGCCGGCTCGCCGTCGAGTTCGGGCAGCACCGCGAGCCAGCCGAATGACTCGGCGAGATCGCTCCGCCATTCCGCCGCCCGATCGGGTGCGACGAGCTCCCACGCCGCGACCAGTCGCTTCCACTCGCGGCGCACCAACGCAACCGGCAGCTCGGCGAGGCGATCGGTCGGCGAGGACAAGCCGTCCTCCTCCGCGAGATCTCGGCGCGCCTGCGCCTCCCATCGCGCAAGCCACGCCACGAACTCCTCGTGCGTCGTCGCTGCGAACCGCGCGGCGAACGTCGCATCGCGCTCGAGCCAAGGGAACCGACCGGCAACGAGGTCGTCGAGTGTCGCATGTGGCAGAAGCGCCACTTGGAGTTCCCGCCGCGGTTCGTCCTGCTCGTCGAGCAGCGTGCGCAGTTGCTGCAACGCGAGCGGCTCGCCGGACTGCGCCGCGTCGATCAACGCCTGCAGCGCCGCCAGCGGATCGGCGGCGGGAGCCTCGACGGGGTCGGCGGCGACCT
Source organism: Planctomycetota bacterium (assembly GCA_009691715.1). Taxonomy (GTDB): domain Bacteria; phylum Planctomycetota; class B15-G4; order B15-G4; family SIAN01; genus SIAN01. Next base: position 50,796 of record SIAN01000024.1, read on the forward strand.
CGAACTCCGGCGGCTCGAAGCTCGGGTCGTCGAGACGGAGCGCATCGGGCAGGAGGGGGCGGTCGGACTCGAGCAACGCGAAGAGCGCCGGCTCGCGCCACGACTCCGGTCCTCCTGCGATCCACGCGACGAACTGCTGCCCGAGCGGCGTTGCGAGCGGAACCGAGTCGTCGAGCGAGTCGAGCACCCGGCGCCCCTGGTCGAGCTCCTCCTCGCTGCCGCGCCGACGCGCCTCGGCGAGGAGGCGCGTCGCGCGGTCGCGTTGCGTCGCCGCATCGACTTCGTCCAGCACCTCCCAGAAGCGGGAGAGCGCGTCGACCGGTGCGTCGCGATCGTCGAGCGCCGCCAGCAGCGCTGCCGCAAGCGTCGCGCGCAGCGCGTGCGCGGCGGCGAAGAGCTCGCGCTCCTCTGCGAAGGGCGCCGCACCGTCGCACTGCTCGCACGACCCGGTCACGATCGCCGACGCGAAATCGACGAGCGCCACCGTCGGCCGCCGACTCCGCAGCTCGGCCGCGGTCCACTCGATCAGTCCCCGCCACTGCGCGAGCTCCGCCAGCGAGCCGAGCGCGGGCGGGGCGCTGCGCACGGAGCCGGCGCGCACGAACGCACGCGCGCAGGCGCCGCGCAGCCACTCGTCGGCGTTGCCGTCAGCAGCGATCTCGAGCCATTCTTCGCTGGAGGCGTCCGCCGCCAGCACCCTCCGCAGCCGCGCGACCGACGCCGCGTCGCACTCCGCCGCGCGGTCCGACCAGTCGCGGCGCATCAGCCAGACGAGGCCCGCGACGCGCAGTTCGTGCGCGCGGAGCTGGAGGTCGCCCGCCTGCCAACGATCGGCGAGTTCGGCGCCGAGTTGCGTGCGTGCCAGCCCTGTTGCGAGTCGACGCACGTGCATCGGCCGCGCCGCCTCGCCCGCCCCGCCGATGAGATCATCGAGCGCGTGGTCGTTCCGGCACGCCTCTTCCAGCGCCGGAGCGATCTCGAACCGCCCGCCGAGCACGTCATCGAGATCCTCCCACCAGAGGACCTTCGGCCACTCGCGGCGCCACGGGAGTCCGGCGAGCAGCACCAGCTGACCGCGCAACTCGAATAGCTCGCGCCGGCGGTGCGGCCGCGTCCGTCCGCGTCGGTCGCGCCTCGATCTTGAGCCACGCTCCCGCCGACGCCCCGCACGCTTCGGGGAAGTACATGCGCGCGGCCGTCGCGGCCGGCCACGCGACCCGCCCTTCGAGACCGGCGACGAAGCGGCTGGTGAAGAGGGGCGCCGACGGCTCGCTGTGCCGACCGATCGCGAAGACGCTCTTCTCGTCGTCGACGTCGCCGTGCGCTCGCTCGCGGCCCTGCTTTCCGGGCAGGCCGACCACCTCGCCGCCGGCGGGATGCCGCGCTTCGATCACGACGTAGGAGAGGCCGCCGAGGCTCTGCACGCGCAGTTGCGACTCGATTTCGTCGCCGACCGCGCAGCGAAGCGCGCCGTCGGCCCCGGGCGCGAGCGGCCGGCGACGCTCAGCCCCGCTCGCGTCGCGCACGACCCGTACCGCTTTCCGTTCGACCTGCAGCGGTGTCGCGAAGCCGCGGGTGGCGGCGCCGTCGCGGAGCGCGCGGCGCTCGACGCGGACCAGCACGTCGCCGGCTGCGCCGCCTGCGACCTCGACCGCGGTTCCGGTCGGGAAAGCGCCGAGAACGACGCCCAGCGCCGACTTGCGGCCCGCTTCGAGCACGACGCTTTCGCGGTGCTCACCGGCGCGCAGTTCGAGCGCGATCGCGTCGGTCTGCTCGAGAGCGCGCGCCAGCAGGAGGCGCAGCGCGAGAAGGACCGCCGGATCGTCGTCGAACGGCAGCAGCGCCGCCTTCGGGACGGCCGCCTTCGCCGACGAGAGGATGGCACGCAAGCACGCCGAAATCGCCGGCGCCGGCGATGGCTTCGTCGTCCGCGATCTCGGCAGCACCAACGGGATCTTCGTCGACGGCCAGCGGGTGAAGGAGAAACGGCTCGAGGACGGCGCGCGGCTGACGATCGGCAGCGTCGAGTTCCGTTGCGCCATGGCAGCCGTCCCGCGGCTCGGCGAGGTCGCCTACGACGAGTCGCTGCTCGACGACGGGCTGCGGTCGATCGTCGACATGGACGCGCTCGACCGCCAGCGTGGCAAGGCGGCGGCGAAGGGCGACGCGGCAATGGTCGCGCCGCTGCGCGAGGCGGCGGAGTCGCTGCTCGGCGCGCGCGATCTCGACACGGTGCTGGCGCGCTTCCTCGAGCTCGTCGCGCACCATTTCGCCGCCGAACGCGGTTTCGTCGGGCTTCGCGACGAGACGACCGGCGAGGTCGTCCCGCGCAAGACCTGGGCGAAGCACGCCGGCGGCGACGCCCGCATCGTGATCAGCCGCCAGATCTCGAAGGTCGCGGTCGATTCGCACCGCGCGCTGCTCGTGCGCGACGCGGTCTCCGACGAGCGGTTCGAGGGCGCCAAGAGCATCCGTCAGCCACAGATCCGTTCGGCGATGTGCGCGCCGCTGCTGCGCGACGGCCGCGTGAGCGGGCTGATCTACGTCGACAAGCAGAGCAGCGAGAGGCCGTTCACCGAGGAGAGCCTGCAGGTGCTCTCGATCCTGGCGACGCTGGCTGCGGTCGCCGTCGAGGAGACAAAGCTGCGCGACGCGATCGAGCGCGAGCAGCAGATGCGCGCGCGCCTTTCCCGCTACAGCTCGCGCGCCGTCGTCGAGGCGATCCTCCACGGCGGCGAGGGCGCTGACGTGCCGGGCATGCGTTGCGAGGAGCGGCAGATCTCGGTGCTCTTCTGCGACTTCGCCGGCTTCACGGCGTTCTCGGAGAGCATGCCGGCGGCCGACGTGAGCCGCGCGCTCAACGCCGCGTTCGAGCGCGTCTGCGGCGCGGTCTTCGCCGAGGACGGCACACTCGACAAGTTCATGGGCGACGGAGTCCTGATCTTCTTCGGCGCGCCGACGACGCAACTCGACCACGCCGACCGGGCGGTCCGCACCGCAATCCGGATGCAGCAACTGCTGACCGAGCCGGGCGACGACGGCGCGCCGGCGATCGGGCTCAAGATGCGGATCGGCATCAACTCGGGGCCGGCGATCGTCGGCGACCTCGGCGCCTCGAAGCGGCGCGACTACACGGTGATCGGCGACACGGTGAACGTCGCCAGCCGGCTCGAGCATTCAGTCGCGGCGCCGGGGCAGATCGTGATCGGACCGAACACCCATGCGATCATCGGCGCCCGCTTCCAGTGCACGCCCCTCGAACCGCGGCCGCTGAAAGGGATCGTGCGCGTTGTCCAGCCGTGGCTCGTCCACGTTCCGGAGTCATGAGCCGCGCGCGCGCACGTCGGGACCGTAGGCCGGCTCCGACTGCAGCCGCGGGTCGTCGACCGGCGTGCCGACGGTGAAGTGATAGAGGCTCTGGAAGGTCGCGTCACGCAGGCCGAGCAGTTCGTGGACGAGGTCGTCGAAGAAGCAGCCGATCCCGGTCGCGCGCACGCCGGCGGCTTGCGCTCCCAGATAGAGAAGTTGGCCGAGGAAGCCGCACTCCCAGAACAAGCGGCGCCACTCCCACGCCGCGGCGCGCACCTCCGGTTCGAAGCGCGCGATCATTGCGACGGCGAACGCGCCGTCGGCGGCAATCGACTGCGTGCAACTGACGACCTGCGCGGTCTCGCGCCAATCGCCTGGTTGGAGCAGCAATAGACGCAACGACGGCGGCGCGTCGGCGACCAGAGTCCACGAAAATGGCGAGGTGATCGCCGCGCGCAGTTCGGTGCTCGCGGCCGGCGTCGCGCTGCGGTCGAGCAGGTAGATGCCGCTCGCCAGCCCGCTCACGCGATGGACGAAGAGCAGCAGGTGCACTCGCGGCGGCGCGGGCCAGGCATCCCACGGAAAACCGCCGGAGCGGGCGACGACCGCGTCGAGCAGTGCCAGGAACGCCGCGCGATCCATCGGCGTGCGTCCATCGAACGCGACTGCGCTGCGCCGTTCCCGGATCAACGCCGCCGCATTTCGTTCGGCTCCGCTCGGAATGGCGCGCGGAAGCGAACGCGCGTCGGGGGTGACAGCGGTTGTGGAAGCCCCGTCACCACCGTCATCGCGGGTGGCGGTGACGACTGCGGCAGGGCGCACAGTGGCGCGCGCAGCGAGCTCGATCACCGGCCACTCGGCGTGATCGTGGCTCAGCACGTTCGGCCGGCCGAACCAAGTCGCGGTTGCCGCAGCGGCCTGCAGCTCGACGAGGATCTCACGCAGCGCCGCGCGATCTGGCGCGCTGCCGTCGCAGGCGATCCAGAGCAGCGTCTCGGGCGCGTCTCGCTCCGGCAGGACGAGATGGGCGATCTCCTCGGCACGGTCGAGTCCGAGCAGGCGGCCGAGCGCCTCGTCGCCGAGTTCGTCGACCAGCGCGGCCCGCCATCCGAGCGCCGCCGCCGCAATCCGTAACCCAGCGATCGCGTGGCCGACGTCGTGCTGGCAGTAGCGCAGCGCGCGCTCGCCGTACTTCCACGCCTCGCGCCAGTGGATCGAAGTGAGCGCGACTCCGAAACCCGCTGGCCGGCTCGCGCGCTGCGCCGCACCACCCGCCGCATAGACCGCGCGCTGCTCCAGCAAGTGTTCGCGCGGCGCGTAGTGGTGCACTCCCGATGACAGCCAATCGTCTGGCCCGGTGCGATCCGAAGTCGTGGCGCCGTCTTGTGCCGAGGCTCCGTCGTCTGGCACGACGACCCACCCCTCGGTCGGGTGCAGGTTGCCGCTCGATGGGTTGGCACGCAGCGCCCAACGCGCGGCGCCGGCCCGCTTCCATGCCGTGATCCCGAGCGACAGTTCGAGGAATGCGCCGACGTTCGCGAGAGAGCGCTGCGCTGCAACCGCGGCGCCTGGTCGCCAGAGTTCGCCCCACTTCGTCGCGAGCGAATCGGCCGCCAGCGGCAGTTCGACGCACGGCGCGCCCTCCCACCGCCGGAACGGGTCGGGCTGCGTCTCCCAATCCATCCAACCGAGCGACGCCGCAAAGCGCCGCGGGTGGTGCTTGGTCCGGAGGTGGTAACCGAGCGCGATCTCGGACGGCGAAAGCGGACGTTCGTTCATCGACCTCGCATTAGAGCGCCGCGCCGACGACCCACGCGCACCAAGCTCCCGGCGGGATGCCGACCTCGGCGCGGAACGCCCGCGTGAAGTGCGCCTGATCGGCGAAGCCGCAGCAGAGCGCGATCGCGTCGATCTCGTTCGTCCCTCCCGCCCGCAGGAGGGCGAGCGATCGCTCGACGCGCACGCCGCGCCGCCATGCCCGCAACGTGGTCCCCGTGGCGCGACGGAAGAGGCGCGCGAAGTGGGCCGGGTGGAGCCCCGCGGCGAGCGCCAGCGTCTGGACGCTCGCCAGAGTTGGATCGTCGGCGAACCGCTCGCACGCGAGCGTGACTCAAGCGGGCGGCGCGCCGCGCAAGGCTCCGCATTGCAACCGCGATTCCGGACCACGATCGACCGGATCGGCGAGCAATTCGAGCGCGCGCTCCTCGAGATCGAGCGCGTGCGTCGACGATGTCACGTTGTCGGCCGCGCTCGCCCGTCCCGATGCCGCCGCCTCGCGCCAGAGCGCGACGATCCGCCGCATCCGCCCTGGCGCGCGATGCCAGCCGTAGCAGCCGGCGGCGTCCGCTCGCCACGGTGGTCCGTCGACCTCCGTCATCGGCGCGATCGCGATCATCGTCGCGCCCGCCGCGCCGTACCGATCGGCATGCCGCCATTCCGCCGGCTTGGCAACCTCATCGCCGCGCACCGCGGCCCAGTCGCGCCCGCCCGCCGACTCGACCAACCCGCCCTCGACCACGAACGACCGCGACGCCGCTTCATGCTCATGCGTCGGCTGTTCGGGGTGCGCGGGGTAGCGCACGCAGACGACCGCCACCGAGCCGAGTGCATGCGCGCGTCGTCCCATGGTGCGCCCGTACGCCGGAATCACTCCTGGCGTTCGAGCCGCCACTCGCCATCGAAGAAAGCGATCGTCAGCGCAGCCATCCGCCCGTCAGCCGCCCACTCGGGACGCGCCAGGGAGATGTCGTCGCCGCCGTCGAATCGCAACTGGAGCGCGCCAGCGTCGGGCGGTGCCGCCGGCGAGACGACGCAGCGGTACTCGCTGAAGCCACCGACGAGGCGCCCGCCCAGGTCCTGCAGCTCGAGCACTCCCATCAGTTCGTGCGCGTAGCGACCGGTGAAGTGATCGAGCGGGAGCCCGAGTTCCGGCGCCGTCGCGCCGCTCGGCGCGGTCCGTGGCACGACCGGTGGTTCCGCGCGCGCTGCGATCCAGCCGAGGCGGTTCCTGCTCTTCACGCCGGTGAGCCGCGCCAGCAGCTCGTCGACCATCGCCAGCACGACGCCCTGCGCGCCGCTGTTGTCCATCACCGCCACGCCGATCCCGTCGTCGGGCAGGAACACCATGGCCGAGGAGTAGCCGAGGTAATCGTCCCCATGCATCGCGAGGCGCCGACCGTGCCAGCGGCCGAGCATCCACGCCAGCCCGAAGCCGTCGACGGCACCGCCGGGGATCTCTTCGCCTTTCGTTCGATTCGCCTGCTGCAGCGTGAGCGCGTCCTCGATCGTCTCGGGCGCCACGATGGCGGTCCCGTCGCTGCCGCGGCCACGGTCGAGGAACAGCGCCAACCAGCGCAGCGCATCGCGCGGCGTCGTGCAGATCCCGCCAGCCGCATGCATCGTCTGGTCGCTCTTCACGCGTTGCCGGTTCCAGCCGGCCGGAGTCCGGACCAGCGGCCACGCGCAATTCGGATCGGCGTAGGCGACGCTCGCGCGCGCGGTCGTGCGCGTCATTCCCGCTGGCGCGAGCAGCTCCGTCTCCAGCAGTTCCTGCCACGGCGTGCCGCGCACCGCCTCGGCAACGCGCGCCGCCAGCGTGAAGTGGGTGTTCGAGTAGGCGCAGCGCCCGGTCGGCCGCTCGCGCGCCAGCAACGCGAAGAAACGCTCGTCAGTGATCTCGCCGGTAAAGGCGTCCAGGAAAACCGCCGCCGGGCAATTGAGCCCCGGACGGTGGCAGAGCAGGTCGCGCAACGTGATCGCCTCGGCCGCCGCCTCGTTGGCGAGCCGGAACTGCGGCAACGTTTCCCGAATCGGATCATCGAGCTCGATCTCGTCACTTTCGGCCATCTTGGCGAGCAGCAACGCCGTCCAGGTTTTCGTGCAGGAAGCGACGTAGAAGCGTCGTGTCGGCGTCAATCGGCTTGCCGTCGACGTCACGGATTCCAAGCGACCCGAACGCCGTCTCTCCGCCCGCGATCGCGGCCAGCGCGACGCCTGGCAGGTTGCGGCGCTCCAAGACCGGTCGGCCCGCCGCGCAGACGGCGGCGATCGCCTCGGCAGGCGTTTCCTGCGCTCGCGGCCACGCGAGCAACAGCACGATGTGCAGTGAGCCGCAGAGTTCGTCGAACATCGATCCCTCGTTTCGCCGCCGGGATGTCGCGAGGGGAGCGCACCGGCGAAACGAAGGGCGAAGCCTACGCCTGAGTCACGCCGCATGATTGAACGAACGAAGCGTGCCGATCAGCCGATCAGCTCGCGCACCGCGGCGCCGTCGGGATCGATCAGCTTGGTCGGCCGGCGCGTGCTCGGGTTGAACTCCTTGTCGCGCTCGAAGCCGAGCAGTTCGGCGAAGGTGGCGAACAGATCGGCAATCTGCACCGGTCGCTCGAGGATCGCCTCGCCCCGCTCGTCGGTGCGGCCGACAACGGTGGCCGGCTTGATCCCGCCGCCGCCGAGCAGCACGCAGAAGTTGTTCGGCCAGTGGTCGCGCCCGCCGCCGGCGTTGGCAGTCGGCGTCCGGCCGAACTCGCCCATGCAGACCACCAGCGTCTGGTCGTAGATCCCGCGCTCGACTAGGTCGTCGACCAGCGCGGACAGCGCCGGATCGAGCTGGCTGCAGAGCTTTTCGTGGCGCGTGAAGTTGTCCGCATGCGTGTCGAAGCCAGGCAGTTCGATCTCGATCGACGCAACGCCCGCTTCGATCAGCCGCCGCGCCAGCAGCATGCTCGAACCGAAGGAGCGCGCACCGTAACGGCGCCGCGTCGCCGGCGATTCGTCGGTGAGGTCAAACGCTTTCTTGAGCGGAGACGCCATCAGGCGGCGCGCGGCTCGGCGGCGGGTCTCGAACAGGTCGACCGTGCGCCCGCCGCCGCGCTCGCGGAACTCGCCGTCGATGGCGCCACGCAGCACCTCGAGCCGGTCGCGCTCAGCGAATGGATCCGCGACACCGTCACCTGTTGCGGCCTGCGGGTCGCAGTCCGGGCAGTCGAGATTCGCGACCTTGTCCTGACCGTCGGCGATGAAGAACGGCGCGCATTCCGGCGGCAGGTGGCCGGCCGTACGCGGCGTCCCGCCGATCTGCACGAACGGCGGCAGGTCGCCATCGCTGTCGCCGATCTCGAGCGCGGCGATCGCGCCGAGCGTCGGGTAGTCGACGCTCGGATTGGGTCGGTAGCCGAAGTGGAGCAGGTCGCGCGCGCGGCCGTGACTGCTCTCCTTCGAGGTCAGCGTGCGGACGACCGACAGTTGCGGCGCCCGTTTCGCGAGCTCGGGCAGGATCGAACTGAACTGCCAGTCGCCGATTCCGGTCGGGATGCCGCCGAACGGCCCGCCGGTCGGTGCGCCCGGTTTCGGATCGAACGTCTCCAAGTGGCTCGGCCCGCCGTCGAGCCAGACCAGCACGATCTGCTTCTTGCGCGCTCCGCTGCGACCGGCCGCCAGCGCGTGCCGAGTGAAGAGGTCGAGGAAGGCGGGCGCGACGGCTCCGGCGACGGCGCCGTGGGCAAGACGACGGACGAGCTCGCGCCGCGTGAACAGCCGGCTTTCGACGTTGCGGTGGTCAGGCGACGGGACGAAACGCATGTCAGTGGTTCACCTGGAACTCGGTGCTGTTCAGCAACGCCCAGCGCAATTCGCTGAAGGTCGTCGGCAGCCGCGCGGCATCGCCCGGCAGCAGCGCCAGCAGTCGCGCCGCCTCGTCGGGTGCCGGCGCGCGGCCGATCATCTGCCTCCACAACGGCGACAGCCGCGCGACCGGATCGAGACCGACGTCGGCGAAGCTCGCGTAGCTCGTCGTCGTGACGTCGGCGGGTCCGATCGTGCTCGTCTCGCTGTTCATCGCGAACAGCGCCTGCGGAATGCTCGCCGACCACCAGATCAGCCCGGTCCCGTCGGGTGCCGTGCACAGCTTGGAGAGCGTGTGCACCTGCGCGCGAACCTCCCACTCCTCCTTGGCGATCGCTTCCGCCTCGTTCGCCGTCCCGAACGCCGGGTCGGTGGCCTTGCGCAGCGAGCGACAGAACTGATCGAGCGTCAGCGCGCGCGCCGGATGCGCCGCGAGTCGCCGCTCGCTCTCCGTCGCGGTCCAGGCGTCCGCCGACGTCGCGGCGCCAAGGGCGTAGGCATGGGTCCGCGCGATCGCTCCGAACAGGAAGCGCAGGTCGGTGCCGTGCTCGTGGAAGGCGCGCCCGATCACATCCAGCAACTCCGGCATCACGCGATCGACGCTGCCGGACAGGTCATCGACCGGCTCGACCAGCCCTTTGCCGAGGAGTTGCTGCACCACGCGGTTCGCGATCGACGCGCCGAACCAAGGATTGGCCGGCGCGACGATCCAGCGCGCCAACTCCTCGCGCTTGGACACTCCCGAATGGGAGACGAACTTCGAGCCGTCGGGGAAACCGGGCGTAGAAAAGCTCTCGCGCCGATCCTCGTACTTGTCGAACAGCGCGCGGGCGTCGGGCTGGAGCTGCGCGACCAATCGATCGAAGGCGACCTTCTCCTTCGCCAGCCGCGCGGACGCCTTCTCGACCGAGAGCGGCGCCTTGTCGCCCGCGCGCGCTGCCTGCTGCAGCAGCCGCAGCAGGTCATTGATCGCCGCGCCGTCGGCGCGCTCGACGCGTGTGCCCGGCGCGCTCTCGCCGTCGCCGCCGGCCGCCGCTGCCATCTCCATGCCCGCAGGATCGGACGGCGGATTCTCCGGCGCATCGCCCGACATCGCCTTGCGCGCGCGCACCTTGCCGCCTGAGTTCGCGCGGCGCTCGAGCTTGCGCAGGTTCTTCGACAGCACCATCTCTGGCGCCAGGTCCTCGACCACGAAGCCGCAACGGATCGGGGAATCCTCGAGCTCACCGAGGATCTCGACGCCGGCTGGATCCGACGCGACGCCCATCGCCCTCATGCCGCCGTCCGAGCCAGCACGGCCCTTCGCACCACCCGCGGTCTCAGCGGCCCGTCGCGCCTCGCGCTTCGCTTCCCGCCTCGCCTCGAGCTTCGCTTCGGCGTCCTCGGCCACCGCGCGATCCTTCAGCGGCGCGAAGTCGGCGCGCGAATCGGCGAAGAAGCCGGCGAATCGGTTGAAGTCGTCCTGCTTCCACTTGTCGAACGGATGGTCATGGCACTGCGCGCACTGGATCTGCAGTCCGAGGAACGAGCGCGCGGTGATCGCGGTGAGCGACTCGATCGAGTCGAAGTAGGCCAGCATCAGCCCGCAGCCGTCGACCTCCTCGCTGTCGCAGGTGTCGGTGAGCATCTGCGTCACGACGTCGCGGAACGGTCGGTTCGCGGCGAACTGCGTCTCGAGCCAGGGTCTTACGTAGCGGACCATTCGGGTCGAGTTCATGCCGGCCCCGACCAGCAAGAGCTTGGTCCAGCGGTTGGCCAGTTGCGTTGCGAAACGGCGGTCGCCAAGGAAGGCATCGATCCAGCGCGCGCGACGATCGGGCGCCACGTCGGCGAGGAGGCGCTGGATCTCGTCGGCGTTCGCGATCTCTCCGCGTAGATCGAGGCTCAAGCGGCGCAGCCAGGTCACGTCGTCGACCGGTGCCGACGGTGTCAGCCCTTCCGCCTGCCACGAGTCACTCAGCGCCAGATCGATGTAGTCGGCGAGTGCCTGCTCATCGGCGAAGCTGGCCGGCGCTGGAGGCAGTGGCCGCACCATCGCGGCCTGCGCTCCTTCTCCCGCGCCGCCGTTGGCGTACGCCTTGGCGACCGGTACCTGCTGGCCCGAGATCGAGGCCATGCAGAGCGCCGCCAACGCGGCAGCGGTGGCAAGACCTCGTCGTCGCATCACGGACACTCCCAGTGCGGGATCGACCGGCGGGGATTACAGCCGTGCGCAGAAGAGCCGTCCAGAGCGGCACTTGCCGGGATCTCTTCGCGTTCGACGTCAAAAAGGCAGAAATTGCTCCATCGGCACGGGCGTAACCCGGCCAATGAGAGCGCCGCGCGGGAGCACGAAGCCTCCGCGCGGCGCCAACTCTTTTCGGTCGCGGTCCGCTCAGGTCCCGAGGATCAACTCCAGTCCGTTCGACATCGCGATCTTCTTGGGCGCGCCCTTGTCGAAAACGAGGTCTTGCCAGTAGGTCGCGAGCCCGGCCAGGATCGGGTCATCGTTCGGGATCTCAATGTCGATCAGCCACGTGCCGTTGCCGGCGCCGCTCCCGGAGTGCGTGACGGGATAGATGTCGAAGTGGACGCCGAGGTCCACGAGGCAGGTGCCGCCCCAGATCGGCAGCGCGCCCGCCGCGAGACCGCCGAGCAGGAAGCCACCCGCGCCGCCGTTCGCATGGGTCACCTCGAGGGCACAGGTCACGCCAAGGTCCGGCGTGAAGATCCCGTGCAGCTGCGGGACATGGCCGCCGCTGCCGGCCGTTCCGGTCCCGTACTCCGACATGCTGCCGTCGAGCGGCACCGTGCGCCGCACCGCGACGCCAAGGAACGCGCCGAGCGCCGCGTCCTGATACAGAACGGTCGCGTTGCCGCCGGCGTCGATCTTGACCAAGGCGCTCGACTCTGCCGTCGTCGTGTACACCGAGCCGTCGTTCGCGAAGGCGACGTCGTTCGGATCCATCAGGACCGGGTCGTCGCAGAAGACGGTCATCTCACCGCTGTCGGCTCGGATGCGGACGAGATTGCAGTTCTCGTACCCGGCGACGAAGACGTTGCCGGCGCAATCGACCTCGATGCCGGCCGGGACGTCCAAGCCGACCGACGGGCCGTCGATGAACTCCACCAGATTGCCGGCCGGATCCATCCGGAAGATGTCGTGCGTGCCGTGGTCGGTCATCCAGAGGTTGCCCTGCGGATCGAAGGCGATGCCGCCAGGGACCATGAACAGGCCGAGCGAGTTGTCGCAGAAGACGCGCTGCGCACCGGTCGCCGGGTCGATCGCGACGACGTGCTGGAAGCCGAAGTCCGTGACGTAGAGCTCGCCGGTGGTCGGATGAATGCAGACGCTCAACGGGTACTTGAGCAGCCCGCCTGAGCTGATGACGGTCTTGATGCCGCCGGCGTCGATCGCCCAGATCAGCGCGTTATTCAAATCGGCGATGTAGAGGCGGTCGTCCGCGCCCCATTCGCCGTAGAGCGTGACGCCGACGTTGGTCGCCCACGGCGTGAGCGTGCCGGTGTCGACGTCGAACTTGCGGATCTCGCTGATGTCCGGCAGCGAGATGTAGAGCTCCTCGCCAGCACGGGCCGCAGCGGAAAACAAGCAGAGCGCCGACATGGCCCCGCCAGCACGAACGAAGGTGCGCATCGATCCTCCTTTTGATGGCCGGCGCGCTGCGGTTTCCAGGCGTTTCGCCGCGGGCGGGCACTCGATCGGGCTTCTTGGACCCGTTCGATCACATCGCCGTGGCGCCGGCGGCTCGGTTGATAGCACCAAATCGTCGGGAGACCGGCCCGCAAATTCGGCGCGCGGATCAGGCGCTGCTCAGGGCGATGGGCCGCCGCTCGACTTGGCCGCACGTGCCTTGGTGCGGGCATCCAGCCGTTCGTTCGCCGCCAGCCCCACGGCCGCGTCGTTCGCCGCCGCTGCACCGGCGTCGCCCGCATTGCAGCAGGCGATCACGCCGAAGCCACCGACCGGATCAAGCCAGCAGGTCGCCAACCAGAGTCCGTTGCTGCCATTGTGCGTGAGTACCTTCCCGTCGCCCGCCGCCCAGTCCCGCTTCGTGATCAACCAGCCGTAGCCGTACCCAAAGCTGTCGCCGGCAGCCATCGGATAGGCGGTGTGAAGTCGGGCGAACGTCTCCTTCCGCAGCGTGATCGCGCCCACCTTCTGGTCGGCCGTCGCGCCGCGCAGATGAAGCTGCAGGTACTTCGCCCAATCGGCGAGCGAGGCGTGGACCGTGCCTGCCGGGCCGAGGAACGAAGGGTTGTCGGACCCGGCGCCGGGCTCGATCGCGACGAGCTTGCGGTCCTGGCGCTGGTGGCCACGCAGCGCCGCCAACTCGTCGGGGAAGCCCGGCGAGCCGAAACCCGCCGTGGTCATTTGGAGCGGATCGAAGAGGAGTGACTGCATCAGCTCCTCCCACGGTTTGCCGGCCGCGTGCTCGGCGATGTGGCCCGCGATCATGATCCCGGCGTTGCTGTAGACGCCGGTCT
>SIAN01000004.1 GCA_009691715.1 Planctomycetota bacterium
GTCCGGGAGCTTCCCGTTGAAGCTCTCGATGTAGGCGTTCTCCCACGGGCTTCCGGGCGCGATGAAGAGCGTCGCTGACCCCGCTGCGGTCAACCACCGCCGCACGGCCGCGGCGATGAATTCTGGGCCGTTGTCGGACCGCACGTACTTCGGCGCGCCACGTTCTCCGAAGAGCCGCGCGAGCACCCCGATCACGTCGCGCGCTGTCAGGCTGCGTGCCACCTCGATTGCCAAGCACTCGCGCGTGTACTCATCGACCACGGTCAAGAGCTTCAGCCATCGGCCATCCTCGGTGCGATCCATCACGAAGTCGTAGGTCCAGACATGGTTTACGTGCAGGGCCGACGCCGCTTTCGCTGCCGTTGCGGCACTTGCAAGCCCTTCCCGCCGCCACAGGCGCTCGACGCGCTTGTGGTTCACGTCCCAGCCTTCGCGGCGCAGCAAGTCGCCAATGCGCGGACTGCCGAAGCGCGGGTGCTTCGCGGACAGACGCTTCAGATCCGTGAGCCGCCGCGCCTCGTCGTTCACCGGATGCTGCGGGTACCGCTGTGTCGATCGTGGCTGCCCCGTCGCCCTGCACGCCCGGCGCTCCGAGACGAGGCCGTGCTCTTGCAGATGCACCGTCGCTCGCCTGCGTCGCACCGGGCTCAGAAGTTTCCCCGCTCGAGTTCCTTCAGCAGCTCCTTGTCGAGCACCAGCTCCGCCACCACCTTCTTCAACTGCGCATTCTCCCGCTCGAGTTCCTTCAGGCGCTTCATGTCCGGCCCCTTCATGCCGCCGAACTGGTTCCGCCAACGGTGGTACGTCTGCTCCGACACCTCCAGCCGCTTGCACACATCGGCCTCGCGCAACTTCGCGATCACCTGCTCAGGGCCGTGCCTCTTCCTCTTCATCGTGAAAGTTCTCCTCGCCCGTCATGGGCGCAAAGACTCTCACAGCAGGTGGATCAGTTCGATGGGGAAAGGTCAGCCCTGCAGCTCGCTGTAGTCACCGAGTTCGAACCCGAGGTCACTGGTGATCCAATCGACCGCGCCGTTGTAGAGCTGCGGTTGCAGCACGCACAGAAACATGGCCATCGCCTGGCCGAAGGAACTGCCATGCGGGTAGGCGCCATCGATGGCGAACGAGGTGCCGTCGTAACCGGGCACGTTGTTGTTCGCCCAGGTGTCCTTGACGAAGAGCACGGCCTCATGCGTCCGGGCGATCGAGGCGGCGATGCTCATCCCGTAGTTTTCGCGCGCGATGACGCCGATGTCGCCAGCCTCGATCGCCTGCTCGGTCGGCCCGAGCCACTGCCCGCCGCCGGCCGGTCCAGGGCACCAACCCTCCGGATAGGGCGCACCGAAGAGGCCGCCGAACGAGAACTCGCGGCGACCATCGAAATCGTCGAACCGATTCGGGTTCGACCCGAACTTGCTCGGGTGGTTGTAGTAGTTGAAGACCAGCAACGACCGCGAACCGCTCAGCTCCGGCTCGGAGTCACCGTCAGCCATCGGGTCGCCATTGGCGTCCGCACCCATGCAGATCATCACGGCGCCGCCGTTGACGAGATACGGCCAGTAGAGGATCTCGCGCTGCCCGCCGCCGGAGGCCGGCCACCACGCGAGACCGCGAATCGGCACTGGGTCGCGGTTGGAGTCGAGGGGCGCGCGCGGGTCCCACACGACGTTCACGTTGATCTTTGGCAGCACCACGTCGGATGCGAACGGTCATGGGACCGGCGGCGTGCCGCGTGGCATCGAGAGCTGGCTATCGAGCCATTCATGGTCCATCAGCCCGTCGCGCATCATCTGCGCGAAGTTCGGCAGGCCGTGAGTCGCCGCCCAAGGATTCCAGATACCGGCGAAGTAGTGCGCCGAATTCGCGTATCGATCGAACGTGATCGTTCCGCCGAGGTCGGGCGCGAACTCACCAAAATCCGGGTCGTGGGTGTTGTTGACTCCGTCATTGACGGCGTAGCTCTCGACCGGAGCCTGTGCCTCGACCGTAGCTGCAGAACCGACGACGAACAGTACGCAGAGCGCAGTGACCGTGATCCGATGGAACCGATGGGCGATGCCGCGGGTGACGCGTGGATCAGTTCGAGGAATCGTTCGTGCAAGCCGCCGCGCTCGGGTTAGTCGCGGGAATTCCCATCGAGTGTGCCCCCCCGCACGTCTCCTCGCGACGCAGCACCTCGCGCGCGATCCCGTCCATTGCGGCGTGCGCGGCACCCCTTGCTTCCCGCTGCCTCATCGACTCGCCCTCCCCCACGGCGCGATGGCGCCGCGTCAACGTCAGAGAGCCTGCACCTGTTGTGATTGAGGGCGAGCAGCCCCTCCTCGCGGTGGGTCGAACGGGGGGAGTAGCTAGCCCTTCCTCGAACGGCCGTCAAGGTAGGAGTCGACGATCGTGACCCGGCGCAGAGTGGACTCTGGAGCGTCGAGCGATCGCTCACCGCCTCGATCGCCCGCCCTTCACCCGCGCGATTCACGATCTCCGTCGCGAGACGATGGGATGTCGATTCAGGACGAGGAGGAAAGGCTCGATTCCGACGATGCGGGATGGTGAGCCCGCTGAGGAAAGCACGCGCGTTTTCGACGGCGTACTGGATCGACAGACCGAGCCGCAGCAGGGGTTTCATGAATCGGTCGGGTCAAAGCGATGCGCGCAAGAACGTGTTGCCGGAGAGCCACGAGGCACTGCCCGACGACCGCTCGCGCAACGCCGTGCGCCTATGCTCCTCGCCATGCCGCAGTGCGACCCCGAGACGACGGTCCGCGAACTCGCGCGCGCGATCGCCGCGCGTGGCGGGCGCGCTTGGCTGGTGGGCGGCGGTGTGCGCGACGCGCTGCTCGGCCGTGCGCGCAAGGACTTCGACCTCGAGGTCTACGGACTCACGCCGGCAGTCCTCGAAGAGACGCTTCGGCGCGAGCACGCAATCCACGACGTCGGGCGCTCGTTCGGGGTGCTGAAGCTCGCCAACCTGCCGATCGATGTCGCCCTTCCGCGGCGCGAGACCAAGGTCGCGCGCGGCCACAAGGGCTTCGCCATCGACGCCGATCCGTTCCTCGACCTCGCGACCGCGGCGCTGCGCCGCGATCTGACCGTCAATGCGATCTACGAAGACCCGCTGACCGGCGAGATCAACGATCCGCTCGACGGGCGGCGCGACCTTGCGGCACGACTGCTGCGCCATGCCTCGCCGCGCTTCGTCGAGGACCCGCTGCGCGTGCTCCGCGTCGCGCAACTCGCGGCACGTTTCCGGTTCGATGTCGCTCCGGAGACGGTTGCGCTGTCGCGCACGATCGACCTCGCTGAACTCCCGCGGGAACGGCTCGAGGACGAGTGGAAGAAGCTGCTCTTGCTCGGCGAGCAACCCTCGCTGGGGCTCGCCTTCCTGCGCGAGTGCGGTGCCCTGCGCACCTTCCCCGAGCTCGTGCCGCTGGTGGGCTGCCCGCAGCATCCGCTGTGGCATCCCGAAGGCGACGTGTGGGTGCACACGCTGCACGCGCTCGACCATTTCGCGGGAGCGCGCGCGGGCGACGGCGGCGCTGCGTTCAACGCCAACGACTGGATCGTCGGCCTTGCCGTCCTCTGCCACGACTTGGGCAAGCCAGGCACGACGGTGAACGACAACGGCGTCTGGCGCTCGCCCGGTCACTCCGAAGCCGGTGAGGCGCCGACCCGCGCGTTCCTCGCCCGGATCACGGCGCAGACCGACGTGGTCGAGAGCGTGGTCGCGCTGGTCCTGCACCACCTGAAGCCGCAGGAATTGTGGAAGGCACAGCCGGGCGACGGCGCGATCCGCCGCCTCGCGACCAAGGTGAACCTGCGCCTGCTGATCCGCGTCGCACGGCACGACGACGCCGGCCGGCCGCCGCGACCGATCGACGATTTCCCCGCCGGTCGCTGGCTGGTCGAGCGGGCGGAGGCGCTCGCGGCCGCCGACACCGCGCCCACCCCAATCGTGCTCGGTCGCCACCTGATCGAGCTCGGCCAGAAGCCGGGCCGCACGTTCAAGCCGCTGCTCGACCGGTGCTTTGAGGCGCAGCTCGACGGCGCCTTCAGTGACCTCGCCGGAGGCATCGCGCATTTGAACGCGTTGCTCGCTTCCGGCTCCGTCCGCACCGATGCCGACCGGACCGGCGTCATTGAACCCGGATCAGCACCGCATTCGTCGTCTTGAGCTTGCCGTTGCCATCGATCACGACGGCCTGGAGCGCGATGTCGACCGGTCCGGTCACGGCGGGCTCCGTGTAGGTCCACGGCGTCGGATACGACGGAAGGATCGGCGGATCGCCGATGCTGAGCGTGTTTGCCAACCAGAGCACCGGCGGCACCACCAGCGTCCCGATGCTTCCCAGTTCGATCACGTCGGCCGCGGTCGGCACGTCGAAGTAGCCGAACAGCGCAAAGTCGGCGGTCGGGTTGCCTGGTGGTGAGTCGAGGTCGAGGGTGATGTCGCCACCATCGGCAACGTCGACACTGCGCGCGAGCCCGCCGGTCGAACCGTTGACCCGCAACACGTCGAGCGGGATACCGCCGATCGGATCGAGGAACCCCTCCGCACCGCGCGGCAGCAGCGGCGCGAAACCGTCGTATTCGAGCGTCCCGTCCCAGACCAAGTCGGACGAGGTGCGATTCGTCTGGTGGACCTCGACCGCCAAAAGGTTTGTTCCGGGCACCAGCAGCGGGATCGCGGCAGCGAGGTCGAAGAGCTCGTACGTTCCACCTTCGTGGCTGCTCGCCTTCGTGCTGAAGTCGATCGTCCCAGACGGCATCGAGGGGCTGCGCACCACCTCGACGCCGTTCAAGTAGGCGACGAAACCGTCGTCGTAGTTCGCCAGCAGCCGCATCGCCAGCACGTCGAACGGGTCGGAGTTGAAGTCGAAGGTCTCGCGGAAATAGGTCGTGATGTATTTGTTGTTCGGATCGTTGCCATAGCTCACGGTGATCGTGACGTAGCTATCGCCGTAACCGAGCACGGCGGCGCCACCGCTCCTGCTCGCATCGCTGTAGCTCGACGTGAACCAGTCCGAAGCCGGCTTGTAGCCCAGGTCGAAGCGCGTCCAATCGGCCGACTTCGGGATCGCGACCTTCGCGTCGACGCCGACGGGAGTCGCGCCACCCTTCACCAGCGTGAAGTGGTCCCGCACCGCGCCGTTCGAGTCGAGATAGGTCGCCTCGAGCTGCGCTCCGTAGCAATCGAGGACGAACGAACCGAGCGTCTGGATCCCGACATACATCGCCGGATGGTCGAGCGGACCGTTCTCGGTCTTGCCCGACGCGCCGTTGACGACGTAGACCGCGCCCTCGTGCGCGACCATTCCGGCGCCCGGCTTCCGGTACGCGCCATCGCCGACGAGACGACCGTCGCCCACATCCTTGCCGTGAATCGTCGGGTCGAAGGTGAACGACTTGCCGAGGTGCCCGTCGATCAGGAACGACCGCTCGTAGCTGTGGCTGTGGCCCGAGAGCACGAGATCGACGCCGTGCTGTTCGAGCAGGTCGACGGCATTGGCGCGCATCTCCTTCAGCTCGGTGTCGGTAGCGGAATCGTGCGAACCCTTCGAGTAGGGCGAGTGGTGCCAGTAGGCGATCACCCATTCCTTGGTGTTCCCGAGCAGATCCTGATCGAGCCAGGTCAGCATCGGACCGCCGATCATCCGGTCGCTCTCCGTCGAGTCGAGGCAGACGAAGTGGGCGTTGCCCCAGTCGAAGGAGTGATACGCCTCGGTTCCCGACGGCACGCCACCGCATTCGCCGGCCTTGGGGAGCCGGAAGATGTCGTAACAGACACCGCTCTGCTTGCCCGAATCGGCAGACAAGGCGTCGTGGTTGCCGTAGGCAGGCCACAACACGCTGTCGATCAGGCGCGCTTCGTACATGTTCTCGAACACCGCGTCCTGATAGTCGCTGTCGGTGCCATCCGTGTAGGCGTTGTCGCCGAGCATCATGAAGAAGTCGATCGGGCGCGCGCCGTTCTCGACGTAGAACGCATCGCGCACGGCTCGCGCGTTCGCGTCCTTCGTGCCCGAATCGCCGAGCACCCAGATCCGGCTGCGGCGCGAGCGGCCGAGCGGCGGTGCGGTCACGAACTTGTGCTCGGTGTCGTCGCCGGCAAGCACGACGCTGCTGGTGCCGATTGAGTAGCGGTCAGCGCCGCCGGACTGAAGGTAGGGTCCGCGCGTCACGGTCTGCGCGTGCGCGGCGATCGCGGACGCGAACAGCAGCGCTGAGACGCGGACGATTCGCCAAAGTCAGTTCCGGTTCGATTCGTCGTTCATCCGTCTCTTCATCCCCTGCTCGAACGCGCCACGCGGGCACGCCGTCCGTCGACCCGTTGCATGAGATCCTTCGTGGTCGCCAATGCCCGCACTCCCGCCGGAAGTCGCGCAAGGTCCTGCGCCAGGGCTTCACATGCGGCGAGCGTCTGCACGCGGCGCCCGGCGCGCTCGAGCAGTTCGGTCGCTCGCTCACGCCACACTGCCGGTCGCGGCGCGACGCGGCCGAGCCGTTCGGTTCGCGCCAACGCCGCATCCCACTCGCCAAGCTCGGTCTCGTAGCGCAGCGCAAGTTCTTCGAGCTGCAGCGCTCCGGTCCGCGCGACGCCTTCGTCGGCGGCCGCGATCGCGAACCGGCGGCCCGCGCCGCCCATCGCAAAGAACTGCTGCGCGCGGGCGAAGTGCAGGTCGGGGTTCTCCGGCGTGAGTGCGACAGCGCGACCCCACGCGCCGGCTGCAGCTTCGGCGTCGCCTGCCGCATCGAAGGCGCGCGCGAGCCATTCGCCGCCGTCGACATCGCGCGTCTCGCGTTCGACATAGCGCTTCGCGACCGCGACGGCGCGAGGAGCATCCCCCGCCTCGCACAGCACCCGCGCCCGTGCCAGATCGATCCGCGTGAGGGCCGGGTCGAGTCGTTCGGCGCACGCGAGATCGGCGAGCGCCGCCCGCCAGTTGCGATCGATGCGGTGAAGCTCGGCGCGTTCGAAGCGCAGCCGCGCATCCGCGGGCGTCGCAGCGATCCGTGCATCGGCGCGAGTGAGCTTTGCGGTGACGCCCTCGTGCGCGCGCGCGGCGCGGCTCAGGCCGAGCGCGCTCACGACGGCGAAGAGCAGCAAGCGTGCGACTGATTTCGTGCGGGCTGGCGGCATGCGTTCCGAGTGCCGACCAAGGATGCCCCGTGAGCTAGCCGAGTTTTGAGCCAACGCCGACCGGTAGGGATCGGAATCGGAACTCAGTGTCGAATCGTTCCGGATCCGAGCGCTCCGCGCCAGAGCAAGACCGACTCCCGCAGCGATGTTCCGACGACGCCACTCAGCAACGCCGGGGCCGCTAGTTCGAGTCCCGCCCGCTCCGACAGGCCTCGGGGCACGAGACGAATCAACGCGGGGGCGGACGCACGCACCACGAGGTTGTAGTCGCCCGAGAGCGCCCGCTCCCCCGCGGCACAGAGTGCCTGCAGTGCGCCCGCTCTCTCCACCCAAGCAGCCGGCGCGGCCCCGCGATCCGGAAGCGGTAGCCAGACCTCGGCGGTGAACGACGGCTGACGCGGAACGACCGCGATCGAACCGTTCTCGAGCGCGAGCGCACGATCTTCGTGCGCAGCCGCTGCGAGATCGGCGCGGATTGCCTCCGCATCGGATTCGATCAATGGGCCGCGGCTCGCTGCGAACGCCACGATCTGCAGATGCGGATGGCGCCGTGACTGCGCGGCGCGCCGCCCGACGTTGAGGAACGCCACGACATTGGAGGCGAGCAGATCGAACTCGCGCGCGAAGCCAGGATCGAACGGAAGCTCGAGCAACTGCGCGAGCAGCTCGACGGCGAGGGTCGTCGGGGTCGCAAGGTGGTTCGCCTCGCCGGGCGGCGCGACCAGCAGTGCACGATCGGCAAAGGGGTTGGCGTTGCCGATGACGCGCAGCACTCCTCCCGATCTTGGCCACGGGCCGAAGTCGAGGCGGTCGCGCTCGGGGTGGCACAGAAAACAGGCTGCCGGCGGTCCGTCTTGTGGCGGATCCGCCGGCAGCGGCAGCTTCAGTCTTCGAATTCGACCGGCGCTGCGGAGGCAGCGCAGGCCGTCGATCGGCGCGCGGTAGAGCTCGATCGGCGACTCGCTCATTCCGCGCTCTCGATCAGTGCGCGATCACTTCGCCGACGCCTTCGCCAGCAGCTTCTCCGCGTCCTTCTTGAACTCAGCCGGGCAATCGGCGCAGCACAGCCGGACCAGCTTGCCCTGATAGATCACCGAATCCTCGGCGTACGCTTCCTCGTCCATCACCGGGCACTTGGCGTTCTTCAGATCTTCGCAGCCGTAGACCGCGCAGATGGTCATCGCGTAGGCGTCGGCGTTGAACGCCTTCTCGCAATCGGCGCAGCAGAGGTCGATCGAGTGGCCCATGAAGGCGACGCTCTTCGCCTTGCCCGCCTCGATCTCATGGCCGGAGACCGGGCACTTCTTGTTGCCCGCCGGCTTGGTCTCCTTGTAGGCCGCCGCAACCGCCGCCTTCGGGTCGGCCTTGGCCGCGCCCTGGCACTTGCCGCAGCAGTAGTAAACGCGTTGCTTCTCGAACTCGACGTACTTGGTCGGATTGACCTTCTTTCCAGCCTGCGTCGGGCAGGTGGCGTTGCCGATGAACGGCACAACCACCTCGACCTTGGCGGCGGGAGCTGCCGGCGCGGCCTTGTCCTGGCCGATCGCGACGGCGACTCCACTGATCGCAATTCCCGTGATCGCGAAACCGGCAACGGCGACGGCGAACAACGCCGAAGCGACCCTGCGGAACGATGGCTTCATGACTCTCGCGTCCTCCTCGAAAAGTGAGGCGCGGGAGTCTAACAGCCGGTCGGGGCGTCGAGCGTCAGTCGCGGCTCGCCGGCAACAGCTCGCGGGACGCAGGCAGAGGCAGGACGATCGGGGAGAGCGAGGCGTTCGTGCTGCTCGTCGCGCCACCGCGTGACGCGGCCGCCGCCCGCGATGCGCGTTGCGCTCGGAACACCAGCCCTTCGCCGTCGCGCCGAGCGTCGAGCTGCACGGCATCGCCTTCGAGCACTTGTCCCGATCCGATCAAGTTGGCGACGGCGAACAGAACCTCGCTCTCCAGCAGCCCGCGCAACGGCCTGGCGCCGTAGCGCGGATTGGTGCCTTTCTCGAGCAGGTAGCGCCGCGCGGCCGGCGTGCAGCGCAGATCGACGTCGAGCCGCTTGCGCACCCGCTGGCGCACGTAGCCGAGCTCGAGGTCGAGGATCAGCTTGAACTGCGCTTCGCCGAGGCTGTTGAAGACGATCCGCCGATCGATGCGATTCAGGAACTCGGGGCTGAAGACGCGGCGCGTGGCCTCGAGGACCGAATCGCTCACCGTGCTCATGTCGGGCGCGACGAACGGCTCTGCCGTCCGGAAGCCGAATGGCTTGTCGTGCAACCGATCGAACTGGTCGGCGCCGACGTTGCTGGTCAGGAAGATGAGGCAGCGCGTCAGGTCGACCTGCTCGTTGGTGCCGAGCGTGAGCGTCCCCTTGTCGAGGATGCCGAGCAGCAGCATCCAGAGCGCGTCGTTCGCCTTCTCGATCTCGTCGAAGAGCAGCAGCGTGACCGGGTTTTCGCGGGTCTGGTGGCGGTCGACGTTCTCCTGGCTCAGGTAGGGCGGCGTGTCGCGATGGCCGAGGTAGCCCGGCGGCGAGCCGATCAGGCGCGCGATCTCGTGGCTGTGGCTGAACTCGGCGCAGTCGATCTTGAGCATTGCGCGGCGATCGCTGAAGAGGAGCTCCGCCATCGCCTCGACCAGGCGCGTCTTGCCGGTTCCGGTCGGGCCGAGCAGCAGGAAGCTGGCGATCGGGCGATTGGGGTCGGCGAGGCCGGACCGCCAGATCTGGTGGATGGTCGTGACCGCGTCGATGGCCGGCTCCTGGCCGACGACCCGCGAGACGAGCCCTTCCTTGAGGCGTCGCGCCTCAGGAGACAGCTTCTGCGGATCGAGTTCACGCCATCGAGGGTTGCGCGCCACGGCTCTCTCCCTGACCTCGGACCTCCACGCGAGATCACTTCGCCCGCCGGACGGTCGCGCCTTTAGGAGCTCTCGCGACCTGCCGCGCCAGCGGCGCAACCGCTCGCCACGGGCTAGCATTCCCACGATCGCGGGGCCGGTGCGCCCCTGGTCAGGGACGGGTGGATGGCTCACGAACACGACGACGACAAGGACGTCTATGACCGGGTGGCAACCCTCTTGGACGAGGTCGACTCACGCCTCGACGAGGGCCACGCCGACGAGGCGCTCGAACTCGCGCGGCAAGCGCAGAAACTGCTCGATCGCCACGAGAAGGTGAAGAAAAAGGAGACCGACCTCCAGGTCGACACCCACCACCTCCTCGCCGCCAGCCACTTCGAGCTCGGCGACATCGCGTCCGCGCTGCGTGAATACCAGACGATCCGCAAGATCGACCCGCGCGATGGGGAGCTCGACTTCTGGGAGGCTCGGGCACTGTTCCACGCTTGGCGGTTCGACGAGGCGGGGAAGCTGCTTCAGCGCCACAAGCCGAAGCCGGCGACGCGCGCCGGTCAGCTGCGCTACCAGGCGCTGCTCGCCGACTTCGAGGGGGAGCACGGCAAAGCCGACGAGCTGTTCGCGAAGGCCGCGCGCGAGAACCCCGACGAGTACCCCGAACCCGCGCGGCTCCCCGTTGACGAGGTGCAGCGGATGCTCGAGGAGGTGCTCGCGGCGCTTCCGCGCGACGTGCGCCGCGCGCTGCAGAACGTCGATTTGAGCCTGCGCTCGCTGCCCGACCCGAAGGTCCACGCCAGCCCCGACGTCGACCCACTCGTGCTCGGCCTCTACTGCGGCACCCATCTGCTGGAGAAGTCGGGCGACGCGATCGCCGCGGACCTCGATCGCATCGACGTGTTCCAGCGCAACGTCGAGCTCGTGGTCGCAGATAAAGACGAGCTGCGCGAGGAGCTGAAGATCACGCTGCTGCACGAGATCGGGCATCACTTGAGCTGGGATGAGGATGGGTTGGCGGAGCGGGGCCTCAACTAGGCGTTGCAGCAGACGGGCCTGCGGCCCGCAACTGAACGCCCGCGCTGGCGAGACGGCGCGGCGCGCCGCTCGCCTCTCGGGGTTTGCAACTGACGAAGCGACGCTGCGCGCGCTTCGCAGATGAAACCCAACAGCGTGAGCGCGAGAGCGGGCGAGACGGAAGCGCCGCCGAATGGGAGCGGTGACAAGCGAGCGAAGCGGGTGACGGCGGCGCGGGAGGCGCCAGGCATCCCGATCCGGGTTCGAAACGTCGGTCAGTTCCGCACCATTCACTCGAGCGGGATGTTGCGCGATCTGGTTTGCAGCAGACGAAGCGGCGCTGCGCGCGCTTCGCAGCTGAAACCGGAGGTCGATCAGCGGGGCTCTTCGATGCGGTGGTAGCGGTTGGAGGGGAGGGCGGGGAGGGACTGACGGGTGCCGGAGGGCCAGCGAATCGAGGCGTTCACGGTGGCGTCGGGGGCGACGGTGCCGAGGCCAAAGTAGAGGCGCAGGTCGCCCCAGCTGAGATAGGAACTGCTGCCGACCAGCGGGATCGCTTGCGACTTGCCGGCACACTCGATGGTGACGATGGCGCCGATCGCGTCACGCGGGCTCTTTGTGCCGACGAGGGCGAAGCCGATCCAGCGGCCCGGGAACTTTCCGACGTTCTCCAGCACGGCGAGCGGTGCGTCGTTCTCGAGCACGACGACGTCGAGATCGCCGTCGTTATCGAGGTCTCCGGTGGCGAGGCCGCGACCGACGTTCTGCGTGCTGAAGAACGGCGACAAGCGCGGCCCGATCTGGTCGAACCGGCCGTCGCCGCGGTTGGCGTAGAGGTGCGGCACCTGTTTGAAGGTCTGCGTGGGATCGAACAGCTCCGCGTTGTCGACGATGTGGCCGTTCACCACCATCAAGTCCTGGTCGGCGTCGCGGTCGTAGTCGAAGAAGCGTGCACCGAAACCGGTGAACAGGTAGCTCGGTCCGCCCAACCCGCTCGGGTAGGTGCGATCGTCGTAGTAGCCGTCCTTGCCGCGCACGTAGAGGATGCTCGCCTCTTTGCCGAAGTTGGCGGAGAAGAGGTCGAAGTCGAGGTCGCCATCGATGTCGGCGAGGTCGCTGCCCATGCAGCTCTGCGAGGCGCCGCGGCCGCTGACGTCGACGCACCAGACTCCCGCCTCCTCCTCGAACTTCATCCCGCCGCGGTTCATCCAGAGGTAGTTTGGATCGGCGTCGTTGGCGATGTAGAGGTCGAGGCGGCCGTCGTCGTCCTGGTCGAACGGGATGACCGCGAGCCCCTTGCCGCCTTCGTCAGGCTCGACGATGCCGGCTTCCTTGGTGATCTCGGTGAACTTGAAGCCGCCATCGTTGCGGAACAGGCGGTCGGGCGCCGATTTGAGCGTGTCGGGATGGCAGTAGTTGACGATGTTCTTGGTCGTGCACGGCTTGTACTTGGCGAAGTCGATCTGCGCGTAATTCGCGAGGTAGAGATCGAGATCTCCGTCGCCGTCGAGGTCGGCCCAGCCGGCGGCAGCGCTCCAGGATTCGTCGACGAGCCCTGCCGATTCGGTGACGTCGGTGAAGGTACCGTCGCCTTCGTTGCGGTAGAGGACGTCGCGGCCGACGTTGGTCACGTACAGGTCAGGATCGCCGTCGTTGTCGATGTCGGGACAGGTCACGCCCATGCCGTAGCGCTGGTCGCCGAGACCGCGTGGTCGCACGAGCGTCGTCCGCGTGCCGTCCGCTGCCGTCACTTCGCGCGCAACCGTCGCCGTGACGGCCTCGAAGCGGAATCCGCCGAGATTGCGGAACAACTGATCGGGAGGCGCCGCAGCGGCGCCCGTCCACCCCGGCAACGGGCAACTCTGCACGCAGTAAAGATCGAGCAGACCATCGCCGTCGTAATCGAACAGGGCGACACCGGCGCCCGCGGTCTCGCACAGGTACTTCTTGCCCTCGGTCATGAAGCGACGGTGGACGAAGTCGACACCGCAGTCGCGCCGCTCGATGAACACCGGCTCGTCGGCAGGAACGGCGACGGCGCTCTGCGCGTCGGCGAGCGCCGCGCTGGCGGTAGCGCTCGTCACGACCGACCACGTCGCCGGCACGGCCACGGCAAGGATTGCGCCCGCGCGCGCAGCACGGTTCGCCGCACCACTCATGGCGCCCCCCCATCGCCTTCCGCTTCGTTTTCACCGCCCGCTTCGGGTGCGGCGGCGGGCCGGATGCCGCGTTTGGTGAGATGGGCCTGCTCGCGCAAGTGCCAAGCGGGCGGCCACTCCGGCACGACGCTCAACAGTGCATCGCACAGCCGGATCGCGGCGTCGGCATCTCCCAACTTCAATTCGAGCGCTGCGAACTGCAACCGATGCTCGACATCCAGCGGGTTCAGCTCGGCAAGCTCGCGCAGGATCACGCGGCGTTCCTCGTCGTCGGGCGCGCTGGCGCTGGCGACGCTGTCGGTCAGGCGATTCAGCCGCTTCCAGATCTCCAGATGGCGGCGGGCCCCTTCGCGATCACCGGTGCGTTGGCAGCAGACCCGCATCGCGGCGTGCGCGGCCTTGTGGCCCGGCGCGGCATCGATCGCCACGTTGAGGTCGGTGAGCGCCTCTTTGTGCCGATCGGCGTGCATCAACGCCTCGGCCCGCATGACGCGCGCCGCGGCCGATCGCGGCGCGGCGGCGATCGCGCGATCGAGATCGCCGAGCATGGTCACGGTCGCCGCCGGGTCGCTTGCGCCGCGCTTGATCGCGATATCGGCGCGCAACACCAAGAGCTCGGCGAGCTTCGCTCCCGCGACCGGCGGCGGCGCGCCATCGCACAGCTCGGCGATCAACGGCAACGCCTCGTCGAACTCGACCAGCCGGGCATGGGCCACCGCGAGCGCCGAGATCACGTCCGGACGGCGGCCGAGCACCTTGAGCGCGCGCGTCGCCGCCGACTTGGCGCGTGCGTCGCGCCGGAACGGCCAATCCGGCGACAGGTGCACGTAGGCGAGCGCGAGCCACGCTTCGCCGTCGTCGGGCTGCTTCTTCACCAGTGCCTCGCCGGCCTTCGCGGCATCGATGAAGCGGCGTTGCTCGACCAGGGCGCGCAGCCCGCGGATCGCCTCGCTCTCCCCTCCAATCGGGCGCACGACTGGAGCGCTGCTCGCTTGCAGCGACGCGCGCGGCGTTGCGCTCGCCGAAGCACGCTGCGCGGCGGCGGCGCAGAGGCCGGACGAACCGGTCGCGCCGACCAGGAACGCCACGACCGCCGCGCAGAGTGGCACGAGTAAGACGCGCGCGCGTGGACGAGACACCATCGAGATTCCCTGAAGAGCGAGGAGACGATAGCCGCCGCGCGCAGCCGCGCCGCGCCCCGACGAACGCGCGCGCCGCGTCGCATGATCGCGGTACCATCGGCCGCCTGTTCGGCCTCACCCCACGCCGACGTCGACAGCAGGAGCGACGCACTCCACCCATGGCGGCGACGACGCGACGGAAGATCCTTCTCGGCGCGGCTCTCTGGGTGGCGCTCATCGGTGCCGCCAGCCTTGCCGTGACGCAACTTCCGGCGGCGCAACGGATCAAGCTCGACTTGGTGCGTCTCGAACTGTCGCGCGCGCTGTTCGGCACGGCGCCCACCTACGACGCCGTTTTCGCCGGCGGCACGCTGATCGAGCGCGGCAATGGCGTGATGGCGCAGGTCGACGGCCGCCTCGAACGGGTGGGCGAGGTCGTGCGGGTGCGCACCGATCCGACCCGCCGCGCGGTCCGCGCGACCTTCGCACTCGACCGCCACAAGGTCGGTGTCGAAGAGTGGCGGCCGCGCTCCGGCGCCGTCGCCGTGCGCCGCTCGCAGGGTGCCTCGTTCCTGTTCGCGGTGAAGAAACTGCTCCCCAGCGGCCGCCTCGAGCGCGTGAAGCAGGAGTGGGCGATCTTCCGAACGCGCCATTCGCGGGAGCTCGCGCTCGAACTTCAACCCGTCGCGACCGAGCTGGCGAAGCAGGCGCTCGGCACCATCCTTGACGAGCTGCCCGACGCGCTCGCCCGTCATCGCCGCGAGATCGATCTGCTCGGAACCGCGTTGCAGGGCGAGCTCGCCGGCGAGCCGATGAGCCGTCTGCTGGCCCAGGAACTCCTGCCCATCGTCGAGCGCCACGCCGCCGCGCCGGCCGAGGCGATCGGCCGCGAGCTGTGGGATCGCGTGCCGCTGATGAGCTTCGCGCTGCGCGCCGCCGCGGATCGGGTGCTGGAAGAACGGCCGGTGCGAGTCGAGGAGCGCTGGCGCAAGTTCGTCGACGAGGAGGCGCTGCCGGTCCTGCGCGCCCATCAGGCGGAGATCGAATCGGCGCTCGCGGCCATCGCGCGCGATGCCGCCGGCGATCCGGAACTTCGCGACGGCCTGAAGACGATCGCGGAGCGGGTGAAGAACGACCCGCTGGTGCAGGAGCTCTCACGCCGCCTGCTGCGCGAGCTCGTGACCGAGAATCCGCGCCTCGAGGCGTGGCTGCGCGAACTGCCTCAGGATCCCGCATTGCGCGCGTGCCTCGAGCGGGCGTCGGCACAACTGCAGGAGTTCCTCGATCCGCTCGGCGACCTGCTGTTCCTCGACGCGACTGGACAAGGCATCAATCCCGACCTCGCGGAGCTGATTCGCCTGCTGCTGCTGCGCCGCGACGCGCAACTGCTCCACGTGGAGGGGAACGACGGCGAGCCGCTCGCGCCGGGCGGCGAGCTCGAAGGTCGCCATGACGGGTGAACCGGTCGCAGCAGCGCTGGCGCCACCGGCGATCGAGGCGCGCGCGCTCACCCTCTCGATCGGCACGCATGTGCTCCTGCACTCCGCGTCGTTCGACGTGCGCCGGGGCGAGCTCGTGCTGCTGTGCGGGCCGTCGGGCGCCGGCAAGACGGTGCTGCTCAAGCTGCTGGCGGGCGTGCTGCGCGCGGGCACCGGCGCGTTGACTGCGGACGGCGAACTGCGCTTCGAGGCGACCGACCTGCTGGCGCAGCCGCCACCCCCCGGCCGGGTCGGCGTCCTGTTCCAGAACCACGCGTTGTTCGATGAACTCTCGCCCGAGGAAAACGTGCTCTTCGCGCTGCGCCATCGGGCGCCTCCACGCGCGGGCGCCGCGGCGGCCGGCACTTCGTCCGCGAGCACGCCGCCAACCGACCGCGAGCGCGCGCACGCGCTCCTCTCTGAGCTCGGCGTCGCGGGCATCGGCAAGCTGCGCCATCTGAGCGGAGGCCAGCTTCAGCGGGTGGCTCTGGCGCGCACGCTCGCGCTCGATCCCGACCTGCTGCTCTACGACGAGCCAACCACCGGCCTCGATCCCGCCAACGCGAAGAACGTCGCTGCGATGATTCAGTCCGCGCACGCCGCGCGGCCGCGCACCACCGTGATCGTGACCCACGACCTCGCCGCGTTCCGCGGCATCGCGCGCGAGGTGCTCTGGCTCGCGCCGGAAGAGCGGGCGCTGCTCCGCCTGCCGCTCGACCGCGCAGTCGAGCGTGCCGAGACCCGGCATCGGACCGAAAAGCCCGCCGCCGATGAGGCGCTCCCGTTCTGGATCATCCGGTTCCTGGCGAAGAGCGGCGAGGCGCTCGAGGCGTTCGCGACCGCGTTGCTGCGCCTCCTCCCGACCTGGCCGCGCGCGCGCTACGGGGTGCGCTACCTGCTGCACTACCTGCGCATCGCCGCCTCGCCGGGCGCGTTCCTCTACGTGGGCGCGGCCGGTCTGCTGCTCGGGTTCGTCGCCACCTACTTCGCGTTCGAGAAGATGCCCAAGCGCGGGTTCATCGAACCGCTCTTCGTCGACGACGTGCTCTCCGCGCTCGGCTTCATGATGTTCCGCGTGCTCGCGCCACTGCTGGTCACGTTGCTGATCGCCGCGCGCACCGGCGCCGCATTCGCCGCGGACATCGGCGGCAAGGTCTACGCCCGCCAGTTCGACGCGCTGCGCTCGTTCGGCGTCGACCCGTCGCGCTACCTGCTGACCGCGCTCTCCTGGTCACTGCTGCTGGCGATGCCGCTCTTGGTCTGGACCATGTGGTGGACAGCCGAGATCTCAAGCCTCGGCGTCTTCCTCTGGAGCCATCCAGAACGCAACGCCTTCTATTGGGAACGCGCCTTCACCCGCGGACTGGTGAACGAAGACTTCCCGCTGCATTGGGGTTGGGACTGGGTGGTGGCGAAAACCGAGGTCTGCGCGCTCGGGATCGCGGCCGCCGCGTGGTTCATCGGCTCGCGGGAGAAGCTCGCAGCGGACGACGTGAGCCGTTCGGTCACGCGCACCGTGATCGGCGCGTCGCTGTGGGTCCTCTTCGTCCACTTCCTGTTCGCGTTCGTCGAGTTCAAGAGCAACAACACGACCTGACGCGGGGCAGCCGGAAGCGGTTCATCCGGACGTAGCTCAACGGCCCGCGGCCCGCGTGCGACCGCGAGCGCGCGCGACGATCCAGTCCCGCATCGCGGGCACCGTCTGGCGCTCGAACTCGGCGGAGAGGCGCAGTTCGAGGAACGTCGCGAACAGCCCGTCGACGACATCGCACAACTCGAACAGCCAGCCGGCGCGCTGCTCGTCGCCGGCGCGCAGGTTCTCGTCGGTGATCTCCTCCGCCTCGGCCTCGATCTTGATCGACTCAAGGTCGAGGGTCGCACCACTCAACGAGACGTTGAAGCTCTTCTCACCGCGGGCGATCACCAGGCGCGCCTTCTGCGGCAGCTTTCCGGCAAGGAGGGCCGATCCCGCTTCCGCCGCGCGCGTCGGCGTCTCACCGCGCACGGTCACGCGCCCGCCACCCTCGCCGCCGCCGAGCTCGAGCAGCGAATCGAACGCGACGCCGACTTCGCCGAGGTCTTGCAGCTCGAACTTTCCGCCCGCCGCTTCACACTGGTGCCAGAGCCAGAGCAGGAACTCGGCGCCAAGGAACGCCGGCGAGTCGGGGACCGCGACCACGCCGCCATCGATGAAGATTGCTGGGCTGACTTCGGCGATCTTTTTCGCAGCCCCTTTCGAGGCGCCCGCCAGCTGCACGGCCAGCGCCGCGGTCGGCAACGGCTCCGGTGAAGTCCCAAAAGTCTCGTTGAACAACGCACGGAAGGCGACGTTGGCGCCATCGGCGGTGGTGTTGAGCAGCAGCCGGCCGCGCTCCGGCTCGAAGAACATCGCGTAGAGCGCGGTCGCCGGGACGACGCGGGCCATCAGCTCGCTCTCGAGCTTTTCGACGATCTCGCGCCGACGGGCCGGTGCGATCCGCTCGCCCGCCTCGCGCCGCTCGCCCGCCTCCGCCTCCATGCGCCGCACGCGAAGCGCGCCCGCCGGGAGCTTCTTCTGGTCGATGCGGACCGCCGCGCCGAGGACCTTCCCGAGCCAGTGATCCTCGGCCACGAAGCCGCGCGGCGTGGTGCCATCGGGGCGGCACCAGCCGACCGAACTCACCTCGCTACCGGCCGCGTCGATCGAGCGGAAGCGGTTCGACTGCAGCCGCTTCTCGAGCGCTTCGCCGTCGTCGCGTAGTCGGCGCGCACCGCCTTCGAGCGCCTTCGAGTCGAGCAGGTAGCGGCGGAACGAGCCGGAAGCGCGGACACGCATGGGGCAGGGTGCCGATGGAGCAGCGGAAGAGCAGCGCTGCAGTGCGGGCCGAGGCGCGACCGCCATCCGGCGCATCTCGGCCCGCATGCAGCGGCGCGGAGTTGTAGCGAGGACGCGGACGGTGAAAAGAGGGTCGCGGAATTCGGCCGCAATCGCGCGACGACCGCGAGCGGTTCGATGCGCGCGTTGGTCAACACTTGTCCACAGCTTCGGCAACGCGGCGCGAGGCTCGCGCGGCGCGCCGCGCTTGCAACGGCGCCGCGCCCTGCTCTAGAAACGGCGCCGTGAATCCGTCACCCACGCGCGTGCTCGTGCTGTTCGCCACCGGTTTCGAGGAGATCGAGACCATCACGATCGTCGACGTGCTGCGGCGCGCCGACCTCGAGGTGGTGACCGCGAGTCCGGGCGGCGGACTCATCACCGGCAGCCACGCGATCGCAGTCGAGAGCGAGCGGCGTTTCGCCGAGCTTTCGGCGCGCGACTTCGCAGCGGTGGTGCTGCCGGGAGGGATGCAAAACGCGCGCACGCTGTCGACCGATCGCGAGGCACAACGGCTGATCCGCGAGGCGCGTGATCTCGATCGCGTCGTCGGCGCGATCTGCGCTGCACCGATCGCGCTCAAGACCGCGAACGTAATCCGCGGTGCACGCATCACCAGCCATCCGGGGGTCGCGAGCGAGCTCGCCGGCGAGCGCTACGGCGAAGAGCGCGTCGTGCGCGACGGCAAGCTCATCACCAGTCGCGGCCCCGGTACGGCGCTCGAATTCGCGCTGGCACTGGTCGCCGAGCTGTGCGGCCCTGAACACGCCGCCGCGGTCGCCGCGCCGATGGTGCTACTACCGAGGGCGTGACATGCATGCCGCCGCCCGCTTCGAATGCACGCTCTGCGGCAATCCGCTCGGGGCGCGGCGCGTCCGACAGGGAGTGACCACCCATCCCGGTTGCCGTCGCGCCTTGGCCCCCACCGAGGTCGAACGAGCGCTGGCCGTGGCCCAGGCGACGCTCGAACGGCTGAGCGTGCCGGGAGTCGCCGTCGATGCCGACGCCGAGCTCGGACGCCTGCTGAAGCTGGCGACGCGCCAGGCGGCAGAGCTGATCGGCGACTTGAAGCAGTTGCGCAGCTACGTCGGCGGTGCGCCCGACCATACTTCCCCGCGACCGCGGTGAACTCGACCACGCACTCGGGAATGAGATCGGAGCAGAGCCTCATGATGCGATCGAACCTGCGACTCGATGCGGAGCGCGCCACGGCGACGTGTCTCCGCGGAGTCCTCCTGACCGCCGCGCTCGCGCTCGCAGCGTGCGCAGCCGCTGGCGCAGACGCGCTGGTGGACGAAGATGCCGAGCAGCCTTCGATCGCGGGCTGCGAGCGCGCGCTCGAAGCGGCGCGCGCCGAGTTCGACAAGTGCGCGGTCGATCTCGTGGCGCAACAGCGCGCCGCGATCGCCGCTGCCGGCGAGGCGCAGGATGAACTCGCCGACGCGCAGCGCGCCCGGGCTGCGTTCGAGCGATCGCGTCCACTCGCGCAACGCAAGGCCGCGCTCGAGGTCGACACCGCGCGCACCGCGCTGGCCGAGAACGAGGAGGAGCTGGTTCAGCTCGAATTGATGTACGCCGAGCAGGACCTCGCGGACAAGACCCGCGAGCTGGTGCTGGCACGCACGCGGCGACGGCTCGAGCAGAGTCGCGCGGAGCTCGCGCTGGCGATCGACCAGCTGGCACTGCAGGCCGCGGTCGCGCACCCGGCGGAGCAGGCGACGCTCGACGCCGCCGTCGAAGCGAAACAGCGCGCGGTCGACGGCGCGGCAGCCGGCAGCTTGGCGGCGTCGCGAGGACAGCAGATCGCCGAGCTCAAGGCGCGCCACGCCGTCGCGGATGCCGAGGAGGCGCTGGCGAAGGCGCGGGCCGCACTCGAAAAGAGCAGGGAAAGCAGCCCGGGCGATCGGAAGTGAGCGGGATGCGGCCGCTGCGGGCGCCGCGACGGGTCGTGATCGCGGTTGCGGCGATCTGCGCGGTGGTTTTCGGCGCGAGCGCGAACGCAACGCAGGAGGCGCCCGCCGCTCCAACGAGCCGCGCGGTGCCGCCGCTCGCCATCCGCAGCGCGCCGCCATCGCTCACCGAAATCGATGCCGGATTGGCTCGCGCGATCGCGTGGCTGCGCCCCGCGCAGAAGCCGTGCGGAGCGTGGGGCGGCGCCGGCAACACGCTGGCGCATGAGGTCTGGCCGAACGTCGAAGCGCACCGCTCATGGCAGGTGGCGACCACGGGACTGGTGGTCGAGACGCTGCTGCGGCATGGCGGCGCAGAGGACGCCGAATGCCGGGCGCAGGTGGAGCGCGCGGTCGACTGGATGGTGGCGAACCACGACTTGCGCCGCTGCGACGACTGGGACATCGACAACGTCTGGGGCTTCGTCTACGGGCTCGAGGCGCTCGCCGTCGCAAAGGTGCACCCTTGGTTCGCCGACTCGCCGCGCCGTCCCGCGATCGACGCGGCGATCGCCAAGCTGCTCGTGCGGATCGCGGCCTACCAGTCGCCCAATGGTGGGTTCGGCTACTACGCCAACGCGATTGACGCTTGGCGGCCGCAATGGGCAACCTCGTTCACCACCGCGGCGATGGTGCTGGCGATCGAGAAGGCGCGCGCGGCAGGCGCCACGTTTCCGCCGGAGCCGCTCGCAGCCATGCGCCGCGCCGTCGCCCGCAGCCGGCTCCCGAGCGGCGCCTTCACCTACGACGTGATGGCGCTGCCGGCTCCCGACTCGGTCGACGGGATCAACGATCCGCGCGGTTCGCTCGGCCGGATCGCCGTGTGCGACCTGGCGCTTCTCAACTCGCGAAGCGCGCCGTCCGCGGCAACGCTCGCGCGCGGCGTCGACCTCTTCTTCCGCCACCACGCGTATCTCGACATCGCGCGGATGCGGCCGATGCCGCACGAGGCCTTCCACTTCAACTCCGGCTACTTCTATTGCTTCGGCCACCACTACCTCGGCGAGCTCCTGCCGCAGTTGCCGCCGGCGCTGAAGCGCGATGCCGCCGGCAAGCTCGCCTTCGAGGTGCTGAAGACGCAGGAGCGCGATGGCGCCTGCTGGGATTACTACTTCGCCGACCACTCCAAGGCCTACGCGACCGCCTTCTCGGCCATGGCGCTCGGCAGCGCGCGCAGGGCGCTGTCCGTTGCCGGCGACTAGCCCAACCGCCGTTCCGGATCGAGCCGCTCGATCTTGTGCCGACGCGCCGGGTACTTGCGGTGCGTCAGGTCGTGCGCCAGCTCGACCTCGACCTGCGCGTCGCGCCCCCGACCGGTCACGCGCGTGACGCGGCCGAGCCAGCGGCCGTCAATGCGGACGAAATCGCCGCGGGCAATCTCGATGCGGACGGCAGCGTCGCGCAGGGCAGTGTCGCGCTCCGTCGCGCGCGCGGCCGTTGCCGGTGGATCCGCCGCATGGCTCGCCGCCGGCAGGTTGCGCGCCAGCCAGTCCTCGCGGTCGACGCAGTTGTCGCACGCGTCGCAGCGCGTGGCCGGCGCCGCGATCCCAAAGTAGCGGTTGAAGAACGCGCGCCGACACTCCTTCGTGCGCACATAGTCGACGACCTTCTGCAGCCGCTCGAGATCGCGCTGCTGCTTCTCGGGCCCTAGCTCCTCGGGCTCCTCGTCCGGCGCGATCGGTCGCACCAGCCGCGCCTTCCCGCGCTCGAGATCGCCCTCGAGCAGGCCAAGCGCGGTGAGCCAGGCGAGGCAGGTGTCGATCCGGCCATCGGGACCGCCCTTGCCGGCGATGGCACGTTGCAGCGACTCGCGGTCGAAGCTCTCGCCGCGCGCCCCCCACTCGGCGAGGCGCTGCGCGACTTCGCGGAACAGTCGCCGATCGGGATTGGCGGTGCGGACGAACTGCATCTGGATCGCCAGATCGTCCGGTGAATAGAGCAGCTCGCACCAGGACGGCTGGCCGTCGCGTCCGGCGCGACCGATCTCCTGCCAGAGTTCCTCGAGACTGCCCGGCAACTGATGGTGCAGCAGGAAGCGCAGGTCCGGCTTGTCGATGCCCATGCCGAAGGCGCGCGTGGCCAGCACGCGTTGCGCACCTGGCGCCTGGAACTTCCGGTGCATCGCGCGCCGCTCGTCGCGCGAAAGATCGCCGTGGTAGACGAGCAGGCGCTGGCCGCCGCGCAGCAGCTCGTCCTCGAGCCGGTGAAGATCGCGGATCAGCGCGCCGTAGACGATTCCCGCGCCAGGGATGCGTCGCAGCAGCGTGGCGATGCGCGCCCACTTCGCCGCTTCGTCCACCGGCTCGGTCGCGGTGAGAAAGAGGTTGTCGCGCGCGAGACCCTGGTGATCGATTCGCGGATCGCGCAGCGCGAGGCGTTCGCGGATCTCCGCCATCACCGCAGGCGTCGCAGTGGCGGTGAGCGCGATCGTCGGCGGCATGCCGAGCCGCTCGCGGATCTTGCCGACGCGGCCGTACTCGGGCCTGAAGTCGTGGCCCCATGAAGAGATGCAGTGCGCCTCGTCGACGGCGAGCAGGCCGACCCGCGTCCCGGCGATCGCGGCGAGGAACGGCTCGCTGCGAAAGCGCTCGGGCGTGACGTAGAGCAATGGCACGCGCCCGGCGGCGAACGCGGCCGCGCGCCGCTCGCGTTCGCCGCGATCGAGCATCGAGTGCAGGCAGCTCGCCTCGATGCCGCGCGCGCGCAGCGCCGCGACCTGGTCCTCCATCAACGCGATCAGCGGCGACAGCACGAGCGTCGGCGACGCCTGGACCTGCGCGGGGAGCTGGTAGAGCAGCGACTTCCCGCTGCCGGTCGGCCAGACGACCAGCGCGTCGCCGCCGGCGAGCAGATGCTCGACGATCGGCCGTTGCCCCGGCCGGAAGCCGGGGACGCCGAAACGATCGCGAAGGGTGCGCAGCAGTCGGTCGTCCATCACGTCCGATATGGTGCGGCAGCGAGGATGCCGCGTCCATGAGCGAGTCAAACTACGAGATCCGTCCCTACCTCCCCGGCGACGAAGCGGGCCTCATCGAGCTCTGGAACGCGGTCTTCGGCGAAGGCGCTGCCGACTTCGCGCCGCGCACCCTCGCGCAGTGGCGCTGGCTGTGGGCCGACAACCCGATGGGCCGCCAGATCATGGTGGCGGCGGCGGAGTCGGGGCAGCTCATCGCCCACTACGGCGCGATCCCGGCGCGCATCCAGATCGGTACCGAGGTGCACGTGTCGGCGCAGATGATCGACTCGATGGTGCACCCGGAATGGCGGCGCGGACTCCAGCGCGAAGGGGTGTTCCTGAAGACGGCGCGCACCTTCTTCGAAAAGTGGGGCCATCTGCCGGAGAACGGCGTCCACTACGGCTTCCCCAACAAGCGCGTCTACCCGATCGGACGGCGCTACCTGAAGTACTCCTCGTTCATCGAGCCGGTGCCGGTCGTCCATCGCAACTTCTTCGAGGACGGCGACGACGACGCCGTCGGGCGCGCGCATGCCGATGCCGCGGAGGCGGTCGCGATCGAACGGTTCGGACCCGAGTTGAACGAGCTCTGGGAGCGCCTCGCCCCGGCCTACCCGTTCGCCCACGTCCGCGATCTGGCCTACCTGCGCTGGCGCTACGACGGCTGCCCCTGGCTCCCCTACCGCCGTTTCCTGATCCGCGGGCGCGGCGGCGAACTGCGCGGCTACTTCGTGCTGCGGGAGAAGTGGCAGAACCTGCCGATCCTCGCGCTGACCGACCTTTTCGTCGCGCCCGACGACGCGGCGGCGGTCGCGGTGGCGCTGCGGGCGGCAACCCGCCACGCGCGCGCCACCGGCCACGCGCGGATCGAGGGGTGGCTGCCGGAACGCCATCCGACCTTCGCGCACGCGCTCGCCGCGGGATTCCGGACCGAGCCCGGGCTCTACGTGATGTGCATGAACCTGTTCGTCCCGACGCTGTCACGCGAACAGGCGCTGGCGCAGTGCTACTACACGATCGGCGACAGCGACGTCTGGTAGCGCGGCCGGCGGAATACAGCGCGACTTGGTGCTGATTCGGTCGCACGCTCCGCGCCGCACCGCAGGCTGGAGTCGCTAAAGCTCGCCAGTATCATCCGCCGACCTTTGGCCAAAGGCGGGTGCCCCACGAGGGCGCCAGGCGAAAGAGGCTCGACTCACCAGAACGAGGAGATTCGTCCGTGACCTACGTCGTCGGCAAGCCGTGCGTGAAGTGCAAGTACGGGGACTGCGTCGAGGTGTGCCCCGTCGAGTGCTTCTTCGAGATGGAAGACATCCTGATCATCGAGCCGGCCACCTGCATCGACTGCAGCGCGTGCGAGCCGGTCTGCCCGCCGCAGGCGATCACCGCGGGCGATCGCGCCGACGCGGAGTACACGGCGCTGAACGCCGCGGGGCCGTTCCCCGAGGACAAGAAGCGCAACAAGAAAGACCAGGTCACCCACGGTCCGAACTGGGACGCGGGATTGGCTGGCGGCTGAGCGCGCCTTGATCGTCGAACGATCCGACTGCGGCCTCGCGCGGGGTTCCTGCGCGGGGCCGCGCGCGTCTCAGCCGCGTTCGATGTCGGTCAGCAGAGCTGCGATCGCGGCGGTGAGCGGGTGCGGGAAGCAACTCGCGAGTCGTTCGTGGACGCGGCGGTAGTAGTCGAGCGTCGGCTCGCGGCCGCGGCGGAAGAGCCTCCAGACCTCGGCGCCATTCGTTGCCAGCAGTTGGCGCAGATCCGCGAGGTTGTGGACCTTGTCAGCGGCGGTCACGGCGCGTGCGCCAAGGCTCATCGAGCAGATCGCGTCGATCGTGTGCTGTTTGCGTTGCTCCCACGTGAGCGACTTTTCCTCGCTCACCTCGGCCACCAGCGCCGCGACCGTCGAGCCGAGCAGAGTGGCGATCTCCGGCAGCCCGATCCCGCTGTCCTCCACCACGTCGTGGAGGATGCCGGCGGCGACCACGTCGACCTCGAAGCCGTGCCGCGCCAGCAGCACGCCGACGTGCAGCGGGTGAACGACGTAGGGCACTCCCGCCTGGCCTTTCCGTTCCTGACCGGCGTGAGCGCGCAGCGCCAGCGCGATCGCCAAGTCGAGACGCGGATCGCAGCCGTCAGGAAAGATCGTCATCGCGGTTCGCCGGTCAGATCGTGACGCCGAAAACGCCCTTGAGACCGAAGGCTGCGACGATGGTGAGCACCACGAAGACGAGGACCAGGCCGGCCTCGCTGCCGAAGCTGAGATCGAGCCCAAAGCAGGGGAGCGGCCGGACTGGATACGACGTGAGTGCGATCTTCTGGAACCGCGAATCGGCGCCGAACGAGTTCTCACCGGGGTAGAGCAGCTGGTCGAGGAAGCCGTTCGAGCGGACCGGCGCGACCATCGGCGTGCCGGGAAGCGGGCCGACGTGGATCAGCTTCGTGACCGTCTCGCCGCCGCTGGTGAACTTCAGCGTGTGGACGCCCGGCAAGGTGGCCGCCAGCTTGAACGCCACATGGCCGCGTGCCGGCAGATGCACGACCCGGGAGCGCAGCTCAAGCCCGGGCGGCAGCTCGACGGCGGTGTCGGCGCCATCGCCCTTCGCGAGATCGAGCTCGGCGCGAACATCAACCACTGCGCCAACGTCGAGGGGCCGGATCCCCAGTCGCATCTGCATCTGCGCGAACAGCAGCACGAACGGGATCAGCATCACGAACATCGGCTTGAACTGCTCGCCGACGTAGCCGCAGAGCCAACCAAGAGTCTTGCCGAGCGAGCTGAAGACGACGCCGATGCTGTCACGGAAGAGCAGGATCGCGATGATGTTGCCCATGCAGCGATCCTTGAAGACCGCGACACGCTTCGCATTGGTGGTCCACTTCATCGCCAGCAGGGCCATCACGCCGAACAGCGCGCCGAGCACCAGCAAGCCGACCCACTCCGGCAGCGCCGCGAACGGCGCCCAGATCAGGTCGAACACCACCGCCATCGCCGAATTGACCGCGTCCATCTCGCTTCGCACTCCGCGCAACGTGTCGCACCAAGCGTCCGCTCAGGAGATGTAGCCGAGCCCGCGCAGCTTCTCGCGCATCTTCTCGGGGTCCTCGGTCCCGCCGGTGTCCATCGATGCCAGCTCGCGCTCGAGGATGTGGTTCACGAACTCGTCGAGCGAGCTGTAGCCCGCCGCCTCGGCGAACTTCTTCAGTTTCTCGAACACGTCCTTCTCGAGCTTGATCTTGTTGCCGCCGAACATGTCTTGTCTCCATCGAGGCCGACCTCGCGCGGTGCGCGCGGCCGGAAGTGGTTGTGGGTGTCGCGAGGTCGTCGCCCCGCCATCGCTGCTCAGTAGAGGCTCTTGCCGCGCATGTCGGCCGTCGGCTTGACGCTGAAGTGATCGAGCAGGGTCGCCGTCACGTCGTAGAGGCACGGTTCAGTCGGCGACAGCTTGCGGCTCGACAAGAAGACGCCAGGGACGACTTCGGGCGCCATCAAGTGGTTGCCGCTCCAGCGCAGTTTGTTGTCCTCGACGATCGGATCCTTGGGCTGCACCTGACCGAGCGCGGCGGTGTCGGACGCGCCGTATCCGCGGTCGTATCCGACCACGAGATCGGGTGCATGCTCGAGCTGTCCGCCGTGATAGGCCTCCTCGCGGAGGTCGACCCGGCGCACGACCTTCGCGCCGGTCTTCGGATCAACCAGCGCGAGCAGCTTGCCGCGGATCTCCGTGAGCAGCGCTAGGCGCTCCCCCTGAACGACGGAGCCTTCCTTCTCCCGCCCCTTCAGGTTCACGTAGATGCCGTTGAAGCCCACGGCATAGGCACGGGTGGTGGCGCGGTCGATGCCGCCCTTCTCTGCGAGGGAGTAGACGCCTCGTGGACTCGCGGCCGCCTCCGCTGTGACCTGGAGATACCCCTCCTGCAACAGCCAGTTATTGAGGTTCACCTTGCGCAGGAACGGTGAGAAGCCGTGATCGGAGAGCACGACCAGCTCGGTCTCCATTCCGATCTTCTCGCGCAGGTGGCCGAGCGCCTGGTCCATCAGGACATAGGAGTCCTCGATCGACTTCGAGTACTTCGTCGCCAAGACCTCGTCGCGCGCCGGATGGCCGGGCTCGATGTGGCGCCACATCATGTGGCTGCGCAGATCGATGGTGGAGAAATAGAAGAACAGCAGCCCGCGGTCGAAGCGCTGCACCGCGTAGTCGAGCATCTTCATCCGCTCGTGATGGATGTCGTCGCAGTTCGAGATGAACTCGCGGTCGTCGAGCGTCCCTTCATCGAGCGCCTTGGTCTCTTCGGCCAGACCCTGGGTGTAGAACGGCCCGATCGCCTCGGCGAGATCGATCACCGCGGCGTCGTCCGGCGTCGAGATCGACATGCATGGGTTGCGCGGATCGATGTTGACCGGTGAGCAGTAGAGGCGCAGCTCCGGGTGCACCTGCTGCAGATAGAATTTCACCATGCCGTTCATCGATTCGGTGTAGAGCGGCAGGAAGGTCTCGAGCTCGAACGAGCAGGCGAGCCACTCGCTCCACTGCCCTTCTTCGAGCAGGCACGACTCGCCGTCCGCGATCTCGATCTCGACGATCGGCTGGTCGGGATCGATGAAGACCGAGAACGCACACTCGCTCTGCGGCACGACGTTCTTGCCCTCCGGCGGCGAAGCATGCGGGCTCGCCGGGCCGAAGAGCGTGGCGTCGACGCGCCCCTTCAGGTTCCTCACCTTGCTCCACTTGCCGCCGTGGATCTTGTCGAAGTTGTCCGGCACGTCGGTCGTGTAGTAGACGTACATGCCGTCGATGCCGCCCTGCAGGTCGGGCGTGCCCATGTCGGAAAGCGTCAACTGCTCGCTCGGCTGGATCGGGTAGGCCGCCGGCATCCGGTAGACCTCGCACTTCACGCCTGTCTCGCCGAGCAGATCCCAGAACGGCCGGCGCTCCTCCATCGCTCCCGACGAGCTGACCGGCAGGTAGGTCTGCGGATCGCGGTGCAGGAAGTCGAACACGCCGTGGCCGCCCGGATCCATGCCGGTGATGAAGTTCGACCAGGCGACCGGCGACTGCGGCGGGTTGCTGGTGCAAAGCGGCACGAAGGTGCCGGCATCCGCCAACGCCTTGAAGTTCGGCATCCGGCCGGCGTCCATGTACTCGCGCAGCAGGTTCGGATCCATCCCGTCGATGCCGACCACGACCAGCTTTCTGCCGTCCTGTGCGACCGTTTCGCTGCACGAAACGAACGAGAGCGCAGCGGTCGCGGCCGTCGCAGCCGCCAGCATCGCCAGTCGAAGATCTCGCGAGTTCACCGATCCGTCTCCGATCACCGTTCCGTCTCCAATTTCAGCGGGCGGCAGGAGCCGGAACACGTTTCCGCGGCGCCGCGGCAGCAGGCGCACCACCCGGCGGCGAACTGCGCTCGCCGAAGAGGCGCTGCCCTTGCATGTAGGTCGGCGGCTTAATCCCAAACAAGTCGAGCACGGTCGGCGCGAGGTCGAGGATGTTCGGCGTCGCGGTGTTGATCTTGCGGTTGCAGAAGAAGACGCCCGGCACGATGCGCGGGTCCATGCAGTGATCGCCGCTCCAGCTCTTGGTGTTGTCGCTGAAGACGTTCTCGCTGGTGCAGCCGACCGCGCAGTCCCACGAGTGGCGATAGCCCGCCTCGTAGCCGATCAACAGGTCGGGCGCCTCGTAGCTATAGGGCCCGGCGAAGTTGGCCTGCGTGTCGAACACCTCGCGGATCGCGCGAATGCCGTCTCGCTTGCTGTCGAGAAGGTGGCGCAGCTTGTCGGCGATCTCGTTCTTCAGGCGGTGGAGCTCGTCGCCGTCATCGACGATGCCCTTCACCTCGCGGCCCTTGCGATTGATGAAGACGCCAGTGAGGCCCATCGAGAACGCCTTGGTCTTGCTCCAGTCGACGCCTTCGAACCAGTCACCGCCGGTTCGCTTGCCGTCCTTCAAGACGAGATAGCCCTCGTCACGCAGCCACGCATTCAAGTTGACGCCGCGCTGGAACTGCTTGAAGCCGTGGTCCGACATCACCACGAACACCGTGTTCTTGTCGGCGCACTTCGCGCGCGCGCGTCCGACGAACTCGTCGCACCAGCGGTAGACGTCCTCGACCGCGTTCTTGTGCAGCACCGTGTCCTTGCCGACGTTCGCCGGGTGCTTCGGGTCGAGGTAGCGGAAGAACATGTGCTGGATGCGGTCGGTCGTGTCGAAGACCGTCGTGATGAAGCCGTTCTTGGTCTTCGCCACGGCGTCCCAGAACATCGCCTCGCGTTCCTGTCCGTAAAGGTACGCCTGCTTCAGGAACGCCGCTTCGTCGATGCGCCGTTCGTTCAGCGCCCAGGTGTCCTCGGCGAGGCCAAGCGTGCCGAACGGGCCGATGATCTTGGCGAGGTAGGCCGAATAGACCTGCGGCTCGCTGATCGGGAGGATCGGATTGGCCGGATCGATGTGGACCGGCGTGACGTAGAGCTCGACCTCGGGATCAGCCTTCTGCAGATAGAAGCGGGCGATGCCGTTCATGCCCGGAAAATCGACGCGCAGCCACGGCGAGTAGTCGCCGAGCTTGAGCTCGACCGTCTCGCGCCCGATCTTGAGCTTCGCGCCCTTGCGATCCGCGGCGAGCGTCAGC
Organism: Planctomycetota bacterium; assembly: GCA_009691715.1. Taxonomy (GTDB): domain Bacteria; phylum Planctomycetota; class B15-G4; order B15-G4; family SIAN01; genus SIAN01. Next base: position 30,144 of record SIAN01000004.1, read on the forward strand.
TTGAACGGGCAGGAGAGCTTCTGACTGCCGATCGACGGACCTTCGATCGCTGCCTCGATCACGTCGCCGACGCGGCGCACCTCGGTCTCGGTGCCGCCGGCGTTTTCGGCACCCATCCCGGCCGTCTCGTCCTGGATGCGGCCGCTCAACTTCGTGGTGAAGAACGAAAAGCTGCCCTGCGAGCCCTTCAAGTCGGGCACACACATGCCGGAGAGCAGCACGCCGTTCTTGAACTTCTCCGGCGGGAAGGTGATCGGCACGCGCTGGATCGCGCTGCTCACCCAGTTGTCGCCGAGGATCTTCCAGAACGGCTGGCTGCGTCGCAGCATGCGATAGAACGACTTGTGGAAGGTCTTCTTGAAGATGCCGAAGCCGAAGGTCGTCTCGCTCTCCGCGATCTTGGCCGACGACAGGACCGGCATGTAGGTGCAGACGTCGCGCGTGATGAAATCGAAGATCCCATGCTTGCCGGGATCGACGCCGGTCATGAAGCTCGACCACGCGACCGGCGACATCGACGGCGTCGCCGTCGTCAGCGGCAGGAAGATCCCGTCGTCGGCGAGACGCTTCAGGTTCGGCAGCTTGCCCTCGGCCATGAAGCGGTTCGCGAGCTCCGGATCCATGCCGTCCATGCCGACGATCACGACCCGCTTCGCCTTCTGCCGCGAGCGCCGGTCCGCCGTCTTGAACCAGCGGATCGTCATGCGCACCGGCAGGATCAAGAGCGCGCCGAACGCCGCCAGCAGCGCGAACGCCACGACGAACACGGCACCGGCGGCCGCAATGCCCGCGCCCGGCCCGATGTAGCCGTAGGCCGTAGTCGGCCCGAAGCAGACCACCGCGAACAGGGTGGCAGCGATCAGTCGGAGCTTCAGCGAACGGGCCATGCATTCCTCGGCGGGCCTTCGATGCCAACGAAACAAGCGGCGGCGCCGGCCGGCGCGAGCCGCAGGAACGTGGAAGCAGCGATCGTCGGAACAGTGAACGTCAGATTCAACCCTCGGGCTTGAGCCCCCTGCGGCCGGTGGCGAAGCGACACCGCGTCAGCGGGCCGTACCGTCCACCCGACGCGCGCCTCGATCCGGAAAAGTCGGCCGGAAGCAGCACTCGAAGACGAACACCATGGCGATCGCGGCCGCCACGGCACCCACAAGCGCCCCGTGCTCGGTGAGCCATTGGACGAGGGTCTCATCCCAGGTTGGGGTGCGGATCCCGATGCCCGGTGGGATGTAGGCCTGCGCTTGCGGCGCCCCCAGCGACGCGGCCCCGGCGACGCACAACAGCCACAGAGCCTGCAACCGACGCCGCCGCGGGCCATGCGACGGAAACGGAAGCGGCGGGGCGTTCGGTCGCGCGATGAACGGCATGACCTGGCTCCTTGGCGCCCCGGCCGGCGCAGACGGCTTCGACGGAGTCGCCGTCGAGCCGTCCACGTCAGCGAGTCCGAGCGGGTCAGATGAAGCCCTTGGCCTTCAGCGAGCGCATCGCCGCGGCCTCGGCGGCCTGATCGACGCCGTCGCCGCCGCCCTGCTTGATCAGGCCGCGCGCCTCGAGCGCTGCCAGCACGCGCTCGTAGCTCACGTCCTGGCTTTCGCTCGCGGTGTTGCACTTCACTTCGGGGCTCGTCGGCGGCTCGTACGGATCGTCGACGCCGGTGAAATTCTTGATCTGGCCGGCGCGCGCCTTCTTGTACAGGCCCTTCACGTCGCGCGCTTCGAGCGTGTCGAGGTCGCACTCGGTGTAGACCTCGAAGAAGCGCCCGATCTTCTGGCGCTGCTCGTCGCGCGTGTCGCGGTAGGGCGAGATCGCGGCGGTGATCGCCACGACGCCGTTGCGCGTCAGCAACTTCGCGACGTAGCCGATGCGGCGGATGTTGGTGTCGCGGTCTTCCTTGCTGAAGCCGAGACCCTTGCTGATCGTCGTGCGGAACTCGTCGCCGTCGAGCAGTTCGACCTTCATGCCGCGCTCGAGCAGCTCATTCTTGATGCGTTCCGCGAGCGTGGACTTGCCCGAGCCCGAAAGCCCGGTGAACCAGAGCGTGAAACCTTCCATGTCCATCGTTCCTTTCACTTGGCCTTGAGGGCGTTGATGAGAATCTGGGCGATCTCGGGGCGGGTGAACTCGACCGGCGGGATGGTGCCGGCACGCAGCATGTCGCGCACCTGCGTACCGGAGAGGTTGATGCGCTCTTCCGGCGTGGCCGGGCTCGACTTGGTCGACGCCATGCCGTTGGTGCGCTTGCACCAGAACGAGTTCTCGAACTTGAGCAGGTTGATCCCGATCTCGCCGGGCGAGTACTCGTCGAAGATCTTCTGCGCGTCGTAGCTGCCGTAGTAACTGCCGACGCCGGCATGGTCGCGACCGACCAAGAAGTGGCTGACGCCGTAGTTCTGGCGGCAGATCGCGTGCAGGACCGCTTCGCTCGGCCCGCCGTAGCGCATCGCCTGCGGATAGACGACCAGCGCCGTGCGCTCCTTCGGGTAGTAGCTGGCCAGAAGCGCCTCGTAGCACTGCATGCGGACATCGGCCGGGACGTCGTCGCTCTTGGTCTCGCCCATCAGCGGGTGGAGCATCAAGCCGTCGACGATCTCGAGCGCGACCTTGGTCAGGTACTCGTGCGCACGGTGGATCGGGTTGCGCGTCTGGAACGCGGCGACCGTCTTCCAGCCCTTCTGCTTGAACAGCACGCGCGTCTCGACCGGGTCGAGGCGGCGGTTGTTGTACTTGTCGTACTTGAGGCGATTGACGACCGAGATCCGGCCACCGAGGTAGGTGTCGCCGATCGAATCGAGGTAGCCGACGCCCGGGTGCGCCTTGTCATCGGTGCGCAGGACCTTCCGCGCTTCGTCGCCCTTGTCCATCTTCCACTTCGCCGCGAGGTGGAGCACGGCGAGAAGTTGCCCGTCCTGCGTCTCGAGCGCGACGTCACTGCCTTCCTTGAACTGACCCGCGTCGTCACCCGGCTTGACCGAAAGGACGATCGGCACCGTCCACGGCAGGCCGTTCTTCAAGCGGCGCGTTGCAAGCACGGCCGCGTAGTCGGCCTGCTCCATGAAGCCCTCGAGCGGGCTCATGGCACCGACGGCGATCATGTCGACGTCGGCCATTTCGCGCGCGTTCAACACGACCTTGTGGAGCTTCGGCGCCAGGCCGAGGAGGCGGTCGCGCTCGCCACCTTCCACCACGCGATTCACCAGCCGTCCACCATGCGGTGCGATCATCGATGTCCTCTTCGCTGTCCTGGTTGCTGCCTTGGGTCACGAAACGCCGCGGGATCGCGGCGCGTCACAGGTATCCGAGATTCTTCAGCTTCTGCTTCACGGCCGCGAGGTCGCTCGCGTTGAAGTCCTCGGCCGCCTCGATCGCGCTCGCCGACGCGCCAGCGGCCGCTGCGGCTGCGCCCTTCAGCTCCGCTTCGCCGAGCAGGTCGCGCAGGACGAACACAATGAAGTCGGTCGGCGACGAGAAGCCTGAGTTTTCGATCACCAGCTGGACCTTGCGGTAGAGCGGGCGCGGGATTTTGACCGTGACCTTGCTCTCTCGCATCGGACCCTCACGTGGGATTGCGGGCATCTCGACACACGCTGGGGTGCGGGAGGAACGCACTCCAATCGCACTCCAATCGCACTCCAATCGCACTCCAATAAGGCGCCATCTAGATACCGCCCGTTTTCTTGATGTCAAGCCGTCGGTCGCCCGCTGAGCCGCCGCCATGAACTGAGGTACGGTTCCCCGCCGCTGCCGGCGTTGACGGGTGCGATGGGTCGCCGTCGAACGCCCGGTACCCTCGCGCCCCCGAATCCCCCAGGAGCCTGCCCGTGATGCGTAGGTCGATCGCTGTCTCCCTCCTCCTTGCGTTTGCTGGGTGCGGTGACAAACCAGAATCGGGAGGCAACACTGCCTCCGCCCCTACCGCCGGTAAATCCGCTGCGCAGCTCCTGAGCGACGCCGAAACTGCGGAGCAGGCGCAGGATTGGAAGGCGATGCTTGCCTGCGCCGACGGCGCGCTTGCCGACGCCAAGGCGACCGGCGAAGAGAAGCAGCAGGCGTGGCTGATCAAGATCGCCGCGACCGCCCACACGAACGGCGGCGATGCCGCGAAGGGTGCGATCACGGCAATGAGCGCGTCGAGCGACGTTCCGTCGGCGTCGAAGCTGGTGAGCCTTGCGACCGATCTCGTCGAAGCGGACCTCGCCGCCGTCGCCGTTGACGTTGTGGCGGCGGCTGACGCGAAGTACGGCAGCGACCCGGACGCGAAGAAACACCTCAAGAAGGTCGCCAAGATGTGCAAGGCGAAGCTCGAGGAGAGCGGCGACGCCGGCGCGCTCGCGCAACTGCAGGCCCTCGGCTACCTGAGCGCGTCGGACGACGAAGAAGAGATCGAGGACAGTTGAGCCGGCTGCGGCACTTCGCCGTGCCACGCATCCGATCCTGACGCAACGATCGCGGGCGGCCCCTCGCAGCCCGTTGGCGCAGTCGCCGCGAGTCCGGCGAGTGGATTTCGAGTCGGGACGAGGAGGAGGTTCGAAGCCAACTCCCCAGAGAGTTGTCGAGAATCTCCGACGAAGTCCCGGCTTGAAAGACGCCGCCCGCGCTGCTTTCCGATGCTTCGCCTGTCAGCTACTCCGGCGCCACCAGCGACTCGCGGTTCGCGCGACCGCCGACGTGCGCCTTCGCCTTCGCTTCGAGCCCGGCGAGCGGGATCACGTGGCCGTCCATGTCGTCCGGTACCGGCACGCCGTGGATCGCAAGAATCGTCGCCGCGAGGTCCTGGAGGTGTGGCGCCGCGCCGGCCGCGACCTTCTTGTTGCTGAAGAAGATGCCACGCACGAGGTACGGGTGCACCGAAGTGTGGTCGCCCGACCAGCGGTTCTTGTTCGGGAAGACGATCGCTTCCTTGCTGCGATCGCCCATCGCCGTGCCCCAACCGACGCGGTAGCCGAAGTTGAATCCGACCTGAATGTCGGCCGCGCCTTCGGTGCATCGGCCCTTCGCGTCGCGCAGGTCGGTGGCGAACGGTCCGGCGAGGTAGTCGCCGCGCTTCCACGCGCCCTTGAACACCTGACGATCGTTGGACGTGGTCTCGTTGGGATTCCGGTAAGCCAGCATCTTCGCGATCATCTGGTCGCAGACGGCGTCGTAGTCCGCAGCGTCGACGCTTCCGTTCGGCTCACGGCCCTTCAAGTTGACGTAGATGTTCCCGATCCCGACCGAGTAGGCCTTGGTCTTTTCCCAATCGACGTACATCAGGAACTGCTTGTTCGTCGTCGGCTTGCCGTCCGGCTCCTTGCGCAGCGTCATGAAGCCCTGGTCGATCAGCCAGGCGTTCAGCTCGACCTCTTCGCGGAACGGGCTGAAGCCGTGGTCAGAGCAGACCATCAGCGTGCAGTCGCCGAGGCTTCCTGACTCGATGCGCTGCATGACGATCCCGATGGTCTTGTCGACCTCCGCGTAGATCGCCGGGATCGCGTCCTTGGCCAAGATCGTCTGCGGGCCGAAGCGGATGGTCTTGTTGGCCTCTTCGGCCTTCCACTGCGGGTGCTTCTCATCGAAGAAGCGATACATCATGTGGCAGACGCGATCGGTCTCGCCGAAGACCTGGAACAGCGTGGTCCAGTCGTTCTTGTCGAGCTGCGCCTCGAGCATCTTGCGGCGCCACTGGATCGTGTCCCAGATCGCCGACATGAACGACAGATCACCGATCTCATCGTCCTTGAGCGCGTGCGTCTGGCACGACCAGCCGATGGTGTCGAAGTAGCCGACGTCCTTCACCAGCTCGGCGCCGAACGCGACCGGCGAAGTGACCGGCATGTTGGGCGGCATGCCATCGGTCGCGACCGTGATCGCCGGCAAATAGAACTTCACGTCCTCGGCGTCGGGATTGCACTGCGATACGTGCAGGTGAGCGGTCGCCTTCATCGCGAAGGCATTCTCGATCTCGAACGTGACCGGGATGTAGGGCGCCCACTCGCCCTCGGCCAATGTCACTTCGCGCCCAGCCAGCGCGAACTTGATCGTCTTGTTGGCCTTGTCCACCCAACCAACGAGCGGGACGGAAGCGTTGCCCTTCTCCCCTTCCCACTTCTTCTTGTCGTTCTTGGCGGTGTTCAATTCCTTGGTCAGCGTCTGGTGCTCCGCCGTTCCCGGCTCGACGGCCTTCCACTTGTCCTCGATCTCCTTCACCTTGCGCGCCCACTTCTGCGCCTCGACGAAGTTCTCGGGCCCGGAGAGCTTGGTCTCGAAGTAGCCGATTTTGTTGCCGTCGGCGCACTTCGAGCAGCCCTTGGTGAACGTGAAGCTCTTGTTCTTGCACTTCGGGCAGATCGTCCTGAACTTCATCACCTGCCCGCCGTTCCCGGTCGGGCGCGGGAAGTCCCACTCGCTGTTGGTGTAGACGAGGTACGTGCCCGGTCCGCCGCGCACGTCGGGAACCGACAGTCCGGCGAGGAGCTTCGTGTTCGGGCCGGCGGCCGCCGGGTAATTGCACGCCACCTGCAGAACGCGTGACGACAGGTTCGCCGCGTCGAGCAGGTCCCAAAAGTTCTTGACCGCGAGGTCGTTCTGGTGCGACGGCATCGTGAAGCCGTCTTTCCACGGCAGGTCCGCTTCGCGCGAGTAGCCGATGGTCGGGATCACGCTGCCGATCAACTTCGGCTGCTTTTGGTCGTCCATGATCTCGGACCATCGGAACGTGCGGCGGATGAAGCCGAAGATGTTGGTCTTGCCGGGATTCTGGCCGCTGTTGACCGACGCCCACGCGACCGGCGACTCGGCCGGGTTGGCGGAGCCGAGCGGCAGGAACGATCCCTGCTCCATCAGCTTCTTCGCCCATGGCATCCGCCCTTCGGCGATGAACTGCTCGGCGAGATGGTGCGACGCGCCGTCGAAGCCGATCATCACGACCCGCGGTGCGGCGACCGCTGTCGCTTTCGCTGCCGGCGCCGTCACTGCCGTCGGCACCGCCGCGTTCGCCGGCGCGGGATCCCCGGACAGCGCCGTCACTGGCGCCGCGGAGAACGGCGCGGCCGCGAGCGGTAGGGCGTTCTGTGGCCAGCACGCCACCGCCGCGCTCGCCAGCGCCACCGTCGCCAGCAGTCCACCCACGAACCAGTGCATCGCTCGCATGCGCAGTCTCTCCAGGCGCGCCCGAGATGAAGCGGCGCAATGGGTTGCTCTTTCGGGCTTGAGGCGGCGCAGAGTAAAGCGACCCGTGTCCGGACGATCGCGCGCTCCTGCGTCGATTCGGCACAAGGGGCGCGCCACGCTGCGCCGCCGGCCCCGTGGCGCAATGGGACGAAGCTCGGGGACCGATGTTTGCGGTGGGCCGCCGCTTTCCTCCCGGAGGCTCGATTGATGAAGCGACTTGGGCCTTGGCTCGTGGCCACGATCGTTGCGATCGGGTGTTTCGCCTGGTGGAGTTCACGCAAAGGCGACCCGCCACGACTCGCCCCGGCCGCTCCGCTCACCGCTGCCGACGCCGCCGCAGATTCGACCGCCGACTCGACCGCCCCCTCGATCGCGCCTGCTGCCGACCGCGCCACCGACCCGGCCCCCACCTCGAGCGACGCCATCGTCGCGGACGTGATCGGCACCGGGAGCCTGCGGATCGAAGGGCAAGTGGTCTTCGCCGCCGATGGACGCCCCGCCGCTTTTGCGCGGGTCCGCGCGTTCGACCGTTTCCCGGCCTTGACGCCACGCTCGATGCGCGGCGGCGCGGATGGCGTCGAGTCGGAACCGACGACGCACCGGCACTCCGGACAAGCGGTCCACGACCTCGCCGAACGAGACGCCTCGAACTTCGCTCGGAACGAGGACTTCGACGACGCCACCGACGATGCGGAACGCACGCCGAAACCACCCGCCGAGGCGCTCGCTGAAACGACCGCCGACGCGACCGGCGCTTTCGTCCTCGCCGGCCTCACGCGCGGCACGGTGCACGTCGATGCGATCGCCGAATTTGCGTCGTGCGAACAGCCGCAGGTCATTTCGCTCACGGACGAGTCGACCGTCGACTCGATCCGGCTCCTGCTCACCGATGGAGCCGCGCTGCGCGGGCGCGTCGCCGATCCGTCCGGCGCGCCGGTCGCCGGAGCGCGCGTGGTCGCCACACCGCCCTTCGATCCATTCGCAATGTTCGCCGCCGGCGGAATGCAGATGCGCGAGCCGTGGATCGCGCTGACCGACGCATCCGGTCGCTTCGCGCTGCCGGGACTCGCGGCGGGTCTCACGCTCGACCTCACGGCCACCGCCACTGGCTTCGCACCATCGGCACACCAGAAGGTCGTGACGGCGCTGCGCCAGACCGTGCAAGCGGATCTGATCCTGCAGAAGAGCGGGCGCATCGACGTGATCGTGCACGACTCTTCAGGCCAGCCGCTCACCAACGTTGCCTGCACGCTCGGCGCAGCCGAACTCAAGCTCGATGAGCTCGCGACCAGCGCGGAGTCGTTTCGCGGCACGCGACGCCAACTGGACCCGCAGGGGCGTGCGACCTTCGAGGGACTCGCCGTCGGCAAGTGGCAGATCCGCATCGATCGCGCGCCATGGCTCGAAGCCAAGCGCGCGGTCGAACTGCGCGAGACGGGCGAGACGGCGACGGTCGAGTTTGTGGTCGAGCTCGGCAAGGAGCTGCAAGGGCGGGTCGCCGCCCGTGACGGCACTCCGCTCGCCGGTGCGCGCGTCACGGCCGTCGAGCCGCCCTCGATCATGAACGTGATGCGCGCCGCGCGCGGTTCTGGCCGCCGCCAGGCCACGACTGACGCCGACGGGCGCTTCCTCCTTTTGGGACTCGGTGCCGGGCAGTTCGACGTGACCGCTCGCGCCATCGGCTACGACGAGGCAACGGTCAGTGCAGCAGCCGGCGGCCCGCCGATCGAGATCGTGCTGCCGACGCGCGGCGCGTTCGAGGGCATCGTCATCTCGCAACAGTCGGGAAAGCCGCTCCACGAGTTCACGCTCCACCTCGAGCGCAAGAGCACCGGCGGTGGCGGCATGTTCGACGTCGCCGACATGCAGCGCACCGTGCCGCTCTCGCTGGCGTTCGCCCATGAGCAGGGCAAGTTCCGCGTCGCCGGTGTCGCGCCCGGCGAACTGCGCATCGCCATCACGGCTGCCGGCCACGGCCGCTGGCAGGGCGCCTGGTTCACGCTCGCGGACGGCACCACGCGCAAGGGGATCATCGCGACGCTTGGTCCGGAGGCCGTCATCGAGGGCATCGTCGTCGCCGCCGCGGACGGCGCCCCCATCGCCGGCGCGCAACTGCGCCTCGTCGCTGCGGACCAGGCGATGATGCAGAAGCTCATCGCAGGCATGCTCGGCGACACCGCCGCCACCAGCGGCGCGGACGGCCGGTTCCGCATCGGCGAGCTCGGCGCTGGATCGCACAAGCTCGCGGTGAAGAAGGACAGATTCGTCGAGACCGAGCCGCCTGCGATCACGCTCGCGGAGGGCGAGACTTCGGCGCTGCTGCGCATCGAGCTCGCGTCGGGTGCCGAGATCTTCGGCAACGTCGTCGACGCCGACGGCCACCCGCTCGCCGGCGCGAGCCTGATGTGCCAGGACATTGCACGCATGGCGATCCGATCGGCCAAGAGCGATGCCGCCGGCAACTACCGGTTCGAGGGTCTCGCGCCCGGCAACTTCGCGCTCACCCGCATGCCAGCGGAGATGGCGATCGGGAGCGACAAGTTCTTCGAGCAGATGCAGGGGCAGATCGAGACGCGCACGATCAAACTCAGCGCGGGCGAATCACTGCGCGTTGATTTTGGGGCGCAGATCAAAGGCAGCGCCGTCCTGGTCGGACGCGTCGTCTCCGGCGGAGCGCCCGTCCCCGACGCGCTGGTGCAGGTGATCGCCAGCGAGCAGGGCGGCAAAGTCGGCAGCGTGGGTGGCGGGGTGGCGATGGGCACGTGCGACCACGACGGTCGTTTCCGCGTCGAGCGCTTGCACGCCGGCCGAGCGTTCGCGCAGGTGAATCTCGGCGATCCAGGCGGCGGTGGGATGAACGCGGTGCTGGTGCCGGTCCTGCTGGAAGCTGGCGCTACGACCGAGGTGACGCTCGAGGTGCCGGCGGCGAGCGTCTCCGGCGAAGTCCTCGAGGTAGGAAGCCGCAAGCCGTTGGCCGGAATCGCGGTTTACGTTGGAGCAGCGCCCGACGCACCGACGGCCGGCATCGAGATGGCGATGCGCCGCTCGCTTGCGGTGCGCACCGACGCGAACGGCAAGTTCCGCCTCGACCACGTGCGGCCGGGCCGCTGCCGGGTCGTCGCCGGCGCGGGCGATCTGCTCGGAGGCGGATCGAGCGATTACGGCGTGGGTTCGTCGCCGATCGTGGTTCCGGCCGTGGGCGCGGTCGATGCCGGCACGTTGCTGCTCGCACCCGCGGCTCGCATCAGCGGACAACTCGTCGACGGCACCGGCAAGCCACTCGCGCAAGGCTCGATCTTCCTGCGCGATGCTGCAACCGGCGGATACCTCGAGGAATGGAGCAGCACCTCGAGCGACGAGAACGGCGAGTTCGAGTACGCGGGCGTCCCCGAAGGCAGCTGGGATGTCGTCGCGCGCGCGCCGGGCTACGCGACGGCGGTGGCACGCGGGATCTCGGCGCGTCCAGGTGGAATCAATCGAACCCGCATCAAGCTTGTCGGCGGGACCGAGGTCTTCGCGCTCCTGAACGCGGTCCCGTTCGCAGACCTGTTGACGCTGTCGGCGGCAGTCGATGGGCCCGACGGAGCGATCCCGCTGACGCTGTTCGGACTCTCCGAGCTGGCGGATGCGATGCAGCAGCCATGGCAGCCCGATGTGGTGCGGCTCGGACGCTTCGGGCCGGGCCGCTACCGCGTTCACGGCCAGCTCCGCGGCACTCCTTTCGAGCAGACATTCGAGCTCGCTGGCGAGCCGGAACTGCGGATCCCGATCCGCTTCGATTGACCGGGCGACGGCGTTGGAACCGGCGCGTCGGTGAGTCGTGTTCGGTAGTCTCCCTGCCCCGTCCTGCTCTGGATCCAAGGAGGATTGTCGATGTTGTCGCGTTCCGCGAGCGCAGCCCTGATCCTGTCCCTAGTCGGCGCCACGATCGCGTCGGCCCAGACACCCGCCCCGACCGATCAGGGCACGCCACCGGCCGCACCGGCCGCGGCGCCAGCAGCAGCAGCGCCGCAGGCCGCGCCGCAAGGCTCCCCGCGCCACACCGCGACGGTCACGCTCGGAACGGCGACGCTCACGCTCGAGCACGGCCAGCCGCCATGGAACGATCAACGACTCGGCCAGATGGCGCAGATGGCGCAGCAGGGTCAGGCGTGGCGCATGGGCTCGGAGGGTGCGACGACCCTCGAAGTGACCGGCGGGCCAGTCTTCTTCGGCGACGAGCTGGTCCAGCCAGGTCGCTATGGCATGAACCTGCAGCCGGCGGGCGAAAACGCCTTCAGCTTCGTCGTGTTCGAGCCGCTCCACCTCGATCAATCGCCGCAGATGCTCGGCGATGAGCCGAACCAGCTGATTCCGACCGTGTTCAAGGGCGACGCGGCCGATCTCACGCCAGCGCTGGTGCTCGACTTCGTCGCGGCCGGTGATACCGCGGCCTGCACACTGTCGTGGGGCCCGCTGCGTGCGAGCGCGCCGTTGGCGGCCGCCGGCATCTCGACGGCCGAGATCGAGCTGAACGGCAACCCGACGGACACCACTTGGTACCGCCGCGCGCTCGCCGAGGGCTTCGACTGCTCCAAGCCGATGATCGCCGGCAAGATCGACTTCGCGATCGACGAGCAGGATTGCTCGATGAACGTCTACGTCATGCTCGAAGGCGACCAACTCGTCGCCGTCATGCGCAATCGCGAACGCGAACAGGCCGAGGCGCAGACCCTGTCGCTCGAAGAAGGCATGAAGCGATTCGACGCGGCGATCCAGCAGTTCGGCGAGCTGGCGGCGGCGCAGATCGCGCCGTTGAAGCGGCAGGCACAGCGTCAGCTCGTGAAGAACGAGCTGACGCTCGAGGACACCGTGAACCTCCCCGACAACTTGAAGTTCTCGGCACCGTGCGAGGCCGGCAAACCGGGCGCACTGGCCTGCGAGATCTTCCAGACGCGCCGTTCGATCAATCTCGAGGTGCTGCTCGGCGGAAAGAAGGGCGTGATCCGGATCGACGAGAGCCTGTTCGCGCTGAAGAGCTCGTCCTGAATTGACGCTCCGAACGGCCGGAGTCACTCCGCCGGGTCGGTGGGTCCGTCGATCGCGCGCTCCTCGCGTGCGAGCAGATCGGGGCGCACGAGGCGCCAGAAGGTGGCCGGGACGTGGCGGAGCTTCCGCCGCAGCCCGGCCATCTGCGCTTTCAGGCGCGCCACGGCCAGCTGCGACGGCGTCGCCAGCGGACCTGCGGGCACATATCCGTGCTGCGAAAGCGCCTTGCCAGCAACGTGCTCGACCACCGCGATTTCGTCTTGCGTGAGCTCGCTGCGCCAGCGTTCGACACGGGACTTCTCAAGCGCGCCCTGCGCCCGGTCAAACCACCAGCGATCGGTCTTCTTCGCACTCGTCTCGAGCATCGCGGGCTCGAAGGCGACACCGACGAAGGCGCAAAGTCGTTCGAGTGCGCTGTCCGGCGCCGCGACCACGTCTTCGTAGCGGACGCGCAGAAAGCGCGGGTCGGCGGAGCACGCCTCGGCTCCCATGACGCAGGCGTTCCACGTCTGCGCATCTCCGAGCCGGCTGCCGCTGCCCCATGGCATGCGCTTCAGCGATGCGACGACGTCACGCGGATCGCGAACCAGATGGATCAGCCGCGCTTCGGGATACCAGTCGAGCAGCGTCCTGCTGGAGAGCGCGTGCTGCGGCGTCTTCTCGCCGCCGATCGGCTTGCCCTGCGCGCGCGAATAGAAGCGCAGCAGCGCCGCGAAAAACGCCGGATAGCTCACCGCCTCTTGCTGCAGGCAACCGCGCAACGCAGCGAGGTCGAGGCCGAGGCGGAGGATCCGGCGCGTCTCCAAGAACCGGTCGATTGCCCGCGCGCGACGCGCCGGATCGGCGAGGTCGCCGAAGACGCGCTGCCGTTGCGCCACCCAGTAGACGAAAAACGTCTCGTCGCAGAGCCCGATGCGCGAATGACGGTTCAGCATCGCCCGCAGCAGAGTCGTCCCGCTGCGCGGTGCGCCGACCACGAAGAGCAGCGGCTCGGCCATCACGCGCCTCCCGCGACTCGTCGCACCGGCAATGCCCGGTCGCGCCACGCCGCCGCGAATGCGGCGAGCGTCAGCAGCAGTCCAAACCCTTCGGCCACAAGCAACGCCATCGCCGCACCGGCGACCCCAGACTGCCGCGTCCACCACGGGATCAGCGCCGCCAACGCGAGCGTGCCCGCCACCGAGCAGACGAGCTCGAGCCGGCTGCGACCGAACGCCAACAGCGTCATGCGCGCGTGGCCGCGGCAGGCCAGCAGGGGCAGCACCGCGACCAGCAGTCGCAGGCAGCTCGCGCTCTCCGCGTCGCAGAGCTCGGGCCGGAACAGGAGCCGCAGCAAGCCGTCGGCGTTCGCCGCGACGCAGAGCGCCAGCGCCAGCGTGCCGCCGACCGCGATCGCGGTCGACCGCAGCAGCAGCGGCTTCAGGATCGCGCGCGGACCGCGGGCAGCGCGCGAAAGACCGGGAAAGAGATTGGTGAAGTACATGGTGAGAACCGCCTGCAGCACCATCATCACGCGGTGCGCGACGGCATATCGGCCCACCGCCTCCTTCGGAACGAGGTGCCAGAGCAGCAGCGTCGCCAGGAACATGCGCAGCGCCCAGAGCAGCTGCGACACTCCCATCGGCGCCGCCTCGCGCAGCATGGCCGTCGCTCCAGGCGCAGGACCGATCGCAGATCGGCCGCCGATGCGCCCGCGGCGCCACGCCCACTGCGCCAGCAGCGCCGCACCGCCGACCGCCACCACTTCGAGCCACGGCAATCGAGCGAGGTCGCCGCTGCTGCGGACGAGCGCGGCGGTGAGCAGCAGGAAGAGCCCCTGGCGCAGGACGCCGGGCGCCGCGATCCAGTGCATCGCACCGCGTCCCTGGAACGCCCACGGCACCAGCCACGGCAGCAGAAGCAGGGAGGCGGCGTAGACCGGGAGCAACGTGCCAAGCTCCGGCCCCAGCCAGCCAGCGGCGCGCGCCAACCATGCGAGCGCAACGAGCAGCACGGCCGCGCCGCACTGCAGACGCAGCACCGTCGGCGCGAGGCGCTGCTCCGCCGTCGGATCGCGCGCCACCTCGCGCGCCGCCAGCAGCGGAAAGCCGAGCTCGACGAAGAGCGCGGCGAACATCATGGCCGACAGCGACACCTCGACAGCGGCGTAGTCCGCAGGCGCGAGCCGGTTCGAGAGCAGCCAGATCGCCACGAACGACAGCAGCCGCTGCGCTCCCTCGCCGGTCAGCAGCACGAAGAGCCCGCGCATCGATGCGAAGCGGGGTTGCATCGCTCAGCCGGAGCCGGCGCGGCCGGTGATGAGCGCGCGAGCGACGGGGGACTTCAGCAGCTCGTCCTTGAACCGCTCGAACAGCAGTTGGTAGCCCGCTGGATTCGGATGGTGGTCGATGTCGCTCACGCGCAGCGGGCGCAGATCAGGTACGTCGGCGAAGGTCGACACCAAGTCGAGCGTCACGATCCCGCGCTCGCCCAGCGCCGCGCGCGCGGGCTCGAAACGCGCCTCAAGCCGCGCCACCTCGCCGACCGCCGGCAGCAGCACGACCGCCAGCTCCGCCCCACCCGCGCGGCAGCTCTGCTGCATGGTTGCGAGCGCCCAGCGCACGAACTCGTCGCTGAAGGGAGCCAGCTTGGCGTCGGTCACGGTCGGAGCGTCGTCCTGCTTCAGTGCGGCACGCGCCGCCAGTTCGCGCAAGTACGGGTATTCGAGGTCGATGCCGTCGTGCACGAGGCACGCCAGATGGTGGCCCCAGATGCGCGTGACCGACAGGTCGGAGAGGCCGACCACCACGACGTCGGGATGGAACCGCGGCAACGCCTCCTCGACCACCTTCACGAACTGCGTGGTGCGGTAGCCCTCGACCGCGAGGTTCATCAGCTCGAAGCCGACGACACCGTCGCCGACCTGCGACTCGTTCAACCACCGCTCCACGTTGGGCTCGAGCGCCTGGCCGAACGGAGCACCGAGTCCGCGCGACAGCGAGTCGCCGACCCAGACGAGGCGGCGCACGCCCGGCGTGCGCGCCTCAGGGTAGTCGCGATCGAAGAGGCCGGCGCGGTTGGTCACGACCGTCGCCGTCGGATCCGCGGGATCACCCAGCGAAGGCTTCGGCCGATAGAGCAGGAACGACTCGAGCCGCTCCTGCGTCGACCCGCGTGCCAGCGCCTTGTCCCACAGATCGTCGGTGTTGCCGGCGTGGATCGTGTCGCGGCTCGCGTTCAGCAGTTCGTCGTAGTAGCCGGCCAGCAGCCCGAGTTCGTCGTCGGCATTCGCGCCGTGGTAGACCCACTCGCGCACTTCGCGCTGGATCGCCTTCGGGATCGCGGTGATTCCATTGGCGGGGTGCGCGCGCTCCACCGCAAGCAACGCCAGCAGCGTGGCCGTCGAGGCGACCACCGACTTCGCGAACGGCGTCACGGCGACGGCTCCGACGACTTGGCCTTGAGCGCCTGGTAGTCGACTTTTTCGGTCGAGGTGCGCGGCAGCGTGGCGTGGAACACGAAGCGATCGGGGCTCATGTAGGGCGGCAGCGCGTCGGCGCACCACTTCTTCAGCGCGATGATCGACAGCGGCGGCGTGACCGGCGCGACGTGGGCGTCGATGCGGACGCCAGCGGCCGAGTCGGGCAGGGAGATCACCGCGGCCTCGCGTAGAGCTGGATTGCGTTGCAGCGCCGATTCGACCTCGCCGAGCTCGATCCGGTAGCCGCGCCGCTTGACCATGCGATCGCGGCGGCCGACGTAGACGAAGCCCTCGCCATCGACGTGACGGACGACATCGCCGGTGTTGTACCAGCGCCGACCCGCACGGGTCTGGAACACGTTCGCGTCGAGGTCGGGCCGCCCGAAGTAGCCCTGGAACAGCGACGGTCCCGCGATCCAGAGCAGCCCCTCCGCGCCCTTCGCGACCTCGACCTGCTGTTCGTCGAGGACCAGCCCATCGCAGTGCGAGCAGAGCGGCCCGATCGGGTAGGGCCGCGTGCGCTCGTCGGGTACCGGCAGCGGGATCTCGGCGTAGTTGCAGACGTTGGTCTCGGTCGGTCCGTAGAGATTCCAGTAGCGCGGTCGCGGAAGGAGTCGCGTCAGCCGGCGCAGTCCCGGCACCGGGAAGACCTCGCCCGCGAAGAGCACGTGGCGCAGCGCCGAGAGATCGAGCGTGTCGAGCTGCCCGAACTCCGCCATCAACGACAGCACCGACGGCGTCGAGTACCAGATCGTGAGGCGCCGGTCAGCGGCGAAGCGCGCCAGCGCCTTCGGGTCCTTGCCGAGCTCCTCGCCCACTAGATGGAGCGTCGCGCCGTGCTTCAGCGCCACGTAGAGGTCGAAGATCGACAGGTCGAAATGGAACGGCGCGTGGCTGGAGAAGCGATCGTCCGCGGTCGGCGCGTAGAGCTCGCTGCACCAATCGACGAACGAAAGCGCGTTCTCGTGGGTGAGCGTCACGCCCTTGGGCACGCCGGTCGAGCCGGAGGTGTAGAGGATGTACGCGAGGTCGTCGCGGCGGCGAGGGGATGCCAGCTCGGCGAGCGGCGCGTGCGCCAGCGCGGCGGCGAAGTCGTGCGCGCCTAGCGGGAACGGATGCATGACGTTGGCGTGCGCCGCGGCGGAGCCCGTGGCGCTCATCGGCACGCGCACGAGCAGTTTCGGCAGCGTTCCAGCCGGCCACTCCGCGAGCACGTCGTGGCGCGCCTCGCCGAGGAACAGCGCCGCCACCTTCCCATCGCGGTGAATCGTCGCGTTGCGCGCGGCCGGTCCGTGCCAGTCGACCGGCACGTAGCCGGCGCGCGCCTTCATCGCACCGAACAGCACCGTGACGCTCGCCAGGCCCTTCGGCAGGCAGAAACCGACACGATCGCCTGGCACCACGCCGTGCGCGCGCAGGAACCCCGCGACTCGCGAGGCCGCAAGGTCGAGCTCGCCGTAGGTGAGCGTGCGGCCGTCGGGCGCGACGATCGCGATGCGTCCTGGGTCGCGCCTTGCGGACGCCTCAAGCAGGTCGGCGAGGCTCGCAGTGGCGGCGCCGGCCATCGCCTCACGTCCCCCGCTTGCGCCGCACCAGCGCCGCGATGTCGGCGATGCGGTCGAAGTGCTCGACGCCGGCTTCATGCGCCTCGACTTCGATCGAGAAGCGTTGCTCGACGAACGACACGACCTTCAGCGTCGCCACCGAATCGAGGATGCCGCCGGTGCGCAGCGGCGTGTCGTCGCGCAGATTGGCGGCGCTCTCGCCCGGCAGGAACTCCGCCAAGATGAAGCGCCGCAGCTCGTCGGCGATCTCGACGGATGGGTCGCCGGGCTGATTCTTGTTGGTCGTGTTCATGGGGCGGTGATTCTGCGGGTTGGTGGTGGCGCGGGCAATCGTCGTCCCGCGCTGCGTCGCCGTCCGCGGCCGCGGTCAGCCGACCTTCCACCAGGTCAGCAGCTCGATCCAGGCCGCGAACGACTGCGCGTTCCACATCGACCAAAGGACGGTCAGGAGTGTGAGCGTGCCGGCGATTCCGAGCGCCCGGCGCACTCCGGTCGGCGCCGCGGCTCCGCTGCCGCGGCGCAGTTCGAACGCGAGGTTCACCATCACCAGCACGCCCAAGATCGACCAGAAGGCGACGTCGGTCGAGCGCAGCAGGAACCTGCCGGTCAGGAAGAAGGTCTGCGCCGCATGCAGGAACCAGGTGACGACGAAGACCAGCGCGGTGGCCTGGATCTGCGCCCGCTTGTCGCCCAACTTGCGCCAGCGGAAGTAGGCCGGGAACCAGACCAGCTTCACCATGAAGTCCTTCCAGTAGATGTTGATCCGGCGCCAGAAGTCGGTCAGCGATGACGAAAGCAGCCAGCTCCGATGCGTCGGCGGCAGGTCGTAGCCGAACAGATGCAGCAGCCCGATCACGAAGTGGAAGGTGCCCGACAGGCGCAGGTAGAGCAGGTAGACCCGTGCCATGCAGACCAGCAGCGCGCCGAGGCTGGTGATCTCGTACGGATCGGCGTTCCATTCGGTCGCGTTGTAGAGACGCAGGTAGATCAGCAGTTGCACCAGCCCGCGCGTCATCGAGGCGACGCCCTCCTGCGCGATCAGGTTCTGGTCGCGAGCCAGGAAGCTCTTCTTCAGCGTGTGGAAGTCCACGACCGGGAAGAGCAGGCAGCCCCAGTTCGGCAGCATGAAGCAGTAGGCGAGGAACTCCGAGAGCGCCGGCGGCTCCTTCATGTGGCGCCGGTCGTAGAGCCAGATCGGCAGCCGGAACAGGAACAGCGAACCGACCAGCGGCCAGAGTTCGTCGGGCAGGCCGGGCAGCCAGGCGGCGCGGCCGGCGACACAGGGAGCCGCAAGCAGCAGCGTCCACGTCACGCGCCAGCGCTGCGGCATCGCGCTGCGGCCGATCGCAAAGAAGCCGAGGCCGAGCGCAATCAGCAGCGCACCCGTCAGCGGTCCGGCGATCCACGGCAGCGCCGCCAGCGACAGCAGAACCCAGAACGGCTCCTTAAGCCGCAACGGCAGCCAATAGTGCAGCGCGAACCCGCCGGCCGATGCGACGCTCACGCGCCAGAAGCCTTCGCCGAAGAGCTCGTGCAGCTTGAACGCGCGAAACACCACGAGCAGCAGCGCGATCTCGGCGACGAGGACGGCGAACGTGCGCGGATCGCGGCGGCAGCGCTGAGCGCGCGCGATGTCCAACGCGCTCGCGCTGGCGTCGACCGAACCGGTCGCCACACTCACAGACCGAGCCCGCGGGCGATCAGGTTGCGCTGGATCTCGCTGGTCCCGGAATAAAGCGTGCTGCCGACCGCGTCGCGCAGCTCGCGCTCGAGCTCGTACTCGGTCATGTAGCCGTAGCCGCCGAAAACCTGGATCGCGTCGAGGCCATTCTTCACGAAGCAGTCGGAGACGTGCAGCTTGGCCAGCGCCGCCTCAACCGTGCAGTCGCGCCCCGCCTCCTTCATCCGTCCGATCCGGTAGACGAGCGGGCGGCAGGTGTCGATCCGCAGGCGCATGTCGACCATCCGGTTGGCGACCGACTGGAACTTGCCGATCGCCTGGCCGAACTGCCGGCGCTGGCGGGCGTGGGCCACGCAGCGCTCGAGCTGGCGACGCATCACGCCGAGGCAACTGGCGAGGATGCAGCCGCGCTCCCACTCCATCGACGACTCGAACACCGCGACGCCACGCCCTTCGCGGCCGAGCCGGTCGGCGACCGGCACGCGCACGCCTTCGAACACGACTTCCGCCATCGGCGAGGTGCGCAGCCCCAGCTTCTCGATCTTCTTGCTGATCGTGACCCCCTTCGCATGGGCGTCGACGATGAAACCGGTCACCCCCATCGCGCCAAGCTTCGGGTCGATCGTGGCGTAGGCGACGATCACGTCGGCGACCGGCGCGTTGGTCACGAACATCTTGGTGCCGTCGAGCACGTAGACGTCGCCGTCGCGCCGCGCACGCGTCCGCATCGCGAAGACGTCGGAGCCGGAGTCGGGCTCGCTCGCACCATTGGCGCCGACCTGCGAGCCGTCGATGAGGCCGGGCAGCCAGCGCGCGCGCTGCTCGGGCGTGCCCCACTGCACCAACGGCATCGTGTTGGTCCAGAGGTGCGCGTTCAACGAGAACAGCAGCCCCTGATCCTTGGCACCGTAGCCGAGTCCCTCCATCACCGCGATCACCTCGGTGATCGGCAGCCCGAGCCCGCCAAGCTCCTTGGGCACCGGCATCGCCAGCACGCCGAATCCGGCGGCCGCCTTCCACGCCGCGCGATCGAACGTCTCGTCACGGTCGGCCGCGATCACGTCGCCCGCGAGGTGGCGGCGCGCGAAGTCGGCCGCGGCGTCGTGCCACTCGCGCTGCGCATCGTTGAATTCGAGGTCCAAGGGCGCTCCTCGGGCACAAGCGGTTCGTTCCCGCCACGACCGGATGGGCGCCGCGTTTTAGCCGCAGCGGCGCCGCTTTCCCCGATCGGCGGGCCGGGTACCACGACTGCAGACGGCCGCGCCACTTCCGGGTGAAGGTCCGCATCGGCGTCGGTAACGAGCCCCCGAGTCGCCCGCAGCGTCTCGCGCCACCCGCCGTGCGGTCACGGTCGACAGGCGGCACGCCCGTTGCCGACTGTCGCGAAACCCCGAGGCCCGATCATGACCGCCAAGACGCTCCACTTCCGTTCCGAGGCGCGCGAGAAGCTCCTCCGCGGCACGACCGCGCTGACGAACGCCATCCGCGTGACGCTCGGTCCGCGCTCGAAGTGCGTGCTGATCGAGCGGAAGTGGGGCGCGCCGCTGGTCTGCAACGACGGCGTGACGATCGCCAAGGAATTCGAGCTGCCCGATCCCGAGGAGAACCTCGGCGTCCGCGTCCTCCGGCAGGCGGCCGAGCGGACCGGGGACGCCGTCGGCGACGGGACCAGCACCGCAACCCTCCTCGCCCATGCCATCTACTCGGAGGGGGTGAAGAACGTCGCCGCCGGCGCGAACGCGATCGACCTGAAGCGCGGCATCGACCGCGGTCTCGTCGCGGCCATCGCCGCGCTCAAGGCGCTGTCGCGGCCGGTGAAGAGCCGGAAGGAGAAGGTCCAGGTCGCCACGATCTCGGCCCACAACAACCCGCGCACCGGGGAACTCGTCGCGGATGCCGTGGAGAAGGTCGGCGGCGAAGGCGTCATCACGGTCGAGGAGGCGAAGGGCACCGAGACGACGTTGGAAGTCGTCGAGGGCATGCAGTTCGACCGCGGCTGGCTCTCGGGTTACTTCGTCACCGACGCGGAGAAGCCGGACGTCGTGCTCGAAGATCCTCTGATCCTGCTGCATGAGAAACGGATCACCTCGGTGAAGGACCTGCTGCCCCTCCTTGAACAGGCGGCGAAGAGCGGCCGGCCGTTCCTGATCATCGCGGAGGATGTCGAAGCCGAGGCTCTCGCAACGCTGGTCGTGAACCGGATCCGCGGGACGCTGGCCTGCGCTGCCGTGAAAGCGCCAGGATTCGGCGATCGCCGGCGCGAACTGCTCGAGGACATGGCGATCCTGACCGGCGCGCGCATGGTCTCCGCCGATCTCGGCATCGCGCTCGAACACGTCAAGCTCGGCGAGCTCGGCAAGGCGCGCCGCGTCCTCATCTCCCGCGATCACACCACGATCATCGGCGGCGCCGGGAAGCGGTCCGCGATCGACGCGCGCGCGCAGCAGCTGCGGACGCAGTGCGAGGAGGCGACCAGTGACTGGGACAAGGAGAAGCTGCGCGAGCGGCTCGCGAAGCTGGCCGGCGGCGTCGCCGTGATCCGCGTCGGTGCCCCGTCCGAAACCAAGATGAAGAGCCTGAAGGAGGTGTTCGAGGATGCGATCAGCGCGACCAAGGCGGCGGTCGCCGAGGCCATCGTCCCTGGCGGCGGACTCGCCCTGATCCGGCTCCAGGAGACCGTCCTGCGCGAGGCCGTCGCCTGCGATGGCGACGAGCGCACCGGCGTACGGATCCTCGCGAAGGCGCTCGAAGCGCCAGCACGGCAGATCGCCGAGAACTCCGGCGTCGAGGCCGGCGTGATCGTCCAGGAGATGCGCACCGGATGCGGCGGTCGCGGCTTCGATGCGGCGCGCTGCGAATGGGTCGATCTGTTCGAGGCCGGGATCATCGACCCGACCAAGGTGCTGCGCATTGCGCTCGAGAACGCCGCCTCGGTCGCCGGCGTGCTGCTGCTGACCGAGGCAGTCCTGACCGAGATCCCGGAGCAGAGGCAAGAGCCGGTCGCCGCACCCACTGACTGAACGAAACGGTCTCCGCGCAACCGCGCGGGACTGGAGCACGGTGCCCGCGCAACTGCGTGGGCTACAAGGAGGAATCCCATGCTGCCGACGTTGTTCCGTGAGACCGAGCGTTCACCGCTGTTCGGACTGCGCAACCGGATCGACCGGGTGTTCGAGGAACTTTTCACGCATCAAGGTAACGGGAACGAGTGGGTCGACCCGTGGGCGGGCGGCGCCAACTTCCTGCCCGCGCTCGACCTGCGCGAGACCGATGACGCGCTGATCGCCGAGGTCGAACTGCCTGGCCTGAAGAGCGAGGACGTCCACGTGCAGGTGCAGGACGACATGCTCGTGCTGCGCGGTGAGCGCAAGCAGGAGAAGACCCTAGAAGACCAAGGGCTGGCACCGGACGGAGCGCAGCTACGGCCGCTTCGAGCGCCGGATCGCCCTGCCGAGCTCGGTCGATGCCGAGAAGATCGAGGCGTCGTTCAAGGACGGGATGCTCACCGTCACGATGCCGCGCGCGGTGAGCGCGAAACCGAAGACCATCCCCGTCAAGGTCCGCTGAAGTGGTTCGCCGCGCTCAGGCGACTGGTCGCAGCAGACCCACTCACTGCGATCGGCGCTCGAGCGGCGGCAGCGTCCCGCGCGGCGGCTCGGGCGCGAATCGCAGCTTTCGCTCCACGACGCACCAGACGAAGGTGGCGGCGCCGTAGGCGAAGTAGAGCTGGTGCAGGAACAGGCCGGCCAGCGCCGTCGCCAGGCCGGCCGCGCGCCACAGCACGACGTAGAACGGCGCGCTGACCAGCGCCGCCACCAACAGGAGCCCGAGCGCCGCACCGAGAAACGGTCGATGCATCAGGCCGAGCGCCGCCGTCGCGAAGAACGCGCCTGCAATCAGCGCTTTCAGCCGCTCGGCGTTGCTGACGTTCAGCACGGCACCGGCGAGCTCTGGATGCTGCAGCAGCCGGCCCCACGGCAGCGCGCGGCGGAAGACGTCGGTGTGGAGCATGCTCCGAAGCGTCCAGCGCTTGAGGTGGGTGCCCTGCACCTCGGGCGCGAGCAGGATCTTTCCACCGGCGCGTCGCAGCCGGTAACCGAGCTCGATGTCCTCAATCGATGGGACGGTGTAGTAGTCGGCGTCGAAGCCCCCCGCCGACAAGAACGCGTCGCGTCGCACCGCGCCGCAGCCGGCCCAGAAGGTCGACGCCTCGCCGGCGTGCGTCGTGTGGGTGTGGTGGTGCAGCAGGTTGCGGTAGCGCGAGACGACGCCGGGAGCGTTCGGCTGCTCGTCATAGGCGCCGAACAGGGCGACGATGTCGGCGCGCCGCGCGAAGTGGCGCGCGACCAGCTCCGGCACGTCGTCGTGCATCACGACGTCGGAATCGACGAACAGCAGGATCGCGCCGCGCGCCGCGAGTGCACCCTGGTTGCGGCAGGCGCCGGGCCCCTTGCGCCCACCGGACGGGATGACGGTGAAGCCCGCGGCCTGGCACTGCCGTGGCCCATCATCGGTGCAGCCATCGTCGACGACGATCACTTCGGCGACACGGCCCGCGGCGAGCGCGCGCTGAAGCGGCGGCGCCACCCGCGTGAGGTAGCTCGCGGCGTTGTACATCGGCACGACGATGCTGATCGCGGCGCTGCTCATGCGCCGTACGCCGCGCCCTTGACGCGTCGCAGGAGACGCCGCCACGCGATCCATGCACGCGTGCGCGGCGCGAAGAGCGGTAGCCGGCGCGCCGGATCGCGCAGGTACCAGCTGTCGAGCCGAGGCCATTCGTGGACGCGAGCGGCACGCCTGGCCGCAACCTCGGGCAGATAGTCGAGCAGCGTCGTGACCGCGCTCGACCAGTGCAGAGCGACCTCTGCGCGGCTCGCGGCGTCATGCCAGCCGTAGGGATAGGCGAAGTGGCTCACCCGCGAGCCAAACCGCTGCTCGAGCGCGGCCTTGCTGTCGACCAGTTCGCGGCGCGCGGCATCGGGGGCGAGCGCACGGCAGTCGACGTGGTTGGCGGTGTGGCCGCCGATCGTGCCACCGGCGGCGAGCAGTTCCTGCAGTTCCGTCTGGCCCATCAGCTCGAACCGCGGGATGGCCGCCGTCTGGCCAGGCCAGCGGTTGTCGCGGCCGATCCAGTCGGAGACGACATAGGCCGTGAACGGCAGTCCGCGCCGCGCGAGTCGCGGCAGCGCGTCGGCATGCACGGAGCGAAAGCCGTCGTCGAAGGTGAGCGCCACGCGCGGCGCGGCTCCCGTTGACGGCACCCGCAGCGCGTCGAGCGCGACGATCGCGACTCCCTCCGCCTGCAGGCCATCGAGCAGCCGCTCGAAGTCTTCCGGCGAGTAGGAGAGCACCGAGCCGCTGCGGTCGATGCCATGGAAGGTGAGGAGCGCGTCCATCAGCGCGCCTCCGTGGCGACCGCGCGCCGGAAGCAGGCGACCGCGTCGGCGGCGCCGCGCTCCCAGGTGAAACGGCGCGATCGGGCAAGCGCTTTCGCGGCGAGCAGCGCGCGCTGCTGCGGCCGACCCAGCACTTCCGACAGCGCCGCCTGCAGCGCCATCGCATCGAGCGCGGGCACCAGCAGGCCGCCGTCGCCCACCACCTCCGGCAGCGAGCCGGCGTCGCTCGCCACCACCGGCGTCGCGCAGCTCATCGCCTCGAGCGCCGGCAAACCGAAGCCTTCGAGCAGCGACGGCAGGACCAGCGCGCACGCTCCTTGATAGAGCGGCACGAGATCGTCGTCGGCGACGAAGCCGGTCCAGTGGACGCGCGCGGCGAGCCGCGCATCGGCGGCGATCTGCTGGCGCAGCGGAGCGGCGCTGTCGAGGAAGCCGTCCGCCTTGGGATCGCCCACCAGCACGAGCGTTGCGTCGCCGCTTGCGCCATTGCTTGCGTTGGCGAGCAAGCGCGAGAACGCCGTGAGCAGCGTCGCAAGGTTCTTGTGTGGGCTGATGCCGCCGACGAACAGGAAGTAGGGTCGATCCTCCGGGATTCGCAGTCGTCGCAACGCCGCCGCGAGCGCCGCGTGATCGGTCGGCGGCCGGAAGCGCGCGTCGGCGCCCTCGCTCACCACGTCGATCCGATCGGCGGCGATCCCGTAGACGCGGCCGACGTCACGCCTCGACGCCTCGCTCACCGTCATCACGCGCGTCGCCTGACGCGCCGCGAGCCACGATTTCGCCCGCCAGAACCACTCGCTCTTCCGATCGGGGAAGACCATCCTCGGGAAGGTCTCGGCGATCGCGTCGTGGAAGCAGACGACCGCGCGCGTGCCGGGCCAGAGCGGGAAGGCGCTGTAGACGGCCGGCAGGAACAGCAGGTCGGCCTGGCAACGACGAGCCGCGCGCGTGAACGCAAACAGCTCAGCGGGGCGACGCGCATCGCCGGCGACGGCAGCGTCGGTCACGCTGCGGCCGGGTTGCGCGTTCAAGCGCGGCAGCGCCAGGAGCGGTTCCGGCAGATCGCCCGGCGCGGCGTCACGGTCGACCAGAAGCACGAAGTCGAAGCCGTCGCTGCGGCGCGCCAGCGCGGCCAGCAGCTCGCGCGCGAAACGCCCGAAGCCGCGGCGGTTGAAGCAGCAGGAGGCGTCGACGGCGATGCGCAACCGGAGCGACCTCAGAGTGCCTGACAGAATGGACGCGTGACGCCGAGGCCAAGCGAGGGCACCTGGGGCGAGGAGACCGAAGCAGGCGACTCTGAAGAGTCGCCGATGGAGGTCGACGAAGTCCTGGGTGACCGCAGCCAGCCAAACGTAGTGGACCTTCTGTCAGGCACTCTCAGTCCTCGACCACGTGGGTCGCGAAGACCGCACGATGCTTCGCCCACGCGGCGCGGTCGAACTCGGCGCCGGTGAGGCAATCGACTGCTGCCCATGCCATCGCCAGCGCGTGGTGGGTGTTGTCGTGGGCGAAGAGTCCCTGCCGCCCGTAGGTGAGGAAGCGCGGCAGCGTGTCGCAGAAGCGATCGACCTGTTCGAGCGGCTGCTCGTAGCCGTTCAGGTAGATCGGATAGGCCTGCGGCAAACGCATCACCTTCACCGCAGTCGGCGGCGCCGGCAGCGGCAGGCCGGCGCGGGCGAGATCGGCCGCAACGACCGCACCGAGCTCCGCCTCGCTCATCTTCCAGAAGCGATCGCCAGCGTCGCACGGCAGCTCGGCGCAGAGCGTGGTCGCGCCCGCGGGTGCGCCGAGGTCGCCGTAGTTCTTCGGTTCCGACAGGCGCGTAATCGTGATCTCGGCTTCGGGGAAATAGTGGGCGTCGTACTCGGTGAACTGCGCCACTGGGAGGCGCAGGTAGACCAGCAGCATCGCGCGGTAGCTCACCTGCGCCGCTGCCGCGAACACCGGCGCGGGCGGCGGTTCCGTGAGCAGTTTCGGGACGAGCGTGACCGGCAGCGTCGACCAGACGTGGTCGGCTTCAAGCACGGACTCGCGGCCGCCACGATCGATCGCGATCCGCCACGGCGCGTCTCCACGCGGCGCTTGCAGCGACTTCACCCGATGTTCGAGCAGCAGCTCGGCGCCTGAGGACTGCGCGGCGCGCGCCAAGGCGTCGGAAAGCTGTCCGTAACCGTGGCGCGGGTACCAGAACCGGCCGCTGCCGGGCTTTTTGAAGCCGGGAACCGCGTTCAAGACCTTGCGCACCAGCTTCAGCACGGTGCCGGCGGAGACGCGACGACGCGCCTGGATGCCCGACAGCTGTTCCGGTCCGCGGCCCCAGATCTTGCGCGCGTACGGAAAGTAGAAGCGATCGCACATGGTCGGTCCGAGGTTCTGGCTCAGGACCGATTCAAACGTGTCCGGCGTGCCGGGCGCGGGACGCCGCAGTCGCTTGGTCGCGCCGTCGTAAGCGAGCGACACGCCGAAACTCGGCGGCAGTCGCGTCAGCAGATCGAGCGGCTTCAGCGGAAAATGGATGAAACGGCCGAGCAATCGGATGCGGCCGTGGCGCGGGCGGTCGAGCAGATCGGCGCCCAGCAGCTGCTTCAGATCGGCGAGGATCGACGGCTCGCAGGCGGGATGGAGCCGATGGCTGCCGAAGTCGAGCTTCTGGCCTTCCCACTCGAAGCTGCCGGCATTGCCGCCGAACCACGGATTCTGTTCGACCAGCGTGACCGACGCCTTCTTCTGCAACGCGAGCTGCCACGCGCCACCGAGTCCGGCCGGGCCTCCGCCGAGCACGACCACGCGTGGGCGCCCCGCACTGCCAACGCGGTCATTCGTGACGCTCATCCGTGGCGCACCTTCATCTCCGGGTTGATCTTTGGAGTCGCCAGCGGCGAACGGCGCCGGAGCACCAGCCACACCGCGCCGCAAAACAGGCTGCCGACGATCAGCACGCCTTGCCACAAGAACGACGCGGCCAATGCGCGCGCCTTCACCTCATCGAACGGCAGCGCGGTGGCGACGACCAGCGGCGCGAACAGCACCGCGAACACGCCATCGCGCACGCCGATGCCGTTGAAGCTCGCCGGCGCCAGCCCCGCCAGCTTGGCGAGCGACCAGGCGAATACCCACGCGGCCGCGCTCGCCTCGAGCCCGAGCGCGCGGCCGAGCACCGCATTCAGCGCGATCAACGAGCCCTGCATCGCCACTCCGCCCGCGAGCGAGAAGAACAGCACCTTCGGTCGGCGGCCCTGTCGACGCAGCGCGATCAGCAGTTGCGCGATCCGCCGGCGCCAACGCGGCGGCCAGCGTTTGAGCGGCCGTCGCACCAGCACCAGCAGCGCGACGACGCCAGCGGCAGCAGAGAGCGCGACGACCAGCACCAGCAGCGTCCCCGCGGTTCCTTGCCGATCGAGGCCGACGAACGCACCCGCGGCCACCACCAGCACGCCAAGCGCCATCAGATCGAGCAGACGGTCGGCCACGCCGCCGAGCACGGCACCTTCCATCCGGCCGCTCTTCCTCCCCGCGAGCAGCGCGCGCAGCACGTCGCCGCCGACGATGCTCGGCAGGAACAGGTTCGAGAACAGGCCGGCGCAGTAGCACTCGACCGACTGCCGCAGCGTGAGGCGCGCGCCGGCTTGGCCAATCACCATCCGCCATTTGAAGACGCCAAACAGGTGGCAGGCGACGAAGCCAAGGACCACCAGGAAAAACGTCGACGGCGGGACACTCGCGAGCGCGGCGCGCAGTTTCTGCCATGGCACCATGCGCACCAGCAGCGCCAACACCAGCGCGCTCGCGGCGAGCCGGAAGGCGAGCTTGCGCCGACTCGATGCGGCGACCGGGCCTGGCGGCGCGCGGTTCATGCGATCAGCGCTTCATCGCCATCCGCGCGTTCTGGTCGGCGAGGAGGCCCACGGACCAGACGACGAGCGCACCGAGCAGCGCCAACACGGCACTCTCCGACAAGTTGTCGAGGAAGCAGTCGTAGGCGAACTTCGCGGTGCCGGCGGCGAACAGCAGCGCACCCACCGGCAGGAAGAACTTGAGCGGGTGGAACAGCACCACCGTCCGCAGGATCAGCAGCAGGAAGTCCCACGCGTGGCGCGGCCGGATCTTGCTGGCACCGTGCCGCTTGCCGTAGTCGATCGCCACGAACTTGATCGGGTGCCCGTTGCAGGCGCACGACAGCGTGATCGTGGTGGTGAAGGAGAAACCTTGCGGCAGCAGGTGCTCGTAACGCTTGACCAGCGACTTGCGCATGAGCCGCATGCCGGAGTTTAGATCGGGGATGCGCAGTCCCGAGAGGTAGCTCGCCAATCGGGTGAGCACCCACTTGGCCGGCCGGCGCACCAGCGGGATGTTCACGTTGGCACCGATGCGGGCGCCGACGACCATCTCGTGCTGTGCCGCCTGTTCGAGGAGTTGCGGGATCGCGGCCGACGGGTACGTGCCGTCCGCGTCGGTGATCAGGATCCAACCATGCTTCGCGGCGTTGATGCCGGTCTTCAAGGCCGCGCCGTAACCCTCGTTGCGGACCTTGCGCAGCACGCGCGCGCCGGCAGCGGATGCCTCTTCGGCGGTCGCGTCGCGCGAACCGTCGTCGACGACGATCAGCTCCCATTCCCAGCCGCTCTTCGCCATCGCCTCGGCGACGGCGCGAACCTGTGCCGCGACGTGCGGCCCCTCGTTGAACGCGGGGATCACGACGCTGACGGCGCGCTCTTTCGCGCCCAATGCCGGTTCGCCGACCTCCTCGATCAAGAGCCGCCCCCCGCCTTGCCGCCGTGGACCGCCGTCTGCACTGCCCTGCCACTGCCTGCCGCCTCTTCGGTGGCGCCGCAGTCGGAGCTTGACCGCGGATTGTAGGGCGCCGGAGCGGAAGGCCGTTCCGCATCGCGCGACGCGGCGTCGGCTGCTCACTCCAGTTCAGTGACCCGCGCGCGCCACGAAAACCGTCCCGCCCCCCATCGATCCGGGCAGCTCGGCGACGACCTCGAAGTCGCGCTGCACCACCTCCCAGACATCAGGTCGCGCGGCCGCGAGCTGTTCGGGCAACGTGTAGACCAGCCAAGTCGTTGCGGCAGCGGCGCGGATCGCGGCGAGATCGGCCGCCGTGTCGGCCTTCGTCCAACTCGGCGCGTAGTAGTCGGGCAACGCCCGCTTCGCCGGCCCGACCGCAACCCGGGCGTCGTTCGGCTTCGCGCGCGCCTCGACCAAGTCGCGCGCGCCGACGAAATCCTGCTTCGGGTGGGCATAGACCCGTTCGAGCGAGAGCGAGGATGCCGCCGCCACCGCGAGCACGACGGCGATCCCCCACAGCTCGGTCCGGCGCACCTTGCAGCCCGGCAGGTTGCACGACAGCCAACCGCCGCTGATGCGCGCGCCGCGCACGACGACGATCGCCACGAAGCCGGCCTCGAAGAAGAAAAAGCGCGGATAGAGGTGGCGATGGAGCGTGAGCAGGACCGCAAGCGCGAGCGGCGGCGCCAGCAGGTGCATCAGCACGAAGGCGCGCCGGCCGTTGCGCCAGAGCGAAACCGTGCCGATCAGCGCCAGCACGCCGGCGGCAGCGATGCCGATCAGCGCGAACGGCGATACGCCGAGGCTTTCGATCATTTGGCGCACGGCCCACAAGGGGCTCGTCCACGGCTCGACCTTGGCAACGGTGACGCTCGCGCCGCTGGCGCGCGCGGTGAACGCAGCGACCAGATCGCCGGCGAGTGGCGCGTAGAGCAGCAGCGCCAGGGCCGCCGCGCCGCCCATCGCGGCGAGGGCCGTCGCGGTCGCACGCGGCAGCGGTGCTGGGGCGCAGTCGACCAAGGGTCGCACCGGTCCCGTCGCCGTCGTCTGCGCCGGCCAGAACCGGAGCCCGGCCCACACAAGCGCGTGGCCGACGAATGCGAACACCGCCGTCAGGTGGGTGTACGCGGCAAGAGCGGCGAACAGCGCGTAACGCCACGCACCACGGCGCGTCGGCGCCGACAGGAGGCGCAGGAACTCGCTGGTCGCCAGCACCGTGAACAGCAACATTCCGGTGTAGCCGCGCGCGTTCTGCGAGAACCAGACATGGTGCGCCGAGACCGCGAGCAGGAGCGCTGCCAGCAGTCCGGTCGTCTCGTCGATCAGTTGCCGCCCGAGTCGGGCGACGGCGAACAACGACGCCACGCCGAAGAGCAGTGCCGGCAGGCGGACGATCGCCTCGCTCTCGCCGAACGCGACCACTGCCAGACGCGCCAGCACTGAATAGAGCGGGTGCTGGTTCTCGCTGCCGTAGCTAATGACGATCGTCGCAAGCGGCTGGCGCACGATTGCGACCAGAGTGTCGACCTCATCGATCCAGAACGACGACGACAGGCCGACGAGACGCAGCCCGAGGCCGAGCACGAGCAGCGCCGCCAAGAGCAGCATCCCGCGCCGACCGAAGCCGGCCGTCGGCGCTGCTTCGGTCACTTGTCGGCGATGTCTTCCGAGCCGTACGGCAGACGCGTCTGGATGTCGCCGACGTCGAGGTCAAGTTCACCGTCGCCATCACGACGGACCGCCGCGGTCTCCCCTGGCTTGCCCATCGGCAAGGTCGCGTCGAACTGCGATCCCGGCACGGGCTTGCCCGGCTCGATCTCGCCGGCAGCCTTCTGATCCTTCGCTTCCATCGCGGCGCTCTCCCTGTCAGCACGCAGCCTGTCAGCGCGAAGCTGAGCCGCGCGCGAAGTTCAACGCTCCTGGCCCGTGAACCCTTCCTTCAGCCGATCCGTCGGCGCGATCTCCTCGATCGCGAAGTCGAATCCGTCCGCTGCCACCGCCGCCGGCAACCCGGTCGCGGCGGCGGTCGGCGCGGAAGGCGACGGCGAACCTGCTGGCGCAACGGTCGAGTCGCGCGACGGTCGAACCGCGTCGCCATCCGCCATCGGTCGGTTGTCCATCGTCATCGTGGCGCTCCGCCTGAAAGGGCCGTCAAACCGCCGACGGCTTGCAGTAGAGGTGCATCGTTTCGGCGACTCGCACCGGATCGGCGGCAGCCGGAGCGACGGTGAGATCGCCCGTCCCGTTCGCCGCCGATGCCGAAGACGCCAACGACGACGCCAACGACGACGCCGAAGGCGACGCCGCAGTTCCTCGCGGCCGCTCGCTGACGCCGAACGGTCGCGCCGTGACCAGCCCGCGCACCAACAACTCGCCGAGGAACTTCTCGACCTTGGGCTGCTGCGCTGCAGTGAAGCCGCCGACGATCTCCGCCACCGTCTTGCGCCCATCGCACGCCTCGAGCAGGCGCGCCGCATCCTTGCCGACGTGCAGCAAATCGCTTGAACGCGCGCGGTAGACGGCGAAGTTGCGCGCCGGTGGCGCGGCCGGTACTTGGCTCGACATCTCCTCGAACAGCTTTTCCTTGAAGTTGCCCGACTGGTAGCGCGGCTTGAGGACGGCGCATTCCGCCTCGTTCAGCTTCTCCGCGATCGTGCGCAGGTCGTAGGGCATCTCGACCAGCCGGTTGCCATCGGGCAGCCGCAGGCGAGCGGTGGCGAGCTCGGCGGGTGCCGTCTCGGCGACCGTGACCTCGCTCTTGCCGTGCAGGAACGACAGATCCCCGTAACGGCAGAGGTAGAGGAAGTAGTGGCTCTTCAGCTCGAAGAGCAGCAGGTTGTCGCCGCGGAAGAGCGGGAACTCCTCGCGCAGCACCTTCATGAAATCGAAGAAGAGCTCGCGTGCTTCGCGCCGCGACATGCCGCCGTCGACGATCTGCGTCGCGGAGCCGCTGCTGCCGTCCTGGCAGGAGGCGCCGTCGGGATGGCCGTGGTCGTCGCCGTGGGTCTTGCCGTACTGCTTCACCACCGGCAGCGTCGTGCCGGCGCGCGCCGGAATCCAGTCGTAGTAGACCTGCAGATCCTTCTCGGGATCGATCAGGATGCGCTCGACGCCGTAGGTCTGCGGGTGCTCGAAGACCTTGCTCAGGTGGTCGACATAGAAGATCCGCAGCGACACCTCGTCGACGCAGTCCTTGTGCGAACGCAGCCAGGCGAGCGTCTCGAGCGCTTCCTCGCGCGTCTCGGTCGGGAAGCCGATCATCGTGTAGAGCGTGTTGCTGATGCCGACCTTGGCGAGCCGGCGCAGGATCCCCTCCGCCTCTTCGATCGCGGTGCCCTTCTCCATCAGGTCGAGCAGGCGTTGCGAGCCACTCTCGAAGCCGAACGCGATGCGCCGGCAACCGGACGCGTAGAGGTCGCGGCAGAGCTCGTCGGTGAAGAGGTTCTTCTCCAGGCGCGCGTCGGTCCACCACTTGATGGCCAGGTCGCGCTTCTTCAGTTCGATCGGGAGCTGCTTGAAGACCGGTGGCGGCATGTCCTCGACGACGAAATAGATGACGTCGCTGTTCCAGAGCTTCGTCACCTTCGCGATGTCGTCCATCACCTTGTCGAGTCGACGCTGGCGGAAGCCGGGGCCGATCACCTTGTACAAGGTGCAGAAGGCGCATTTCTCCCAGTAGCAACCGCGCGTGATCGCAAGCGGCAGCGCCAGCTTCGGCGAGTAGTAGCGCTCCATCGGCATGCCGTCGAACTCGGGCGTCGGCAGCGAGTCGATCGAGAGCGGGCTCGCCGGCGCATTGACGACGACCTTGTCGCCGTCCTTCCAGATCGCGTTGCCGACCCCGTCAGCGGGATTCTCCTTGCCGGCCGCGACGTTCTTCGCCAGCTCGAGCAGCGGCCCTTCGCCTTCGAGCACGATCGCACTGTCGATGGCGGCGAAGACCTTTCCGCTGCGGGTCGCTTTCTCCCCGATGTAAGCGAGCAGTCCGCCGCCGACGGTCACATGCACGTTCGGCAGCGCCTGCTTAATCATGCGGGCAAGTGCCAAGCCCGGAATCACCTGGCTGGTGTAGGTGAGCGAGATCCCGACCAGGTCGGGCTTCATCGCGATGATCTCGGGCAACGCCTTGTCGCGGAAGTATTCGCAGAAGAAGTTGGCCTGCTCGTCGAAGACGGCGGCGAGAACCTCCGCCTCCTTCTCGATCGACCACGACAGCGTGTAGTTGTGCGGCGTGAGCGAACTCGGGTAGTGCTCGGCCGAGATCAGGCGGAACGCGCGGTCGAGAAGCTTCACTGCGCGCAGGTAGCGGTCGTAGTCGTAGAACGCCTCGTCGTTGCGCAGCGTGAAGAGCGCCTCGTCGATCCCCTCCACCACCGAGTCGGCCGAAGCGTGCGCCTCGGCCAGCACGCGGAAGCGGTCCATCTGCGGCAGCGGCAGCGGCCGATCGACCGGGTGCGCGGCGAACGCGGTCGCGACCCGATCGCGCGCCAGCGCGAGACGCTCCTTGGCCAGGAACCACTCGTGCGCTTCGAGGTTGAGATCGCGCTGGTGGCTGTCGGCGAAACCGTTCGCGCGCAGGAAGGCGACCAGTGACGGCAGGGCGAGGTACGGTTGCGTCGGGTGAGCCTGCGGCGGGAAGAGCAGAAGAGTGCGCAAGGATGTTCCTCCGTCAGTTTGGCGAGGTGAAGCTATCGGCCGGCAGCGCCAGAATCACGCTGGCGATCGCACCGCGCGCCTCATGGAGACGGAAACCGCGTGCCGCCAGTTCCCGCTTGGCTTCGCCGCTGAAGGCGAGCGCGATGACCCAACCGCAGTCGGCGACGAGGTTTGCCAGGGCCAAATAGTCCCGGAACACCCGGCCGGGCGATGCCGGCAACGCGCGCCGATCGACGAAGCGGACTTCGTTCCCGTGCCGCTCCCAGACGACGCAGTCGGCGGCGCGATGGAAGCGCTCGTTGACGCCGATGCCGTCGCGCGAGATGACGGCGATCCGTCGCGAGGGCCGTGCGTCGTGCGACACCGTCAGTAGCCCGCGGCCGGGTCGACGACGGACAGGAGCTGCTCGCCCGCGGCGAAGCGCCGCAAGTTCTCGCGGTAGAGCAGGAACTGCCGCTCTGCCGCGCTCGCGCTGTCGGCCGCGACGTGCGGGGTGATGACGACCTGCGGGAAGCGCCAGAGCGGGTGGTCGGGCGGCAGCGGCTCGGGATCGGTCACGTCGAGCGCGGCACCAGCGAGCCGCCCCGACTCGAGCGCGGCGATGAGCGCGGCGGTGTCGACGCACTTCCCGCGCGCGACGTTGCAGAGCCGAGCGCCCGGCTTGAGCGCGGCGAAGAAGCGCTCGTCGCAGAGCCGCGTCGTCGCGGGGGTGAGCGGCACGCAGATGAAGACGATGTCGGCGAGCGGCGCCAGCTCGAGCAGCCGATCGGGCGGCTCGACGCGCTCGACTTCGGAGGAGACGCCGCGACCGGAGGGGGTGGTCGCGATCACTCGCGCGCCGAAGGCCGCGGCGCGCCGCGCGATCTCGCGGCCGATGCCGCCGAGGCCAGCGATCAGGACCGTCTTGCCGCGGAGCTCGTCCATGCCCGCGGGCGCGACGTCGCGCCATTCGTGCGCGCCGCGCTGGTTCTCGCCAAAGGCCGGCAGCCCGCGCATCAGCGCCAGCATCATCCCGAGCGCGTGATCGGCGATCTCCGGGCCGTAAAGCCGCTGCGCGTTCGTGAGCGCGACGCGACGCTGCGCGATCGCCGGAATCCCGACGTAGCGCTCGACTCCCGCGGAGCCGACCTGCGCCCAGCGCAGCATCGTTCCGCGCGCCAGCAGCTCGGCACTGCAGGCACCGATCAGCCCGTCAGCATCGACGACGTGCGCCAGCGCGGCGGCCGGGTCGACTGCGGCGACCAGCTCGAGTTCGGGGACGGCAAGGCGCAGCCGCGCGACCAACGCATCATCGCTGTCGACGACCAAGACCTTGCGCGGCGCCTTCCAGCCGGGCGCTTCGCGCGACGGCGATGGGCCCGGCACGAGGCCGAGCTCTTCAGTGAGCAGCAGTGGCGGTCGGCGCCCGGTGAACTCGCCGAAGACGTGAGCGACGTTCTCTGCGCGCGAACTCGCCGCGACACCGGTCCATTCCTGGTACCACGGCAGGTCGAGCCCCGACAGGATCCCGCCTTCGTCCTGTCCCGTCGCGATGCCGACGGCGACCGCGTCGCGCAGATCGATCAACCAGCGTCGCTGGCGGAGGAGCAGCTCGGGCCCACCCTCCGCGCCGTGCCCCGGACAGACGATCCGAGGTCGCAGCGCGATCAGCCGGTCGAGCACTGCAATCCAGTTCTCGCTGTCGCTGTCGCCGAGGAAGTTGTGCGCCCCGTTGACACAGAGGTCGCCGGTGAAGAGCACGCGTTCTTCCGGCAGCCACGCGACGGCGTCGCCGCGAGTGTGGCCGCGGCCGTAGTGCAGGAACTCGACGCGGCGGGCGCCGCTACCGACGACCAGTCGCTCGTCGAATCGGAGCGATGCGCCGACGAAGCGGGTGCCGGCGAGCTGCGTGCGCTCGGCCGCGTCGGTCGACTGCTCGATGCGGCGGAACGCGGCGAGGCCGCGCGTTTCGAGCAATTCGGCGCACCGCGAATGGGCGGCGACCAGTGCGCCGCCGTCGGCGTGGACGGCGTTCCCGAAACTGTGGTCCCAGTGGTCGTGGGTGTCGAAGACCAGCCGCACCGGCAACGCGCTCCGTTGCGCGATCTCCTCGCGCAGCGCGCGCGCGACCACCGGCATGCTCGCCTCGATCGCGACGATCTGGTCGTCCTGAAGGACGAAGCCGCTGTTCGCGCCCTCGAACACCGGCGCGATCGACGCCTCGGCGAAGAAGACGCCGGGCGCAACTTCGCGGACGGTCGGCCGCGAAGTTGCGGCAAGTGGCGCAGTTGGCGCAGCTACCGCGGCAGCGGCAGCCGGCGCGTGCGCAGCCGTCGGATCTGGCAGCGGCCAGCAGAACGGTGCCGCAGCCAACACCGCGACGATCGCGATCCTCGTGCTCGAAACCATGGCCTGCGCGCCTCCTCCGACCCGAACACTCGATCCGTCGCGCATCGGCGGCGCAATGAGGTGGGATGAGGGTCGTACTGCGCCGAGCACGTCGCAAAGATTCGCCGGTATCACCCGCAAACGACAGTCGGAGGACCTGCCTGCGCGCGGCGAAAACCGGGGTCGGATGGTCGGGGCGAGAGGATTTGAACCTCCGACCTCAGCGTCCCGAACGCTGCGCTCTAGCCAAGCTAAGCTACGCCCCGTTCCGATCGGGAAGGGCTAAGAAGCTAGGAGCGCTCCGCTCAGGAATCAAGACCGCGGCCAAGCAGACTGGGCTTCACGGCAAGTGATTCCGCTCGCCCACTTGCCACCAGTCGAGCCGCGAATCGCGGCAGAGCGCGTCACGCAGCAGCTTGAGGTCGGCCGCCCAGGTGATCACCGTCCCGGCGATTCGCGGTCGCAGGACGAACCAGAGCCGCCCCTGGTGCACCGCCTCGATGATCCAGAGCGACGAGGTGCGGCGCCCGGCGATCAGCAGCGTGCGCGCGAGCCGGTCGAGCCACTCGAGCGGCTGGCGGGACAACGCGAAGTAGATCGCGGGCGGGGCGGAATGACCGGCGGCGGTAGAGAGCGAGCGCTCGACCACGATGCCACCGGTTGCCTCGAGCGCCGTGAACAGGCCGACGAGCTCGGGCGACACACTGAGCGATTCGGCTTCGCGAATCTCCCGCACGCGCTCGACCGCCGCCGGATCGCCCTGCAGTTCGCCGCATAGCCCACACTCCTCGACCAGCAGGCCATAGAGGTGCTGGCGCCGCAGGTCGTGGCTGCCGCATTCGTCGCAGGTCGAAACCATCCCGCCTTGATGCCGGCGGCGCACCGTGCGGTCAAGGGATCGCCGGCGCGCGCGGCGGCATCGCCCCGGTCGCAGGCACGTCGTTCGCTACATTCACCGCGATGAAAGGGCTCTGGATCCTCGCTGGCCTCGCGGCGGCCGCAGTCGTTCTCGCGGTCTTCCTCATGCGCGACTCGACTGCTGACGTCGAGCGCCTCTACATCGACACGGTGCGGGAACGCGCGACGATCCGCGATGCGCTCGAAGAGTGCGGCGACCTCGTGCGCTACTTCAACGAGATCAAGCCGACGGAACGCAAGAAGAGCGAGCTCGAGACGCTGCGACGGAAGTTCGAGACGCTCGAGCAGGCGGCGAGCTCGGCGCGTGATGACGAGGCGCTGCCGCGTGAGGAGCGCCGGAAGTCGCTTTCACGGATCGAGGAGGATTTCTGGGAGCTGAAGCGCGACGCCGAGGATCTGCGCGCACGGCTGACGGAGATGAAGAACTACGAGGCGGCGCTGCGCCCGGCGATCGCGCGACTTGGCGAGCTGACCCAGAAGCTGCTGGCCGTGCAGTCGGGCGCGCCACCCGACTTCCAGCAGCGGTCGAGCCACTTGATCGAAGAGGGCCGCAAGTACCGCAGCCTCGCCGAGAACGCGCTGCGAACGCTGTCGGTCAAGATCGGCGAAGGGCGGACGATCGGGGTCGCGGCCCTGAAGGAGCTCGACGCGGTCCTCGGCAACATGGCCGAACTGCTTGCGACTCGCGAAGCGAAGGCAGAGCCGGAGGCGACCGGAGCGCGCGGCGGCGACTGACGGCGGCGACGGGCGACCGCCGCGTCAGCCACCCTTCCCAGCAGCGATCTTGCTTTCGCGCACGAATCGCTTGTCCCCGCTGCGCACCGTGAGTCCGCTGCCGTCGAAGTGCTCAAGCAGCGGGATCATGAACTTGCGCGACGTCTTGAGCGCGTCGCGCAGCTCCGGGATCACGACCTCGCCGGCGTGCGCCTTCGCGATCCGGATCAGTTCGCTGCGCGCGCGTTCGTAGGCGGCCTGCACGAAGAACAGCGGTCCGACCCGCATGACCTCGCCCTCGTCGGCCAGTAGCGCGAGCAGGCTCGCAACTTTCTTGTGCAGCGCGTGGAGCTTTTCGGCGGCCTCCTCCGCGAGCGGAGGCTGCAGATCGGCGGCCGCGTACAGGGCGCGCAGTTCACCCAACAGTCGCTCGTCGTCGGCGGAGATGGCGGGCCGATGCGATGTGAGGCGGAGGTGACCGGGCAGCCCCTCCTCGATCACCGCACCGCGCTTGATCAGCAGCTCCCGCGCAAGCGAAAGCGTCGACTCCGGCAGATCGGCGCTGGCGCGAAGCTCGCGGATCTCGACCAGCTTCTTCAGCGGATGGGCCTTGTGCAGCTTCTTGAGCGCGGCTTGCACCGCCTCGGTGGCCTCGTCGGCGAACTTCTTCGACAGCAACTGCCCGCGCCCGACGTCGACCAGCGCGCCCGCCGACTGCAGTTCGCGCGCAAGACCCTGCGCGTCGGCGAGCGTCAGCGCGACGTCGGTCGCGAGGTCGCGCAGCTCGAAGGGCTCGAATCGGCGCTGCTCGGCGGCGAAGCGCAGCGCCAGCGACGGGTCCGCCAGCGCCTGCTCGCGCTGCTCGAGCGCCTCGATGTGCCATTCCTTGAGCCGCCGCCGGTGGGTGCGCGCGGCGCCGAACAGAGTTCCGCCGCCGAGCGTCACCATCGGCGACACCTGGCGCACTAGGAAGCGGTCGCCGGCGCAGGCGACCACCGGTTGCTCGACCTCGATCTGAACGAGGCCCTCCTCGCCGGGCCGCAGCATCGGCTTGTCGACGATGCGGACGCGCCCGATCACCTCCGAGGTGCCGACGTGGAGCCGGATCGGCGTGCGATGTTCGACGGGCTGCTCGCGCCCGCCGAGGACGCGCAGACGCGCTTCGAACAGGGTCGCCGCCTGGAAGAAGCCGGGCTCTGCCGCGACCATCCCGCGTGTCAGCTCGCGGTAGTCGACGTCGGACAGATTGAGAGCGCAGGAGTGGCCCGCGGTCGCGCGCTCGCGCGATTCGCCGTAGGCGTGGATGCCGCGGATGCGCGCCCGCTTGCCAAGCGGCAGCAGCTCGATCTCGTGTCCGATCTCGACCGTCCCGGAGAGCGGCACGCCGGTGATCACGGTGCCGTGGCCCTTGGCCGAGAAGACGCGCTGGATCGGCAGGCGGAACAGTCCGTCGGGCGGGCGCGGCCGGACGGCGGCGACGCGGCGTTCGAGCTCCGCCTTCAGCTCGGGGATGCCGGCCCCGGTCACGTTGCTCACCGGGAGGATCGGCTGGCCGTCGAGGAAGGTGCCGCGGATCAGCGTCTGCACGTCGTCGACGGCAAGCTCGCGCAGGTCGTTGTCGACGAGGTCGATCTTGGAGAGGACCACGAATCCGCTCTGCACGCCGAGCAGGCCGAGGATCTCCAAGTGCTCGCGCGTCTGCGGCATCACGCCGTCGTCGGCGGCGATCACCAACATCACGATGTCGAGCGAGGTGGCGCCCGCCACCATGTTCTTGACGAAGCGCTCGTGGCCGGGCACGTCGATGATCCCGACCAACCGTCCGTCGGCGCCGCGCATGCGCGCGAAGCCGAGGTCAATGGTCATGCCGCGCTCCTGCTCCTCGGGCAGGCGGTCGGGGTCGATGCCGGTGAGCGTGCGCACCAGGCTCGACTTGCCGTGGTCGATGTGGCCGGCGGTGCCGACGATGACGTTGGCGATGCCGGACACGGGCGGCGTCACCAGCTCGCCGCAGTCGTCTCGGCGAGGTAGAGGATCCGCTCGCAGCTCCGGCAGAGCACCAGCTCGTTGCCGGTGTGGAGCCGGGCGTAGTCGTTGGCGGTGATGCTCATCGAGCAGCCGCCGCAGATGCGTGAATCGGCCGGCACCATCGCCTTGCCGTCGCGCACGCGCAGCACACGGTCGTAGACCGACAGCGGCCCCGCCGGGATCGACTTGGCTTGCTCGGCGCGGTGCTTCGCCCGCTCGGCCAGTTCGGCGCGGTATTCGGCCTCGTCCTTCTTCCACTGGACGAGGTCGACGTCGACCTCCTTCTGCAGCGCGGCGCGCGTCGATTGGAGGTCGATCAGTTCGCGCTCGATCGACTCGACCTGCGTCAGGTGCTCGAGAATCCGGTCCTCGATCGCCCGCGTGTCCTTCTTCAGGCGGGTCACGTGCTCACCGAACGCCCGAAACTCCTCGTTCGTGCGTGACTGCCCCTGCGCGCCCTGGATCTTCGCGATCTCGGCATCCTTGCCCTTGACCTCGAGCTCGGCCAGGCCGGCCTGCTTCTTCAGGTCCAGGATCCGGGCCAGCGCCGTGGCGACCCGCGCCTCGCTCTGCCGGAAGCGCTCGCCGCGCCGCTCGAGGATCTGCGGCATCTCCTGGATGCGCTGCTGGATGCGCCGCGTCTCCTGGTCGACCTTCTGCAGCGCGAGCAACCCCGCCAGAGTCACCTTCAGGTCTGCCGTCGCCATCCATCCCTCCGCGCTTCCTGCATGTCCCGTTCGCGTCCGGCCGTCCTGTCGCTGGCGCTCACGGAGGCGTCAGCTCGCACCACCTTCGCGCTCGAGGAATCCCTCGAGTAGGCGGCTGCGGATCGGGTGCTGCAACTTGCGCACGGCCTTCGCCTCAATCTGGCGCACGCGTTCACGCGTGACCTTGAAGATCCGGCCGACCTCCTCAAGCGTGTAGGTGTACCCGTCGCCGATGCCGTAACGAAGCTTGATGATCTCGCGCTCCCGGAACGACAGGGTCTGCAGCACCGAGGAGATGCGGTCCTTCAGCATCTCCTGGCCAGCGCCCTCGACCGGCGACTCGACCGTCTCGTCCTCGATGAAGTCGCCGAAGTAGCTGTCCTCGCCGTCGCCGATCGGGCGGTCGAGCGAGATCGGATGGCGGGCGATTTTGGTGACGCGCTTGGCCTCTTCGAGCGGCACCTTGGCCTCGCTCGCGACCTCCTCGATCGTCGGCTCGCGGCCCATCGACTGGACCAGCTTCTTCTGCACGTTCCGCAGCTTGCTCATCGTCTCGATCATGTGGACCGGGATGCGGATGGTCCGCGCCTGGTCGGCGATCGAGCGGGTGATGGCCTGGCGGATCCACCAGGTGGCGTAGGTCGAGAACTTGTAGCCGCGGCGGTACTCGTACTTCTCAACCGCCTTCATGAGGCCGGTGTTGCCTTCCTGGATCAGGTCGAGGAAGGAGAGGCCGCGGTTGCGGTACTTCTTCGCAATCGACACGACCAGGCGGAGATTGCCCGACGACAGCGCGCGCTTGGCGTAGTCGTAGCCCTTGTAACGCGTCTCGATCACGGAGAGGCGGCGCTCGAGACGGTCCGGCGACTCCATCGCGCGGAGCGCCCATGCCTCGTAGTTGGCCTGCGCCTCCGCGGCGGAGTCGCTCTCACGCGACTTGAGCCGCTTCCACTTCCGCTGCAGCTCGCGTCCCTTCTCCCACTCGTCCTTCAGGATCTCGATCAGCGGCTTCACCTTCTTCAGCTGGATTTGCAGCTCTTCGAGCAGGCGCGCGCACTTGCGGCGGCGACGCACCATCCGGCGAACCAACGCTTTGCGCTCCGACGCCGGCACCTCGCCGCGAAGCTGCAGCTCGAGCTCCGACTGGTTCTTCAGGTAGAGCTTGCGCAGCGTGAGCAGGTTTTCCTGGAGCCGCTCCTGGATTTCGCTCTTCGCCGGCTCGGTGCCGCTGGTCGGAACCTTGAGCGTGCGGTCGAAGGCGAGCTTGCCGTCCTTCACATCCTCGAGGATCTGGATGCCCTGGCGGATGCCGAAGCCGGCGGCCAGCAGCATGCGTCGGAATGCCGCGCGCGTCTCCTCGATCTGGCGCGCCAAGTTGATCTCCTGGTCGCGCGTGAGCAGCGGGATCTCGCCCATCTGGGTGAGATACATGCGCACGGGATCATCGATCTTCTCGCTGGTGCCGGTCTTGGCGAGCTTGCGCGGAACCGCCTCCTCTTCCTCGACTTGGCGGACGCGCCGGGTGTCGTCCTCGATCTCGGACTCGTCGACCAGCTCGATGCCGTTCTCTTCGAGCGTCGACAGGACGTGATCGATGTTGTCGACCGCATCCTCCGGAAGCTCCTGATTGAGCTCGTCGTAGGTGAGGTAGCCCTTCTTGCGCGCATTGTCGATCAACGCGCGCACGTAAGGGTCCATGCGGTCGCGATCGCGGGTCTCAGTCGAGTCCTTGCCCATCCGTTTCCGTTCTCCGTCGGAGCGCACGCGCCCCGTTCTGTTCCGATCTCGAATCTGATTTCGAGGCTCTAGCGAGTGCCGCTGCCCTTGCGCACCTGGTCGTACTGCCGCAGAAATTCCGTCGCGGCGTTCGGATCTCCGGCGCCGATCGCGCTCTTGAAACGTTCGAGGAGTTCGTCCGCCCGCAACTTGCGACGGCGTTCGCCGAACCAGCGCCACGCCCCGTCGAACAACTCTCCGGGGTCCGCAGAAACGGGTCGGCTTAACAGATCCGCGAGCGTTTGTTGAGCCTCCGGCTCCGCGACGAGTTTCCCGAGCAGTACCTCTACCAGTGCGCCAGGGTCAGTGACGCTCTCTTCCACGAGGCAGTGGAATAGCCGAGCTCTTCGAGGATCACCAAACTCCAGGGGACAATCGTGTTGGCGCGCGGCCGCTCGCAGGGTCGGCTGACGCAGCAGTGCCGTCAGAACGTCTTCTTCTGCAAGGACTTGCGCCATCGGGAGCAAAACGCCGGCGGTGACGGCGGGCGGAACTTTCCTGTCCAACGAGGCCGGAACCGGCGGCGAATCGCCCGCGCCGGCACCGACTCCCTGGCGGCGGTCGACCTCAGACCAGGGTGCGCGGCGACCGCCCCCCACCGCGATGGCAGCGTCGAGGTTTTCCGCTGGCAGATCGAGCGTGCGTGCAAGGTGTTCGATCAGCGCAGTTCGGACCAGCGGGTCGCGCACATCAGCGAACGCGGCACCGACCTTCCGGGCGACCGCGATCCGCTCGTCGATTCCGCCACCCCCGCGCGCCGCCTTGCCGCCGGCACGCGCGATCAGGAACTCGATCGCGGCGACGCCTTCCCGCTGCAGCAGTCCATCAAATCCCTCGCGGGTTGCGCCGCGAGCGAAGAAGTCACCCGGGTCCTTGTCCTCGCGCAACACGAAAACGCGCACATCGATCTTCTCCGCCAGCAGGATCGGCACGGCGCGTTCGGCGGCACGTTGGCCCGCCTCGTCGCTGTCGAGGAAGAGCACCGCTTTCGGTGCCATCCGACCCAACGCCTTCGCATGCTCCGGCGTCACGGCGGTGCCGAGTGCCGCGATCGCGGAAGTTAGCCCGCCCTGATGGGCGAGGATCACGTCCATGTAGCCCTCGACCAAGACGACCTGCCCCTCCTTCAGGATCTGCGGTCGCGCCCGATCGAGTCCGTAGAGCACTCGGCTCTTGCTGAAGAGCAACGTCTCGCGCGAGTTGATGTACTTCGCCTCGCGCGAGTCGGGCAGGTCGCGCAGACGCCGACTGCCGAAGGCGATGATGCGACCGCGTTCGTCGCGGATCGGGAAGGTCACGCGATCGCGCACCAGCGGCGCGTCGATCGTCGGTGCGGCTTCGCCGTCGGCGCCGCCGCCTTCCGTGATCGACACGCCGATCCCGGCCGCGACGATGTCCTCGCGCCGATGCCCCGCCTTCACCAAACGGTCTGTAATCACGGTCGAGTGGAAGCGGTCGTTCGGGTTCGCCGGCGCGAAGCCGAGCCCGAAGGCCTCGATGATGGCTGGCGTCAGCTTCCGTCGCACAAGAAGTTCGCGCGCCTCATTCCCAAGCGGGCTGACAAGAGCGCGGCGGAACAGCTCCTGCGCCTCCGCCAGGACCTTCAGCGCACGATCCCGCGCCTCGCGCGCCACGCCTTCGCCAGAGAGGTCACGTGACAACGTGATCCCGCGCTCTTCCGCGAGCTGGCGCAACGCCTCACCGCGCGAGATGCGCAGGTGTTCCGACAAGAAGGTGAAGACGTCGCCGCCTTTGCCGCAGCCGAAGCACTTGAAGAAGCTCTGCCCGATCGGGATGCCGAACGACGGCGACTTCTCGGCATGGAATGGGCAGCAACCGACCATGCGCGCGCCGGCACGCTTGAGCTCGACGCCGTTGCGCGACACGACGTCGACGAGGTCGACGGACTCGCGGACGCGGGTGAAGTCATCCATCCCGGCGGAAGCCTATCCGGGCGTGGAAGGCGTGGCGGCGGTCGCTGCCGGGGACGCCGCAGGCGGTACCGCTTTCCCGGCAGCGGCGAGCGCGTCGGCCAAGGCGAACCAATCGTCGAGCGACAGTTCCTCTGCCCGCCGCTTCAACATCGCGGCGTCGACCATCGAAAGCGCTTCGGCGCCAGCGACCTCGAGCAGGCCGTTCCGAAGCGTCTTGCGTCGCGCCTGGAAGGCGGCGCGCACCAGTGGCTCGAGCTGCGGCCGCCGCTGGAGCGCGGCGCTTCGGCCGGCGTCAGGCACGATCTCGACCACCGCGCTCTCGACCTTGGGCGGTGGCGCGAACGCGCCGGCCGGCACCAGGAACTTTCGTTTCGCGGTCGCGCGGAGCTGGATCAGGAAGGTCAGCAGACCGACTTCCGGCGATCCAGGGCCGGCGACGATGCGGTCGGCCACCTCGCGCTGCACCATGACGATCATCCGCTCAG
This sequence comes from Planctomycetota bacterium, assembly GCA_009691715.1. GTDB lineage: Bacteria > Planctomycetota > B15-G4 > B15-G4 > SIAN01 > SIAN01. The sequence continues at coordinate 74,799 of SIAN01000004.1, forward strand.
GCGGCAACCCGGCACGGACCATGTCGACGAGCAGTGGAGACGCGACCCCATACGGCAGATTGCTGACGACGATCGGTGCGTTGCTGCTTCGCTCCGACAGGCGCGCGACGACCTGCGTCGCCGTCGCCATCGCGTCCTCGACCCGCAAGTCGAGCGAGCCGCGCCCCACCAGAGCCAGAGCGGTCGCACGGGCCCACTCTGGGTCAAGCTCGATGGCGGTCACATGCGCGCCCGCCTCGAGCAAAGCCGCCGTCAGACCCCCTGGCCCCGGCCCGATCTCGACGACGTCGCGACCGCGCAGGTCGCCCGCCAACGCGACGATCCGGCGCAAGAGCCCTGCGTCGAGGAGGAAGTGCTGGGACATACGCTTTCGCGCCACGAGGGCGCGCGAGCGCAGCGCCGAGCGCACCGCTGCCAGGTGGCGCTCAAGGAAACCGTCGGCGACCATCTTCATCCCCCCCATCGCGCAGCACCTCTCGGCGCCGCACCGCAAATTCGAAATCCTCGACCAGGCGAGCACTCCCCGGTTCGGGCGGCGCGAGCCGCACCAGCCGTCCATCCTGCAGCGACAGCCACGGCTCACCGACGCCATCGCGATCCGCATCGAGGACGAGCACGCTGCGGATCGGCGTCCGTTCCAGACCGATGGCATCGACCGGCGCGCCTTCTGCAAATCGCCAAATGCGCGCCACATAAGTCGACGGACGGCTCACGACGACAGCGTCATCAGCGACGGCGAAGAGTTCGACGTCGATCGTCGCCTCTCCTCGCGAATCACGTTCGAACACAACCTCGCGTCGCGTGAGCGACCAGCCGACCCACTTGCCACCGCGCGTTCCAAGCAGCAGGTTGCCGGCGCCCGGATCACACGCGGCGAACGTCGGCGCCTCGTCGAGCGCGAGCGCTCCAGTGAGCCGTTCCGGAGCTTCCGCCGGGTCGATCCGCCACAGTTGGTTCCCGTCCAGACTGACCAGAAAGGGCGCCGCGATTTGTCCGCCGCAGATGGGCGCGACGGCGGTCGCCACCGACTTCCCGGCATGCACCGTCGCCAGCTGACGGGGCGCGTCGATCCGCCCCTCCGCGGCATGGATGAGCCACGGAGCTCCGCCGCCGTCGTCGAGCACATACGCGTTCGCCAGATCGAGCGGGACGACGTAGCGCTGGGCACCTGCCGCGGTGTCGATCTCGGCGGCTGCGACCTGTTCGCCGCGTGCGACGAATCGCCAAATGAGCCGCTCCCCACCGTCACAGAGTCGCAGGTCGTCGGCGATCAGCCACTCGTCTCGCGTCGTCAGATCCGGCGCAAGAAGCTGCGCCGCGACCCACGCGAACGCGGAGCTGGTGCGTTGCACTCCGTCGCGGTCTCCGATCGGCAGCTTGATGTCCAACCGATCGATGGTCAGCAGCAGGAGTCCGTCCGCGCCGGCGCGCGGCGGCGTGACGTAGCGCTCGCCGGATAGCGTCCGTTGTCCGATCTCGCCGCCGCGACCGAAGCGGACGACCCGCGTGAACGGCAGCGGCGCGCGCGCATTTCCTGCGTCCGCATCTGAGTTTGCGGCGTCGAGTTCGCGTGGCAACTGCTGCACGAACCAGACGGCGCCGTCTGCGCGAGCGTCACTCACCAGATCCGTCGACACGTCGAGCTCGACCGATCCTTCGGGCGCCGGTGCGATGGTTGCGCGGCCACTCGCGAGGTCGACCAGCGCGATCTCACCGCGAGGGCCGACGACCCACGCGCTGTCGCCGCCGTCCGGCGCCGTCAACCAAGGCGAACGCGCCGTCTCCGTCGCGAACGGCAACCCGATCGTGCGCGTCGGCGTGCCGTCACGGCCATCGAGGAATCGAAGCTTTCCGGGTTCGCACACCACCAGCGCCTTGCCCCCAGGAGCCACGCGGACATCGCCGCGAAATCCATCGCCTTCGCCGCTCGCGAGCGTCCGCGTCACCGCGATTCGCCGCTCGAACGCGCGCGTGCGCAGACGCGCCAGCATCCGATTGTCGTCGGAATCCGACTCATCGACTGCGACCAATTCGTGGAGCGCCGTCGCTCGCGCGTCTCCGACCAACGACTCGACGCGTCCGGCCGCGGCTTCGAGCACGGCGCGAGCGTCCCTAATCACGCAGCGGAACCCGACGTCGCTGCGCCGCAGTTCGGGCGACAGACGATCCAGCCACGGATCGAGACGATCCTCGAAGGCGTCTGGACGTGTGGAGACGGCCGTGGCGAAGCGGGAGTTCTCGTCGCTGTCCGCGGCGACGCAATGGCGTAGGAACGACCCGCCGAGCAGGAAGCGCGTTTCGGGGCCGAAGGACGGCGTCACGGTCCACTCGGCGACGTTGCCGACCATGTCGTAGCAACCGGCCGGAGAACGACCGAGCTCGTATGAGCCCACCGGCATCGGTCCGTCGAGTCCGCTCGCCACCGAGTTGCAGACGCCGGTGAACGCGCGCGGCTGCCAGGGCAACTTTCCGTCCGTCAGGCTGCTGCAAGCTGCCAGCCACTCTTCGCGCGTCGGCAGTTGCTTGCCGCGCCATTCGGCGTAGGCCTCGGCATCGGCGCTGGCGACGAAACGCACGGGGGTGTCGATCTCGGCCGGCTGCGGCCGTCCGTCCACGCGCGGCCAATGGGCCAGGAAGTCATGGGCGTCTGCCGGCGCGTAGCCGGTGGCCGCTAGGAACGCAGCGAATTCGCCGTCTGTGACTTCGAAGCGGTCGACCAGGAGATCGTCGACGGTCGCTGCCTCGTCGCCGATTCGTGAAACCAGGACCATGTCCGCCAGCTCGGGAAAACATGGTCCAGCAAGGGACGCATCGGCAGCGTCGCTCACCGGAGTTGCGTTCGATTGCGGCGGTGCGCACGCCGTTGCGACGAGCAAGAGCGCGCTCGTCGCGCGCGATCGTTTGGACCTGTGCACCCCGACCTCGGCGGTCGGGGTGCACGGGTTTGAATTCGGCTCAGTTCTTCGGCGGAATGGCGATGTGGATCTCCACGCGGCGGTTCTTCGCCTTCGCCGCGTCCGTGGTGGACTGCTTCTCGACCGGGGCATTCGGGCCGAACCCGACGATCGTGAAGGCGGCATCGGGGACCTTGCCTTCCTTCGTCAGCACCGAATAGACCGAGAGGGCACGTTCGATCGCCAACTCCTGGTTGCCGAGCGGGTACTTCCCGAGCGTGCGGACGACCGGATCGCTGTCGGTGTGGCCATCGACACGGACGTTTTTGTAGCCCTTGTCGTTGATCTCCTTCGCGATCTTCAGCAGCGCCTTCTTGCCAGCGTCGCGGATCTCGGTCGATCCAGACGCGAAGAGGAGCTGATCCGCGATGCGATAGGCGATTCCGCCGATCGTGCGGAAGATCTCAACGCCGTCGGACGTGTCGCCGGTCGGGAACGCCTTCTGCGCCGCGTCCACCGCGGCCATCAGCTCTTCGATGCGAGCCTTGTCCGCCTGAGACGCGCTCGCGAGCTGCGAGTAGGCCTCGTCCTTCGAAGCCAACTCCGCCGACAGGTTGTCGACCTGGCTCTGGTGCCGACCGCTCTCGTCCTCAAGCTGGCGCCGTTGCTGCAACTCGGCGTTGTATTGCGTGACGAGATTGTCGTACCGGCTCTGCGCGACGCACCCCGGCGCGCTGAGCAACGCCAAGAGCGCGAGCGATGCCGATCCCAACCGCAAACCGAACTGCTTCTGAACCCGCTTCATGCGCACCTCCCCATGCCCACCGCCGGTGACACGCACCGCGCCGGGCAGCCACCAATTTCGACTGCGCCAACGACCGCGCCAGCCGTGTCGCCGCCTGATTCGCGCGGAACGACTCGAACGATCGAAGCGGCTGCGAGGGACCCGCCAGAATCCCTCGCGGCCGATACTTTTCTGTCTACTTGGATTCGTTCGCCTACTTGTCTTTGAACATGTCGGCGATGTTGCTCCACGGCCCCGACCGCTCGGCCTTGGCCGCGTCGAACGCCGCGAACGCCCCGATGATCAGCACGAGCGTCGCGCCGATGATCGCCAGCTTCCAGCCGGCACCTTCGCCTGCGACCTCTTCCTCAACCGCGACGCGTTTGCGACCGCCGGTCGGTGCCGCTCGCGCTCCGCGCGCCGGCGCCTTCGCCTTGGCAGCCGGGGCAGCCTCTTCCTCGAGGAAAGAGTCGTCGGCGATCGCCGCCGTCGCCATGCCCACTTCCTGGTTCGCGTCGTCTTCGTCGAAGACGAGCTCCTCAGGGACATCTTCCTTGGCGAGCGTGTCGTCCTTCGACGCATCGCGGACACGGCGGAAACGCTCGATGTCCTCCTTCTTGAACTTCATCTTGTCTTGGTCGCGGAAGGCACGAATCTCGCCTTCGGAGACGAGGCGCTTGAGCTCCTCTTCCTGCATCGCGAGGTCGCGCATCACCTTGTCGAATGAGATGAATTCGTCAGCCACGAAAGAAGACCTCCGAAGCAGGATTCGTTGTTTCAGAACCCGGACGGTCGAGCCACGCGCACCACGCGCGTCGACCCGCGATCGGGCGTGTCGTTGCCAGGTCGGCGCGGGAGCTTAGCTCCCGTCGCGTTTGTCTGCTGCGTTCGATTCAGGACTCTTGCCACCACTCGGAGCTGTCGCCCCTGTGTCGATCGCCCGCGTGTCGATCACCCCCTTCAGCCGCGCCAACTCTTCAGCGCTGTAGACCGACAGGTCGCGATACTTCTTCAATTCGAGGTCGTGCTCGATCTTGCGCGCACCAAGCAGCCTGAGCCCGCCATTCTCTCCAGGCATCGCCTCGTACACGGCGAGGTTGCGCGTCTCCGGATCGACGACCCAGAGGAACGCGCTCGCACCCCCGATGGTCGAATGGATCAGCAGGTTGCTCCCGCGCACGGAGGGCGACGGCTCTGGCCAGCGGGCGAAGCCCACCAGACTGACGAGAGCGACGGCGACCAACAGGAGTGCGGTGCGGCGAGGGTTCACGGCGATTCCTACAACTGCCGCCATCCGCAGGTAACCCCGGGGGAGGAGGGCGCGCCGCCGATTCTGCCCTGCGTGGGGAGGTCCCCCGCAACAGGGAATCTGCGGCGGGTCGGACGCGGCGGCGAACACCACCCGAGTTAGCACCGCTTTTCGCACCGGCTTTCGACAACGATCGCGGCGCGATTACGAACGATCGGCCCACGCCTGCGGCCGCGGCCGCGCCCCGGGGCGCCGCTGGGGGAGATCAGCCCTTCCCGAGCGGCAGACTCACCGTGAACGCGGTGCCCGCCCCGGCGGTCGACGCGACACTCAAACTCCCCCCGTGCTGCAGCACGATGTGGTGTGCCACCGAAAGGCCAAGCCCGGTCCCTTTGCCAGGGTCCTTGGTCGTGAAGAAGAGGTCGAAGCAGCGTTCCTGCTGCTCAAGAGTCATGCCGGGGCCGTCGTCGGCAACGATGACCCGCGCTCGCCCCTCGAACGCCACCGCTGAAACGGTGATCCGCCCGCGCTTCGCGTGCGCCGCGATCGCATCGACGGCGTTCAGCAGCAGATTGAGGAAGACCTGCTGCATCTCACCCGGCTCGACCAGGACCGGCAATTCGTCCCCCGCGATCACGATCTCCACGCCCGCGCGCTTGGCCGGGTGATCCGTGAACGCGACGGCACGCCGGACGATCTCGAGCACGGAGACGACGACCGGGTCGACGTGCCGCGGAGTGAAGTGAAGCACTCGCTTGACGATGCCCTGGATCCGCATCAATCCGTCGACCAGCAGGCGGAGGTAGCGCACGCGCGGCGCGCCCGAAGCCCCCTCGCGTTCGGCGTCGGACTTGAGTCGCAGCGCGGCGTTCAACATCCCGCCGAGCGGATTGTTGATCTCGTGCGCGATCCCCGACGCGAGTGTCCCGGTCGCTGCCAGCCTCTGCGCGATGATCAATCCGCGCGCATGCTCTTCGGCGCGGCGCGTCGCCTCGGCGACTCTCTCCGACAAGCGGGCGTCGGCATCGCGCACCTGTCCCATCATCTCGTTGAAGCTGCTGACGACGGCGCCGATCTCGTCGCCACCCGCTCCCGGCACCGGCGTCTCGTAGGCGCGCACCGCGACCCGCGCCGCCCCCGCCGACAGCTCGGCCAAGGGCTGGAGCACGCTGCGCTCGAGCAAGAACCAGGTGAAGGCCAGCAGCAGGAACGTGCCGGCTCCCATCCCGAGCAGCAGCGTGCGCGGCTGGAACGACGGCGTGAGTTCCGGCTCCGCCAACACGTCGAGCAGGAAGTAGCCGGCGCCCCAGATCGGCGCGTCGGGGCGCCGCCCGTCCGAAGCGGAGCTGCGGATCGGCGCCGCGACATATCCGTGCCGGAGGGGGTCGCGCACGATGGTGCCACGGTCGATCGCCTCGACCATCAGGCGCTGGGCTCGCAGCACGCTGAAGCCCGGCGATCGCCGCTTGGCACCCGGAAAGTTGAGCAGCAGCGCGTCCGACGGCACGGATCCGGCAGAAGGCTCGACGCGCGAGTCCTTCCAGATCAGCCCTTCGCGGATGAACCCGCTGTGGACCAGGCTCGTGAGCGGATGAAAACGCAGCTGCTGGATGGCCTTCGCGACGCCCTTCCGCTCATCGGCACGCAAGTCGACGCTGAGGTAACCGTCGAAGGCCGCCTCGAACTGCGAGAAAATCCGGCTCTCCCGCTCCTGCGCCTTCTGCTGCGCCGCCTCGTCCCGCTCGCGCAGGTCGTCGAGCATCCAAATCGCGAGCAACGCCGTGACCGCGAGGTTCACGACTGCGATCGAGAGCAGGATGCGGGCGCGAAGGCTCACTTTTGCGACGACAGTCCGTCCATCACCTTGAGGATGGGGAGGAACAACGCCACCACGATCGTGCCGACCACCACCGCGAGGAACAGGATGATGATCGGCTCGATGACCCGGAACAGCGTCGAGACCGAGTCGTCGACCTCGCGCTCATAGGCATCGGCGACCTTCAAGAGCATGCGGTCGAGGTTGCCCGACTGTTCGCCGACGTCGATCATGTTGACCACGAGGTCGTCGAAGACGCCGCTCTCCGCCATCGGCTGCGTGATCGTCTCGCCTTGCTTGATGTTTTTGTGCACCGAGTCGAGCGCCTCGCCAACGATCACGTGGGTGATCGAGTCGCGGATGATCGACAGCGCATCGAGGATCGGCACGCCGGCACCGAGCAGCGTCCCGAACGTGCGCGCGAAGCGGGCGACGATCGTCTTCTTCACCAGGATCCCGGCGACCGGGACCCGCAGCCCGAGGCGGTGCATGATCTTCTTGTAGCCGTACGTGCGCATCGCCAGGAGATGGCCGCCCGCCAGGCCGCCGATCAGCAGCAGCCCCGCCCACCAGTAGCTCTTCATGATCTCGGCGCCGTCGAGGAGCGCCTGGGTGAGCGGCGGCAGGTCCTGATTCAGCGACTCGAACACCTCCTGGAACTTCGGCACCACGAACACCATGACGAAGATCACGACCAGCCCGGCGAAGCCCATCACGCAGATCGGGTAAGTGAGCGCGCCCTTGACCTTGGTGCGGATCGAATCGGACTTCTCGGCGAAGATCGCCAGGCGTTCGAGGATCTGCTCCAGGATGCCGCCGGCCTCGCCCGCCTTGACCATGTTGAGGTAGAGCGGATCGAAGTAGTGCGAGTGCTTGCCGAGCGCCGCAGAGAGCGAGTCGCCGCCCTCGACATCGTCGCCGACCGCTGAGACCGCATCGCGGAACGGCCCAGGCCGCTGCTGCGACGCGAGCACCCGGAGGCAGCGCACAATCGGCAATCCTGCGCCCTGCAGCGTGGCGAGCTGCGTAGTGAACTGCACCAGCACCTTGCGCTTGACACCGCCGAACCTGCGGCGCTTCTTGACCGTGCCGAGCAGCTCCGCCGGCCCGCTCGCGCGTTCCGGCTCCGGCCTCATGCCGCCGCTCTTGCGCTGGATCTTGTCAGGCACGTCGCTCGTCTCCAGTCCGCGTTTGCCATCCGGATGTTGCGATCCGAACGTCCGGCTCAACCCTCGATGAAGGTCTCGCGCACGATCTCCTCGACCGTCGTCACACCCTCGAAGATGCGCCGCACGCCCGCGTCGCGCAACGGCAGCATCCCCTCCTCGACCGCGAGGGTGCGCAGCTGTCCTTGCGGCCAGTTTTCGAGGATCGCACGACGCAGCCGCGGAGTGATCACCAGGATCTCGAACACCGCGACGCGTCCCTTGTAACCGGTGCGGCCACACTCCTCGCACCCCTCACCGAACGCAAACCGCTTCCCCTTCAGCTCGGCCGGATCGATCTCGATCTGCGCGGCGACCTCGGGTCCCGGCTCGTACTCCTTGCGACAGTTGCGACAGATCCGGCGCACCAGGCGCTGTGCGACGATCGCGTTCAGCGTCGCCGCCAGCAGGTAGGACGGGATGCCGAGGTCGATCAGTCGCACGACCGCCGACGCCGCGTCGTTGGTGTGAAGCGTCGAGAAGACCAGGTGGCCGGTGAGCGATGCCTCGATCGCGATCTTCGCGGTCTCGAGGTCGCGCGTCTCGCCGACCAGGATGATGTCGGGATCCTGGCGCAGGATCGTGCGCAGCACCGCGCCGTAGGTGACGCCGATCTCCTCGTTGATCGGGATCTGGACGATGCCTTCGAGGTCGTACTCGACCGGATCTTCGGTCGTGATGATCTTCATCGATGGGTCGTTGGTCTGGTTCAGCATCGAATAGAGCGTGGTCGTCTTGCCCGAGCCGGTCGGCCCGGTGACCAGCACGATCCCGTGCGGTTTGTCGAGCAGACCGTCGATCGTCTTCTTATCAGCTTCGGTGAGCCCGATGCGCGACAGGTCGAGCGCGACGACGCTGCGATCGAGCACGCGCAGCACGCACGACTCGCCGTGCAGCGTCGGCAGCGTGCTGACGCGCAGGTCGACCGCCTTGCCGCCGATCGCCAACTCGATTCGCCCGTCCTGCGGCACGCGCGTCTCGGCGATGTCGAGGTTCGCCATCACCTTCACCCGCGAGATCAGCGGGATCGCCAGCGACAGCGGCGGCGGCTCCATCTCGTAGAGCACGCCGTCGACGCGGTAGCGCACCTTGAACTCGTGCTCGAACGGCTCGAAGTGGATGTCGGACGCCGTGTCGCGGATCGCCTGGAACAGGATGAAGTTCAGCAGTTTGACGACCGGCGCGGCGTGCGCAGCGGCTTCCTTGTCGGAGGCGTCGATCGGCCCGCCCTTCCGCACCTCATCGAGCACGCCCTTCATCGACACGCCCGCCCCGGCGTCGCCATAGATCTGCTTCAGCTTGCGCTCGATCGCGTCGGCGTCGGCGATCATGCCGCGCACCTCGCAGCCGGACAGCACGCGCAACTCGTCGAGGAAGTGGACGTTCAGCGGATCGGCGAGCGCAACCCAGAGCGTGCCGTCCTCCTCCTTGACCGGCACCACTTTGAAGACGGCGGCCGACGAGGCATCGACGCGCTTGACGACCTCCGGCGCGATCGTCGCCGCGTCGAGGTCGACCACCTCGAAGCCCTGCTGGATGCCGAGCCCGAGATTCAACTGGCTCGGCGTGAGCCGGCCGAGCGAGATCAGGATCCGGCCGATCGGGCCGCCCTTCTCGCGCTGGATCGCGAGCGCCTCCTGCACGTGACCCTCATGGATCCAACGCTGATCCTTCAGGATCTGACCGATCAGCTTGCGTCGCGGCGCCGACATTGCTGCTCCCGCGCTCAGACGAGCTTCGGCTCGAGGTCTTTGGGCTGCTGCGCCGTGCGCAGAGCGGTGTCGCGGTCGATCTTGCCGGCCTTGAACAATTCCAGGAGATGGTCGTCGAGCAGGATCATCCCGAGGCGCCGCGAGGTCTGGATCGTCGACGGGATCTTGAACGTCTCGTTCTTGCGGATGTGGTTCTCGACCGCCGGCGTCATCACCATGATCTCGAATGCGGCGACGCGGCCAGGCTTGTCGCTGCGCGACAGCAGCGACTGCGAGATCACCGCGATCAGCGACACCGACAGCTGTGCCCGGATCTGCTCCTGCGCCTCGGTCGGGAACGCGTCGATGATGCGATCGACGGTGCGCGCAGCACCGGTCGTATGCAGCGTGGCGAGAACGAGGTGGCCGGTCTCGGCGGCGGTGATGGCGGCCGAGATCGTCTCGAGGTCCCGCATCTCGCCAAGCAGGATCACGTTCGGATCCTGGCGCAACGCGCGGCGCATGCCTTCGGAGAAGGTCGGCACATCAACGCCGATCTCGCGCTGCATGATCACGGACTTGTGGTGCGAGTGGTAGTACTCGACCGGATCTTCGATCGTGACGATGTGGCGATCGAAGTTCTCGTTCAGGTAGTTCACCATCGCCGCAAGCGTCGTGGTCTTGCCCGAACCGGTCGGTCCCGTCACCAACAGCAGTCCGCGCGGTCGCGTGATGAGGTCCTTCACGTTGTCCGGCAGGCCGAGCTCACCGAAGCTCAGCAGGCGAGTCGGGATCAGGCGGCAGGCGGCGCCCCAGAATCCCTTCTGCTTGTAGACGTTGATGCGGAAGCGCGCCTCGGCGCTGTGCAGGATGGCGAAGTCGGCCGAGCCGACTTCGAGCGCCTCCTTCCAACTGCGTTCGGGAGCGATCGCCTGGACGAACGCCTCGGTGTCGGCGGCGGCGAGCACGGCGCAACCCGGGACATCGACCAGGCGACCGTGCTTGCGCAGCACGGGCGCACGGCCGACCGTCACGTGGAGGTCGGATGCACCCTCGCGCACGCACGTTTCGAGCAGTTCCTTAGGAGTCGCCATCTTCGGTCGTGCCTCACTCGTTGCCGGCGATGACGCGCAACACTTCGCGCACGCTGGTAATCCCCGACAACACCTTGCGCTGCCCGTCTTCGAGCAGCGTCGACATGCGCCCGGCCGCGATCGCCTCCTCGCGGATCTTCATGTGCGGCTCGCCGCGGAAGGTCATCTCGCGCAGCCGCGTGTCCATCTCGAGCAGCTCGTAGATCCCCTTGCGTCCCTTGAATCCGGTGCGCTCGCACAGATCGCAGCCGCGCTCGCGCGACAGTGACGCACCCTGCGCCTGCTCCGGCTTGATCTGCAGTGCGGCGAGCTCGACCTCGTCGATGGGCGCCGGCTGCCGGCACTCCTTGCACAGCGTCCGCACCAGCCGCTGCGCCATCACCGCTGTGACCGACGCGCTCACCAGGAACGGCGGCACGCCCATCTCCACCAGTCGCGTCAGCGCCGACGGCGCGTCGTTGGTGTGGAGCGTGGAGAAGACCAGGTGCCCGGTGAGCGACGCCTGGATCGCGACCTCGGCCGTCTCCTTGTCGCGAATCTCGCCGACCAGGATCACGTTCGGTGCCTGCCGCAGCATCGCCCGCAGGATCCGCGCGAAGGTGAGCCCGATGCGCGAATGGACCTGGCACTGGTTGATGCCGGGCATCTGGTACTCGACCGGATCTTCGGCCGTGATCAGCTTCCGGTCCGCGCGGTTCAAGTCCTTCAGCGCCGCATAGAGCGTCGTCGTCTTGCCGGAGCCGGTCGGTCCAGTGACCAGCACGATCCCGTTCGGGCGCGCGATGATCCGCTTGAAGCGGTCGAAGTCCTTGTCGCCGAAGCCGAGTTCGGTGAGCGAGACGAGGCCGCGCTCCTTGTCGAGGAGACGCATCACCATCGATTCGCCGTGGCTGCTCGGCAGGACCGAGACGCGCAGGTCGAGGTCGCGCCCTTCGATCTTGGAGAGGATGCGGCCGTCCTGCGGCTTGCGCCGCTCGGCGATGTCCATGCCGGCCATGATCTTCAACCGCGACAGGAGCGGCGCGTGCAGGTGGTGCGGGTGCGAGGCGACCTCGCGCAGCAGTCCGTCGATGCGGTAGCGCACGCGCAGCCGCTCGTTCTGCGGCTCGACGTGGATGTCGCTGGCGCGCGCCTTGTGCGCGCCCTCGATCATCTGCTGCACCAGCCGGATGATCGGCGCGTCGTCGTCGTTGTCGCCCGAGGTGAGCGCGACCGCGGCCTGCGGCGGCGCTGCTCCGGCCGCGACCGCCACGCCGTAGTGCTCCTTGATCTTCTTCGCCACCGCCGTCGCGGTCGCCAGCGCCGCCGTCACCTCCGCGTTCAGCACGAAGGAAAGGTCGTCGAGCTGGAGCGCAGTCGCCGGATCGTCGACGGCGACCACCAGCTTCCCGTCTTTCTCCATCAGCGGGACCAGCCGCAGCCGCGCGGCCGTCTCCTTCGGCACCTTCGCCAACAGCGCCGGCGTGATCCGCCCCTTGTCGAACTTTTGGTTGTCAAGGTCGACGAACGGCAGCCCGGCTTGCCGCGCCAGCGCGCGCGCCACCGTGACCTCGTCGGTCGCCCCCATCGCGATCAGCATCTCGCCGATCTTCATTCGCTTCGCCCGCTGCTGCTGGAGCGCGTCGCGAAGCTGCTGTTCGGTGACGCTGCCGGCGGCGAGCAGCATCTCCCCGAGCTTTTGGCGGCTCATCGTGGCACTCCGGCGCCGGGCGAACTGCGCGGCGCCGAGCGGAGCAGGCGGGCACGGCAGCGGGCGGCAGTCGATCTCGCGGCAGGCGGCATGGTCGAGGGAGTTCGCCTCGGCGGCTTGGTTGCGTCGGACACGCGGTACTCCGACCGTTCCGTCGCTTCCAGAGTGTCGCTCCCGTCGTTTCGCGCGGGCGGCAGATTGTAGTAGGAAGCGCGCGCGGCGCGGTGACCCGATTCCTCCGCTGCAGCGATGCGACCCCGCCTCGGAGCTGACCGTGCGCCTGCGCACTCGACTTGCCTTGCTGTCCGCTTTCCTCACGTCAGCCTGCGTCGTCTGCCATCCGACCGACTACTCGACACCGGAGGCGACGGTCGCAACGTTCCAGTCGGCGTTCGCCCATGACGACGAATTCGCCGAATACGACTGCTTCGCTCGAAACGTCAAGGCGCAGGGGCTCACGCAACAGGCGTGGAGCCTCGAGCGTGCGCGCCTGTTCGCGCCGTTCGGAGCCGTCGGCCGCTTCGTCCTGCGGCGGAATGATCTTGGGGACAACGTCGTCGGACGCCTCGCTCCCGCCCGCCCGCCGCTCCTGGCCGGATTGCCGATCGAGAGCGCGGGAGTGGTGCCGGGCGAGACCGCGCGCACGCCTCCGACACTCGACTATGTGCTGCACGGGCACGGGCTGCGACTCGCCTTCGAGCTGGAGCCGACGCTGCTGCTGTTCGCGGCGGAAGGCGACGACGCGCGCGCTTTCCCGCTTGACCGCACGAACTGCGTGGTCGCGATCGCCCCGCTCGGGCGGGCGGGACGACTCGTGGTCGATCTCGGACTGCCTGCGGCGGTCGCGGCCAAGCTCGCGGTCCGCGGCGCCGCGCGCATCGCGCTGGTCCGGCGGTTCAAGCTCGCCTTGCCGACGGCGATCGACGCGACCAATGCGCCGACACTCAAGACCGAGCCAGCGCCAGCGCCACTTCGCCGCACCCTCGACGCGACCGATCTCGCGCCGAGCCTCGGTGCGACCGAACTCGGCGTGACCCGCGCGCGTTTCTCGTTGCCGTTGCCAGCCGTCGCGAGCTTCACCGAACTCGACCTCGACGAGCTGATCTGGGAGCGCGCAGCTTCTCCGGTGAACGGCTGACCGGCCCCGCTCGCGCTTGCGCCTGACAGTGAGCGTCGCCAATCTGGCCCGCCGTTTTGCGCCGACCGGGCGGTTGGGGCAGACGCGCAGCGAAGGGCCGTCCATGGTCCTTCTTGGTCCCGCGCGCGACGACGCGCGAAAGCAATCGAGGACACGATGGCAGCAGTGACGCAACGGTCGGTCAAGGATCGGCAGGTCTGGTACTTCGGCGGTGGCGACGCGGACGGCGACGGCACGATGAAGGACGTGCTCGGCGGCAAGGGCGCCGGGCTCGCGGAGATGGATCGGATCGGCCTGCCGGTGCCGGCGGGTTTCACCATCTCGACCGGTGTCTGCGGCTACGTCACGGCGCACCGCGGCAAGTATCCGCCGAGGCTCGACATGCTCGTCGCCAAGGCGATGAAGCGGGTTGAGAAGGAGATGGGCGCCAAGTTCGGCGACCGCAAGAACCCGCTGCTCGTGTCGGTGCGCTCGGGCGCGAAGATTTCGATGCCCGGGATGATGGACACGGTGCTGAACCTCGGGCTGAACGACGTCACGGTCGAGGGGCTCGCCGCGCGGAGCAAGGACCCGCGCTTCGCGTGGGACTGCTACCGTCGCTTCGTGCAGATGTTCGGCGACGTGGTCCTCGGCATGAAGCCGGCGAGCTCGCAGGTACGCGACCCGTTCGAACTCCTGCTCGAGGCGAAGAAGCACGAGCGTGGCGTCGAGCTCGACTCGGCGCTCACGGTCGATGACCTGAAGGCGCTGGTCGCGACCTTCAAGGCCGAGATCAAGGCGCGCACCGGCAAGAGCTTCCCCGAGAATCCGGTGAAGCAGCTGTGGGCCGCGATCGGCGCCGTCTTCGCGTCGGCCAACACCGAACGCGCGATCGTCTATCGCCGGCTGAATCGCATCCCGAGCGACCTGGGAACCGCCGTCAACATCTGCTCCATGGTCTACGGGAACATGGGCGAGAACTCAGGCACCGGCGTCGCCTTCACCCGCGACCCTTCGAGCGGCGACCCGGCGTTCTACGGCGAGTACCTGCTGAACGCGCAGGGCGAAGATGTCGTGGCCGGCACGCGGACGCCGCGTCCGATTTCCGAGCTTGCGGCCGAAATGCCGAAGGTCTACGCGCAGCTCGATCGCGTGCGCAAGATCCTGGAGAAGCGCTACCGCGACATGCAGGACGTCGAGTTCACCATCCAGCGCGGGAAGCTCTGGATGCTGCAGACGCGCACCGGCAAGCGCACCGGCTTCGCGGCCGTGCGCATCGCAGTCGACATGGTGAACGAGAAGCTGATCACCGACCAGGCGGCGCTGCTGCGCATCGACCCGGAGTCGCTGAACCAACTGCTGCGGCCGGTGTTCGACGGCAACGAGAAGAAGTCGGCGCTCGACGCCGGACGGCTGCTCGGCAAGGGACTGCCCGCAGGTCCGGGCGCTGCATGCGGGCGCATCACCTTCTCCGCCGAGGACGCGCTCGAGCGCAAGCGGCGCGGCGAAGAGGTGATCCTGGTCCGGATCGAAACTTCTCCCGAAGACATCGAGGGGATGAACGCCGCGCTCGGGATCCTGACGTCGCGCGGCGGCACGACGTCGCACGCGGCGCTGGTCGGCCGGCAGATGGGCAAGGTCTGCGTCGTCGGCTGTGGCGAACTCGCGATCGACTACGCGGCCGGCACGCTCGCGGGGAGTGGCCATGTGCTGAAGGCCGGCGACTTCCTTTCGATCGACGGCAACACCGGCGAGGTGATCGCGGGCGCGATCGCCACCCGGCCGAGCGAGGTGCATCGCGTCGTCATCGAGAAGTCGCTGCCCGCTGCCGAATCCCCGACCTACCAGAGCTACGCCAAGCTGCTCGGCTGGGCGGACAAGCATCGTCGGATGCGCGTGCGCGCGAACGCCGATCAGGGCGACCAGTGCGACAACGCGGTGGCGTTCGGCGCCGAGGGCGTCGGGCTGTGCCGCACCGAGCACATGTTCTTCGGCGCCGGCAAGATCGAGCACGTGCAGCAGATGATCCTCGCCGCAACCGCGGAAGAGCGGAAGGCGGCGCTCGCCAAGCTGCTGCCGATCCAGCGCGCCGACTTCGTCGCGATCTTCAAGGCGATGGCGGGGCGACCGGTCACGGTGCGGACGCTCGACCCGCCGCTGCACGAGTTCCTCCCACACACCGAAAAGGACCAGCAGGAGTTGGGCGCGACGTTGGGCGTCGACTGGCAGAAGATCGCCGCGAAGGTCGCGGAGTTGCACGAGTTCAACCCGATGCTGGGCTTCCGCGGTTGCCGGCTCGGCATCGTCTATCCCGAGATCACCGAGATGCAGGCGCGCGCCATCTTCGAGGCGGCGTGCGAGGTGAAGGCGGCGGGCGGTGCGGTCAATCCCGAGGTGATGATCCCGCTGGTCGGCACGCTGAAAGAGTTCAGGCTGCAGGCCGCGGTCGTGCGGCGCGTCGCGGTCGAGGTCATGAAGGAGCGCGGCGCGAGGTTCAGCTACTTGGTCGGCACCATGATCGAGGTGCCGCGTGCGGCGCTGACCGCGGGCGAGATTGCCGGCGAGGCGGAGTTCTTCAGCTACGGCACCAATGACCTGACGCAGACGGCGATGGGCCTGTCGCGTGACGACTCGGGCCGCTTCCTCGAGCCGTATCTGAAGCAGGAGATCTATGCCTTCGATCCGTTCCAGAGCCTCGACGTGAAGGGCGTCGGGCAGCTGGTGGCGATGGCCACGGCCAGCGGCCGCGCGGTGAAGCCGAACCTGAAGATCGGCATCTGCGGCGAGCACGGCGGCGATCCGGCGTCGATCCAGTTCTTCCACGAGACCGGACTCGACTATGTGAGCTGCTCGCCGTTCCGGTTGCCGATCGCGCGGGTGGCCGCGGCGCAGGCGGCGTTGCGGGAGAAGAGCGCGCTGCAGCGGACGGCCGGGACGCGGTCCGTGAAGCGAAAGGCCGCGAAGGGCCGCCGCTGAGCTTGGGTTGGGGCTGGCGAGCGGAGCTCGCAGCCCCAACGGGGAAATGGAGCTGACGAGGCGCGGCGCGCCTCGCAGCTCATTTCCCGTGGACAGATGAGGAGACGACCAAGGCGAGCTGGGCGCGGGAGCGGACGGCTCGCGGTCGTTTCAAGGGCGCTGCAGAGCGGGCGCGGCTGCTGCGCAGCGCGCGGCTACTTCGGTTGGGTGGAGGCGGGCTGCGACTTTGCGTCGGCGGCGAGCTTGGTGCCGAACACTCGCGGATAACGGTCGTAGACCTCGGTGCAGAGACAGTTGAGCGCAGTCGAGTAGACGCGGCCGCCTTCGGATGACCAGGGGTCGATCGGGTCCCAAGAACCGTAGTCGTCGCGGTCGCGATCGAGGTGCTGGTGGGCGACGAGCTCGGTCGCGAGCGACTTGCGCCACTGCTCCCAGTGGTTGCCGCCGACCTGGAAGAGCGCGAGCGTGCCGTAGTACCAGTAGTAGAAGTCGATGTCAGGCTCGTTCCACTTCGGGCGCGTCGCCAGCAGCAGGTCGGCGCCGCGCTTGATCGCGGGATCGTCGGCGAGAGTGCGGCCGGCGAAGATCCGCGTCACGAGGCCGACGGCGGTGAGTGACTCGCTGCGCTCGGCGGGAAAGCGTTCCGTGTCGGGGCCTTGGATTCGCGCCGAGAAGCCGCCTGGGTTCTGGTAGCCGGTGCGGCCGGCGTCGTCGGTCATGTCGTCGACGTAGCTCGCGGCGTCGCGCAGCGCGGAAGTCTCGATCTCGAGGCCGGCCATCGCGGCGGACTTGAGCGCCATCGTCATCCAGCCGGTCACGGACGTGTCGTTGTCGCCGTCGGCGGAGTCGTAGCGCCAGGCACGGTAGGGGTTGCGCGAGCGCTGGATCCAGTGGATCGCGCGTTGCGCGGGGTCGCGCAGCAGGATGGCACCGGTCATCCCATACGCCTCGGCCATCGCCAAGGACGCGCAAGCGTGGCTGTACTGGTAGTGCTGCCCCGAACGGCTGCCGAAGACACCGTCCTCGTCCTGCACGCTGCGGAGCCAGCGCAGTCCGTTCGACACCACGGAGCGGAAACGCGGCAGGCCTTCTTGCTGGGTGTGGCCGGCGCCGAGGAAGCAGAGCAGCGCGAGTCCGGTCACGCCGACGTCGTTGCCGGGGTTGCCTTTTCCGCTGCACGCCTCGCCCTGACACTGCGCGCTGAAGCCGTCGCAATCCCAGCTTCCGTCCGGAGACTGATGGCGCGCGAGCCAGACGAGCGCGGCGAGCGTCGACTCGGTCCACGCGCGCGGCGGCCCGCCACTTAGACCGCCGTCTCCGTTGCCGCCGTGGCCTCCCCCACCCTTGCGGCCGCGACCCACGCGCCAAGTCGCGAGCGCGGAGGGCGCGAGTCCGGTGTGGCCGACCCTGCCGACGCCGATCGGAGTGCCGCCGGGTGCACCGGTGAGCTCGCCGTCGAAGGGCTCGCCTTCGGGGTAGAGGACACCGGGATCGAGAGTCGGATCGTCCTGGCCGGCGATGAATTCGCCGAGATCGCCCGGCGCCGCATCCGGAATGTAGTCGTCGTGGATCGTCTCCGGTCCCGGCGGCGCGTCGGCGAGCGCGGGCACGTTGTCGCGGACCATCGGCGGCGGAGGCACGTCGGGCAGCGGCAGGATCGGCGGCGCGACTCGTACGGCGTGCAAGGTTCCGAACTCGGACGGCTCGACTTGCTTCGCGCGGCCGACGTAGACGACCGCGAGCAGCGCAATCAACATGACGTGGAACAGCGCCGAGATCGTGAACCATGGCACCGAAAAGAGCATCGCGCGCAGCGTGCGACGCTCGGGTGCGAGCGTGTCGAAGGGCCGCGTGTCGAAGGGCCGCGCGTCGACCATCGCGACGGCGACAGGAACGAGACGCGAAGAGTGGATCGGCTTCATGGCAGGCTCCTCGGTTCGAGGGACGCCATGGACGAACGGGTGGGCATCGCGTCGGTTCGCGCGAACCGCGGCACTCGGCGCGCGTTCGCAGTTGGCTACGGCACCGTGACGCTCTTCGCAAGCGCGCGCGGTCGATCGATGTCGCGACCGAGTGCGCGCGCGGTGTAGTAGGCAAGGTACTGGCCGGCGACGATCTGCAGGAAGGCGTCGGAGAGCTCGCCCTTGCCGGAAGTACCGATCACAGCGTCGACGTGGCGGCGATCCGATTCATTCAGCGCGCCGACCGCGAGCAGCGGCCCGCCGCGGCTTCGCACCTCTTCGAGCGCGTAGATCGTCATCGCGCGAAGCTCGCCGGCCGACGTCGGCGGGACGAAGATCACCGTGCCCATCTCGCTGTCGATCAACGAGATCGTGCCGTGCTTGAGGAACCCGGCGGCCATCCCTTCGGCGTGGCGATAGGTCACTTCCTTGAACTTGAGCGCACCTTCCTGCGCAATCGAGGCAAACAAGCCGCGGCCGAGGAAGAACCACTTCTCGAGTCCGAGGAAGCGCGCGGCCGCCTCCTGGCAGTCGCGCTCGATCTTCGGGCGCCACTCGTCGAGCAGCGCGGGCAAGCCGTTCAATTCGGCGAGCAGCTCGGCATGGCGCTCCTTCGACAGTCCACCCGACAGCCGACCCGCTTCGAGCGCGAGTCGGGCGGCGACGACCGCCTGCGACAACGCGCTCTTGGTAGCTAGGACGGCGATTTCGGGTCCGGCGCCCTGCAGCAGCGCCTGGTCGCATTCGCGCGCCATCGAGCTGCCGGCGACGTTCACGATGCCGAGCGTCCCGCCACCCGCGGATTTCGCGGCCCGCACTGCGCGCATCGTGTCGTAAGTCTCGCCCGACTGCGAAACGCCGATCACAAGGTCTCCCGGCTCGAAGAACACCAGTCCCGGCAGCTCGTCGGCGGTCACGACCGGGCAGAAACGCTTCGCCCATTGCGCGACGAGCTGGTGGCCGAAGATCGCCATGTGGTAGGCGGTGCCCATGCCGGTGAAGAAGACGCGCTCCGCGGCGAGCAACTTTTCGGCGCCGCGGGTGACTGCATTGGGATCGCTGCAGAGAGCCGTGCGGACGGCGATCGTCGCCTCGGCCATCTCCTTCAGCATGAAATGCGGGTAGGCGCCGCGTTCAGGCACCGCGAAGTCGCCCTCGAGCTTGCACCGGGCGCGATCCACCGAAAGACCGGACTCGATCTTCCAGACCTTCGCTCCGTCGCTCGAGATTTCGACCATCTCGCCGTCGTCGAGGTAGAGGACCTCGGGGCAGAACGACGCCAGCGCCAAAGGGTCGGACGCGATGATCGTGCGATCGGCGCCGAAGCCGACGACCAGCGGGCTCTCCTTGCGCAAGGCCCAGAGGCGGTCGGGCTGCGAGTGGATCACGACGGCGAAGGCGTAGGTTCCCTCGAGTTCGAGCACCGAGGCGCGCACCGCATCGCGCGGCGGAACTCCCTTCTTCAGCTTCTCCTCGATCAGGTGGGCGAAGACCTCGGTGTCGGTCTCGCTCTTGAAAGAGTGTCCGCGGAGCTCAAGTGCGGCGCGGAGCTCGCGGTAGTTGGACAACACACCGTTGTGAACGACCGCGACCTGTCCATCACAGGAGAGGTGCGGGTGGGCGTTCTTCTGGGTGACTCCGCCATGCGTCGCCCAGCGCGTGTGAGCGATGCCGGTCGACCCGTGCAACCCCTCGAAGGTCCGTTTGCCGACCAGATCGCTCGGCCCACCGATGTCCTTCGCCACGACGATGCCCTTGCCGTTCAGCAGCGCAACGCCGCTCGAGTCATAGCCGCGGTACTCGAGCCGGCGGATGCCGCCGACGAGGTCGGCCGCCATGTCGCGACCGGCCGTCACCATCCCCACGATTCCGCACATGGTTCGCAAGTCTCCCGGCGACCGTCGTGCGAGACGACGACCGCACCGCCGACGCCGCCGCGGCGCGGTCGCGACCCACGAAGGCCTGCGACCTGCGCCACGAGTGCGCCAGCGTTCCTGTCTGCGCTTGAAATCTGCGCCGGGACGGAGACTTGCGGTGCGAGGACGACTCGCGTCGTCCATCAGTTCGTCGGCCGTTTCCCTCCGCGATTGCTCGCGGGCTTTGTGGCCGGCGTCGGAGGCCCTGATGCAGCCTCGGGAGCGATCCGCCGATACTTTCGATGCGCTCCCACCTCGTCACCCAGCGCGCTGCGTTGCCGCGGCGCGTCGGGCCAGGCGCTGGTCTTCGTTGTCTCCGTCCTGCGTGTTGTTACTGCCGGATTGTCCTGCACTTCCGGTCTGCACTTCCGATGTGGACTTCGAGCCGAACCTCCCGTCCACCGTTCAACTTCCGGTTCCACCTCCGCTCGAAACGAAACGCCGCAGCCCGGGAGGGGATCGGGGTGAAGCGGCGTTGCCGCACCCTGATTAGCCCCATGTCGCGTCGAGGGGAAGCACCCCCACCGCACGACGCCCGGTCCGACGCCACTTCGCGCCGCACCGCCGAACGATCTTTCGGCCGCGCCGACGCCGTGGCGTGACTGCCGCGGACCGCAGCGATCCAGAACCTTGTTCCGAGCGGCGCTCTCAGCCCTCGCCGACCTTCGCGGCGACGGCGACGATCTCGTCGCCGTATTCCCGCACGCGGAACGGCGACATCCCGACGACGCTCGCAAGCCGTTCTTTGGTCAGCTCGGCCTCGCGCGCGATCGCCCGCAGAGTGCCGGTGGTGGCGACGCGCGACTCCTCGACGTCGCGCAAGCCGGCCCGCTCACGCCGCCACTGGCGCAGCGCCTCGAACAGCCGCTGCTCCCGCTCGGTGAGCGGCGCTTCGCCCTCGATCTCGCGCGCTCGTCGTCGCTCGCGAACCCACGGCGGCCGCGCCAGCCCACGCGCGACCGCGTCCAGCACGGCGTCTGCTTCGCGTTCGAGCTGCCAACCGGCGATTCGCTGCAGCGGGGCGAGATCGGCGCGGCCGCGCGGCGCAACCTGCGCGATCGCCACCAACGCGTCGTCGCGGAAGATCCGATGCGGCGCCTTGTCCCGCCGCGAAGCAATCTCGTCACGCAGCACGAAAAGCTCGCGCAGCACCTGAATCCGCTGTGGGTCGAGTTCGATCGCGCCGGCTGCGCGCTGCCACGCATCGGGGTCGAACCCGCGTTCGGTCTGCTCCGACTCGCACAGCCTGCCGAAGTCCTCGAACGCCTCCTCGAGCCGCCCCTTCGCTTCGAGCTCGGCCTTCAGTTGATCGTGCAGCGGCAACAGGTAGCGGGTGTCCGCTGCGGCGTAATGCAACTGGCCCTCGGAGAGCGGGCGCTTGCCCCAGTCCGAGGTCTGGTAGGTCTTCTTCTGCTCGACGCCGAAGCGTTCGAGCAACAGCGAGGCGAGGCCTGGCCGGCGCAGGCCGAGGACTTGCGAGGCGACCATGGTGTCGAACAGGTTCTCGAAGCGGAAGCCGTGCACCTTTCGCAGCAGCGCGACGTCGTTGCTGGCCGCGTGCAGCACCTTGCGGATCGACGGATCGGCGCAGAGTTCACCGAACGGCGCCAAATCGAATCCCGCCAGCGGATCGATGAGCCACTCTTCCGTGCGTGACGACACCTGCAGCAGGCAGACCTTGACCCGATAGACGTAGTAGGAATCCGCTTCGGTATCGATCGCCAGTTCGCGTTCCCCGCTCATTCGGGAAATCGCTTCAGCAAGTCGACCGGGCGTGTCGATCCAGTTCGCGCCAGGAGGCAGGTGGGGAGGCAGGGAACTCATCGAGGGCGGGAGCTTACGTCCCGTTCTCGACGGAACCGAGGGAGCGCACGCGCGGCGGCACCGGTCGTCGCGCTTGTGGGCGGGCCGCTGACTTGCGGCGGTGGAGGAAGCCCTCGGTCCCGATCCCAAGACGCAGCAGCGTTCTGGGAACGCGGGAGACACGGATGACGATTGAGCGGGTATTGGTTCTGGAACGAGAAGGCACTCCAGGCGAGTCGTTGGAACAACTGCTGGTCCAAGAGGGTTACCAGGTCCTGCGCGCACGTGATGTGGCGCAGGCGGCGCGGCTGCTCCGCGCGGGGCCGGTGCATTGCTGCGTCTTCGAGATCCACCCGACGCTGGTGGACGTCCGCGACCTCATCGAGAAGTCGCGTACGTTGCTACCGAAGGTGCCGCGGATCTTGTGCATCGCGCCGCGCGACCTCGAGCGCATGCAGTCGTTCGTCGACTGCGGCGACGAGCTCCTGCTGAAGCCTGCGACTCGCAGCCATCTGGCGGCGATCTTGCAGCGCTACAAGGAGGCGGCGCGACAGAAGGCCGAGGCCGACCATATCTGGCAGCGTCTGTTCGGCGCCGAGAGTGCCGAGGCATTGCTGAACGAGCCGCGTGGGATGCGAGACGTCGTCGATCGCGCGGCCAAGGTGGCTGCCGAGCGCGGCACTGTGCTCGTGCAGGGTCCGCGCGGCAGCGGCAAGTCGCTGGTCGCACGCCTGATCCACGAGAAGGGCCCGAGCAAGGCGGGCGCGTTCCTCGCCATGAAGTGCGCGCGCACGCAGGGATCGCTGCAGGAGAGCGAGCTGTTCGGCCACGAGCCGGGCGCGTTCCCGGGCGCCAACGAGACCGTCGCCGGCTCGATCGAGCTGGCGCAGGGCGGCACGCTGGTGCTCGAGGAGATCTGGGCGCTCTCGATGGATGTGCAGCACCGGCTCTACCGGTTCTTGCAGGGCGGTCAGATGCGGCGGATGGGTGGTCAACGGTCGTTCATTTGCCCGGTGCGGATCGTGGCGACGTCCAGCCGCAATCTGCAGTCGGAGGTGCAGGCCGGGCGAATGGCGCCTGATCTCCTACGTCGCGTCGCGACCCACGTGGTCACGGTGCCGAGCCTGGTCGACCGCAAGTTCGACATCGCCATCCTCGCCAAGCGCTTCCTGCGCGAGTCGCCGGCCTACGGCACAACCTCGGTGCGCGGAATCGCGCCCGAGACGGTGTCGACGCTCTCCGCGCACGACTGGCCGGGAAACGTCGCGGAGCTGCGGCAGGTCGTCGAGCGCATGGTGCTCGCTGATCCGGCCGAGACGCTCATGCCCGAGCACGTCGCGATCGTCAATCCGGGCGAGCGCGACCGCGCGCTCGAGCAGGCAGTCGGGATGACGGTCGCCGAGATGGAGCGCGAGATGATCCTGCGCTCGCTCGAGAAGACCAAGGGCAATCGGACGGCAGCGAGCAAGCTGCTCGGTCTGACGACGCGAACTCTCAGCAACAAGATCCGCATCTATCGAGCGCAGGGCTTCACGATCATCGGCGGCCGTAAGAAGAAGCCGGCGACGACGATGCCGGCCACCGGTGCCTTGATCCCGACCAACTGACTTTCGTTCGTGGCCGGGCGGGTCCGCGATGCGCGGATCCGCCCGGCCCGTCAGTCGCGCCGATTCAGCCCTGCACCGACTCGACCACCCGACCGATGCCGTCGCCGACGACCAGCATGTCGCAGTTGGTCACGAAGGTCGCGCGCACGACCAGCTGGCGACGAGCCACGAGCGCCTGGACCGCGAACCACTGCCCCACCAGCGCGGCATCGCGCGGCAGGTCGACCGCGATCGCAAGCACCCCGTTCGCGCCGATCGGCGCGGGCTGCACCAGCGACTGCTGCCCGGCTGCTCCCACATGCAGCCGGAAACCGAAGTTCTTCTTCACCGTCACCGCCACCAACTCCTGGCCGATCAGCAGCGTGACGCGATCACCCGGGATCCCGAAGACGCGCAGTTTCACTTGACCGCCGACGACAGCAACCGAGTCGATCGAGAGCGTCGGCCACGGCGGTGCGATGGGAGCGCGCTCGAGTTCGAGCGGTTCGACCACGACACCCGCCCTGCCGGCGCGCGGCTCCTCGCCGACGCCCGCCGCGCCGGCGCTCAGCTCGATCCCGCCGAATACAATGCGCGCCGGATCGATGTCCGGAGCGAGTCGCAGTGCCGGCCCGCCGTCGCCGGCGAACGACCAGCACTGCTCCCATGGATTCCGGGTCGCCGCTCCGCCGGTGCCACCGACCAAGTGCTGGTGGCCGTCGCCGAAGACGCGCAACGAGGAGCGGCCGGCAATCGCGATCGCGGCGCCGCCGGCGCCAGCTGTCGCGGCTTCCGGGCAGAACGGACCGAACACGTCCCACAGCGCCGCCCCGCCGTCGCCACCGACCCACTCGCTGAGCGCCGACTCGATGGTGGAGTCGATCGCAGCGAGACCACTGCCGCCGGTCCGAGCCCGGCCGCGTGGACTCTTGGCGTCGACACCGCGACTGCCAAGCGCGACCACCTGCGTCATGGTGTAGTTGCCGTGCGACACCGACAACCCGTCGCCGACGTCGAGCGCGGTGGACGACGGCAGGACGGCAACGCGTGACAGGTAGGCATTGAGGCACTGATCGAGGTAGGGGCCCCTTGCGCCATCACGGCCGTCGACGACGAGGTCGGCGAGGACGACCGGTCCATGCAGCCGCGTGAGCTCGAGCGATCGGCCGCGGCCGATGCCGGTCAACTTTGCGAGCACCAGCGCTTGGCCGCGGGAGAGATCGCTCGCTGCGAAAAACGGACCCTCTTGCTCACGCTGCTCGATGATGGTCGATGACGCGCCCGCGCCGACGATGCGCAGTCCTTTTCCATGCACGCTCGCTGCGCGATAGCGACCGGGGCGCAGGACCAAGGTATCGCCGTCGCTCGCAGCAAGGACGGCCTCCGGAAGGTCGCTGAAGTTCGCCGCACCGTCATCGTCCACCACCCACGTGACGGACGGGCGTGACGATCCGACGCCGTCGGCGCGATCTCCGGCTCCGTTTCGCCCGCTGGCCGAAACCGTGAGCCACGAGGCGACGAAGGCGGACGCCGTCAGACCACCAAGACGAGAAGCAAGTCGCTGCGTACCCATCGGTCAACGATCATGCCCCAGAACCCAACGAAACGATCCGCGGGAGCACCGGTCCGCGCCATCGTCTGGGTGCCCGATTCCGTTCGATCGGAAGGATCTTCCGCGGGGCGTTATCGGACTCAGCGGTTGAATAGCCCCGACGCCCGGAAACGCTGCAGCACTTGGCGATAGCCCGCGAGAGTGGCCGCGACCTCGGCGTCCCCGTGCGCCACCGATGCCGCGCCAAGTCCGTTGTGGACGTTCACCCCCTCGATCAGGAGCGCTGCTCGCAACAGATCGTCGTCGACCAGGGGGTGGGCAGCGCCGGCACCGACCATCTGCTCGGGACATTCGGGCCGTCCGCCGCGCTCGCGACCGAAGCGGATGTGGCAGATCGAGCTGCCGGCCACCGCGTCGTTGGGCCAACCGCTGATCCAGGCGGGAACCGCGAGATCACGCGCGATCTCCTCGAGTCCGCTGCGCAAGGCCGCTCCGCGCCGCGCAAGCTCGCCGTAGATCGCGACCTCGTTCGCGACGAGATGCGAAACCATGGTGAGGCCGGCGACCAACGACAACTCGTGCGCCGAATACGTTCCGCCCTCGAACTTGACCCGCTTCGAGTCGCGCGAAGCGAGCTGCATCACATCGCGCCGACCCGCCACCGCCGCTACCGGCATCCCGCCGCCGATCACTTTTCCGAGGATGAGGAGATCGGGGCGCACGCCGTACAGCGAGGTCACGTCGCCGGCACGGAACCGAAAGCCCGCGATGATCTCGTCGCACAGGAGCAGGGCGCCGTGACGCTCGCTCAATTCGCGCGCCGCACGCAGGAACGCGGATGTCGCGCCGATCCCGCCGCCGGCGCCGAGCCACGGTTCGAGGATCACGCACGCGAAGCGGTCGCCGCGTTGCGCGAATGCGTGCTCGAGAGCTTCGACGTCGTTGTAGGTGCAGAGTTCGACGTCGCCATCGGTGGTTCCCGGCAGCCCCTCCGATTCGAGGTGGTCGAACGAGCCGTCGCGCGCCGAGACGCCCTTCAGTCCGAACGGCTGGCTGCCATGCCATCCGCCCGCGATCTTCAGCACGCGCTGGCGGCGCGTGAAAGCGCGGGCCAGCAGCACCGAGTAGAAGGTGGCGAGCGCGCCGCTGGTCGTGAAGCGCAGCGTTTCCGTGCCGGTCCGCTGCGTGAGCAATTCGGCGAACTCGTGCTCGACCTCGTGCAGCATCCCGCTCTGCAGGCCGCGCCCATCGGCAAGAGTCGCCTGCAGCGCCGCGCGGACCTCGACCGGATTGTGGCCCAGCACGTTGGCGAAGTGGCCCTGCCAGTAGTCGACCAGCCGGGCGCCGCCGAGCTCGAAGATCGCCGCACCCTCGCAGCGCGCGACGGTGAGCATGAACGGGGCGTTCCAACGCACCGCATGGCTGGTCTGGTCGAGCAGCGCGGCGCCGCGCGTCGCGCAACGTGCGCTCGAAAGCGGATAGAGGGCCGCGAGGTCAGCCGCGAGTTCGCGCTTGAGTGAGTCGATCGCAGCCATGGTCGTCGCCATGCCGTCCGAGTGTAGTGCGGCCTCGGTCGCCGCTCGCTCAACTCGATCCGGCCGAGGGATGGCCGTGGGCATCACGCGGAATCACCTTCGCCCGTGAGCGGCCGGGCGGCGACAGCAGGCCCGCCCAGCAGTGGCAGTCCTGCTGCTGGTTGCGCTTCAGGTGCGGGTGGTGGATGCAGCCCTCGCACCCCTTCCAGAACTCGGGATCCTTGGTGAGGTCGCAATACGGGACCGCCTCGAAGCCGACGCTCTTGTTCAGCTGTTCCACTTGCGGCGAGAGCGTCAGCGACAAGATCGCGGCGTCAGGCCAACGCTGACGCGAGAGCTCGATCAGCGCGTGCTTCATCTTTCGCGAAAGGCCGCGGCCGCGGACCTCTGGCGCGACCACCATCGCCGAGTGGCTGACAAAGCGGCCGCTTTCCCAAGGATGGGCGGTGGCGAAGCCGACCAGTTGCCCGCCACGAAGCACGACGACCGCTCGCCGGTCGCGAATCGCGTCGGCGAGGTAGTCGGAGCTGCGCAGCGCGATGATCGCGCCGGCCTCGTGCGCCTCGCGGATGAGCCCCTGGATCCGCGGGAGGTGCGCGGCGTCGGCATTCCGAGCCAGGCGCACCTCGATCGGCGGCTCGATCGGGAAGTAGGGCGTCTCGACGTGGACGTTCTTCGCCGCCGTGCCGCGCGACCGCGCGTGGCCGTTCCGTGACGACGCGGCGCGGCTCGCCGCAGCCGACGGCCGTGGTCGACCGCGGCTCGACGCGGCGACGCGCGAAGGTCCGACGTTGAGGGGCCCGTTCTTGAGGGTCCCGTTCTTGTGGCTCCCGTTCCGGTGCACGGAAGGTGCTCGCGGCGGCGCCGCGGCTCTCCTCCTTCCCGACCCGGAACTCGTGTCGCTCATCGCGCTCGCCACTCCTCGAAAAGCTGTTCCAGCAACGCCACCTGCGCCCACAGACGATTCTCAGCCTGATCGACCACGACGCTCCGACTGCCGTCCAGAACCCCGTCAGTCGCCTTCACGTTGCGTCGGATCGGCAGGCAGTGCATGAAGATCGCGTCGGCGGTGCGCCCCATCTTGTCGGCGTCGACGATCCAGCGCGGACGCAGGGCCGCCTTGTCGCGCCGCTCGTCGTCGAAGCGGCCGTACCAGCCGATGCCGCCATAGGACTTGGCGCAGACCGCGTGCGCGCCGGCGTAGGCGGCGTCGACGTCGTCGGTGATCTCGAGCGAGCCGCCGCTCGCTTCGGCGCGCTGTCTCGCGACGGCGACCACCTCGGGATCGAGGTCGTATCCCGGCGGCCGCAGGTGCACGACGCGCATGCCGAGCGCCGCCGCCGACAAGAGCTGGCTGTGCGGCGTCGCGAGCGGCAGCGACTTCGGGTGCCACGCCCACGTCAGCACGTACTTCTTGCCGCGTGGGTCACCGAGCTTTTCCGCCAGGGTCAGGCGATCGGCGAGCTCCTGACACGGATGCTCGAAGTTCGATTCCATGTTGACGACCGGCACCGTGGCGTGCTTCGCGAACGCCTTCAGGAAGTCGTCGCCGCGCAGTTCGTTCCAGGAGCCGGTCACTTCGGCGGTGGTCGCACCGGTCGTGATGAGGTCGGACTTGCGGATGCCGATGCAGTCGACGTAGCGCGACAGAACCGGCGCCACCTCGCGCACGTGTTCCTGGGTCGGGCCGTCCATCACGACTCCGTCGCGATGCTCGAAGACGTAGGTCTCCTTGCCGGGCTGCACATGGATCGGATGGCCGCCGAAGCGCGCGAGCCCCGACTCGAACGAGACGCGCGTGCGTACCGACGCGTTGAAGAACAGCAGCGCCATCGCCTTGCCGCGAAAGTCGGGCTTGGCAGCGCCCGACTTGATGCGGCGCGCACGTTCGAGGAGCTCGCGAAGCTCCGGCAGCGTCCGATCGAGGGTGGTGAGGAAGTGGCGCTTCAAGCGGGTCTTTCCGGAACGGGACTGCACTGGTTGGGCGGCCACGCGTTCCATGAGGAGGTAGCTCAGGGCGCCCGCAGCGCCAAGGCGCGGCGGCGCAAGAGAAGCCATTTCTGCATGGCGGCCCACCGATGCCCGGGGCGCGCGCCCGACGATTCAACCGTCGAGCTCGGACAGTGCGAGTTCGCGTCCCTCCGCGCCGGAGCGGCCGATCGCGGCCAAGACCCGCTGCAAGCGCAGCCCCGTCGCCGCGTCGGGGATGGCGTGGCTCGGATCGGCGAGCGCTCGCACAAACTCCTGCACCGGGATCAGTGCCGCCTTCTGCCATGGAGCGGGATCGGGCGAGATCAGCGTGCCCCGACGGTCTTGGTGCAGCTCCGCGACGAATTCCGCACCGTGATCGAGGTTGCGGTGGATGGCGCCGCCGCCGACGCCGAGCACTCGCGTCAGCATGATCTCGCGCCGGCCGCTGTTCTCCGCCCACGACATCTCGAACACGACCGCACGGCCACCCTCGAGCCGCAACAGTCCGCCCCCGAAGTCCTCGACATCGAAGCGCGAGCCGCGCCGTTTCGAGAGCGCACGGCCGAGCTCCCCGTGCATCACCGCGCTCACCGATTCAACTTCCGGATCCCCCATGAACCAGAGCGCGAGGTCGAGGCGGTGGACGCCGAGATGGACCACGGGCCCGCCTCCCGAGCGTCGGCGCTGGGTGAACCAGCTCCCCCACGTCGGGATGCCGCGCGTGCGGCACCAGTAGGTGTTGGCGTGGTAGAGGCGTCCGCAGCGCCCCGAGTCGAGCCAAGCCTTCGCGGTGCGCGCCGCCGCGCCAAAGCGAAGCGAAAGATCGAGCATCAGCCGCCGACCGCTGCGGCGCGCCGCCCGCTCGAGCTCGATCGCGGCGGACAGCGTGTGCGCGAGGGGCTTCTCCACGAGCACATGGCAGCCCGCCTCGAGTGCCGCGACGCCCATCGGCGCGTGCAGGTCGTTGGGAGTGGCCAGCACGACGGCGTCGGGTCGCTCCGCGGCGAGCAGCCGTTCGAATGATGCATATCGCGCGGCGATCCCGAATTCGCGGCCGACCGCGCTCAGGCGGCGCGGATCGGAGTCGCACAACGCGGTGACTTCGACCGGTGGCAACGCCGCGCCGGCGGGAGCTGGCGCCAGCAGTCCGCGCACATGCGCGCGACCGATGCCAAGTCCCACGACGGCGATGCGCAGCGGTGCGCAGGCCTTGGTGGCGAGGTCGCGACGAGACGCGCTTCTGGGCTTTGGCACGAGGGGCGAACGATAGCATCGCCGTTCATGAGCCCCGCCCGCTCGACCCGCCGCGAGACCCGCCGCGAGACCACCAACGCGCGCCGGAATCGGGCGCTCGAGATCGTGCGCGCGCTGGCAGAGGAGCACGGCGACGCGACCTGCGCGCTGCAGCACCGGAACGCGTTCGAGTTGCTGGTTGCGACGATCCTGTCAGCGCAATGCACCGACGCGCGAGTGAACCAGGTCACGCCGGCACTGTTCGCCAGGTACCCGACGGCGCGTGCCCTTGCCGCGAGCGCACCGGGCGAGGTCGAGGCGCTGATCCGACCGACCGGCTTCTTCAACAACAAGGCGAAGAACCTGCGCGGTTGCGCGCGTGCGCTGATCGAGCGGCACGGCGGCGAAGTGCCGCGCACGATGGAGGAGTTGCTCTTCCTGCCGGGCGTCGCGCGCAAGACAGCGAACGTCGTGCTCGGGACGGCGTACGGCATCGCGGCGGGCGTGGTGGTCGACACCCACGTGATCCGAATCACCCGGCTGCTCGGACTCACGCGCCAGTCGACACCCGAAAAGATCGAGCGCGATCTCGCCGTGCTGCTGCCGGCTGACGAGTGGATCAACTTCTCCCACCGCCTCATCTGGCACGGGCGCAAGGTCTGCATCGCGCGCCGGCCGCAATGCCAGCGCTGCTCGCTCGCGCCGCTCTGCCCGTCGGCAAGCGCCTGAACCAGCCTCAGCGCGCGGGCGCCGACGGATCGAGCAACTCGCGGTAGACGGCGAGCGTTCCCTCCACCATCGAATCATGGGTGAAGCGCTGGTGCAGGCGCGCGCGCGCCGCGGTCGTCCAGCGCTCGCGACGCGACGGATCTCGCCACGCCGCGACGACGGCTGCCGCCAGGGCCGCTGGGTCTTCGGGATTCACCAGACACCCGGTCACGTCGTCGACCACGAGCTCGGGGATGCCTCCTGCGCGTGATGCCACCACCGGTACGCCGACGGCGAACGCATCGAGGATCGAGGTGCAGAGCCCCTCCATGACGGACGGCATCACGAACAGATCGAAGGCGGCGAGGAAGTCCCCGACATTGGCACGAAATCCCGGCATCAGCACGCGATCTGCCACCGCGCTCTTCGCCCGCTCTGCTTCGAGCTTCGGACGCAGCTCGCCGTCGCCGATCACGGCGATCCGCGCGTCGGGCAGCTCCGCGACGATCGCGGCGGCAGCGGCGATGAGCGTCTCGAGCGATTTGTGCCAGCCGAAGTGCGCGATCGTGCCGATCAGCGGGACGCCAGCCGGCACGCCGAGATCGGCGCGGGCACGGGCCGCGTCGCCGCCGACGCAGCGCGCGGGGTCGACGCCGCTCGCCACCAGCGCGATCCGCGCCGCATCGACGCCGTCCTTCACCAACTGTCTGCGCACCGCCTCCGAGATCGCGATGTAGCGATCCACGCCGAAGCGGTACTTGAGACCCGACAGCGACAGCGCGTGGCGGTGGATCGAAAAGTCGACGCGACGCGACACCACGCGCTTGCCGATCCCGGTCCACTTCGACGCGATGACGCCGAGCATGTGCGCGTGTGAGGTGTGCATGTGCACGATGTGCGGCCGCTCGCGTCCCAGCAACTGCGCGAGGTGGCGGACCGCGACGACGTCCCATTCGCCGCGCATCGCGACTTCCTGCGTCGGCAGTCCGGCCGCAGCGGCACGCCTCGCGAGCTCGCCACCGCGTTGCGCCACCACGACGCTGCGATGGCCGCGACGGGCGAGTCCGCTGGCCAGCGCCAGCGTCTGTCCCTCGCCGCCCCGCCAGGTGCGTTCAGTGTTGAGGTGGAAGACGGTGAGCGCGGCGGCCAAGATGGCTCCGAGTGGCGGGGGAGGGCGAGCAAGCGACGACGATGCAGGACGGGGCGGACGGATTCCAGTCGTTCACCGACGCAGACGGTGGGCGCTTCAGGGTGGCGGCCGACGTCCGCGCGCCGCTCGAGGCGCTCTTGGCATCGCTGCGTCAGGCTGGGACGAGCGCGGGTGCTCCCTGCCAGTCGCCTCCCATTTCCGGGTTGAGGCCGCTCAAGCTGTCGGCGCGCCGCGAGGTGTACGCCGCCGACCTGCCCGGCTTGCCGCCGTTGCTTCTCAAGCGCTACCCGGCGCGACGCGGTCTCGGAGGGC
This sequence comes from Planctomycetota bacterium, assembly GCA_009691715.1. GTDB lineage: Bacteria > Planctomycetota > B15-G4 > B15-G4 > SIAN01 > SIAN01. The sequence continues at coordinate 107,042 of SIAN01000004.1, forward strand.
TGCTGCGCGATCGCGTCGGAGTGCGCGCTGCCACCGAGCTCGCGATGGCGCGCGAATTCGAACGCAGCGGACTGCCGGTGCCGCGCGGCCTCGCCTGTTTTGCGCCGAGCACCAAGGAATCCCACGCGCCCTCGTGGTTTGTCGGCGTCCGCCTGATCGGTGCCGTCCCGCTCGGCACCTGGCTCGAACAGCGCTTCCGGCCACGCGACGGGGCAGCGACCAAGTTCGCCGTCGTGCATCGGGCGATGGTGCAACTCGCGCGCATGCATGAAGCTGGACTGTGGCACCGCGACTGCCACGGAGGGAACCTGCTGCTGCGTGACGCCGAGGGGCCGGCGGCGACGCTTTGGTTCATCGATCTGCATGGCGCGGCGGCGCTCGGCGCGGTGCCGGACGTGGCGCGCGAACGCGAGACGGCCGACTTGCTCCATTCGCTGCGCTACGCGTGCTCGACCGACGAGCTCGAAGCACTGGCCGATGCGCCCGGTCGCAACTTGCCCTCGGGCGAGCGGGTCCGGCTTGCGCTGGCGTCACGCCGGAACGCGCACGCACGCAGCCGTGGCGCACGCGCGTTCGTCAGCAGCTCGCGGTTCGCGCAGGCCAACCTCGCGAGCGGGGGCGCGGTGAGCCACTCCCGGTCGCTCAGCCTCGACGATCTCGCCGCGCTGATCGCCGCCCACGAATCGGCGATCGCGGCCGACGACGACCGCGTGCTGCGACGGGGACGACGCAGCACGTTGACGCTGCTGACGCACCATTCGGGAGCGATCGTCGCGAAGGAGTTCCGCGGACGCGGAGCGGTCGCGCGCGCACAGGCGGCGTTCGGGAACGGCGTCGCGGCGCAGGCGCGCGATCTTCCGGTCGCCGAGCCGCTGGCAGTGATCGCCGTGGAGCGGCGCCGCGCCATCGCGATGGCACGCGCGATCGAAGCGGCGCAGCCACTCCATCTCGCCGCGCACGAGGCCGACGGCGTATCGGGAATCGGCGCGCGCGTCGATGCGATCGCAGGGGCCGTCCAATCGCTGTTGATCGCCTTGATCGAGCGCCGCTTCGTGCATCCTGACCTGTCGCTGAAGAACCTCCTGCTGCGCGAGGGCGTCGGCGCCCCGGAAGTCCGCCTGGTCGATCTCGATGCCGCGCGTCCTGGCGCGCGCTGGTCCGCTCGACGTCTCGCAATGGCGCTGGCGCAGCTCGGCGACCTTCCGGAGAGCGTGTTCTCGATGCCGCGCCGCGTCCGCTTTGTGCGCGCCCTGGTCGAAGCCACCGCGCGTCGGGAGTCGGCCAAATGGCTTCTGCGGGCGAGCGCGTTGCGATTGGCGAAGCGGCGCCACGTCGAACCGCAAGTCACGACTCGCCGCGCTCCAGGCATCGCGTCGACGCTCCACGTCTTCGGCAACTGGAAGTGGACCGGGCCTGCCGAGCCTGCGGTCGCGCTGGCGAAGGCCCACGGCGGGACGGCGCGGCTCCTGCTCGGCCCCGGACCGGCCGGCGTGCACGAGCAGCAACTGCTGCCGCACACGCTCACGCTCGGCATCGACGCGCACGTGCTGCCGGCGCTGCGCAAGCACTGGAACCCGCTTCGCACGGGACGCGCCGCGGCGGCGCTCCTGCCCCATGCGCAGGCGATCGACCCGACGCTGATCGTGACGCATCTCGACGGCGATCTCGCGGCCGCGCTGCGGATCGTCGATCACCTCAACCGACGACCCGGGATCATCCGCTGCGTGCACGAGGCAGGCCCGCGTTCGGCGCTGACGCGAAGATTGCTCGCGCGCGCCGACATCCTCATCACGCCGACGCATGGACTCGCGCGCGAGCTCGAGACCGAGCTCTTGTTGGAGCGCTTTTCCGTCGGCGTGCTCGAGACCAGCGTCGATCGCGCCCGATTCAGTCCGGCCCCCGGACAGCGCGAGCGCGGACGCGCACGACTCGGGATTCCCGATGGCGAGATCGTGTTCGGGATCGTGGCCAGGATCCAGCGCCATCGTCGATTCGAGTTGCTGCTCGCGGCCTGGCGGCAGTTGCTTGACGCCGGCGTGGCGCCACGGTTGGTGATCTTCGGCCGCGGCACGCACGAGCGGGAACTCGTCCATCACCCGATCCGACGACTCGGCCTCGAGCGGATCGTGCAGGTCGCGGGTTACCAGGACGGCGATGCGTACGTCGATGCACTCGCGGCCTGCGACGGCGGGCTGTTCCTGGTGCCGGGCAGCGATGTCTCGTGTCGCGCTGTCCGCGAGTGGATGGCAATGGCGAAGCCCGTGATCGCGATGCGCCGCGACCCGTTGCCGGAGCTCATCCGCGACGGCGTCGATGGCTGGTTGGTCGACGAGTCGAGTGCGGCGCTCGCGAGAGCCGTTCGCGCCGCCGCGGACCGTGGGCGGCTCGCAACGATGGGTGCCGTGGCGGCCGCGCAAGCGCATGCGCGGTTCGATCCGACGAAGGTCGCGGCGATCGCGCGCGCGATCGGGCGAATGGCGGCCTTGGCGGTGCCTGGCGTCGCCACGACCTGTCCTGCTCGCGGCACGGTAACTGCCGCGGTGCGACCGGGCCGGCTGACCGCGGCGCTCGCGCTTGCGGCGCGCGACGGCGCGGGCGCCGACGATGTCGTCGCGTTCGATCCTGCTAGCAGTCGCGACGCGTTGCTCGATCTCGTGACGTTGACGCGGCGTGTCCGGCCGCGATTGCTGATCGTCGAGCCGTTCCGCGAATGGGATGCAAGCGCGCTCGCGGCGATGCGTCGGCTGGCGCCGGAGACGTGGATCCTCACGGAGCCAGGAACGAAGGTCGGCAGCGCACTCGACCGCACTTTCCCATGCCACGAGGTGTCCGACCGACCGGCGTGACACGCCGCGCTCAGGACTCGCGGGCGACCATCTGCACTACCGCTTCGCAGGCGACCGCACGCCCGGCGCCGATCGCGTCCTGACTTTCGGCTGTCTTCGCCTTGATCGATACGGATTCCGCGGTGAGTTGGAGCAATTCGGCGAGCCGCGCGACCATCGCCGCCCGGAACGGTGCCAACTTCGGGCGCTCGAGCCGGACCACGACGTCGACCTGCAGCGGTGAGAAACCGCGCGTACGCGCCAGGAGAAGCGCGTGGCACAGGAACTCGGCCGAATCGCGCCCGCGGTTCTCCGCTGCTTGATCGGAGAAGTGCTGACCGATGTCGCCGAGCGCGCAGGCACCGAGAATCGCATCGGTCACGGCGTGCAGCAGTACATCGCCGTCGCTGTGGCCGACCGCGTGGACATCGCCGCCAACATCGATCCCACCCAATCGAAGTGTTCCGCCTGCCTCGAGGCGGTGCAGGTCGTGACCGAGTCCGATGCGCGTCGCCACCCTGTCACCTCCGGCAAGCCGAGCGATCGTCTCGAGATCCTCTGGGAGGGTCACCTTCGCATTCGCGGGCTCGCCGGCCACCCAGACGACAGCCGTACCGAGCGCCTCGACCAGCATCGCGTCGTCCGTGACCGCAGCGACATCGACGGCCTCTGCATGGGCTCGGCGGAGCAAATCACGCTGGAAACCCTGCGGCGTCTGGATCGCGTGCACGCCGCTGCGATCGATCGAGTGTGCGACGCCGCGATCGTCGCGACGGCGCAGCGTGTCGACCACCGGAAGAGCGGGGACAGCCGCACCATGCTCGCGCGCCGCCGCCACGACGCTCTTGAACAGGCGGACCGAGGCATTCGGTCTGGCTGCGTCGTGCACGAGAACGATGGCGATCGCCGGATCGCTGAGCGCCAACAACCCCGCGCGCACCGAGTCGCGCCGCAGAGCGCCTCCGGCGACGATTCGCACTCGAGCCGCGAGCCGCGGCGTGACGGTGTCGACCAGGTCGCCGGCCCGAACGCGGTCTTCGTCGCGAACGACAAGAGCGCACTCCGACAGTTCGTCGAGCTCCAGAAGCGTCAGCAGCGATCGCGCGAGGAGCGGCGCACCACGGAACGGCAACCACACCTTGGGCGTCGTCCCGCCGATCCGGACCGACTTCCCAGCCGCCACCAGGATCACCCCGACGTCGCGCCGCATCATCGCCATCTCTCCGTCATACAATCCGTCTCCATGGAATCGCCGCGTCCGATCCGAGTGATGGGTATCGACCCCGGAACGCTGCGAATGGGCTATGCGGTGCTTGAGGTGGCGAACCCCCGCAGTCCGACGCTGCTCGCGAGCGGCGTACTGGAGGCCTCGGCACGCGACTCGCCTTCGTGCCGCCTCGGCTCGCTCTTCCGCCAGCTCGTCGTGGTCATGAAGCAACACGCTCCCGATCAAGTGGCGGTGGAGTCATCGTTCTTCGGGAAAAACGCGCTCTCGATGCTCCGGCTCGGAGAGGCCCGCGGCGTCGCTCTCGCCGCCGCGGGGGAACGCAACTTGCCTGCGACGGACTATTCACCGGCATCCGTGAAGAAGGCCGTCACTGGCAACGGCTCGGCGTCAAAACAGCAGGTGGCGCAGATCCTCTCCATCATGCTGCGTGGGCTCGGAGACGTGAAGAACCTCGGCCGACTCGACGAGACCGACGCGATTGCCGTGGCGTGGTGCCATGTGACGACAGTTTCCGCGACCGCTCGGATCGGCTTGGCCTCGGCCGCTGCGGCCGCAGCAACGAGCGCGATGAAGGCGACGCGGCGACCTTCAGCAATCGAAGCTGGCGGACAGCGTCCTCGCCGCCATCCACACGCGTCCCGATCCAATCCCCAGACCGCTTCCGGGCAGGCCGATGCGCTGATCGCGCGCTGGCGTCGACGCCGCTGACCCGAGTGCGAGCGTCGCGCGCAATCGCTTCGAAACAAAACAGCCCGCCGAGGGGCGGGCTGCAAGCTTCAAAAAAATCATCCGGTCAAGGGTTCTCGGGAAAAGGGGAAGAAGAAGGAATGATTGGAGATTTTACGTGTTGGAACACAACCCTGGCCGGATGACTATTTTTCGTTGATTCGGTTTTCGTTGATTCGGTTTCCGTTGATCCTGTTCGTTAACTGCGCGCGCCAACTGCCACTCGCCTGCTCGATCTGAACCGCTGCGTTCGAATCAGAGAGTTCGTGCGTCGCGTGACCGTTCCGCCATCGCTTCCCCGTATCGAACGGGCTTTTTTTATGCCGCGACTCCAAAGGGTGCAAGTTTGCACTCCTGTGCATGCAAACTTGTACCTAACTACTTAGAAGCATCACCTAGTTCCGCCCGGGGGCTGGCCCAAGAGTGCGGTTCATTGAGGCGCACTCTCGGTGGGGATATAAACCTCCGCCTTCGTTCGGCCCGGTCGCAACTCGGCTGGGCGGCGGCGGGGTAGCTCATTTGGTTAGAGCGGCGGATTCATAACCCGCAGGTAACCGGTTCAACTCCGGTCCCCGCTACCACTTGCGACGACTGCGGTGCCGGATCACACCCATCCAGTGACCGACTCAATCCGTCGCCAACTCAATCAGTGGCGCTCGACGGGCTTCGGCTTTTCCGCCCAACGCGGGTCTCGGTAGACGCCGCCGATCGGAGGTGCGATTTCGGCCGCGACGTCCCAGCGGCGGTAGGTTCGGCGCACCCAATCGAGTCGCACCTTCAACTGGTCGATCGGCTTGAGCAGCTTGGTCAAGTTCCAGACGAAGTCTTCGCGGCGACGCCCAACGACTTCGTAGTCGGTCGACATCACGATCGCTTCCTCGGGGCAGACTTCCTCGCAGTAGCTGCACTCGATGCAGCGCAGCATGTCGATCACGAACTCCTTCGGCTCACGCTCGATCGGGCGGTCGGTTTCACCGGGCGTGATGTCGATGGCGCGCGGCGGACAAACGAACTCGCAGAGGCCGCAAGCGACGCAACGCGGCGACCCGTCGTCGTTCATCACCAGTACCGGCACGCCGTGCAGACTTGGCTTGACGTCCATCTTCTGTTCGGGGTAGCGACGGGTGATGTCCTTCTTGAACATCCGCGAGAACGTGAAGGCAAGCGCCTTCAGGAACGGCCAGAAGAACAGCCGTTCGTTCAATGTGAGCGTGTGCTGCAACACTTTCGGGCTTGCCACCGCGGCAGCAAAGCGCTGCGGCGCAGCCGTTGTCATGGCGCTGGATTCGGCGCTCATCGGTCGCACTCCCCCATGATGAAGTGCAGCGAAGCGATGATCGCCACGATGTCGCTGAAATAGGAGCCGAGAGCCATCGGCTTGAGTGCCTGCAGGTTGATGAACGACGGCGAGCGGATCTTGACGCGGTACGGATGGGACGCGCCGGCGCTCATCAGGTAGTAACCGAGCTCGCCGTTTGCGGCCTCGGTCGCCTGGTAGACCTCGCCCTTCGGCGGGCACCATTCCGTGACCGTCTTGAACTGGTGGATCATCTCTTCCATGGACGTGTAGACCCGCCCCTTCGGCGGCAGCACGTTCTTGAAGTCCTTGGCGATCCAGTCCCCTGCCGGCAAGTGGTCGAGCAGTTGCAGGAGCATGCGGGAGCTCTGGCGCATCTCCTCGATCCGCACCAGGTAGCGGTCGTAGGCATCGCCACGCGTCCCGACCGGCACGTCGAACTCGAGTTGCGGATAGAGCAGGTAGGGACGCGCTCGGCGCAAGTCGACGCCAACACCGGTCGCACGCAGGCACGGTCCGGTCACGCCGAGGTCGATCGCCTGCTCTGCCGTGATCTGACCGACGCCGCGCATGCGATCGTGGAAGATCCGGTTGCCCGTCAGCAGCATCTCGAACTGGTCGATGTGCTTGGGAAGCGCGGCGACCCACTGTCGCAGCTTGATGACGAGCTCGGGATCGAGGTCGGCGCCGACACCTCCGATCCGGATGTACTCCTGATTGGTCCGCAGTCCGGTCAGATCGTCCATCAAATCGAACAGAACTTCACGATCGCGGAAGGCATACATGAACATCGACACCGCGCCGGTGTCGACGCCGCCGATGCCGGCCCACACCAGATGGGCGGAGACGCGCATGAGCTCGCAGATGATGGTGCGGATCGCCTGCGCGCGCGGCGGAACCTCGACTCCGGCGAGTTTCTCGACGGTCAGCGCCCATCCCACCTCGTTCGCGAGCGGCTGCAGGTAGTCGAGCCGATCGGTCAAGGTGAAGAACTGCTGGTAGGTCATGTGCTCCGCGTGCTTCTCTTTGCCGCGGTGCAGGTAGCCGACGACCGGATCGATCTTGACCACCCGCTCTCCGTCGAGCAGGAGCTTGCACTGCAGCACGCCATGGGTGGCAGGGTGCTGCGGCCCCATGGAGATCTCCATGGGCTCGGCGTGGAGATCGGCGCCACCGCGATGCTGCGGCAGATCGGCGACCGTCACGAGCCTTTCAGTCAGCGGGCTCACTTTGCGCTCTCCGCCGGCAGCGTCGGGGTTCCGTCGCTGTAGCCCGCCGGATCACCGCGCGACCGGTCGACCGGCGTCGTGTCTTGGCCCGCGGGCCGGTCGACGTCGAGTTCGCGCGTCATGAGCACACCACCCTCGCGCACGTACGAGATCGAGTTGTCGATCCCCTCGAGCGGAAAGTCTTTGCGCAACGGATGCCATGGATAGTCGTCGGGCATCAAGATGCGGCGCAAGTCGGGATGACCGTCGAAACGGATGCCCATCAAGTCGAACGTCTCGCGCTCGTGCCAATCGGCCGTGCCCCAGAGGTCGACGACGCTCGCGACCCGCGGATCCTCCTCGGGCACGCCAACCTTCACTCGCACCAGTCGATTGAAGGTGAGCGACCAGAGGTGATAGACGACCTCGAAGCGCGGCTGGCGCTTCGGGAAATCGACGCCCGCGAGGTCGACCAGCATCTCGAACGAGAGATTCGATTCTCGCTTCATCGCCAGAGCCACGCTCGGCCAGGCATCGCGCTCGACGCGGAAGACGGCGAGGCCATCTTGCGTCGACGGCAACACTTCGGCCCCGAGCGTCGTCATGGCGACGACGAGTGGGTCCGCAGTGGCTGACGACGGCACCGGAGCGCCGAACGCTGGGCTACTGGACGAGGACGGGTTCGCGGGGACGTCGGCCATCGATGGCGAGCTCGTCGATCTTCTTCTGGAGTTCCATGACGGCGCGGATCAACGTGTCCGGCCGCGGCGGGCAGCCCATCGTGTAGATATCGACCGGCATGATGCGGTCGACGCCTGGCACGACGGCGTAGTTACGGTAGAGGCCTCCCGATGAGGCGCAGACGCCCATGGCGATCACCCACTTTGGGTCGGGCATCTGGTCGTAGATGCGGCGCGCGACCGAGGCCATCTTCCAAGTCAGCGTGCCGGCGACGATCATCACGTCGCTCTGGCGCGGGCTGAAGCGGAAGACCTCGGCGCCGAAGCGCGAAAGGTCGAAGCGCGGGCCAACTGTCGCCATCATCTCGATGGCGCAGCACGAAAGGCCGAGCGGCATCGGCCAGAGCGAGTTCTTGCGCGCCCAACCGACCAGGTCGGTCAGCTGCGTCGTCACGACCTCTGGGAACTTCTCTTCGACACCCATGGGCGTCCTTGCAGTCCACGATCCGACTCGAAGGCCGACAGGCTACCCGGAACCGCGCCTGGCAGGAGGCGACACGTGATGACGCGGCGCCTGCTGATCCTCACCCGACACCCCACGCTGCACGCCCCGCGCCGCATCGCCGACGCGGCTCACGAACTGGGGTTCGAGGTCACGTTCGTGGTGCCCGAATCGAGCCCGCCTCCGGCCGGGATCGTTCGCGGCGCGCTGTTGCTCGCGCGACCGGGGACTTTCTCGCTGCGTGCCGTGCTGCTGGCGTGGCGAAGATTGGTCGCGGCCGGAGCGATCCCGCTCCAGCGCCGGCGGTCCCTGTGGACGGCCTGTGATCAGTGGCAGACGCTCTGCAGCGCGGCGCGAACCGGCGTCGCGTTCCCACCGACTCGACTCATCCGCGAGCCCGGCCAACTCGCCGAAGCCCTCGCGGCCGTCGGCGGATCGAGTTGGTACGTGAAAGGCCGGCGCGGCTCGCAGGGCTCCCATGTCGTCCGCGTCACTTCGGCCAAAGACGCGATCGTGCAATGCCACCTGTTCTGGGGCACCGGCCAATCCGCGCTGCTCCAGGCCGATCGCAGCGGCGTCGGCTCGATCGAGCGGCACTTGGTCAGCGCCGGCCGTGTCCTCGCGTCGGTGCGTTCCGAACCGCGCCCCGGCGAGCACCGCTCGAACGCTCACCGCGGCGGTCGTTTCGTCGCATTGGCGCCGGTCGAGGCGACCGCTGCCAGTCTGGCCCTGGCCGCGGTGGCTGCCGTCGATCTGCCCTTTGCCGCCGTCGACGCAATCGGAGGCGCCAACCCCGAACTGCTCGAAGTCAACGCGTCGCCCGGACTCGAGGCGATCGAAGCCGTGACCACGCGCGACCTCGCAGAAAAGTTGCTCGCACCGTGGCTCCTTCCAGGACGTCTGGAATGGCCGGCGCCGGCAAGCCGCGGCCAATGCGGACCGTAGTAGCCCGAGCGCCGAGGGGTCGTGCGCCCCCAGCCTGTTCGCAGCGAGCGAGGAGTGGGCCGACATGCCGTCGCCGGTCGGCGCGAGGCCTTGAAGCCAAGCTGCGACGCGGCCAATGTGTCGTGCCGCTGAACTGCGGTGATGCGCGTGGCGCACGCTCCGCAGGACGGTTTTCTGACCATCCGACAGCCCAACGAGGATCGAATCCATGCGCCTCTTCGCGCTCTCCTGCGCTCTGTTCTTGGCGGTGAGCTCACTCGGCGGCTGCGGCCCGGCATCCGCCGCGGCCTCCTCCAACGCGGCGGCGCCCGCGACGCAGGAAACACCAGCTGCGCCCGAGGAGAAGTCCGTGACGGCAACCGCCGACCCGATCGACACCATCAAGAAGTTCATCGAAGAGAAGAAGATCGACAAGTCGAAAAACGGCTGGAAGACCAAGCTGCCGAAGCCGCCGGAGCTGACGTTCGACCCGAAGAAGACCTACTACTGGGTCATGGAGACGACCAAGGGCACCATCAAGTTCAAACTGATGCCGGCGGTCGCCCCGATGCACGTGTCGAGCTGCATCTATCTGAACACGCTCGGTTTCTACGACGGCCTCAAGTTCCACCGCGTGATCAAGGGCTTCATGGCGCAGGGCGGTTGCCCGTCAGGAACCGGATCCGGCAGTCCTGGCTACCAGATGCGCATCGAGATCAAGCCTGATGTGAAGCACTCGAAGATCGGCATGCTCAGCACGGCACGCACGAGCGATCCGAACACGGATGGCAGCCAGTTCTTCCTGACCTTCGGGCCGACTGCATCGCTCGACGGCCAGTACACGATCTACGGCGAAGCAGTCGACGGTCTCGATGCGATCGCGAAGATCGAGGCCTGCGGCCGGAAGAGTGATCCAGCGCCTCCGACCGAAGAGATCCTGATCTCCAAGGGCTCGATCGTCGTTGAGTGATCGGTTCGCAGAAAGCGCTCGAAGCGCCGATTCGAATCGAACAACAGGACGGCCCACCGGGATCATGCTGCGTCCCCATGCAGGATCCCGGCGGGCCATCGACCGGCCATGAGTGGCCGCGGGTGAGTTGATCCAAGGCGTCGCGCCTAGCGCTTCAGCTCCTCGGCCGGGTCGTAGATCTCCGACTCGCGGAGTCTCGACTCGAGGATGCGCGGCTTCACGAAGAAGAGCACCTGCGCCTTGCGGAAAGTGGTCGTCTTCCGCTTGAACAGGTAGCCGAGCAACGGGATGTCGCCGAGCCACGGCACCTTCTCGACCGACTCGATGTCGTGGGTCGTGACCAGCCCGCCGATCATCACCGTCTTGCCTGACGGCACGTTCACGACGGTGTGGGCGTTGCGCCGTGAGATCAGCGGATTCTCGACCGAGGCGGTCGAGCTGATCTCGGCCTTCACGAAGCCGGTCACGGCCGACACCTCGACCGAGATCTCGAGCTGCACCATCCCCGCCGTGAGGATGAATGGCGTGACGACGACCGAGATGCCGGTCGGCTTGAACTGGGTCTGGATGGTCGAGACGCCGGCCGCGCTAAACGTCGGCGTGAAGAATGGAGTCTCCGATCCGGTGTCGATGATTGCCCGATGACCATTCAGCACGGCGAGCTTCGGTGCCGAGAGCACCTCGGAATCAGTCTGCGTCTGCAGCAGCTCGAGGACGCCGTTCACCACGGTCTCGTTCTGGATGGCGTGGAACGTGCCAAACGTGCCGCTGATGAGGCTCTGGGCGAGCTTGACCGAGACGTCCTGGATCAGCGTGCTGTCAGGATCCGTCGCCGAGCCGCGGGAAAAGGTCAGCTTGGCACCGGTCGCCAGCTCGTCGTCGAGAGCGATCTCGACGATGGTGGTCTCGATCTCGATCTGCGGGATGTCCGCAAGCAGGCTCCCGAGCAGCTCGTCGATCTGCTGGAGCATGTCCTCGCTGGCCGTGACCATGAACAGGTCCGCCACCTGACCGTTGCCGAGCGTGAGGCCGGAGGTTCCGCCGCTGTCCCAGTTGTCGTGGCTCTCCTTGCGCGGATCGATCAGGAACTTCTCCTTGATCCAGTAATCCTGATCGGGCGCAAGGCCGGAGAAGCCTGGGATGAAGCGCGACAGCAGCTCAACGTAGACCTTCGCTCCTGGCCCGTTCGGCTGCGCACGGAAGTAGTACATCTTCGTCAGCGAGCCATCGGCGTTGCGGATCAGGTTCCACTGGAACCGGTGAAACGGGCTCGATGCCGGCCCCTGCTCGTGGTCGACGACCTCTGCACGCAGCGCTTCCTGGGAGCTGGCCGAACTTGAGGGGGCCGACTCGAGCGGACGTGGCCCGCGCGCGTTCTCGGCTCCACGCGTCGGCGACGGTTCACCGCGAGATTCGCCTTCGACTACCCGGAACGAGCGTGGTCGCGGGCGCTGTGGTTCGCTCACACACGCTGCGGCGAGCAGGAGGACGGCGATCACGCCGTGCCCGCGACGACGAACCAACGGCATCATCGTTTCACCGAACCGGCGACCGCGGCCACCAACGGCGCCGTCAGATCGTGCACATCGATTCCCGCCGCCGCGACACCCCCAACTTCGACGACGAGGTCGACCGACCGCAGCAGCGCAACCGTCGCGATGGCCCGCTGGAACTCGCGATTCGCCTCGTAGATCAAGAAGTGGTAGCGCGCGGAGTTCGGCCCGACTCGTTCTGCACGTAGCGTCTTTATCGCCGGGATCGCATCGAATACCGCCCGCCGATCCACCGTCCCGACCGCTCGGAACGATTTCGCCTGACCGAAGAGCACTCGCCCTGAAATCGTCACGCGCGGCAGCGGCTTCGTGGCGTGCGCGGCCGCGGTCAGGTCCAAAAAGCACGCGAAGAGGGCCGCCAGAGCGAGCGGCCAGTAGCGTTGATCCGTTCGGATTCCGTTTCGCATGGCTGACCCCCGCTATCCGTCCTCGACCAGCAAAACATTCCGCCAACTCGAGCCGCTGCGGGGTGAGTCTGAAACAATCAGCGTGCCGTGTCTGATTTGATCAAGGATGACGTCTTCAAGCCTCGTCTCGTCGAACGTGACTTTAATCGCAACTTATTACAGTGAAACGAGTTACGACTTTCGTTCAAAGACTTCATGGCGCCGCCACGACAGTCCATGGCGCCCACATGTCCGTTTCACGAATTACGCCATATTCAGACAACATCGCCGCTACGAGTTCGTCTTAAGCACATTCGGGCGGGGTGAGCTCGCAATACGCTCCTGACGCCCGCGGCGTCACTCAACCGCCGTCCGCGCTGACGAGGCGATAGACCGCCCCACGTCGCGACCCATCGCGGATGAGAAAACCACCCTCGACCAGCTCGGCGAGCTCGCGCAGCGCCGTGCGCTGCGAGATCACGGCGTGCTCGCAGTAGCGCTTGGAAGTGATCGCTCCCCCATCCGCGCGCACCAGCGCCAGCAGTCGAGTCTGGCGCTCCGTAAACGGCGGTCGCGTCGGTGGCGCTTGCGGATCACGCGCGACGGTCCCGGAGGCCGCGACCGGCGGTAGCGCGCCCGTCGTCTCGCCCCCAGGAAGCGGATCACGCGGTGCTGTCGGAGCTGGCGGCGCCAGGTTGTCGACAACGGCGGCGACTTGCGCTGACGATCGCCCATCGCGCGATGCACCGGCACGTTCGACGACGGCAGCGGTGCCGAGGTCAAGATCGTCGCGACGAATCCACTCACCCTCGCCGAGCACGATCGCCCGCTCGATGACGTTGCGCAGCTCGCGGACGTTGCCGGGCCACGCATGCCGCGCCAGCGAATCGAGCGCCGCGGGCTCGATGCCGCGCACACGGCAATTCGGATCGATCGCTCGTCTCGCCGCAAGGAAGCGATCGACAAGATGCGGGATCTCGTCGAGCCGCTCACGCAGCGGAGGCAGCTCGAGCGTGACGACCTTCAGTCGATAGAGCAGGTCCTCGCGGAAGGTCCCGGCGAGGACCTCGCGCTCCAGTACGCGGTGCGTTGCGGCGACCAACCGTACGTCGACCGCGATCTCTTCCCGACCGCCGAGTCGGTGGATCTTCCGCTCCTGCAGGACTCGCAGCAGCTTCACTTGAACGGTCAGCGGGATCTCGGCGACTTCGTCTAGGAACAGTGTGCCGCCGTGCGCCTGCTCGAATCGACCAATGCGGCGCTGTTCGGCACCGGTGAACGCTCCCTTCTCATGCCCGAAGAGCTCGGCTTCGAGAAGCGCCTCTGGCAGTGCAGCACAGTTCAGCACCACGAACGCAGCGCCGGCGCGCGGCGACAAGCGATGCAACAACTGGGCGGCAACCTCTTTGCCGGTGCCCGTCTCGCCGACCAGCAGGACCGAGGCATCGCTCGCCGCGACTTTTTCGAGCTGCCGCAGGACCGGCTGCATGCGCGCCGAGCCGAATCCGTACTCCGGGAATCGCTGCCGGAATCGTTCGAGCGTCTCCTCGGCCTTTGGTGACGCCTCGGCGACGATCGACGCATCGAGCCGTCGGCGGAGCAATCCGAACAGGAAGTCGGCACTTCGCGCTTCCTCCGGGAAGACCACGAATGCGGCTCGCAACCGCATCACGAGATCTGGCCCGATCGCCTGCGGATCGGAAAGGCGCTCACGCCATTGCGTGACGATCTCCTCGGCGCGCGGACGGCCGCCATACGGCAGCAACGCCTCGAGTTCCAACGGGCCTGCCCGACCCACGATCTCACGATCGCGGCAGATCCGTCGCATCTCGCGCGCGAGCACGCCGGCGATCCGCCGCACCTCTTCGCGCCGCTCCGGATCTGCGGCATTCGGAAGTTCGAGCCGCGCCTGTAGGACGACGATCGGGCGGCGTCCGTGCGCTGCGCGGTCGAGTTCTTCGTTCACGCGCGCCGCGAAGTAGCCGTGGGCGGCCAGACCCGTCTCAGGATCCTCGATCGTGCGAGTCGCGAGACGCGCCCGCTCGATGCCTGCTGCCGCCTGACCGACAACACCGGCCACCAGCGCCGGGTCGCGTTGCGCGAGCGGGTCGATCGGAGCATCGTCGACGACGACGATGAGTCCGATCGCCTGCACGCCGAGCTCGAGCGGCAGCACCAGGAGCCGCCTTCCTTCCGCCGCCCAATCCGGCGCCCCGCCGGCGATCTCCGACAAATCGACCGACCGCGGCCGCCGCTCACGCAACCAATCGCGCGCTTCCTTCAACTCGAGGCGAGCCGGGAAGGGTGCCGCGGCCGGATCACGCGTCTCGACGATGTTCGCCAGCGACTCGTCGACCGGATCGACGAGGTAGCAGCACGACGCGCGCCCGCCGACGAGCTCGCGCACGAAGCCGAGCGCACGCCGCGCCCTCTCCGGCAGATCCGCCGGCTGCGACATCGCGCCGATCAGCTCGATCAACAGCGCCTGCTGCCTTCCGCTCTGCGCCAGCTCGTCCCAGAGACGCTCAACCGACGTCTCGAGCGAGGCGACTTCGTCTTCGCCGTCGTCGCGACCGGCCACCAACCTCGGCGCGAGCCGAGCCCCCTCGATCCGCTGCATCGCCCCGCGCAACATGCGCGCGATCGGCCGCGTGATGCCATCGGTCACGACCGCGCCAAGGAAGTTCGACGCCGCGAGGATGACTGCGCCGAGGACGAGGACGAACCAGGTCAAGTCGACGTCGAGCGGCCCGATGCGCACTCGGAGCGGCCGCGCACCGATCGAAGCTGCGACAACCGCCACCGCGTCGCCAGCCGAGCCGCGCAAGAGGTCGAAGCCGCACGTCCCGCCGCCGGCGAGCGGCTCGAAATAGCTGCCGCGCCCGGCATCGAGCTCGCGCGCGGCCGCGCGGGCAATGCTCCCATCGATCCGCAGCGCGCCTCGCGTCGCCAACGGCTCGCCGCCGTCAACATCGCCCCCTGCCCGCTCCTGCCGCGGCGCGATCAGCGCGGTCGCCTCGCTGTCGCCCGGCTCCAACCGCAGCGCCGCGAGGACGGCACGATCGACCCGACCCGCCACGCGCACCTTGAAACCGCGTCGCCGATTCTCGGCCGATCCGGAGAACACCACTTCACCCCAGGACAGCGCGAGCCCCTCATTCGGCGCGTCGAAGCGCGGATCGGAGGCGACGAGCGCGTCAGAGTGGATGCGGCGCGCCGCGCCCTCCTCGCTCGGCGCCTCGACCACGATCGCAACGGTCGCATCCGGGTCGGGGAACGCCGGCGCCATCTGCTGCAGCCGGCGGCGCACTTCGTCGTCACTCACGCTCGCAGTGAGGACCTCGCTGGCCTCGAGCTCGCGAAGGACGCGCTGCGCGTGATCGGTCGCGAGGCCGCAGAGTCGGTCGACTCGTTCTCGCACCTGCGCCAGCAGCTCCCCGGAACGCCTTTCTTCCGCGCTGCGCTGTTCGCCGGCCAGCAGGTTGGCGAGCACCACGAACAGCACCACTAGCGGCGCGAGCGATGTGAGCAGGAACAGGAATGACAGGCGGGTGCGGACGCGGGCGACGCGGGACAGCGCGTCCACCAACAAGAGCAGCAGGAATGGCAGCGCGAGCAATCCGGCGCCCCACGCCACCAGGGTCCGGCCAGCCCGCAGCGCCAGGAGCTGCGGGCGCTCGCAGAAGAGCAGGACGTCGCAACCGGCGCCGCCGAGACTGCTCTGCAGCGTGCAGGTGAGCAATTCGTGTCCGAGTCGCCGTTCGCGCCGCACCTCACCACGGGCAACGCCCTGGGCCTCGCGCGCGAGCCCGGTTCCGAGCAATCGAGCGAGCTCGCCGCCGAGCTCACCGCCGACCTGGCGGATCACTCCGCCACGTGCGACCGCGAACCCGAGCGGCGGATCGCCTTTCACGAGCTCCGCCCGCAGCGACGCGACCAGAGCGAGCTTCCCCTGCTCGAGCACGAGGGCATCAAGCCGCGGCGGTGGCGGCGGCTGGTCGAGCACCAGCGCGCTCATTCCGGCGATCACGAGCGCGCCACGTGACGCGCTCGGCTGCTCGATCTCGACCTTCGCGACGCGCAACGGCGCGCCTCCCGCCGGGGCCGGCAGTGGCAGCTCGTAGCCGTCGTAGTGGAGGAGACCTTGCCGCGTCTCGAACGTCGACGCGAGGAAGCTCGTCATCGACGCCGGATGCTGCGGCTCGTAGAGCTGCGCATCGTCGATCTCAAGCCCGGCGCGCAACGGGAAGCGCAACGGCTCCGCATCACCGTCGAGCGTCACGAGCACCCACGCGCGCACGCGCAGCGTCGCCGTGTCGGCCAGCGCACGCAGGACTGGCCCCTCGGCGCGGTAGTAGAGGCGCAACCGCTGCAGCTCGAGCAACCCCTGACCCGGCCGGCCGTAGAGCAGCGAGCGAGTTGCCTCGCCACCACCCTTGGGCGAAGCACGCAACTCGCGCGGCGCAGGCCGCCCACTCCGCATCGGCATCGGGTAGCCGTTGCGATCGCTGCCGCCGAGTGCGAGCGGCACAAATCGCGACGGCGCGCCGGCGAGCTCGAGAGTGATCCCGGAGACCCAAATCGTCGCGCCGGCGGCAGCCCGGGTGGGCGACAACGTCAAGCGCGCCAGCGCCGCCTCGCCGTCAGCGCCGCCGGTCGCCGCATCGAGCTCGACGACAAAGTGATCGACGTGCCGCAGTTCCTGGCCGGCGACTTCCCCCGCAAGCCACGGCTCGTCACGAGGCCCCGCACGGAGCCGCGCCCGACCCCACGTTCGCGACTGATGGCCGATCGGGTCGCTGCGGGCGTCGTCGATCGTGAATCGCCGGATCTGCACCACGTCGGCCGGCCGATTCGCGAAGCGCAGCTGCACTTCGATCGCGTCGACGATCTGGCCAGTCTCCGCGAGCGCCGCGGCCGGCAGAAGAGCCGCCACCGCGAGGTGGACTCGTCGCACTCGCTGCGGTTCTTCGAGCGTGAAGTCGAGGACATCGATGCTGTCCGGAACCCCTCGCGGGCCGCCAATCCGGACGCCGTACTCGGAGAACGGGATGCCGGCGATCGGATCGAGCGAACGGTAGTCGCCCGGCCCTTTCTCGTCGTCGGCGAGCACTGGCACCGCCGCGAATCGATTCGACTCGGCGATCGGTAGTTCGCGCCCCTCGAGCAACTCGCGCAGCAACACGTCATCGGCGCCACGCAGTCTTGCCGCCACCTCAGGCCGATCGAGATCACGAAGCGCCCGGTGGAGCGCGTCGCCGCGCGACCGCAGCGCCGACTCGACCCGCCACGTGGCGATCCGCTCGATGACGTCCACGCCGAAGAGCAGCAGGCAGGCGATCGCGCCGAACCCAACCAATGCGACCAGATGCCAGCGGGCCGATCGTCGCTGCGCCGCGCGCCCGGCCCGCTTGGCCGTCTTCCCAACGACCCACATCAGCAGCAGCACCGCGAACGCCGCCGCGATTCCTACCCCGGTCGGCCGCTCGAGCGCGCGACCGCGTGGTTCGGCTGGGTCGCCCTCGAACCGAAGCTGCGGCAGAGTCGATCCTGCCGTCGGCCGCTCGACCACTCCGCTCCACGACAGGTCGACGCGATCGGAGATCTGCTCGCCCTCGGCGCGTTCGCCGCCGTCCTTGTCGCGAACGGCGAGCTCGAACCCGATCGAAGGCATCGACTGCGGGTCGATCGCGAGCGGCCTCAA
Organism: Planctomycetota bacterium; assembly: GCA_009691715.1. Lineage (GTDB taxonomy): Bacteria > Planctomycetota > B15-G4 > B15-G4 > SIAN01 > SIAN01. The sequence continues at coordinate 125,045 of SIAN01000004.1, forward strand.
CGGCAACCGCGCCTCGATCATGAACGAACCGCTTCCTTCGGCAACTTCGCGCGTCGCGAGCTCGATGCCGGCGATCCCGCCCGCGCCAAGGAGCGGCTTTCCCTGCCAACGCACCACGCCGAAGCGGCGACCGACGTTGAACGGCAGCAGGACGAGGCGAGTGCGCGCCGGCGCGACGCCGGCCGCGGGAAGCGGCTCCAGGCTGACTTCGATCCCGTCAGCGTCCCAGAAGTTCGGCGTGTCCGCGACCCGTTGCTCGTCCTGCAGCTGGAACGCGATGTAGAGCGCATCACGATCGAACCGGACGACCGCGGACGCGCTCACATCCTTCTGCGCCGGAGGGTTCGGCGCCGCGAGCGGACGCCAATCGCCCTCGCTGAGCTGCCACTCGGAGACGTCTCCATCCACCACGATCGGTCGCGCGAGCGCCGGGCATTCGAATGGCCCGCCGTCCGCGTCGGTCCGGGACGGCGCGAGGAGCAGCGTGGAGACGAGCAAGGAACAGAATGGCATCGCGAAGGTGCCGCCGACGCAGATGGGGAGCGGCGCGAGTCGGCGTACGTTACGGCGCGGCAACCGGCGCCGTGCCGCCCCGAAATGCGAGCGGCCCGGCCGACCGCTTGAGTCGACCGGGCCGCCGATCATCTCAAACGAACTCGCCTTACGGCGTTTCGGTCACCGCTTCGAGGCGGCGCACTTTCTCGGCGTAGAGACCCTTGGTGCCCTGAACGACGTCGCACTCGACGGCTTCGCCGTCGCGCAGCGTCTTGAAGCCTTCACCCTCGATCTGGGAGTAGTGGACGAAGATGTCCTCCATCCCATCGATGCTGATGAAGCCGTAGCCCTTCTTGTTGTCGAACCACTTGATCTTCCCGTTCGGCATGGACTCGAACTCCTGGCGCTGTCGCAGGTCCCGAATGAACCGACATCACTGCCGGTGAGTGTTGCTGCTTTGGCGGCGCCACCGCGGGATCGCGGTCGACTGCCGTGGACGCCTACCTCGGCGGCTCGCCCATGCGCCTGCGAGCACATGGGTCAACATGGAATCGTCGCTCGGATGCTGCTTTCTTGGTCCGCGAACTTCTCCCGGCTGGGCCGGCGCGGGTGCCGGCAGGCCTCGCTTGTCAGTACCTCGCGGCGCAGTACTTGTCCGTTCAGTACTCGTCCGCTCGTCGCGTCGTCGCGCTCATTCGCCTGGTCCAATCGACCCTGTGCCAAAACGCGGCGCGCTGCGCACGGCCCTCCGCCCCCTGCCGCTCGCTCAGCGACGGCGTCGCCGACGGCGAAGCCCGCCGTCGCCGCCACCTTGATCGCCTTCGAATCCATCGCCCGGACCACCCATCGGATCGGCCGCGTTTCCCGGTTCTGGTCCGGGACCTTCTGCAGGTGCCCCACTCGAGGGGTTGTTGAATCGAGGATCGTGTGGCGCATCGCCACGGTTGCCACCGCCACCGCCGCCATGGCCCTCACCGCCACTGGCTTGGCTGCCGCCGCCAGCGCCATGGCCGCCGCCACCACCGGCGTAGCCGCCGCCACCACCGGCGTAGCCACCACCACCACCACCACCACCGCCGCCGCCGTAGCCGCCACCGCGCGGTCCGCCGCCGCCGCCGCCGCCGCCGTGACCGCCACCACCGTGGCCGCCGCCGCCGCCGCCACCGTGGCCGCCGCCGCCGTGGCCGCCGCCGCCACCATCGCGACGAGGCGGACGCGGGCCGTCATCGGGCCGACCGCCACCGCCACGCGGTGCACCAGGATTGGCGCGCGCGCTCACCTTGATCTTCCCGCTCGGGTCGACGTTGATGACCTTGACCTTGATCTTGTGGCCGACGTCGCAGATGTCGCGCGGATCGCGGACGAAGTCGTCCGACATCTCGGTGACGTGGAGCAGAGCTTCCTGGCCCGGCACCAGCTCGACGAAGGCCCCGAAGTCGCGCATCTCGACGACCGTGCCCTCGAAGGCATCACCAATCTGCACTTCCTTGGTGAAGGCGTCGACGAAGCGCGCGGCCTCCTCGATCGCCTCCTGGCTCTTGCCCGAGATGATCACCTTGCCGGTGTCGTCGACCTCGACGTTGGTGCCGGTGCGCTCCTGGATCATCCGGATGTTCTTGCCGCCCGGCCCGATCAGCGCGCCGATCTTCTGGATCGGGATCATGCGGCGCGCGACGCGCGGCGCGTGCTGCGACACCGTCGGCCGTCCGGCCGCAAGCACCGAGTTCATGATGCCAAGGATGTGGAGGCGGCCTTCGCGCGCCTGCGCGAGCGCCTGCTTCATGATCCCAAGGTCGAGTCCCTGGATCTTGACATCCATCTGCATCGCGGTGATGCCGGCGGCCGTTCCCGCCACCTTGAAGTCCATGTCGCCGTCGTGATCCTCGCCGCCGAGGATGTCGGAGAGGATCTTCGTGCGCGTGCCGTCGGTGACCAGCCCCATCGCGATGCCGGCGACCGGCGCCGAGAGCGGCACGCCGGCATCCATCATCGCGAGCGATCCGGCGCAGACCGACGCCATCGACGAACTGCCATTGCTCTCGAGGATGTCGGAGATCACGCGGATCGTGTAGGGGAAGGCTTCGTCCGACGGCACGACCGCGGTCAGCGCGCGCTCGGCGAGCATGCCGTGGCCGATCTCGCGTCGGCCCGGGCCGCGGATCGGCTTGACCTCGTTCACGCTGAACGGCGGGAAGTTGTAGTCGAGATAGAAGCGCTTGCGGATCGGATCGCGCAGTCCGTCGACGCGCTGTTCGTCATCCTGGGTGCCGAGCGTGACCTGCGTCAGCGACTGCGTCTCGCCGCGGGTGAAGACCGCGGTGCCGTGCACGCGCGGGAGGAGGCCAAGCGCGATGCGGATCGGACGGACGGTCTTCAGGTCGCGGCCGTCGGCGCGCAGATCCTCGGCGAGGATCATTTCGCGGGTGCGCTCGGAGACGAGTTCGCCCCAGAGGGCCTTGATCTCCTTCTCGCGCTTGTCGCGCTCCGGCGTCCCGGCGGTGAGGTGCGCGACCTGGCGCTCGATGGTCTTGCCGCCAAACTCCTTCAGCGCCGCCTTCTGGGCGTGCTTGCCGGGCGTGAGGATCGCCTTGCGCAGGTCGGTCCAGGCCTCGCCCTTCATCTTCGCGTAGGCCGCCTCATCGCGCTTCGGCGCGGTGACCGCGAGCTTCGCCTTGTTCCCGGTCTTCTCCCGCAGTTCGTCGAGTGCGTCGCAGATCGTCTGGATCGCCTTCCAACCGAACTCGATCGCGGCGTGCATCGCCGCTTCGCTGATGCCCTTGGCGCCCGCTTCGACCATCGAGACCGCCGTGCGATGGCCCGCGACCACGAGGTCGAGGTCGCCGTCCTTGCGCTCCGCGTCGGTCGGCATCAGGATCGGCTGGCCGTCCTTCAGCGCGACGCGGACCGCGCCGCCCGGACCGTTGAACGGGATCTTCGAGATGTGCAGGCAGGCGAATGCGCCGATCACACCGAGGACATCGGGGTCGAACTCGGGGTCGGCCGAGATCACGGTGGCCATGACCTCGACTTCGTCCTTGTAGCCGGCCGTGAACAGCGGCCGGATCGGCCGATCCATCAGACGCGAGGTGAGGACCTCTTTCTGCGTCGGGCGCGTCTCGCGCTTGATGAAGCCGCCCGGGAACTTGCCGGCAGCCGAGGTGCGCTCGCGATAGTCCATCGTCAGCGGGAAGAAGTCCTGCTCGCGGAACGGCTTGCCGGAAGAGACGGCGACCAGCACGTGCGAGTCGCGGTAGCTGACCAGCACCGCGCCATCGGCCTGCCGCGCGAGGAGCCCGGTCTGGATCCGCAGCGTTTCGCGGCCGAGCTTGCGCTCCACCGTGATCGCCGTGTCGAGGTAGCCCTGGCCGTGGGTCGATGCGGCGGATGGATCCATGTTCACTGACTGCCTTCCTTCTTCGCGGATTGCTCAGTTCGGGAGCGGGTGGCGAGACGCGAGCGCTGCGGCTTCGCAGCACGGCCCCGAGGGTTCTCTCGGGGGGATGGCGCGGCCGGCCGGCGCCGGATCGAGCCGCTGACCGATGCGGTGCGGACACGCTCGCCGACCAGCGACGAGCGGTCCTCCCTGCGCGACGACACTTCGCTCAGTTCGCGCGCAGACCGAGTCGCTTGGTCAGCGCTTCGTAGCGCTGACGGCTCCTGCTCTTCAGGAACTTGAGCAGCGTGTTGCGCTTGCTCACCATCATCAGCAGGCCGCGACGGCCGGCGTAGTCGCTCTTGTGCGACTTGAAGTGGTCGGTGAGCCCTTTGATGCGCTCGCTGAGGAGCGCTACCTGAACTTCGGGCGAGCCGGTGTCCTGCTCGCCGATGCGGAAGTCCTGGATGAGCTTGGTCTTGGTTGCTGCGGGAGTGGCCATTCACGTCTTCCGGGCGAGGCGCCCGAACCTTCCTCGGGGGGTCGTCGCGGTCAGCCACGCGCATGGTGGCGCCGTCCACGACCGGCTCTTTTTTGGTCTCGAAGGGCGAGGACGCTAGCAGCGCCCATGCGGGCAGTAAACCCTCGACTTCGACCGCTCGCGGCGGAGCGCGCTCAACGGGCCGGCGGTTGCCACGCCACCGCCACGCCAACCTGCGCGGCCGCTCGCAGGAAGCGCTGACAGGATTCGCAGGTCGCGCATGGCACCGCCCCCCCCTCGTAGCAGGGCCACAGGCGGTCGATCGGGAGCTTCCGCGACTGCGCGCTGGCCAGGATCGCGGTTTTGTCGAGGGCGCCCGTCGGCGCATCCACGCGCACGCGGCCCCGGGTGGAGAAGCGAAGCGCGGCATCGAGCGCCTGCAGGTACTCGAGCGAGTTGTCGGGGAAGGTCGCCGCCTCCTCCCGGTTGAAGCCCACCACAACCCGGGTGGCACCCACCGCCTCGGCGAACGCCGCCGCCACCTCGACGAAGACGCCGTTGCGGTTCGGCACCCAGACGCGGTCGGCAGACTCGACCACCGCCGCGCCGCCGCGATCGATCGTCGCGCGGTCGGGTCGCGGGAGCGCCACGTTGCGGTCAAGCAACGCGCCGGCCGAAGGCAGCCGCGCGAAGAAGTCGAGCTTCACGACTTCGTGGCGGACGCAAAACCAGCGCGAGAGTTCGGCCGCCCGCTCGACCTCGCGCGCCGCCGCCCGCTGGCCGTAGTCGATCGTGAGCGCAAGCACGACCGGTGCGCGTTCGATCGCGAGCGCGAGCGCGACCGTCGAGTCGAGCCCCGCCGATAGGAGCGCGACCGCTGTCCCATCCGTCGGCTTCCGGTCCTCGGCCGTTCCGATCACTTCGTCGTTCCGTTCACTGCGTGGTGATGACGCGGCCGGGATCGCTGCGCGACGCCTTCAGGAACTCGCGTTCGAGATCGCTCTGCCACCACCGCTGCGGATCGAAGTGGTACTGCTCGGTCGAGCCCGGACCGAAGAGGTGGCCGGGATCGAAGTCGTACGACTCGACAAAGCAGGTGAACGTGCCCGGGAGCTGGAAATCGACGGTTCCGAGATTGTCGGGCAGCACCAACGGCAGCTTCGGCACGCGCATCGAGACGGTCGGCGCCGCGCCGGCGGGCACGTAGATCCGCCACGCTTGCAGGTTGAGCAGGCTCACCAGCGAAAGGCAGTGCATCCCCTCGCCCTGTGTCGTCTCGCTCCAATCGATCTGCGGCGGGTGCGTGTTGTCGGGGACGGGGTCGGTCACCACCGGGATCGCCTGCGGAGACGCGACTTGGCTGTCCGCCGCTGCCGGGTCGAACAGGAATCGTTCGCGCGTGCTCGCGGCGGTGCCGAAATCGTCAAGGGGAAGAAGCACGTGTTTCTCGCTGATCAACAGTTCGAGGCGGAGGTTGCGCCGCAGGCGCGCGACGTCCACCGCCACCGCGTCGTCGGTCAGGTCAGGCTGGAGCAGCAGTTCGAGCCCCGAATCGGCGAACCCGGTCGAGAGCAGCGAGTCGTTCTGGGTCAACGGCAGCGGCAGGAGCACGCTTCCGAGCCGACCGGGGCCGCCGCTAGGGGTGAACAGTTGCGTTTGCGTCACGCCGACGGTGCCGACGCACCCCGGCAGCCGCGCGATCAGGCGCAGCTCGCGCAACTGATCCCCGGCGACTTCGGTCCCCTCGAGCCCGACGCTGCCGAGGGTGCTGACCGCAGCGTCGTCAAACGTCACATCGTGGACGAGCTGCGGATGCGAGCTCGCCGCGTAGACCGTCCCTTGGCCGGTGAAGTCGACGCTGCGGAGCTTGGAGAAGCCGATCTGCCCGCTGTCGTCGCTGGCGAGGAACGGCTCGGAACCGGCGAATCGTTGCAGCAAGCTGCCGCCAGCGAAGATTGTCTCGGTGACCGCGAAAGCCTGCAGCTGGTTCAACGGCAGGTCGAACAGGTTGTCGATGATCCCCGGTGCCCCGAACAGCACCTTGAACTTCTCCTGCTCCCCCGTCGTCGCCACGACGTCGTCAAGGAAGGCGCTGCCGACCTCGATCGGAGTGTTCGGGCTCTCCCCGTCGATGCCGCACTGCACATCGTTGGTGAGCTTGATCGACGGATCGGGGCGCAGCAGCGCGATGATCGCGCGCGGGCTCGCCGCGCTCGGCTTGTCGATCCCGGCGAACGTGAGCGGCCCGAACACCGTCGGGATGACGCCTGACGTACGCTTCGCGACGATCGTGATGGTGAACTGGGCGGTCGGGATCGCCGCGAGTTCGGCTTCGGTGAATCGGATCACGCCGTTGCCGACCGACAGCCCGCGCGCGATCTGCCCGGCGCCGTTGGCGTCTGGCGGATACGCATCGATGAGCACCGCGCCGGTCGTGAACGGCTGGAACAGGTCGCCGGAGTACGCCGAGACGAAGAGCGCGCTCACCCCGTCATTGGATTGAGTCGTCGCGCCGACCATCCCGACCGTGTGGTGGAGCACCGAATCCGCGTTCACGGAGACGTTGCCGAAGACGTCGGAGGCAATGACGGAGAACGCGATCGCCGGTTCGAGCGTCGTCGGCAGCACGCCGTCGGCCGTCGCTCCGGTGACGAAGAGGTTTTGCCGCACCGTCGAGAGGTCCTCGACGAATTCAGTCGACGTGAAATCGGGCGCATTGATGCCGTTGAAATCGATCTGCACACCGGAGCATTCCTCGTTCATCCGGCCATGCAGCACCGGGTCGTTCACCTGCGTGATCAGCGTCGACGGGTTCAGGTTCGGGTCGCCCATCTCGACGAGGCGCGGGCCGACCGTGTCTTTCACCAACGTGTGGAGCAGCGTCACTTCCGACCGGAACCCGCGCCGCTCGACATAGACGCCGACGAGGATGTCGCCATCGCGGAGAGCTGGAGTCGTCTGCGGCTCGAGGTCGGAGCGGAAGGGTGTCGGACTCGCCGCATCACGGCTGTAGAGCAGCGCGTTCTGCGCGGCTTCGTCGAAGTAGATGATCGTCGCCGTCTCTGGAACCTGGCCGTCGGTCGTAAGCGCGACGGTCGCGGCGAAATCGTGGAGCGTCACCGAACTGATCGATCCGTCGGCGCCAGGGACGATCGGCGACTCGGGGTAGGCGATCGAGTCCGGAATCGCCGTGTCCTGAACCGTGAAGCTCAGATCGAAGCCGTCGCCGCCCTTCAGCGTCTCCTGCCCATCGGCGCTGCGCACGTCGGAGTCGATCAAGACCTCGACCTCGGCGCCCGCCGGAGCGCGCGCGGTGAAGACGATTTCGGCACCGCGCGGGTTGGCGGTCGGGAAGGTCGCGAGCGTGTAGTCCGTGCCAAGCGCGAGCGTCTGGCCGCCACGCCGGACCACGACGTTGCCGGCGCCGTTCAATCCGCTCGCGGTCGACGTCACGTCGAGCGGTTCGGAGAAGACGATCACGGCCGTGCTCTGACGCGGCACCTCGCCCGACTGCTGCTTGGGGTTCGAGTAGATCGCCTCGAAGTCGGGGTCGCCGGTCGACTGGATCGTCCGGAAGTTGAACCGCTTGTCGGCCGCGCCACCGCTACCCGAGATCGCGTCGCCCTGGAGGTCGGAGACGGGCGACGCCACGACGATTTCGTATTGCGTGTTGGGCAGCAGGTCCGACTGCGGGACCAGCACGATGAACGAGTCGCCCTGGAACAGGAACGTGCTGACCGACGTCGCGGTGGACGATCCCGTTTGGAACAGGCTGACGCCGGTGCGCAGCGTCCCCGCGGTCATGCTCTCCGAAAACTCGACGACGATCGCCGACTTGAGCGAGACGTCGATCACGCCGCTCTCCGGCGCCGTGCGCAAGATCGACGGCGGATCGCGCTCGAGGCGCGCGTTGACGAACAGGTCCTTCAGTGCGAGCCCGCCGCCAACCCCCGGATCGAATCCCCCGTCGCCGCCCTCACCCGGAGCGCCGAAGAGGCCGCCGAGGCCATCGGAGTCCCAGCAAGCCGGCAGGGCCAGAGCGCCCAGCAGCGCCGCCGTCGCCACGGACCACGCAGCCGAGAATCGCACGACCGTCCGTCGCGCGGTCGTCCGAACCGTCCGCTCGCTGCGCTCTGCCATCGGACGAAAGTCCTTATCCTGCCTGAAGTTGAGCGCGCGGATCGTATCGGCCGTCCGGAATCGCGGCAACGCTGCATCGCGACCGCAACACCGACACGTCCGCCGCCGCAAAGGCGGTTGGAGCTACCCGCGTGCCGAAAGATTCCCGCATCGGCCCGATTTCACCGCGTCGGGCGGTGCTCCCGGCAGCCGGAGCCGGAACGCGCATGCGATCGGTCACGGACGGCGGCGCGAAAGAGCTCCTCGCTATCGGCGGCCGCTCGCTGCTCGAGCATGCGCTCGCCGATCTCGAAGCGAGCGGGATCACGGCGGCACTCGTGATCGTCAGTCCCGACAAGCTGGCGATCGAGCGGACGCTTGGATCGCGATTCGGCGCGATGACGCTCGACTACGCCGTACAGGAGTCACCGCGCGGGCTCGCCGACGCGCTCGCCCTCGCTCGACCGTTCACGACCGGCGAACCATTCGTCTGCTGGCTGCCCGACAACTTCTGGCTCGGGAGGCGACCGGCGACCGCGCAGCTCCTCGCGGGGATGGCGCGCCACCCCGACGAGCACGGCGTCGCCCTGATCGAGCGACCGCTCGCGAGCTTCGACCCGACCGCGACCGGCGCGGCAGGCTTCGTCGACGTCGCGCCGACTGCCGGCGACGACGCGCTCCCGATCCTCAACGTCCATCCGAAGGGCCGTCCGCCCCACCTGCCGGGACCGACCTTCCTGAAAGGCTTTCCGCTCGACCTCTGGCGCTTCGACCTGTTCGAGCGCATCGAGCGCCAGCGCCGGTCGCAGGCGGCAGGGAAAATACCGGCGGAGCAGGACGACACTCCGATCCTGCAGGAGCTCGCGGCCGAAGGGCGCCTGCGCGGAGTGGTGCTCCGCGACGGCGCGCTCTTCGACTGCGGCGTGCCGCGCGGCTACGCGGCCGCCTGCGCCGCGATCACCTCGAGCTGAGCCGCAAGCTCCGCGAGCACCTGCGCGAGCGCCGCGCTGATCGCCGCGACCATCGCCTCCATCGTGTCGGAGGCGGCGGCGATGCTGCGCTCGGCATGCAACACCACCCGCGGGATCCGCCGACCGGTTTCGGTGCCGAAGACCTCCACCGCAAGCTCGATGGCGGCGACGCCGCACGGATGGCTCCCGTCGGCAGCGCTCTCCTCGTGCAATGCGAGGAGTTCGCCTTGCACGTGCACGACGCCGGCGGCCGCCGCGCTCGCGTCGACCTGCTCGAACCGCCCGCGTGCGCGCAACAACTCGACGAACTGGCGCGTGACCGCCTCGGCCGGCGGCTCGCCCCATCGCTTGTAGTGGTAGGGCCCGGCACGCACCACGCCCTCGCGCCACCCGATCTCGCGCCGATCGAGGAAACCACGCGGGAGCAACGGCTCGAGTCGCAACGCCGCGAGCTTGCGCTGCGCCGCATCGACCGCTGTCAGTTGCTCCGCCGGGAGCGGCGCGAGCAGGAACTCTTCGACCGGCGGCGCCGTGTTGCGGCAACCGGCCAGCACGCAGCACACGAGTGCAGCCAACGCCGCGCTCGCCGCACGACCGCCTGCACCGAGTCGCCGCGTCGCCATTACGAGCCCCCCTTCACCGGCATCGCGCCGCCACCGCCACCGCGCACGTGCTCCGGCGGCGGATCCGAAAAAATCAGATGCGACGGATTCTCGTCGAGGTGTTCGAGCAACGCCGCCAACGCTTGCACGGCGCTCTTCAGATCGACGACCGTGCGCCGAACGCCGTCACGATTGTCTGCGACGAGTCCGTCCGCCGTGCGGGCGAGACGCGCGAACTGGTCGGCGACTTCGCGGATCGCACCGACCGCAGCGGGAATTCCATCCGCGCCCTGGTCGAGCTTCCCGGCGATTCCGTCGAGCCGCTTGGCCACGCCGTCAATCGACATCGCCGCGGCCTTCAAGTCAGCGACGCCGCTGCGCACGCTCTCCGTCACATCGACCCGCATCCCGGTCGCGGCGGCGGCGATCAGATCGCTCGCGCCGGACAGCGACTCGCGCAACGCGCGCACTTCGGTCGCAAGCGGCGCCAGCTGCGCCTTGGTCTCGAGCACCAGGTCCTTGGCGCCATCGACCAACTGCGCCACTCGCTCCTGGCTCTTCGGACCGAGCAGTTCGTTCAGGTGCGCAACCACCCGCTTCAGCTCATCGAGCACGCTCGGAAGTGCGTCCTCGAGCCGCATCAACGTCGTCGGCCGCCAGGCCAGGATCGCCCCCGGCAGCAGTCGCGGGTCGTCGTTGTTGCCGCCCTGCAGCTCGATCGAAGTCTCGCCCGTGAGGAAGTTGCTGGAGAGCGTGGCGAAGGTGCTGGTCCGCAGTGGTGTCGACGGCCGCGTGATTTCGACCATGACGCGCACCGACTCGAGGTCCTCAGACGGAAAATCGACATCCTGCACGCGACCGACGTGGACGCCGAGGTACTTCACCACCGACCCTTCGCGCAGGCCGCCGACCGACTTCGGGATGTTGATGAGGTAGCAATCGCCGGAGCGTTCGAGCGAGACGCCCGCCACCACCGCGATGGTCGCGGCCAGCAGCAGCAGCCCGATCAACACGAACAGCCCGGCGTTCACCTTTTCCTTGCGCGATGCCATCGCGAACCGTCCTCCTCAGTCAGCTGAAATGCGCCGCGACGAAGGGTGCGCCGCCCCCGGTCTCCGCCGCCGCCGCGCGCCGTCCGACGAACGCTGCGACATCGGGATCGCGACATGCCTCGATCTCTGCGACGCTCCCTTGCGCGCGGATCGTGCCATCGAGCAGCACCAGGATCCGGTCGGAGATGGTGAACGCGGAGGCGAGGTCGTGGGTCACGACCACCATAGTGGTGCCGGTCCGTCGGCGCACGTCGAGGATCGTGCGGTCGAGACCGGCGGCCGTGACCGGGTCGAGTCCCGAGGTCGGTTCGTCGAAGAAGAGCAACTCCGGGTCAAGCACCAGCGCGCGCGCGAGCCCGGCCCGCTTCTTCATCCCGCCCGAAAGCTCGTTCGGCAGCTTCGACTCGCTGCCGTACAGCCCGACCTGCGCCAAGCGCGAGCGCACCACAACCGAGATCACCGCCTCCGGCACCGAACGCGCTTCGCGCAACGGCAACGCGAGGTTGTCGCCGACGGTGAGCGAGTTGAGCAGCGCGCCGAACTGGAAGCACATCCCGATCCGACGGCGGAAGCGGTCGAGATCATCCTCGTCGAGGCCGCCGATCTGTTGGCCGAGAACCGTGATGCCGCCGGCCCTTGGCCGCTCGAGCCCGACCAGCAATCGCAGCAACGTGGTCTTGCCGCAGCCGCTCGGGCCCATGATCGTCACGATCTCGCCACGCCGCACCTCGAGGTCGACGTCGTGCAGCACCGTGCGCGCACCGTAGCCGGCGGAAAGCCCGCTCGCGGAGATGACGACCTCGTGCTCCATCAGAATCCTGCGAGGAAGAAGAGCAGCGTGAAGAACGCGTTGGCGACGATCACCAGCACGTACGAGACCACCACCGCCGTCGTCGTCACCCGGCCGACGCCGGTCGCGCCGCCGGTCACGCGCATGCCGAGCGTGCAGCCGGTCAACCCGATCAGCGCGCCGAAGCACAGCGCTTTCAAGGTACCGAGCACGAGGTCGCGAACGTGCAGCGCCTCGATCGTCTGATCCCAATAGAGCTCGAACGGAAGTCCGAGCCCAAACACCGCGACCATGAAGCCGCCGCCGATCCCGACCAGCGACCCGAGCACCACCAGCACCGGCATCGCGATCGTCATCGCCAGCAGCTTCGGCACCAGCAGGAAGGCGCGCGGGTTGATGCCCATCACGCGCAGCGCGTCGATCTCGTCGCTCACCTGCATGGTCGCGATCTCGGCGGCGATCGCCGAGCCCGACCGGCCGGCGACCAGGATCGCCGTGATCACTGGCGCGAGCTCGCGCGTCAACGCGATGCCGACGAGGTTCGCGGTGAATTTCTCGGCGCCATACGCACGCAACTGACCGGCGGCGTTCAACGCCAGGATCACGCCCATCAGCGCGCCGATCAGCGCGACGATCGGGATCGCCTCGACGCCGATGCGGTTCAACTCCGTGATCGCCTTGCTGAGCCGCAGCCGCGTGCCGCGCCACGGTGCAACTACGACCCAGTAGACGAACTCGAACCCGAGTGCGATGAACCAGCGCGCGGCCGCGACGAACTCGACCAGCCCGCCCTCCCCGACCGCGAGCTCCTCCTCCTCCTCCTCGTCCTGCTCCAGCGCGCCCGCGCGCGTGATGTCGGCCAACGGCAACTCGGCGAGGTAGCGGCGCAAGTCATCCGAGGCGCCGACGAAACGCGCCTGCCGGCCGCCCGCGAGCGCGACCAGCGTCGCGGCGCCACCGCCAGTGAAGGAGTCGACCTTCGCCAGATCGACCTCCATCGGCGCGGAACCGGGCGGCGCCGAGTTCCACAGGGCGATCGCCGCGGACAGGTCGAGCCGACCCGCCAAGGCGACGCGCCGCCCGGTCGCCGTCGGCGCTGCCTCGCTCGCAGGATCCGATCGCTGCGCGTCCACCACCGGCATGCCCCTCCGCGACGAATGCGTTCGATCTTACGCCCTGCACCAGTCACCGGACCGCGCCTTGCTCTGCAGCCCTGCGCGGCAGGTCGAGCCGCCCTATCATCCCCCGGCCGTTTCGGCCCTGCCGCCGTGGATCGTCACACCTCGGTAGCGCTTCGGCGCGGTGCATGTTCCCTGGAGCCACTCTTGATCGCGCAGCTGATCGTCCTGTGCTCCTGGTCGCTCACGTTGCTGCTCGCGACGCCGAGCCAACCCGCTCGCGACCTCGAACGCGATCTGCTGAAGGGGCGCGAGGCGATCGCCGCCGGCCGCTACGACGAAGCCAATGCCCTGCTCGAAGGCGCGGTCGAAGCCGACGCGCGGGATGTCCGCGCCTGGTCGCTGCTCGCGCGGGCCCGTTGCGCGCTGGCGGAACAGCAGTCGCAGAGCGACGACGAGTCGATCGCGGAACAGGCCGAGACGACGATCGCGCGCGCCGAAGACGCCGCGCGCAGCGCGATCGAGATCGCACCGCACGACGGTTCGACGTTCGCAACGCTCGGTCATGTGCTCGCGCGCGCGGGCAAGTTCAGCGAGGCGATCGACACGCTGTACCACGCCGAGAAAGTCGGCGCACCGGGAGCGGAGGCGCTGATCGACCTCTCCGATGCTCTGCTGATGGCGCGCGAATTCTGCCTGCGGAACGAGGACGACGCTGGCGCGAGGGCGCGACTCGCCGAGGCCGAGGCGGCGCTCGATCGGGCGAGCCAGAGCGACGACTCGCAGGCGACGGTCTGGCGGCGCCGTGCCGAGATCGCCGGCGCCAAGGAGGAGTTGGCGACGGCCGCTCGCTGCTACCGCAAGGCGATCACGCTCAGTTCGGCCGACACCGGACTGCATGAAGCGCACCTGAAGATCGTCGGCCAGACCCTCGCGTTCGCTGAGGCGATCGACTTCCTGACCGGCCTGGTCGACGAGCCGGCGCTCGGCCGCTGGTACCGCTCGCGCGTCCACGAGCTCGCGGGGCATGTGAAGTTCAACAAGGACAAGGACTTCGCCGCGGCCGCGACGTCCTACCAGGATGCGGAGAAGGATTTCCGCGAGGCGGCCAAGCGCGATCCCGGCATGCAGGCGAGCGTCGACGCCTGGCTGCCGTCGCTGCGGATCTTCCGCGGCCGCGCCCACGCCTCGGCCGAGAAGTTCACCGACGCCGAGGCCTCCTTCTACTCCGCGCTCGAGCTCGACAAGCAGAACGCCGACGCGATCACGGCCCTGCACGAGCTGCAGGACGCGATGTGGAAGAAGTGGGGCGGCGAGACGATGAAGCCAGAGCAGATGGACGAGATCCGCGCCTTCGCCAGCAAGCTGTCGATCGTCGAACCAGCGAACGCGAAGAACTGGAACAACTGGGCCTTCTTCGCGCGCGAATCGAAGAAGTACGAGGAGAGCTACCAGGCCTATCGGCGCGCCGTCGAGCTCGATCCGATGAACCCGACCTACTTGAACGACGCGGCGCTGATCCTGCTGTACCACCTTGGGCGCGACAGCGACCGCGCCGAGCAGTGGCTGCGCCAGGCGATCACGCTCGCTGACGCCATCGTGCACGACGACCAGAAGACCAGCGCCGACAAGGCGAGCGCGACCACCGCGCTCGGCGACGCCTACGGCAACCTGATCAACGTGATGCAGCAGTCGGACCGCAAGGAGCCGGCGATCGCGCTCTTGCGCGAGCTCGAGCAGAAGCTGCCGAAGCGCAGCGAAGTCTCCTACTGGAAGGAGAAGCTCCTCCCCGACGAGTGGGCCGCGGAGAAGGAGGCGAAGGCCGCCGAGCAGGCGAAGCGCGACGCCGAGAAGGCTGGCGGAACACCCAAGGCGACCGGCGACGGCGGCGCCGAGGACGGCGCAGAGGACGGTGGCGCAGAGGACGGTTCGCCGGAATGAGTGGCGCGGCGCTCTTGCTGATGGCGGCACTTGCGCTGCAGGTCAAGGCGCACGGAGACGGCTTCGACTACCTGAAGCAAGGCAAGCCGGCGTTCGCCCGCACCGCGTTCAAGAATCAACTGAAGCGCGCTCCCGATGACCTGCACGCACAAGGCGGTCTCGGGCTCGCCGAGCTCGCGCTCGGCAATGACCAGATCGCCTGCACCGTGCTGCTCGAGGTCCTCGGCAAGGGCGAGAACGGTCCCGAGATGCGGCTCGGATTGGCGCGCGCGTTCCTGCGCCTCGCGCGTTCACGGCTCGCGCTCGGCCTCGGTGACGACGACTCGATCCGCTACCTCCTCGTCGACGCCGAAGACCAGGCGCGGCGCGCGGGCGCAGCCGCTCCTGCCGATCCGCGGCCGTTCGAGGTGGTGGCCGAGGCGTGCCTCGAGCAGGGCGCGATCGAGCGTGCGCTCGCCGCCGTCGCCGAGGCAGAGACGCGCGGCATCGCGCCGGCGGGATTGAAGCGGCTTCGCGGACAGATCGCCTACTACACCGTCCGCGATCGGGTCGCCGAGGGCAGCGAAAGCGACTACCTCACGGCTCGGGACGGGCTGCAGGCGTTGATCCGCGAAGATCCGAAGTCGGCGGAGCTCAAGCTGTGGCTTGGCGATCTCCACCACGCGTTCGGACAGTGGAACGAGGCACTCGCCGCGTGGAAGGCGGCGTTCGCGATCGAGCCGTTCGATCGGCCGGCGCTCGACCTGGTGATGGCCTATCTCAAGGTGGAGGAACTCGCCGCCGCCGCGCGCGACACGCTCGAGACGGCACTCGCCACGGCGCAGAAACGCGTCTCCGGCAACGATCCGCGGCCGGCGTACGTGCTCTGCTGCGTCGGCCAGGCCAAGCTCTTCGAACGCGAGTTCGACGCGGCGACGACGCTGTTCCGGAAGGCGCGGACGCTCGACGATGCGCTCGAAGTGCAGTGCTCGCTCGGACTCGCAGAGGCGGCGTTCAAGACCCAACGCTTCGACGAAGCGGCGATCGAATGGAAGCGGGCGTTCGCCGCCGACCGGGAGTTCGCGCGCGCGCTGCTGGCCCACCTCGGCAGCGCCTCGACCGTGTCCGGCGGACTGCAGTACCTCGCGGGCGCCGCGTTGAAGAAGAAGGGCGGCGACGAAGCGCGCGAACTGCTCGGCATCGCCTGGCTCCTGCAACCCGACGAGCCCGGCGTCTGCAACGACTACGCCTTCCTCTGCCGCGAGACCGGCAAGCATCAGGAATCGTGGGATGCCTATGCCCGCCTCATCGAGCTGCAGCCGGAGAACCCGAGCTACTTGAACGACGCCGCGCTGATCCTGCAGGACTATCTCAAGAAGGACTTCGCACTGGCCCGCGCAATCTATGAACGGGCGATCGCAGCCGCCGACGTGCTCCTCGGCGACCCGCTCGCACCGCAGGCGAGCAGGGACGACGCGGCTACGGCGAAGACCAACGCGACGAACAACCTGGCGCGGCTGCTGCGGAAGTAACGGAGACGGCGGGAGAAGCGGCCGGCGCGCTGCCGGCGCGCTGCCGGCGTCGGCGTCAGTTGCCGTCGAAGAGCGCGTCGAGCGTGTCGCGGGCGGAGCTCTTCAGCTGCTCGAGGCCCGCCAGTTCGGCGCTCGCCTCAGCGACGTTGGTGCTCCGGCTGGCGTTCATCTCGACGAAAAGCTCCTCGAGCTTGCGGACCGCCTCCGTGACATAGACGCGCACCATGCCGAGCGTGGTCGAGTCGTCGAAGATGACCGTGAGGATCGTGCGATTCCCCACCAACGAGAGCTGGATGTTGTCGCGCTCGCCTTGGTGGTAGAGCGCCGAGAACTCCTGCTGGCCGAGCAGTCGCGCCATCTCGCGCGTCGCGCTGAAGCTGCCGGCGACCAGCGCGCTGATGGTGTCGAGGTCGAAGCTCGGCTGCTTGCCGGCGCGCGTGATCAGGTGCCCCTCCTTGTCGACGAGCAGCACGCTCGACGAGCCGGAGAGGCGCAGGAACTCCGCCAGCACCCTGTCGATGCGGCCGAGATCGTTCCGGTAGAAGATCAGCCGCGTGTCGCGAAGTTCCTGGTCGTGGGTCGACATCGTGGGCTCCATCCCTGGCAGAGGTGTTTCGCGGCTCACAGTTCGAGCAGGAGCTTCGCCGCACACACCGCGGCCACGGCGCCGGCGACGATGCCGATCGCCATAAACAGGAAGATCTTCGAGTTGCCGCCCTGCGCCTGCGGCGAGTTTGGGGTGGCCTGCGCGGTCGCGCGGCGCGGCGACTGCGACACCTGTCGCACCTCGTTCTTCAGCGCCGCCTTCGAGTCGCTCATGACCGAGCGCGGCGCCGCACGCTGCGGCTCGACCACCGGCACGCGCGCCTCCTCGCGCACCGGCGGCGGCGCCGTCGCGACCGCGGTCGCCGTGGCTGGCGCCGGCGTTGGCGACGTCGCGCCAGCGCCAGCAGCAGCGGCCGCAACTCTCCCCGGTGTCGGGGCCGGCCTCAGCACCTTGCCGGGTTCGCGATCCGGCATCGAGCCGGGGGTCGGCGGCGCCACGTCGTTCGAGGGCTTGCCGGGCGGCGGGAGACAGACCGGCGGTCGCTTGGCACCCCCGAGCGCGCCGACTCTCTGACCATTGCTCGAGTTGATGTCCTCGAGCACCAGCGCCGAGATCGACTTCAGCGTCTTGAAGACCCCTTCGCCGGTCTTCGCCGACGTCTCAAACGTCGGCACCTTGTTGGGGTTCAGCTTGGCCTCGAGCTCGGCGATCGGCGTTGGGCTCGGCAGGTCGCGCTTGTTCCACTGGATGACCAGCGGGATCTTGTTCAAGTCTCGCTGCATCTCCGCGATGTTCTCGCGCAGGTTCTCCATCGACTGCGCGTTGTCGTCCATGCGACCGGGCGTCGAATCGGCGACGAAGATGATCCCGTCGGCGCCGAGCAGCACGAGCTTGCGCGTCGAGTTGTAGTAGACCTGTCCGGGCACGGTGTAGAGGTGGAACTTCACCTTCATGCCGGCGATCGTGCCGAGGTCGAGCGGCATGAAGTCGAAGAACAGCGTGCGATCGCCGTCGGTCGAGATCGACGTCAGCTCGCCCTTGTGGCCCTGCGGCGTGCGCTGGTGGACCACCTCGAGACTGGTCGTCTTGCCTGACAGGCCAGGGCCGTAGTAGACGATCTTGCAGTTGATCTCTTTGCGGGCGAAGTTGATCTGCACCATCGCTGCTTCATCCTCGTCGTGTCGTCCCAGTTCGGGTCGTCGTTGTGGTTTGGGGCGCTAGCGCCGTCGCTCAGGCCTTCAATGCGATCTTGCTCTGCCGCAGCAGCCGGCGCGTGAGACCGGCCACCTCGTTCAGCGCCGCGGAAAGGTCCGTGGTCCCGTCGGCCAGCACCGCGAGCGCGAGTTCGCCGACCGGCATCAGCAGCAACCGTCCGCGCGCCGCCGCCAGCGTGAGTCGCTGCAACGGGACCAGGCCGAGTTGCTCGGCGCTCTTCTCCACCGCGAGCAGCACCGCCGACAGGAACGCCGCCGTGCGCTCGTGGTCGACGTGCTCGGGCACCGACGCGACGATGACGCCATCGAGCGTCATCAACAGCGCCCCCTGCACGCCGGGGATCCCATCGAGCCGCTGCAGGACCTCCTTCATCGCCGCGCCTCCCTGTCGGTTCCGCGAATCGAAGCCACGATCGGCGTGCGTCCGGCGACCAGTTCCTCGAGCGCCGCTCGCGCCGCCGCGTCGGACTCTGGTTGGTCGAACAACGCGCCGACGTAGCAACGCTGGCCGCGCTTCAGCAGCAACGTCCCGCCGGCCGTTTCCATCTCAACTGCGCCAAGCGGCCCGAGATCGAGGCGGCGCACCGTGACCTGCGCCGAACGCGCCAGGTTCGCAGCGAGACTCGCGAGCGACGACGCGCCAAGCGGCCCGCGCTCGTCGAACGCATCCCCCTTCGGCTCGATCACCAGCACCTTCTCGCACGCCGTCCGCGCGCGGATCGACGGGAGCGCAGCGCAGAGCCGCGCGCTCTCCCGCGCCACCCGCGTCGCCTCGCCCGGATCGCCGGCCACGCGCCCGCTCTCTTCGATGTGGCGCAGCAACCCGTCAGCGTCGTCGCCGTGCGTGGCATCGAGCGTGCCCGCGGCGAGCCCTTCCGCGACCACCTGCGCCAGGCTGTCGCGCAGCACTCGCGCATCGCTGACGTCTCCGTGCAGCTGGAGCAGTTCCTCGGCGACCGTGAGCGCCTCGCGCACGGCGCCAATGCGTGCCAAGAATGCAGCCAGACGCATCGGTCGCGTCGCCTCCGCGCCATCGAGACGCCACGCTTTCCTGAAGTGCGCAAGCACCAGGCGACCGTCGGCGGCGGCGAGGTCTCGATGCCAACGCTGCTCGAGCAGTTCGGCCAGGGCCGCGTGCGCGGTGGCCGTGGTCGGGAACAAACGCAGGCACTCCTCGAGCGCCCGCATCGCGCCCTCGCTGTCGCGCAGCAGCGCCGAGCAGCGCGCAACCTTGAGAAACGCCGAGGCGCTCGGCCTGGCGCGGATCTCCGCCTTTGCGACGACGAGTCCCTCTTCGGCGTGGGCGCGCGTGGCGATGCGCCACAGTTCGTGCACCAGCGCGTCGCCCTTCATCCGCGTCACACCCTGCCGCGCGATCGCGTAGGCGCGCTCGACCTCGCCGAGACGGAGCAACGTCTGCACCGCGTCAGCAAGCGCGGCGGGCGACGGGTCGTCGCGCCAACGCGCGAGCCGGCGCGACAGCAGCAGTCGATCACGGGAACGTGCGATGAATCCCACGACGCCAAACGCCCTCGGTAACGGCGGTCGCGGCGCCGCCCCGGAGCCGGAATCGTGCGCCGCAGCGTTCATCGGTCGCCACCCCCGATCGACTCCTTGACCGGCGCGCGATCGGGAACGATTCGCACGATCCAGTTCCCGCCGCCGAAGAGCACCGCGCCTTCGACCGCGAGCGACCACTCGGCGCGGCCCGGTGCGCGCCAGGTCGCCGTCTCGCTGCCGTCGGCCTCGAACTGGCGGATCGAACCGTCGCCGGCGCGCAGCCAGTGACCGCCCTGAAGCTCGCGCTCGGTCGAGCCGGCGGCCGCCGCCGGCACCTCGGTGCGGAGGGGCTGCTGCTGCACGATCTCACCCGTGACCGGGTCGAACCAGGCCGTCGTCCCGCTGCGCGTGTCGACTCGCACGCCGACTTCATCGCGCGCCGGCGGACCCGCGGCAGCGTCGAGATCGGGAAGTCTCTTCTCCCAGCGGGACTCGAGCGAACAGGCGTCGAGCGCCACGATTCGACCGTCGTCGCACGCCGCGTAGACCAGCGGGCCATCGGCGATCGGCACAAACCGGACGCGGTGCGCGAGTTCGCTCGTCTGTGCGGGCGCGCGATCGAGGCGGATGTGCACCTCGAATCCTGCTTCGGGCACGATCTCGCGCTCGATGGCGAAGAGACCCGCCCCGCTCGCTCGCAGTCGGCTGGTCGAGCCGGCAGGCAACAGCACGACGATCGGGATTTCGAGCACACCGTCTGCGAGCGGCGGCGGATCGACGGTCAGGGTCGCGTCCGGAGGATCGACCGAGAGCCGCACCGGGAACAGCACCGGCGTCGCCAACCCGCCGGAGAGCGGACGACGACCGGCGAGGACGACGGCGAGCTCGCGCATCCTCGCCCAGTCGCCGGCAGCACGGGCCGCCACGTACGCCGCCGCGTCCGCGCGCTCCAGCGCGAATTGCGCCGCGAGCTCGCGGGCCTTCTCTGCCGGCTTCTCCGCGGCGAGGAAGCGCACATCGGTGGCCTGCGCCGCGGCGCGCGCGAACAACGCCTGCGCGACGGTCCTTTCGCCGCGCCGAAGCTCCGCGATCGCGTCGGCGAGGGCGCGTTCGGCGATCTTCTGACGGCGCGCGGAATCGACGGAGAGCAGCGCGCGGCGCTCTTGCGCCTCGGCGGCGACGCGTTGATCGCGCGCATCGAGCTGGCGGTCGAGGCGAGCCGACAGGAGGGTCGCCACCGAGACCGGATACTCGTCGCGCAGCGAGTCGAGCTCGCGGCGGGCTCCGGCGAAGTCGCCGGCGACGGCCAGTTCCTCGACCGGGAGCGCGGCGAAGGCTGCAAGCGCCTCTTGGTTGTAGGCGCACAGACCGAGCCCGAGTCCGGCCATCACCACCACGGTCGCGACCGCGCGCATCACGGCGCCGCTGGTCAGGAGGCGGGTCGCGCTGCCGCCTTCGCAACGTCCTAGCTTTTCTGGCAGCCCGGGGTGCTGCGGATCGATCGTGCGCACGCGGCGATAGAGCCGCGCCGCGATCGCGGGCTGACCGGCCCCGAGCAGTGCGTCGCCACCGGAGATCAGCAACTCGACCGCGAGCTTCGCGTCGCCGAGCTCGATGGCGACGTCGACGAGCTTGCCGATCAGCCGCGGACTGCTGGCGAACGGGCCGGCGAGCTCTTTCAGCAAGGTGCGAGCGGCGTCGGAGCGACCGATCTCACGCAGGATCACGGCGAGCTCGAGCGCCTCGTCGACGCCGGAATAGCGCGTCGACTTGAAAAAGGTCGGGTCGTCGAGCCAGTGGTGGACCAGCCGCTCACGGCAGCGCACGTCGGTCGGCAGCAGGTCGCGGACGCGCAGATGGACCTCGGCTGCCTGCCGGCGCTGACCGCCGCGTTCAAGCGCGTCGGCGACCTGCGACAGATGGCGACAAGCCTCCCCGATGCGACCGAGCGCCTGATGAGCGAGCGCAGCCATCTCGTGCGCGGCGGCGTCGTCGGCGCCGAGTTCGAGCGCGCGCTCGAGCAACGGCAACCCCGCCTCGGCACGATCCGACCCCAGGAATTCGCGCGCGCGCTTGAGCAGCGTCTCGCGCGGGACCTCGTAGGCAGCACGCATCTCGACCAAAAGCGCGAGCTTCTTCGACACCGTGAACCGCGACAGGCCGGTGCGCGCGACGATCGCGGCGACCGGGCTGACGCCGTCGACTCCACTGACGACCGTGGTCATCGACTCGTCGCACACGGAATCCGGCAGCGTCGAAGCGCCCGGCGCGACCTCGAGCACGCAGCGGTCGGAGGGGACGCGCTCCCGGATGAAACTCCACTCGTCGATCCGGCGCGCCGCCTCCATGAGGAGCGAGTTGCCCGGCAACCGGAAGCGCTCGTCGATCAGCTTGCCCGGAAGGCTCGGCGGCTCGCCTTCGCGGAACTCGAACGAGGCCTCGCGATCGACGAAGAGTTCGTAGATCTCCTCCTCCATCTGCGTGCGCCATGCCGCAGAGACCTGCTCGGCGGTCACGGCGCGCATGCTGAGGAGGATCGTGAACAGGTCGCTCTCGACCACGCCGAGGCTCGCCCGCGCGCGCGCGACCTGCTCGGCCGAGACCGCGCCGGAGCGCTCGAGCGACTTCACCACCTTGGTCGGGTAGGCGTCGCGATCGAACGGCAGCAGCACGCACTCGCCGTCGAAATAGACCTCGCGCCGCGCCTCACGCGAACGAATCGCAAGCGTGCCCGTCTTCTGGCTCAAGAGGAGCATCTGAAAGACGTTCGCGAGTTCGATCGAGCCGAGGTCGCCGGTGAATGCCATGACGGTCCGAGCGCCGGGGCCGCGCGACGGCAAGTCACGGGTCGACCGGCGATCGGTCATCGGCTCGGTGCGACGTGCAACTTCGGCCGGGAGACCGTCCATGGCGTCGCAGAGGCCGTTCGTGGAACGGTTTTCCCGCCCGACGCTCGCCTTGTCGGCGCGTGCGAAGGCGGGTAGGGTCGCGCGGCCGCGATTTCGCGGCGAGGTGGCTTCATGGATCGGCGCGGCGCAAGGCAACGGCTGGTGCGCGGAGCACAGCGGCTGCAGGAAGTCCTGCGGCGGCTGGTGCGAGCGATCGTCGGTCCGGTTCCGCCGGCACCGCCGCTCGCCGCCGGGCCGGACGAGGTGTTCCTGGTCGCGATGGGCCCGGTCACGACGTTGGTGCCGCTGCGCCCGCTTCCCGCCGCCGCGACGGCCGCCGAATCCGGCAGCGGCGATTTCGGCAGCCGGGCCGAGCGCGAGCGGTTGCGGTCGCTGCCGCCGATCGACGTGCGCTCGCTCGCCACAGTCGATTGGGACGAACTCGCCCGTGAGCTGACCCGCGGCGCGTGAGCGCCTGAGCGCGCCACCGGCCCGGCTGCTATGGTGCCGGCCCTTTTCCGCCGTTCCGAAGCCTGGAGTCGAGCGAAGACCCATGGTTCCCACCGACCGCCGCTTTCTCGATTCGCACGAGTGGGCCAAGAGGGACGGCAACGTCGTCACGATCGGCATCACCGCGTTCGCCGTCGAGCATCTCTCCGACCTCACCTTCCTGTCGCTGCCGACCGTCGGCAGCAAGCTGAAGAAGGGTGACCGCTTCGGCGAGATCGAGTCGGTCAAGGCCGTCTCCGAGCTCTTCGTGCCGGTCGGCGGCGAAGTGACCGCGGTCAACCAGGCACTCGCCGACGACGTGCAGAGCCTCGCCGCCGATCCCTGGAACAAGGGCTGGATGATCAAGCTCAAGGTCACCGCCGACACCGAGTGGAACGGGCTGCTCGACAGCGCGGCGTATGAGAAGAAGTGCGCCGAAGAACACTGAGTCGCGCACGGTTCCGTCGCGCAGCGTGACGCGCCTTTCGAGTTCCAACCATGGCCTCCACTGCGGGAACCTCGATGTCCTCGCCCAGCACCGCCTCGTCCTCGCCGGTTTCGTCGGTCCTGGCGGAGACGGACCGATTCGTCACGCGACACCTCGGACCGAACGAGTCTGAACAGCAGCGGATGCTGCAGTCGCTCGGTCGCACCTCGCTCGATGCGCTGATCGACGCGACGGTGCCGACCGCGATCCGGCTGCGTAGGGCGCTCGATCTTCCGGCCGCGCGTTCGGAACGCGAGGCGATGGACGACCTCGCCGCGATGGCGCGCCAGAATCAAGTCGTGCGGCCGTTCCTCGGCCTCGGCTACCACAACTGCATCACGCCGCCGGTGATCCTGCGCAACATCCTCGAGAATCCGGGCTGGTACACGCAGTACACGCCCTACCAAGCCGAGATCTCGCAAGGACGCCTCGAGGCGCTGCTGCACTTCCAGACGCTGGTGTGCGACCTGACCGGGCTGCCGGTGGCGAACAGCTCGCTGCTCGACGAGGCGACGGCAGCGGCCGAGGCGATGACGCTGTGCAAGCGCTCGTTCGAGGGGCGCGAGAGCGGCGACACCTTCTTCGTCGCCAGCCACTGCCATCCGCAGACGATCGACGTGGTGCGGACCCGCGCGGCGCCGCTCGGGCTCCACGTCGTGGTCGGCGATCCGGCGACGTTCCAGTTCACCAAGGCGATCTTCGGCGCGCTGATCCAGTATCCGAGCACCGACGGCGTGATCGAGGATCCGTCCGCGTTCGTGCAGCGGGCGCATGCCGCTGGCGCGCTGGTGGTGGTGGCGAGCGATCTGCTGGCGCTGACGCTGCTCAAGTCACCAGGCGAGCTCGGCGCGGACGTCGCGATCGGCAACAGCCAGCGCTTCGGCGTTCCGCTCTTCGGCGGTGGCCCGCACGCCGCATTCATGTCGACGCGCACCGAACTGCAACGCAAGCTGCCCGGCCGCCTGGTCGGCGTGTCGAAGGACGGCGCAGGCAAGCCGGCGTTGCGGCTCGCGCTGCAGACGCGCGAGCAGCACATTCGGCGTGACCGGGCGACGTCGAACATCTGCACCGCACAGGTGCTGCTGTCGGTCACGGCGGCGATGTACGCGATCTACCACGGACCGGACGGACTGACGCGGATCGCGCAGCGCGTCCATCGCGCCACGGCGGCGCTGGCTGCGGCGCTGCGCGCGATCGGTTGCAAGCTCGCCGGCGGCGCGTTCTTCGACACGCTGCGCGTCACGCCGAGCCGCCGGCCGGCCAAGGCCGTTCACGACGCGGCCGCGGCCCGTGGGATCCTGCTGCGCGCCTACGACCACGGCGATGTCGGCATCGCGCTCGACGAGACGGTCACGGCGGCGGATCTCTCCGCGGTCTTCGCCTGCTTCGGCGGACGCGACGGCGAGGCCGACTTCGAGGCGCTCGCGATGGCGGCATCGCCAAAGCTGCCGGCAGCGCACGCGCGCTCGACGCCGTTCATGACCGCGCCGGTTTTCGCGCAGCACCGCACGGAGACGGAACTGCTGCGCTTCATCAAGCGGCTCGAGGCGCGCGACCTCTCGCTCACGACCTCGATGATCCCGCTCGGCTCGTGCACGATGAAGTTGAACGCGGCGGCCGAGATGTACCCGATCAGCGACCCGGGTTTCGCCGCGATCCATCCGTTCCAGCCGGCCGAGCAGCAGCAGGGCTATCGCACGCTGTTCACGCGACTCGAGCGCTGGCTGGCGGAGATCACCGGCTTCGCGGCGACGTCGCTGCAGCCCAACGCCGGCTCGCAGGGCGAGTACGCCGGTCTGCTGGTGATCGCCGCCTACCACGCCGCGCGCGGCGAATCGCATCGCAACGTCTGCCTCATCCCGGCCTCGGCGCATGGCACCAATCCGGCCAGCGCGGCGCTTGCCGGCATGGAGATCGTCGCCGTCGCCTGCGACGCGATGGGCAACATCGACGTCGCCGACCTGAAGGCGAAGGCGACCGAGCAGCGCGCGAAGCTCGCCTGCCTCATGGTCACCTACCCGTCGACGCACGGCGTCTTCGAGGAGGGGATCAAGGAGATCTGCGCGATCGTCCACGAAAACGGCGGGCAGGTCTATCTGGACGGCGCCAACATGAACGCGCTGGTCGGGCTGGCGCGACCCGGCGACATCGGCGCCGACGTCTGCCACTTGAACCTGCACAAGACCTTCTGCATCCCGCACGGCGGCGGCGGACCCGGCATGGGACCGATCTGCGTCGCCGCGCACCTCGCGCCCCACCTGCCCGGCCATCCGGTGATCGCGACCGGCGGACCGCGAGCGACCGGCGCCGTGTCGGCGGCGCCGTTCGGCAGCGCCGGCATCCTGCCGATCCCCTACGCCTACATCGCGATGATGGGTCCGGACGGACTCGCGCTGGCGACCAAGGTCGCGATCCTGAGCGCGAACTACATCGCGAAGCGCCTCGATCCGCACTTTCCGGTGCTCTATCGCGGCAAAAACGGCTGCGTCGCGCACGAGTGCATCGTCGACCTGCGGCCGATCACGGAGAGCTCGGGCGTGACCGCCGAGGATGTGGCGAAGCGACTGATGGATTACGGCTTCCACGCGCCGACGCTGTCGTTCCCGGTGGCCGGCACCCTGATGATCGAGCCGACCGAGAGCGAGAACCTGGCCGAGATCGACCGTCTCTGCGACGCGCTCATCGCGATCCGCGCCGAGATCCGCGCCGTCGAAGAGGGGAAGCTCGACCGCAAGAACAACCCGCTGAAGAACGCCCCGCACACCATGGCGGCAGTCGTGAGCAGCGCTTGGGATCGCCCCTACTCGCGCGAACAGGCCGCGTTCCCGGCACCTTGGACCCGCGAGCACAAGTTCTGGCCCTTCGTCGGCCGCGTCGACAACGTCTTCGGCGACCGCAACCTCGTCTGCTGTTGGGTCCCGGAGCTGTTCGAGGCCGGCCGCGCCAACTGACGTCGCCGACGTCGCCCGTCGTCCTGATCCGCACACTCCAGCTCGACCTGCTCGCAAGCTGGACGACCATCAGCCCGCGCGCTTGCCCTCGATCGCGGCGATCAGGCCGTCGAAGCTCTTCGCGAACGCCGCGACGCCGTCGTCCTGCAGCTTGCGGCAGACCACGCCGAGGTCGACGTCGTAGTGCGCGAGCGCCTTCAACGTGTCGATCGCCTCGCCCTGCTTTTCGAACAACGTCGAGGAGCGCGCAGCGCCATGGTTCAGGAACGCGTCGAGCGTCGCCGGCGGCATGGTGTTGACCGTGTCGGGACCAAAGAGGTTCTCGACGTAGATCAGATCGTCGTAGGCGGGGTTCTTGGGGCTGGTCGACGCCCAGAGCATCCGCTGCGCCCGCGCCCCCTTCGCGCGGCAGTCGTCGAAGTCGCGGCCGAACAGTTCGCGGAAACGGGCGTAGGCCGCCTTGCAGTTCGCGACCGCAGCCTTGCCGCGCAACGCCAGCAGCTCGCTCGCGACCGGCGCGGCTGCGGACTTCGCCAGCTGTTCGAGAGTGGCATCGACGGCCGCGTCGACGCGGCTGACGAAGAAGCTGGCCACGCTCGCGAGCGTGTGGACGGCGAAGCCCTTCTTCATCCGCTGACGCAACGCGGCGATCCACGCCTGCGCAATCGCCTCGTACTGCTCGAGCGAGAAGAGCAGCGTCACGTTCACATGGACGCAGCTCTCGGTCAGCAGTCGGAACGCCTCGACGCCCGCCGCCGTGCCCGGCACCTTGATCATCACGTTCTGGCGCGCGCACTCCTTCCACAGCCGCTTGCCCTCAGCAACGGTTGCGTTCGCGTCGGCGGCGAAGCGCGGCAGCACCTCGAGCGACACGTAGCCGTCCTTGCCCTGCGTCCGCTCCCAGACCGGCTTCAGCACGTCGGCGGCCGCCTGCACGTCGGCGATCGTGAGGCGGTCGTAGATTTGCAGCGCGCTGCATCCCTCTGCCGCGAGCGAGCGGATCTCCCTGTCGTAGTCGCCCGCCGACTCGATCGCCTTCTGGAAGATCGTCGGATTGGTGGTGATGCCGGTGATGACGCCGTCGGCGACGAGCTTCGCAATCGCGCCACTCTTGAGCAGCCCGCGTGAGATGTTGTCGTACCAGAGGCTCTGCCCGAGTCCGCGCGCCAGCGCCGCCCGATCGATCGACATGGTGCCGCTCCGTCCATCACTGCTTGCGCGGCAGCTCGATCGAGCAGGCGGCAAGCGCGTCGTTCACGAAGCGCGGGAAGGTGACGTCGATCAGGTCGTCGGTCGCGCGGTCCTTCGCCTTGGCATCGTCGAGCGTTGGCCGGCTGCCGCTGGTGAAGAAGCGATCGACGTGCAGCACGTACCACCCCGCCCGTTCGGGGACCACGTCACGCCAGATCGGGCCGATGATCGCGCCCTCCTTCGCCGAATAGAACGTCTCGTCCGCGAAGGAATGCCCGGTGAGGAAGTTCATGTACTCCGATTCCTGCAACGCCGAGCGCAGCTTGTTGCGCACCAGCGGCGCGATCGCGCCCGAATGGACATCGGCGCTGTCGGGGTACTTGCCCTCCTCGCGGGCGACGGTCGCGAAGCTCCGTTCGCCCGTCCCGACGGCTGCGAGCAAGGCGTCGACTTTCGCCCGTGACGCGGCCTTGTCGGGGCCCGGGACGAACAGGATCTGGCTGATGCAGGTGCCGCTCTCGAAGAAGACGCGCCCAGCCAAGTCGTAGTGCTGCTTCAACCGGTCGTCGGTGAGGTTCACGAGCGTCAGGTCCCGGAACGACTGCTTGCGTCGGAAGACCTCGCGGTAGTGCCAGATGCTGTTGTAGCCGTAGGCTGACAGGATCTGATCGGACGAGATCAGCGACCCTTCGTACTTCTTGCGCCACTCCTGCAAACGCGCTTCGGCGTCGGCTTCGGAGAGGAGCTTCCCTTCGCGGGCGAGGCGCGCGTCGATCGCGCGTAGGTTCACCAGCTCGCGCAGCGCGGCCCGTTTCGCCGCATCCTCCATCCGGCTGCCGAGCAACGCGAGCAGATCGCTCAGCGCAAAGCTCTCGCCCGCGCAGACGATCGCGACGTCCGGCTCGTCCGCCCGTCCGGCGCGCACTTCGACCGTGGCGAGCAGCTTCTTGCGGAAGCTCGCAATCAGGCCGGTGCGCATCAGCGGGTGCAGTCCGTGGCCGCGCGCGTAGTTGAGCTTCAGCGTGGGGACCGTGCGCTCGTCCATCAACTCCCAGGTCTTGTCGGGGATGAACGACAGATCGGCGGGCGGCGCAGCCGGCAACTTCTGCGCCGGCTTCTTGTCGTCGGCGACAGCGCCGTCGGCCGGCTTGGCGGTGCCATCCGGCGCGGGCGCGTCGGTCTTCACCTTCGCTGCCTCTTCCTCCTTGCGCTTCTCCTCCTTCACTTTTTCCTCGTCGTCGAGCTCCTTGGTCAGCTCGCGCTGGCGCTTCGCCCATTCCTCCGGCGGCTCGGGCAGGAAGAAGCGCTCGAACTCCAACTGCTGGCGCTGGAACTCGACGTAGCGCGGCCAGCCGATGTTCTCGAGGATCGCCTTCTCGTACTGCTCGATGGTCATGCCGCGCATCTGCGGGACGACCTTCTTGTCCTCCTCGAACTTCGCCTTGATCTCTTCCTCGGTGACCGCGGTCGGCGGCACCGGCTTGCCCGCGGCGGCGAACTCCGCCTTGACCCGCCGCAGCAGCACGCCGGTCATGAACTGCTCGATCTCGTTCGCGCCGAAGCTGAACGCCATCTGGCGCGCGAGGTCGGCCTGCGTGATCGGCTGACCGTCCACCACCACCACCGGGTCGGCGGCGAGATCGACGCCTGACAAGTCGAGATCGAAGTGGCTGCTCGCGCGGGTGACGACCGCCGTCAGCTCGCCGCGGTATTTCGCGACGTCGGCGACCGGCACGTTGGCCGTCGGCGCCTTGTTGGTGCGCACCGGCGGCTTCACGGCGGGCGGCTTGGTCGGGGCTGGGGCTGGGGCTGGCGCAGGTGCCGGTGGCGTCTCCTGCGCCGAACCGACAGCCGCGATCGCCAGCAGTCCGCAGAGCAGTGTCGACCACGAGTTGAGACGCATCGAGATCTCCGTGTGCAGCGCGCTCGGGCGGTGCCGCCACCGAGCGATTCGAGGAACCTTCGCCGACGCTCGAGAGGTCAACGTCCGCCGCCGGATGGCGGGGAGCGGGAGCACCCGTGCGGGTCGCAGCCAGCGGGCCGCGCGATCGCGCCCATTTCTGCAGGCGCGACGTTCTACCGTGGAACCGGGAAGCTCCGGTAAACGACCGGTGAAGCAGCCGGGTCTGCCCAAGGATCGCGGCCCGCGAAGCCCCGTTCCGAGGAGCGCGCGTACGCTCTTGCTCGACCGATGCACGAAACGCCGTTGCGAGGCGATGCGGATCGTGAATCGGTCGGGCAGTCGCAGTACCTATCAGGCATCGACCTCCTGTGAACTCCCCCAACCCACCGTCGTCCACGCCCTCCGCGCCACCGCCACCGACAGAGCGCTGGCAGTCGGCGGCGGCTCGAGCATTGGTCGCGACCGTCGTCGGAAACGAGACCGCCACCAACGCGCAGTTCGCCGCCGCACTGTCCGCCGGCGCTCCACCCGCCGCCCTCCTCGAGATCGCGACGATGGCCCACCTGTTCGGCGGCTTCCCGCGCGCGATCCAAGGCCTGCTGCAACTCGATCGCTGCCTCGCCGATCGCGGCATCGAATTGCCAGCGACCAAGACGCCCGCTCGATCGCGCGGTGACGATCGCGCTCGCGGCGACGCGCTGTTCCGACAGATCTACGGCGATTCGAGCGACACCGTGCTGGCGCGACTCGCATCTCCCGTGCGCGACTTCCAGGACATCGTCCTCGAACACGCCTACGGTCGAATCCTGTCGCGCCCCGGCCTTTCCGCCCCCGAGCGGGAGTGGTTCGCCGTCGCCGCGCTCGCAGCGCTCGACTGCCCGGCCCAATTGAAGAGCCACGTCCGCGGCGCGCTCCGCCTCGGGGTCGCGATCGCAGACCTCGAGCAGCTCGCCGCGGTCCTCGTGCGAGATCTCACAGCGTGGCGGAGCGAGCAGCTTCGGCGGACGATTCACGAGGCTGCGACACCGGGGTGAGTCCACCGGACGGCGGTCGCGCGCGGCTCCAAGACCACAGTGCCGGCCAGCACGCGCATCTCGAAGGCCCGAGCTTGGTCAGCATGCCGGGTTCAGCATGCCGGGTTCAGCATGCCGGGTTCAGCGTGCGGGGTTCAGCGTGCGGGGTTCAGATTGCCGGCAGCTCCAGAGCAGCGCGCCCGCGGTTCGTCACCAGCTCACAGGGCGTCGTCTTCCGCTTTCGCTCACCGCTCATGCAGCGCTCGCTTGCACGCCACGGCCGGTTGCGTCACGTGTGCGGAGCGACCGGGGGGGGCGCGGGAGATTGCATGTTTCCAAGCTCGACACAACCTGACGGGACTTCAGTGCCTGGTGAGAACGCCCGCCCGCGAGCCGGCCGCACTGCGTCCGAGACGCCGCCGCGCCTCATCGACCGCGTCCGTGCCGTCATCCGTGCGCGTCACCTCAGCCCGCGGACGGAACAGACCTACGTGCACTGGATCATCCGCTTCGTGCGCTTCCACCATCTGCGCCACCCGGACGCGATGGGCGCCCCGGAGATCCGCGACTTCATCTCATCGCTCGCCGTCACGCGCCACGTCTCAGCGTCGACACAGAACCAGGCGTTGGCAGCTCTGCTGGTCCTCTACCGAGACGTTCTCCAGCGCGAGATCGACAGCCTCGAACCGCTGATCCGGGCGAAGACGCCGAAACGGCTCCCAGTCGTCCTCACGGGGCCCGAGGTGCAAGCGGTATTGCGACAGATGACCGGAGCGCCGGCACTCGCTGCGCACCTCATGTATGGCGGCGGTCTGAGGTTGATGGAGGCGCTGCAGCTACGCGTCAAGGACATCGACTTCGCCGCGAACCACATCGTGATTCGGCGGGGCAAGGGTGGCAAGGATCGACTGACCACGCTGCCGAGAATCCTGGTCGGTCCGCTGCGCAGCCATCTCGAAACGGTGCAACAGCGCTTCCGGCGCGATGTCGACCGTGGCCAGGCCGGCGTGCCGCTCCCGAGCGATCTCGCCACGAAGTATCCGAACGCCCACGTCGAATGGCGCTGGCAATGGGTCTTCCCCGCCACACGCAGCTACATCGAGCGCGAATCGGGCCGGTGGCAGCGTCACCACCTCCACCCCACCGTGCTCCAGCGCCTCGTCCAGGTCGCGGTGGCGGCCGCAGGAATCACCAAACACGCCACCTGCCACACGTTTCGCCACTCCTTCGCGACCCACCTGCTCGAAGATGGCTACGACATCCGCACCGTTCAAGAACTGCTCGGCCACATGGACGTCTCCACCACCATGATCTACACCCACGTCCTCAACCGCGGCCCCGCCGCCGTCCGCAGTCCCATCGACCGCCTCTACTCCCAACCGCCGTTCGCCGAGTTCCACCCGCCCCTGCGTCCCCACGATCACCCGTCGCCTGTCTTCGACATCTCCTTACTCAACCCCACCCCGCCACCCCCATCAAACCCCATCCAGCGCCCCCCACCCCGACCCCGCTGAGCCCGCCTTACGCAGCATCTCCGAGCTACCTAACGCACCAACGCTCCCGCCTCGCGCCTCACGTAATCGATGGCCCTTCAATAACTTACACCGCCCGCTTCACTTCCACCCGAACCCTTCCACAGGCCAACATCGCCGCCACCCGCGCTATCATCCACCGCCGAATAGACGTTAGCTGGACCAGGTGCTGCGATGGGCCACGTCACTATCGACCTTGTCACGACGAGCCGGGATGGATCAGTCAACCTCATCTTGGTTGAACAGGGTCCTTGGCAAGAGGCCTACTTTCTCGAGCACCTCAGGCGGGTGCAGAACCGCATCTATGACGTGGTCGATGCCGCCCTTGACGGCCTACTGACCAACCAGTTTCCCCAGATTCACGGTAACAACGTCTCCATCCGCGTTGACTTCTATGAAACGCCTCAACAGCAGTCAGAACAGCTGGTGGAGACGATTGCCCAGCACGTCGCAGCTGACGTCAAAGTTGCTGAAGCCATCCGTACAAAGGGGCACGTCTCGCGAATCACATTCCTGCACTCATGGCACACGCTCTAGACGCACGGCGCGTTTCTCGACTCAGAGTCGTTCCGGGCATTGTCTTCACGCTTGAACAGAAGTAGGCTAGCATTGGCGGCAGCGTCGCTACAGCGATGCGCTGATGTCCTCATGAACTACGGGCAAGCGCGTCGCCAAAACCGAATAAAAGAGTGCGCATTACGGTCGGAGTGGCCAGCTAACATGCCCTTGCAGCTGACGAGGCCGCCGGTACGGTGGTCATAGGTCGTTTGGCTCGCGCCGGCGTCCTCGCAGCTGAAGGACGACGTTAGACGGACACGAGGTACGCCGGTTGAGCGAGTCGATTGACTTTCGCGGACGGCGGGTTGCGCCAGGATGGCCTGATGTCCTGCGTGACGCGCAGCAGCTCCCGGAGATTCGTCACGACGGCTCCGTCAAGAGGATCATTCGCCTGCGCTTCGGTGAAGAGCGCGAGGATTGGGGTGCCAACGCCGGGCCGTGCCATGACTGCTTTGCTGTAAAGGGCGAGTTCCACGTTGAGGGGTGCGACGTTGAGCGATGCCCGAACTGCGGCGGGCAGTTGTGGTTCGGGTGCGAATGTGAAGGGACGCCATCGGCGACTCGCGCGGCGGCACCAGATCGGAACCCTTCTTGAGGCGCGGGTTCGCCCACCTATTCCTGGATGGTGCGGCGCTACTGATGGTTGCATCGCTTCTTTCGGTGTCGATTACCGTCGCCGGCGGCGGATATCGAACAGTCCTAATCGTTGCTATGTGCTTTCTCTTTGCGGCAATGGCGTGTTGTGCGGTGCTCTTCACACGTGGTGGATGGAATCGCGTCGTCGCGATTCTCATCGCAGCCCCGGGAACGTACGTCGCGTGGGAACTAGTACGTCGGCTTCCGAAGGCGCTTTCCGATGCCGTCTAACATGCCCTTGCAGCTGACGAGGCCGCCGGTACGGTGGTCGTAGGTCGTCCGGCTCGCGCCGGCGTCCTCGCAGCTGAAGGCGACGTTAGATGTACACGGGGTGAGGGACACTCGTGCAGCGGTGGTCGATCTACATCGATATCGAAGGCTTCTCGTCAAGGTACGACGCGCAGCCGTCGTCGCTCCATGCGCTATCGGCCATCATGGAAGGCATCTTCTTCATCGGGCGCCGTTGCTACCCAGAGCCGGACGATCGACTCTTTGCGCATCAGCTTGGTGACGGATTCATCATCTCTGGAGATTTCGGCAGAGAGTCGCTCGCTCAGCCGGTGGCAGTCGCTGTCGCGTTGATGCGCCATGCCCTCTTGGGCGGCGGCGCAGCGCGCGCGGCAATCTCGGAGGGCGAACTCGCCGATGTCGTTGCCTGCTATCCGAAGATCGTCTACGACGCGATGGACGCGAACCATCACGGAGCTGTCCGCCTTGGTGCAGGACTAATGACGCTGTTTCCTGTCATGGGTACAGGGCTCATCAACGCCTACCGCCTGCTTGATCGTTGCCGTGACGCGAAGGGAAGCCTACTACTACTTGATCGCAGCATGCGCGCGCAGCTTCCGTCAGGAGTTCCGGTCCGTGAACTCGAGAGCGCGCTTTCGCTCGACTGGCTGCACGCCGACTTCTCCGAACTCCGTCGCGTCAACGAACAAGCTCGGTTTCCGCAGGGGGACTTTGAATCTCGCCTTCGTGGATACGTCGGTTCTACGAGTCCATCCGACGCATGGGTTACCGGCACGTACGCGTCCCTCGCTCTAGCGTGACATCTAACATGCCCTTGAACCTGACGAAGTCGCCGTTACGGTGGCCGATGGTCGAACGGCGTCAGACCGGCGCCTTCGCAGGTTAAGGACGACGTT
>SIAN01000025.1 GCA_009691715.1 Planctomycetota bacterium
GGTCGAACCCAGATCCGCGAGGTCCACTCCGCCGGCTCCTTCTTCTCCCAAAGCGACCCGCGTGCCTGCTTCGGACTCGGTTCGGCTGCCACGATCGATGTCGTCGAGATCCGCTGGCCGTCCGGCGTGACTTCCCGGCTCGAAAGCGTCAACGCCGATCAGCACCTCACCCTCCGCGAAGAGTGACCAGCGCCCGAGAGGCGGCGGCGTCGGCGCAAGAGTGACGGCGGACGATTGAGTGCCCCTGCGGCAACGAAAGCGGGGTCGGTGAGCGTTCGACGGGCTGGATGGTGGAACCGCGACAGCAGGAAGCCCTGGCGGCGCTCTATCGGGCGTTGAAGGGAGTGTTCACGGTCGCCTGCCATTGGACGAGGGAGCGGGCGGCCGCGGAAGACGCGGTGCACGACGTTTTCGCGGTGATGGCGCGACCGGCGGCCGTGCTGCCGTCGTTTCAGTCGGAAAACGATGCACGGCGCTACCTGGTCCGGGCGGTGGTGCATCGCGTGCAGGACTCGCGGCGTCGACGCCGACCCGAATCGGCGGAGGGCGCGCGACTCGCGGCGGAGCCTGCGGCGGGCGGCGATCCCTTCGCCGCGGCGGTCGCAGCCGACGAAGCGACCCGGCTCCGCGCGCTGCTCCGTTCCCTTCCTGATGAGCAACGCCAGGTCGTCGTGCTCCATCTTCACGGCGGGCTCAAGTTCCGCGAAGTCGCCGAGCTGATGCAGATTCCGCTCGACACGGCGACGACGCGCTACCGCGCCGCGCTCAAGAAGCTCTCGAGCTGGCTCTGCGCGCAACGCGTCAAGGAGTGACGGCCATGCGATCACGGAACCCGGGACGGAGTGACATGGAACGGCACGACGAGCCCACCGACCTCGAGGCACGGCTGCGGCGTGCGGGTGAGGCCGCGCCGCCGACGCTTGACGAGCGGATCGAGCGACTGCTGGCGCCGGCCAAGGCATCCCCGATCGAATGGACTCAGGCCGCAGCGGCATCCGCTTCGATTGCGAGAGGGCTCACGACTGCTCCTGAGACCGCGGGGTTGGTTCGGTCGACGCCGCAGCTTCGCGTGCGGCGGCGGTTGCGCCGCGTCGCCGCCGCGATCGTCGTCATCGCCGGTCTGGCGTATGCGGTGGGCGGTGCGCTCGACTGGTTCAAGCCGACGACCATGCGCCACCGCGTCACCGACGCCGATCCGCAGAACTCGGCCGTCGACGACAACAGCGCGGTGTCCCAGTCGATTGCCACGGTCGCTCCGGTGCGCGCGCCGTCAGCGCCGTCCACCGACCGCGCCCCGTCTTCTGTCGCCCTCACCGATGACGACGACTGGGATCCGCCCGAGCGGCAGACATTGCACTTGGGCGTCTCGATGAACGTCGACGCGCGCGCCACTTTCGAGCAGGCGCCGTTCGTCGCCCGCTGGCGCAACGTCGGCGAACGAGCGCATCGCAGCCGCGACGGCCGTTCGTTCGCGCGGCCGCTCGCCCGCGTCGAGCAGGTCTACAAGGGCGATCGCGCGCTGGTCGGCAAGCAGATCGAACTCCATCGCTGCATCGGCCAGTCGCCGCGTTCGTTCCTCGCCTGGAGCGACGACCTGGCGCACTTCGACAGCTTTCCGTGGGTGACCGCGTTCGCGCTGATCGACAAGCCGGCGCTGGCGGACGGCACGCTCCACGCCCAACAGTTGCTGGCCGAGGGGTATGGCGGCACGCTGCTGAAGCAGAGCGTGAACCTCACCGGCGACACGCTTCCACGCGATCGTGCGGAGTAGCTCGCCGAGCTGCTGGCCGATCTCGCCGAGAGCGCCACCGATGATTCGCGCGCCGGTGAAAGCGTCGTGACCGCGTTGCGCCATTTCGATGGCGGACCGGGCCTGATGCCGCGCGCGGATTCATTGGTCTGGCACGATGCGCCAGCTTGCGCCGCGCTGCTGGCCGCCGGCTTCGGCCGCAATCCGAAGGTGCGCTTCACGGTTGCATGGATGAATCCGGCGGCCGCCGGTCCGGAGGGGGTCACGCTGCTGCAAGACCTCCTGTTCGACGAGGACCCGATGGTGCGCGAACCGGCGCACCATTGGCTCGCCACGCTCGCCGCCGCCGACTTGACGTCCGTCAGCGCCGAGTTCGAGGCGGCGCAGGCGGGTCTCGCGGCGCTGCGCGCGGAGCTTGCCGCGCGCGATCATGGAGACAGCGAATTCGACGAGAGCACCTCGGGCCTGGCGTCGTCGACGTGGCGGCGGCTCTTCGACACCGAGGGACTCGCCGCGCATCTGGCGCAGCTGCAGCAGGCGCGCGAGCCGGAGTCGCGGGCGCGCATGGTTCGCCAGCTCGCCGACCTCCGTAGCGCGGAGGCGATCGCCGCGGCGCGCGCGCTGCTCGACGATCCGGTGATGGCGGTGCGACGCTCGGCGGCGTGGGTGCTGGCGTCGATGGGGGACCAGTCCGTTGCCGTTCGTCTGCACGAGATCCCCGACCACGAGGACAGCCGCGTGCGGGTGATGGCCGGCTTCGCGCAGGTCTGCCTCGGCGACGAGCGCGGGGTCGATCGATTGATGCGTCTGCTCGCCGGCGACGATGCCCGCGCGCGCGATCAGGTCGTGCGCCTGCTCGATCGGATGGTGCAGAGCCGTGGCTGCGAAGTCGCGTTGCCGCTGCTGCTTGCAGCCGCTCGACACGCCGATCCGCTGCTGCGCGGGAGCGCGTTGACGACGCTCGGTCGCCAAGCGGTCCGCCTCAGCCCGTTGCTTGACGATCCGCAGCGCATCGACGCCGAACTGGCCGCGGCGGCGGCGGATCCATCACCGGCCGTGCGCGCGGCGGCGGCGGCGACGCGGGCGCTGCAGCGCGAGACGCGATGGGGTGACGCAGAGCGACTGCGGCTGCTGGATTCGCCCCGACAGCTCGGCTACGGCGACGAATAACTGACCGCTGCCGCTCGCCGGACGATGGCATGATCCGCCAGCTTCCTGCGACGCGCGGCAAGGATCGATCGGATGGATGGAGCGGCAGCCTTGGCGGAGAGTCCCACGCCGCCCGCGGCCGTCAGCGTCGCCGAGCGCGCGGCGCGACTCGCCTCGATCGCGCTGGTCGCGGTCGTGTTGCTCGGCGCATTCTTCGGCATCGCGGCCGACGTCGTTCGCCGCTGCGGGTGGGACGATGCCTACATGTTCACGCGTTACGCCGACCACCTGCTGGCCGGCGACGGGCTGCGCTGGAATCCGGGTGAGGCGCCCACCTACGGACTGACCGCGCTGCTCTACGTGGTGCCGGTGGCGCTGCTGCGCGTCGTTTCGCCCGCGAGCGACGACTTCGCGCTGCTCGCGTCGAGCATCGCGTTCGGCGTCGTGCTGCTCGCCGTCCTCGCGTGGCTGGTCGCGATCGTCGCGAGCGATGCGCCGCGTCGGGGCCTCGTGTGGGTGGTGATCGCGACGGGCGTCCTGCTCGAGCTAGGTCCGGGCCAACACTTCGCGACCGGCATGGACACGACCTTCGCGCTCGCGATCGAGGCGCTCTTCCTGGTCGCGGTCGCACGGCCGCAGCGACGGGCGACGACGGCCCGCGCGGCGCTGTTCGGCGTGTTCGGTGGCGCGCTCTACTCGGTGCGACCCGACCTGCTGATCTTCCCGGCGGCGGTGCTCCTGGCGGAGTTCCTCGCGGCCGACGCCGGTGGTGCGCGGCGTCGAGCGTTCGTGGCGGGAGCGATCGCGGCGGCGACGGTCGCACTGCAGCTTTGCGCCGCGCAGCTCTATTTCGGATCGGCTTTGCCGCTGCCGTTCTATGCCAAGGCGGTGCAGGCGTTCGAGCCTTCGTTCGGGGCGAAATACGACCGGCGCGCGGCCGAGGAGCTGACTGCATTCGTGCTCCACCACGCGCCATTGATCGTGCTCGCGCTGTCGCCGCTGCTCGGCGGGTGGCGCCGCCTGCGCCGCGCTTTTTCAGCGGCTGATCTCGCGCTGCTATTGGCGATCGTCGCATTCGGCGTCTGGTATCGCGGCTTCGTGGTGCAGGTGATGCACATGGGGCAGCGCTTCTACTACCCCGCGCTGCCGCCGCTGGTCCTGCTGGCCGCGCGCGCGGCGGCGTCGTGGTTGCGCGAACCGCCGTGCGCGCTCCCGCCGCGTCGGGTCGCGCGACTCGCGGCCCTGCTGGCGGCGATCTTCACGATCGGGCTGGTGCACGCGGCTGATGGCGGCATCTATCACTTCGCCGAGTGGTACGGGCTGCGCCAAGGCGAGTCGCTCGTTGCGAATGCGCAAGTCGATGCCGCGGACGACGGCGAGGAGTCCCCGGTCAAGGAACGCACGCCGATCGTCCTGCGCACCGCGGCCAACCTGCGCCAGGCGATGTTCCTCGCGCTCGAGTTCGATCAGATGCCGGCCGACCTGGTGGTCGCTGGCACCGAGATCGGATTCGTCGGTCTCGTCGCCGGCGACCGGCGCGTCGTCGATTTGTGTGGCCTGCACGACCCCGACTTCGCGAAGAACGGGCTATCGATCGATCGGCTGCTCGAGATCGACCAACCGGACGTCGTCTACTACCCGCATCCCGACTACAAGGCGATGCGCGCGGAACTCTTCCACCACCCGCGCTTCCTCGCCGAGTACGAGCGGATCCCACGGAAGGAGCGCGGCCCGTTCCTGCCGTTCGCTTTGCGCAAGACCAGCCCGCACTACGCGCGGCTGCACGCCCTGCTCGAGCAGCGGCGCGCGGCGCGGTGAACCGATGAGCGCCTCGCGCCGCCTCTTCGTCGTCGCCGCCGCGCTCATCGTCGCCGCGATCTACGGCGTCCACGTCGCCCACTGGTGGTGGATCAACGACGACGGCTTCATCACGTTCCGCTACGCGCGCAACTTCGTCGAGGGTTTCGGTCTTGTCTTCAACCCGGGCGAGCGGGTCGAGGGCTACTCCGAGCCGCTCTACACCTTGCTGGTCGCGGCGACGATGGCGCTCGGCGGGGCACCCGAAATCTGGGGCAACGTGATCCTGATCGTGGCGGGAGCGATGCTGCTCGCGCTGGTCGCGGCAACGGGTGCGCGTCGATTCGGCTGGAGCAGCCCGTGGACCTGGCTCGCGCCGCTCCTGCTGGCGCTCCATCGCGTGTTCGCGGCGTGGTCGACGAGCGGCATGGCGTCGCAGCTCTTCGCGCTGTTCGTCTGCGCCGGGTTCATCCGCGTCGCGAGTGAGCGCGAGACGGGCAGTCGATCGCACGTCGGCAGCTTCGTGCTGCTGGGGCTGGCGACGCTCACTCGGCCCGAAGGCGCCCTCTTCACCGCGATCGCCGGTGCTGCGCTGCTGCTCGATCGCCTGCGGGGACGCGCGCCGTGGCGGGCGCTGCTGATCGGAGTGGTGCCTTGGATCGTGCTGGTCGGCGGCCATCTGCTGTGGCGGCATGCCTACTACGGCGAATGGCTGCCGAACACGTACCACGCCAAGGTCGGCGGTTTCTACGGCGTGCAGGGCGTGCGCTGGCTCGGCGGCTTCTTCGCGGAGTTCGAGCTGCACTGGTTCCTGCCGCTGTTGCTGCTCCTCTTGCGTGCGCCGCGGCGGTTCGAGCATGGCCTGTTCGCGATCGCCTCGCTGCTCCATCTCGGCTACCTCGTCGCGATCGGCGGCGACTGGCACGAGTACCGCTTCCTGCTGCCGCTGCTGCCGATGTGGATGTTGCTACTGGTCGAGGCGCTGGCGCGGCTCGCGGCGCTTGGTGCGGCGATCGGCGCGGCGCCTGCGATGAGGCGCGGAGCGACCACTGCGGCGCTGCTCGTCGCCGGTGCACTGCTGGCGCAGACCCATCGCGCGTCGCACGATCCGGTGGCGCGCGACGGCGTGAGCGGTGTTTCGAGCGTCGAGCGTCTGGCTGACTTCACGGGGCGGCGGCTGCGAATGGCGAAGCCGCTCTGCGAAGCGATCGCCGCCGGAACGCTCCCGAGCAACCTGCTGATCGCGGTCGGCGCGGCCGGTGTCGTGCCCTACTACACACGCCTTCCGACCGTCGACTTCTTCGGGCTGAACGACCGCGAGGTCGCCCGCCAGCAAGTGGAGCGTCGCGGTCTCATCGGCCATGAGAAGGTCGCGTCGCTCGACTATCTCGAGCGGCGCGGCGTCGCGCTGATCGAGGTGATGAACAACTTGGTGATGCGCGGACCGACGGAGAAGCTGCCGCGCGAGGCACGCTCGGCTCCCTACGGTGGCATGCCGTTGCACTGCTTTGCGCTCGGCGGAGGACAGTATCTGCTGTTCGGAACGACGCTGCCGGCCGCGAAGCTGCGGGAGTTGCTGCCAGCGCTGGAGCCGCTGTTCTGAACGTCGTGATGCCGCGCGGACGGCGAGTCGTCGAAGGAGCGTGGACGATGGTCCGACATGGAGTGTTCGCCGCGACGCTGGCGCTCTTCTGCAGTTGCGCGACAGAACACGGCGAGGAGCCCCTCCGGGCTGCCGCGCCGCTCGCCGCGCCGGCGACCTCGCGCGAGCGCTCCGTTCGGGAGATCCGCGTGAAGAGCGAGCTCGCCTACCTGCTCACGCTGCCGCGCGGTTACGTCGAGCCGAGCGCCGCGGATGCGCCGCGCTGGCCGCTCGTGCTCTTCCTGCATGGGATGGGCGAGCGTGGCGACGACCTCGCGCTGGTCGCGCGACACGGTCCGCAAAAGCAGATCGCGGCCGGGCGCGAGTTCGAGGCGATCGTCGTTTCGCCGCAGTGCCCGATCTCGTCGCAGTTCGGTTGGTCGCTGCCGGCGCTCACCGCGCTGCTCGATGACGTGATGGAGCGGTTCGCTGTCGATCCAGATCGCGTCTACCTCACCGGCCTCAGCATGGGTGGCTACGGGACATGGTCGCTCGCGTGCGAGCAGCCCGAGCGCTTCGCCGCGATCGTCCCGATCTGCGGCGGCGGCGATCCGGCGAAGGCCGTGAAACTCGTCGGTCTGCCGACGTGGGCATTCCACGGCGCGGCCGATCCCGTCGTCCCTCTCGCGCAGAGCGAAGCGATGGTGCGTGCCATTGAGACCGCCGGCGGCGTGCCGAAGTTCACCGCCTACGCAGGCGTCGACCACGACAGCTGGACGCGGACCTACGCCGACGAGGCGATGTGGTCGTGGCTGTTCGCGCAACGGCGCAGTTCCGTTCCTGGACGGGAACGGCGGACAGACTGACGCCGCCAACGGATCGGCGGCCCGATCGGCAGGACTTTCCGCAGTCGGTCGACGGTCCCGCGGTGGAGTCGCCCACCGTCCTAGCTCGATAGGACGGTGCATGCAGTACCGAGTCGATCCTTCAAGCGATGTTCCGCCGTCGCGGCAACTGCAGGAGCAGCTGCTCGACGCAATCGCGCGCGGCGAACTGGCCGCGGGGGACCAGTTGCGCAGCGTCCGCGCGCTCGCGGCCGAGGCGCTGGTCAATCCGAACACGGTCGCCAAGGCGATCCGCGACCTCGAGATCGCGGGCGTGCTGGTGGGGCGCAATGGGCTCGGCGTCTTCGTCAGCGACGCGGCTCCGCGCCTCGCCGTCGAGCGGCGGCGCGCCACCACGCTTGCCACCTTCGCGACGGCGCTGCACGAAGCACTGCGCGCCGGCCATCGGCCAGAACGACTTGCGGAACTTGTCGATCGCGCGACCACCGTCGCGCCGGGAGAAGCACGATGAACGCGAATCAAACTGCGCTGGCCGATCGTGACCCCGTCGTTGCGTGCAACTCTGCCGCACCGCCCGTCTTCGCCGCGCGCGGCCTCGCCATGCGCTTCGGCAAGCGGCGCGTGCTTGACGGCCTCGACCTCGAGCTCGTGCCCGGTCAGGTGACCGCGCTGCTCGGCGAGAACGGCGCCGGCAAGTCGACGCTGATCAAGTTGGCGCTCGGCGTGCTGAAGGCTGACCAGGGATCGCTCGTCGTCGCGGGCTGCTGTCCGTTGCGCCAGCCGAAGCTGCTGCGCGAGCGGATCGGCTTCGTGCCCGACGTACCTGACGCCTACCCGTGGATGACCGTGCGCGACCTGCTCCGCTTCCTCGCGCCGCACTGGCCGACTTGGGACGCGCGCCTCGCCGAGTCGCTGGTTGCGTCGCTGCGCATCCCGACCGACACGCCGTTCAAGTCGATGAGCCGCGGCGAAGGGATGAAGGCGATGCTCGCCGCCGCGCTCGCGCCGCGCCCTGCGCTGCTGCTGCTCGACGAGCCGTTCGCGGGCCTCGATCCGCTGGTGCGCGAAGAGGTCCTGCGCAGCGTCATCGGCGAGCTGCGCGACGGCGAGCGCACCGTGCTGGTCGCGACGCACGATCTCGATGTCGTCGCGCGCATTGCCGACCGGGTCGCGATCCTCGCGCACGGGAAGATCGCGCGGCACGGGACGCTGGGGGAGGTGCTGGGGGAGAAGGCGGCAGACGGCGCGGTCGTCGCGATCGAGGGCGATGCTGCCCTCGCTCTCGACGATGGCGCCGGCATCGGAGCCGCCACGTTCAAGCTGCGTGACGCGCTGGCGGCGACGCGATGAACCGTTTCGCCACGCTGATCTGGAAGGAGTGGCGGGGCGAGCGGCGCTCGATCGTCACGCTCGCGCTTGCGGCGGCGCTGGTGCCGTGTCTCGGTTTGGTGATCGCGCGGCAACTCGTCCTGCGCTTCGGCGGCGGCCGTTACACCTACGACGACAGCACGGCGACGATCGTCGCGCACCTGGCGCTGCTT
This sequence comes from Planctomycetota bacterium, assembly GCA_009691715.1. Taxonomy (GTDB): domain Bacteria; phylum Planctomycetota; class B15-G4; order B15-G4; family SIAN01; genus SIAN01. The sequence goes on from SIAN01000025.1 coordinate 8,665, forward strand.
GCGGTCGCGCTGACGGTGGGCGCGGAGTTGGTGCCGAGAGAGTCGCATCGCGGATCGATCGCGCTCTTGCGGCGGCTGCCATGCGGGCTGCTGCGAGCGTTCGCGGCAAAGCTCGTGCTGCTGTTGCTGGCAGCGTCCGCCATCGCGCTGCTCGCGTGGCTCTCCGCGTGCGTGGCGATCGGTGCGACCGGTGGTCCGTGGTTCCCGCGATTCCTGATCAACCGCTCCTTCATCATCTCGGCCGGCGCACCGAGCCTCCTTCTCATCGCAGTGCTCGGCGGCTTCACCGTCGCTGCTTCGACCTGGCTGTCGCGCGCGACGCTGGCGCTGCCGGCGGCGGTGTTGGCATTGGCGCTCGCGGCGTTGCCGGTCCATGTGATCACGGAGCGCTTCCCCGGACTGCTGCTGCTTCCGCGCGAACTCGAGACGCTGCTGTGGATCGGAGCCGTTGCCGCGCCGATCGTCGCGGCACTGTCGTTCGTGCTCGGTCGCCGGCACGGCGGCACCGAACGCAGGAGCCTCGCGGTCGGGCTGCTCGCAATGCTCGCGCTTTCGCTGCCGGCGTACGGCTGGATGAGCCACCGCATCGCCGAGTGGGGACGCATCGATCCAGAGGCCGAGACCTTCCGCTTCACCAACCTGCCGTTCGACGACGCGATGTCGGACGATGGGCGTTTCGCCTATCTGACGATCCACCACGAATTCGGCAGTCTGCTCGGTTCCGACCGCCGGCTGCAGCGTGCCGGCAGTTGGGCGTGCGATGGCGACGGGCCGACGCATCCGTTGCAGATCGATGTCGCGGACGGTTCCTGGCGCGAGATCGGGACCGCGGGCAGCATCGTGATGGCGCCCAAGCTCGATTGGGTCGCGATGCCAGCGCGCTACGTCATGGTCGCCCCGTTCGACGGATTCGGTTGCGAGCTGGCGAACGATCGCGTGCTGCTCGATGCGCGCCGCGGGGTCGAGGTGGCGAAGGAGACGATCGGGTCCGGTCGCCGACCCTTCGCCGACCGATCCGAACGGATCGATCTCGATCGCGCCTACCAGTCGTGCTTCCTGCCAGACGGCCGGCAGGTGTGGCTCCATCGCGGCGAGTTCGTGACCGAGACCGCCGATGGGTCGATCCGGGTACTGCCCGACTCGTCGATCGGGGGCGACGGATACGTCCCAGCGCTCGGACTCGGCGTGTGGCTGCCCAAGACCGTGGGATCGCAGTCGGTTCAAAGCGCGGTCGAGATCTACGATCTTGCTCGCGAGCGGCGCTACCCGAAGATCACGCACTTGGCGGATTTGAGGGTCCGCAGCGGGAAGTGGATCGGCCGTTCGATCGGGCCGCGCCCGACCCGCATCGCAACAGCGCCACGCTGGCAGCTGTTCGACCCCGACACCGGCGCCACCACCCCTGCGCCCGACTCTGTCGCGACCGACGAGCTGTTCTGGTTCGACGACGACGGAGCAGCGCTAGGTGGAAGGAACGACGCCCTCGGTCGAGTGAACGAGCTGTTCCGCATCAATCCCGAGCTCGGCACGCGCGAGCGAATCGCGCTGCCGCCGTGGCTCACCGGCGGCGTCTACAAGATCTCGCTCGCGGCGCGCACGCTCGCCGGCACGCCGATCGTGCGCGTGGTCTGGGTGACGCAGGACCAGTCGCCGACCAGCCACTTCGCCCGCTGGGATCGCACCCGCCGAGAGCTCCGGTTCGCGGGCGACGCTGACACGCCGCAGATGGAGGCGATCGGCTGTCCCGACGACGAAACGCTTCTCGCCATCGAGGGGCAGCGGCGGCTGGTGCGGCTGCGCTTCGGCAGCGCGGCGCGCGAGGTGGTCTTCCCGAAACCGCAGGCGACGAGCGAGGCACCGCGATGAGGCATTCGACGACACACTCGACGACGCCCTCGATGAATCTCTTCGCGACCCTCCTCTGGAAGGAGTGGCGCGACCATCGCGCGGCGTTGATCGGTTATCTGATCGGCCTCCCGCCGCTGATCGCGTGGGGGCTCTCTGCGCTGTCGGCGACACGACGGGTCGATCCGCTGATGCCGTCGGTTGCGGCGTTGGGTGGTTTCGCGATCGCGGCGCTGACGTTGTTCGGCGACCTGTTCGCCGGCGAGGAGCAGCGCGGGACGATCAAGCTGCTGCGCCGGCTGCCGAGCGGGTTGTCGAGGGTCTTCCTCGGCAAGCTCGCGTTCCTGCTGGTCGCAGCATTGCTGATGAGCGGGTGGGCGTGGCTCGCCACGACGTCGGCAGCGGCGCTGCTCTTCGGTGCTCCGTTCGCGCCGCGAGTCTCGCTGCTCGACGTCGCGTGGATCTGGCCGGCGCTCGCGCTCGCCGCATGGATCCCGGCGGCAGCGATCTGGCTGTCGCGCGCGACGCTCGCGCTGCCGGCGGCGGCGCTGACGCTGGCGCTCTGCGCGGCGCCGATCGGGGCGATGGCGTGGCTGCATCCCGGGATGAAGCCGACCGATCGCGAGCTGCTGACGGCGATCTTCGCGTTCATCGCCGCAGGACCGCTCGTCGCGGGCCTGTCGTTCGTGCTCGGCCGGCGGCGCAGTTCTCGCGTCTTCGCGCCGGCGTGCGTCGGATTGTTGGCGACGCTGCTGCTCTTCACGCCGGCGTACGCGTGGACGGCGGTGCGCGTCGCGCGGTGGCTCGCGATCGAGCCGGGATCGTCGTCGTTCCGCATCGACACGAGCAGCGACTCGGTCGTCTCGCTCAATGGCCGCTACGCCTACGTTTCCGGGTTCCATCTCGCTCCCGGGCGCGAGGTCGTGGGCGTCACCGACCACGATCCCGATCGGGGCGACTCGCCGCTCCATCCGCTCTGTATCGATCTAAAGAGCGGCGCGTGGCGCGAGCTCGGCGCGGCCGCGTCGCGGTTCCTTCCGCCGAATCCGGGCGGGTCGCCCGGTTTGCGGATGGCGGCGCCGCTGGTCGGCCTGTTCGAGGCGGGGGCGTTCGGTCGAGAGGCCGCGGGCAAAGAGATTCAGTGGCAGCTGATCGACGCCGACCGTGCGGTGCCGTGCGACGAGGCGCTGTCGAACGCGGTCGAGAGCGGCAGCGGGCCGGACGCGGCCGCATTGCTGCGAGCGGCGAGCTACGTGCAGCTCCCCGATGGGCGACGCGCGTGGCGGCAGGATGGGCAGCTGATGATCGACCCAGGGCGGCCGTTGCCCGACTCGCGCTCCGACTCCACGGCGCGCTTCCACCTCTGGCACTTCGCGGCGTACGGCTTCGGGGTCCGCGTCGGCAGCGGCGAGTGGTACGACCTCGCGCGTGAGAAGCGCTATCGCGTCGCGGACCGGCTCTGGGTTCGCTGGGTCCGACCCGGGCGCTGGATCGTCTGGGATCGATCGGTGAACGGCTACCTCGACCGGGTGTTGCTCTATGACCCGGACACGGAGTCGAGCGCGCCGATCGCGGCGCTCGGAAAGCTCGACGCGATCGTCGACCTCGCGGAGGACGGCCGGCTGCTGGTGATCGAGAAGGGATCGGCGGCGCCCGATGCCGAGCGTTCGCTGCTGTTGCTCGATCCGGAGAGCGGCGAGCGCGAGCCGATCGCAGTCACGGCTGCGCTCGATCTGAAGCGGTCGTGGGTGCGCGTCGCGGGGCGCACGCCGTCGGGGCGGAACGTGCTGCGAATCCAGAACACCGAGTCGCGGAAGACCTGGTTCGCGCTCCTCGATGGCAATGCGGGCGCGGGACTGCACTTGGCGCAGTCTTCCGCGCTCGCCGCCGCCGAATTGGTCGGCGCCGCCGACGAGACGTCGCTGATCGCGATCGAATTCGGCCGCCGCGTCGTGCGTGCCCGCTTCGACGGTTCACCGCCGACGCCGCTCTTCCCGCGATAACCGGTGACGAAACCGACGTTCTGTGTCTGGATCAGATTGTCGGTTTCGTCACCGGCCGGCGGCCCATCGGTGGCGCTGGCCATGGTGCCGCGACTCGGCTGCGCGCTGATTCCCGCCGCAGCGGGCAGCGTGGCCCGCCGCGCTCCGCTCGCCCCGGGGAGAGCGCGTCGGACGCGAGGCCCCGAGTCGACGGCACCGGTGTTGCCAATCGGAACCGCCGACGCCGCTCCGAATCGCTCCCCCGCGCGCCCCGCGCCCTTCGAGGAACAGCACGATGAACCCGCTCGCTCACCCGTCGCCGCCGCCGGTACTCCCGAGGCGCGCACGATCCACGCTGAGATCAAGACGATCGCCGAGTCGCTCCACGGTTCCGAGCGCCACCACGAGCAGGAGGAACACGTGCTCTTCCCGGCACTCGAGGAGCGCGGCGTCGCCATGCCGCCCCGCGTGATGCACCGCGAGCACGACGAACTGCGCCGCTGGAAGAAGCGGCTGCTCGCCGTCGCGAGCGAGGCGGCGCCCGACAGCGAGCCGATCGCCGAGCCGGTCGGCACGCTTGCCGCGATGCTGCGCGATCACATTCACAAGGAGAACGAGGTGCTCTACCCGATGGCGCTGTCGGTCATCGAGGCCGGCGCCTGGGAGCAGCTCAACCGCCAAGCCGACAAGATCGGCGCTTGCTGCTGCAACTGCGGGAAGGACGGGGGGCACAAGGACTGAGCTGGCATCGGTGGGCGCCGTCCGCGAACCCGGCGCCGCACTTTTTGCCAACTCGCCGGCGGCGAAACGGCGGCATGCCGGTTGAATGGGGCGGACTTCCCTCCGCCCTTTGGACCGCTGCCGATGCCGGATGCCGCCGCACCGAGCGAATCGAACGAAGCCGTCGTTGCTGCGGTCGGGATGCGTCCGCTCCTCCGGTCGCAGTTCGTCACGACCTTCGTCGGCAACGCCTTCACCCTGTTCGCGGCGTTCCGGGTCGCCCGCGTCTCCGTCCCCGACAGTGCGTCTGGCGACGTCAAGGAAGCGGCGCTGCAGGCGGCGATGGCGTCGACCTTCCTGCTCTCGATCGTGCCGATGGCGGCGGCGAGCGTGCCCGCGATCTGGCTGTCCGATCGCGTCGGCAAGCCGTTCCTGCTGCGGCTGCTGTCGATCCTGCTGGTGTTCTTCACCGGCGCCTCGGCGATCGCGCTTTTCGTCGCGCCCGACGTGGTGCTGCCGCTGCAGATCGCGGTGGCGCTGATCGGGATCCAGGGCGCGCTCTTCAGCCCGGCCAAGTACGGCGTGCTCCCCGAACTGGTCCCGCATGATCGACTGTCGGAGGCGAACGGTCGTCTCGAACTCTCGACTTTCATCGCGATCGTCGCGGGATCAGCGTCCGGCGGGCTGCTCGCCGATGCGACCGATTCGATCCAGTGGCTCGGTCCGCTCCTGCTCGCGCTGCTCGCGGTCGGCGGCTGGTTCGCGGTGTGCCGGATCCCCGACCGTCCGGCGACCGGCAGCTCCGAGCCGATCGGCGCCGCCATCGGTGGCGCGTGGCGCGCGATCCGTGCCGATCCGCAGCTGCGCCTCGCGGTCTTCGGCGGCGTCGCGTTCTGGGGCATCGGCAAGCTCATCGGGCAGGATCTGATCGTCGATGCCAAGGTCCGCCTCGGCTTGAGCGACGCGCTCGCGGGCCTGCCGATGGCGTTGATGGCGGTAGGTGTCGGCGTCGGCAGCGTGCTGGCGGGACTCGTCTCTGCACGAAAAGTGGAGATGGGACTGCTGCCGCTCGGCGCGTTGACGATGGCGGCCGCGTCGATCGTGCTCGGCGCGGTCGACTGGGGCGTGTTCGCGACCTTTGCCTGCCTGATCGTGCTCGGTGTCTGCGGCGGTCTCCTGCTGGTGCCGCTGAACGCGTTGCTGCAGTGGCGCGCACCGGCCGCTCGCCGCGGCGCCGTCATCGCGCTCTCGAACGTCTTCGTCTTCAGCGGCATCGGCGCCGGCGCCGCAATCGCGACGCTGCTGGCCCACGTGGGCCTCTCCACCCAGCAAATCTTCGTCGTCGCCGGCTGCGCACTCCTGGTCGGCGGGGTGATCGAAATGGTGCGCGCGCCGCAGGCGTTGGTGCGGCTCGTGCTGTTCCTGCTGACGCACTCGCTCTACCGGCTGCGCGTCCACGGCCGCCAGCACGTGCCCGAGACTGGCGGCGCGCTGCTGGTGCCGAACCACGTCTCCTTTGTCGATGGCCTGCTGGTGATCGCCAGCCTCGACCGGCCGGTCCGCTTCCTGGTCGACGCCTCGTTCTTCGCGCGGCCGCTGCTCGGCGCGGCGTTGCGCTCGGTCGGCGCGATCCCGATCAGCTCGGTCGGTGGCCCGCGCATGATCCTGCATGCATTTCGCGAAGCCGGGCGTTACCTCGACGAGGGCCACCTGGTCTGCATCTTCGCGGAGGGACAGATCACGCGGAACGGGTTGATGAATTCGTTCCGCCGCGGCCTCGAGCGGATCGTGAAGGGGCGCAACGCGCCGATCATCCCGGTCCATCTCGACGGCGTGTGGGGGAGCATCTTCAGCTTCGCCGGCGGCCGCTTCGTGACCAAGCCGCCGGAGCGGATCCCTTACTCGGTGCATGTGGAGTTCGGCGCGCCGCTGCCGAGCACGGCGCCGATCCACATCGTGCGCCGCGCCGTGATGGAGCTTGGCAGCGAGGCGTGGTGCGCGCGCAAGCCGTTCCGCCCGCCGCTGCACCAGTCGTTCCTGCAGCAGGTTCGGCGCGCGCCATGGCGATTGCTGTTCGCCGACGCGAAGACGCCGAAAGTGTCGCGGCTCGAGGCAGCGGCCAGCGCCATCGCGCTGGCGCGCGCGCTCAAGGGCCCGCTCGGCGACGAGCAGCACGTCGGGATCCTGCTGCCGCCGTCGATCGGCGGGGCGGTCGCGAACCTCGCGCTCGCGCTGTCGGGGCGGGTCAGCGTCAACCTCAACTTCACCGCCGGCGCTGCCGCGCTCGACTCCGCCGCGCGCCAGGCGAGCCTGCGCCACGTGCTCACCAGCGCCGACTTCTTGGCGAAGTCGAAGGTCGAGCTCCCCGCCGGCACGCAACCGCTGTTCGTCGACGACCTGTTCCAGGCGCTCGGTCGCGGCGAACGGTGCATCGCGACGCTCGCCGCGCTGTTGGCGCCGATGGGCGTGGTCGAGCGCGCGTGCGGCGCGAAACGGCGGGTCAAGCCCGACGACCTCGTCACGGTGCTCTTCAGCTCCGGTTCGACCGGCGAGCCGAAGGGCGTGATGCTGACCCACTTCAACATCGACTCGAACGTCGCCGCACTGGCCCAGTCGTATCGCACGACCCACGACGATCGGCTGCTCGGCATCCTGCCGCTGTTCCACTCGTTCGGCTTCACCGCGACGCTCTGGTTCCCCGCGTGCCAGGGTCTCGCGACGATCTTCCATCCGAGCCCGACCGACGCCGCGGCGATCGGCGAGCTGGTGGAACGTCATCGGGTGACCTTCCTGCTGGCGACGCCGACGCTGCTTTCGCTCTTCCTGCGCCGCGTCACGCCCGCCTCGTTCGGCAGCGTGCGGCTCGTGCTGGCCGGCGCCGAGAAGCTCTCCGAGGCGCTCGCGGACGCGTTCTTCGACCATTTCGGCATCCGTCCGCTCGAAGGCTACGGCGCCACCGAATGCGCGCCGCTCATCGCGTCGTGCACCCACGACTTCCGCGCGCCGGGCTTCTGGCAACCCGGCTGGCGCCGCGGCAGCGTCGGGCAGCCGGCGCCCGGCGTCGCCTTGCGCGTCGTCGATCCCGAGACGTTTGCGCTGCGCGGTCCCGACGAGGAGGGGTTGCTGCTGGTGCACGGGCCCAACGTCATGGCCGGCTACCTCGGCCGACCCGACCTCACGGCGCAAGTGCTGCGCGACGGCTGGTACGTGACCGGTGATCTGGCGCGCGTCGATACCGACGGCTTCCTCACCATCACCGACCGCCTGTCGCGCTTCAGCAAGATCGGCGGCGAGATGGTGCCGCACGGCAAGATCGAGGAAGAGCTGCACAAAGCGGCCGGCGTGAACGTGCCGACGTTCGTGGTCACGGCCATCCCGGACGACAAGAAGGGCGAGCGGCTCGCGGTGATCCACACCCTCGCGAGCGAGCGCGTGCCGGAGTTGCTGGCGAAGCTCGCCGCCGCTGGCCTGCCGAACCTCTTCCTGCCGCGCGCCGACGCGTTCGTGAAGGTCGACGCGCTGCCGCTCCTCGGCAGCGGCAAGCTCGACCTGCGCAGCGTGAAGCGACTGGCCGAGGCCGCGCTTGCTACGACGACGTAACGTCTCGCCGCGTCGGCACCGTGGATCTCCCGGTGGGCCGGTGGCATGGGCCTTGCCGGAGCCCGGGCCATGAATCGGACTTCCCGCGCCAGCGTGTTTCTCGTCGTCAGTCTCGTCGCCGCTTGTTCGATCGCCAGCAAGCCGCCCGTCGAACCTGGCACGAGCCGTTTTCCGCTGGTCTCGGCGCCGCTCGCGCATGTCGAAAACGCCTACGCATTGGCAGGCAGCGTCGCGCTGCCGGCGCGCAAGGGCGAAGAGGTGCACGGCCTCCACAATCTGTTCCAGCTCAGCAAGAACCTCTGGTCAGGTTCCGAGCCCGATGGCGAGGAGGCGTTCGAGGAGCTGGCGAAGCTCGGGGTGAAGACGGTCGTCTCGGTCGATGGCAAGCGGCCCGAAGTCGAGCTCGCTGCGAAGCACGGGCTGCGCTACGTCCACGTGCCGATCGAGTACCGCGGCATCTCGGACGAGGAGCTGCTGCAGCTGGCGAAGACCTTCCGCGAATGCGACGCGCCGTTCTACGCGCACTGCTTTCATGGGAAGCACCGCGGACCGACGGCGGCGGCGGTCGGGCGCCTCGTGCTCGATGGCGCGCCGCGCCAGCGGGCGATCGCCGAGATGCGGCAGTGGTGCGGCACGGCGTCCGATTACGAGGGGCTGTTCCGCGACATCGCGATGAAGTCGATCCCGACGCCGGACGAGACGCGCGCCTACGTGTTCGACTTCCCGACCGAGCGCCGCTTCGACGGCCTGCGGGTCGCGATGATCGACATCGCGCGGCGTCACGACGCGCTGAAAAAGCTGGAGCAGCGCGGGTTCGCAGCCGATCCGCAGCATCCCGACGTCGATGCATTGGGCGAGGCGATCAAGCTCGCCGACACGTTCCAGGCGACGGCGACGATGGCCGACTCCGCGGACCGTGGGGATGACTTCCGGGGCTGGCGCACGCAGTCCGAGCAGCAGTCCGCCGCGCTGCGCGCTGCGCTCGTGTTGCTGAAGGCCGGCGACGCGACGGCGATCGAGCCGGCCAAGCGGGCGTTCGCCGCGATCAACAAGGCGTGCGCCGACTGCCACGCGGCCTATCGCAACCACTGAGACTGAGAACGGGTCGAAGCGCGCGGCGGCCCGCTTGCCGATCTCACCCGCCGACGGGCTAACCTCCCGCCCCTTCTTTGACTCGGGGGCAGGCGCGCCATGAGTGGTCGGATCGTGAGCCGGTGGGTCGACGCCGAAACGGCAGGCCTGAACGAGCCGCAGTTGCTGATCTACCGGTCGCAGCGGCTCGGCAGCGATCTGCGCATCACCAACTACGGCGGCGGCAACACGTCGGCGAAGGTGGCGATGGTTGATCCACTCACCGGCGCGAACGTCGAAGTGCTGTGGGTCAAGGGCTCGGGCGGCGACATCGCGAGCGCCGGACTCGACGGCTACGCGACGCTGCACCTCGACAAAGTTCTCGGTCTCGAGCAGCGCTACCGCGGAAAAGAGCACGAGGACGAGATCCCGGCGCTCTATCCCCACTGCACGTTCAACCTGAATCCGCGTGCGGCCAGCATCGACACGCCGCTGCACGCCTTCGTGCCGTTCCGCCACGTCGACCACATGCATCCCGACGCGGTGATCGCAATCGCGACGGCGAAGGACGGCGAGGCCGTGACGCGCGAGGTGTGGGGCGGGCGAGTCGGCTGGATCGGCTGGCAGCGGCCCGGGTTCGACCTCGGCTTGAAGATCCGCGCGGCGTTGCAGGCGAACCCGAAGCTCGAAGGCTGCGTGCTGCAGAACCACGGGCTCATGCATTGGGGCGACACATCGAAGGGCTGCTACGAACGGGCGCTCGAGCTGATCAACGTGGCGATCGCCTACGTGGAATCGAAGCCGCGCCACCTCTTCGGCGGTCCAAAGGTGGGTGCGCGCACCAAAGAGGAGCGGCGTGCCTTCGTCGCCGCGCTGGCGCCCGAACTGCGCGGCAAGCTCTCGCGCGAGCAGCGCAAGGTCGGCCACTTGGACGACACGCGCGAGGTGCTCGACTTCGTGTCGAGTCGTGAAGCAGGGCGCCTCGCTGCGATCGGCACGAGCTGCCCCGACCACTTCCTGCGCACGAAGATCTGGCCGCTGCTCGTGCCGATGGACGCGGCGACCACGCCGACGGAGCTGGCGGCGCGGCTCGACCCGCTGATCGAGGCGTACGTCGCGCGCTACCGCGCCTATTGGGAGGCGTGCCGCAAGCCCGATTCGCCCGCGTTGCGCGACCCGTTCCCGATCGTGCTGATGCTGCCGGGAATCGGCATGGTCTCGTACTCGAAGGACAAGAGCTTCGCGCGTCAGGCCAGCGAGTTCTGGGTGAACGCGATCCATGTGATGGACGGCGCAGAGCGGCTCGGCGGCTACCGCGGGCTGCCGGATGCCGAGGCGTTCGGCATCGAATACTGGCTGCTCGAAGAGGCGAAGCTGAAGCGGCTGCCGGCGGAGCGGCCGCTGTCGCGCCGGATCGCGCTGATCACGGGCGGCGCCGGCGGCATCGGCAAGGCCAGCGCGCGGCGGCTCCTCCAGGACGGCGCGGTCGCGGTGCTGGCGGATCTCGACGCCGCGGCGCTGGCGACGGCGGAGGCAGAGCTCGCGAAGGAGTTCGGGCGCGATGCGGTGCGTGGCGTCGTCGTTGACGTGTGCGACGAGGCGAGCGTGATCGCGGCGGTCGAGTACGCGCTGGTCGAATACGGCGGGCTCGACATCGTGGTGCTGTGCGCCGGGCTCGCATCGGCGGCGCCGATCGAGGAGACGACGCTCGAGCTCTGGAAGCGGAACCTCGACGTGCTGGCGACCGGCTACTTCCTCTTTGCGCGCGAGGCGTTCCGCGTGCTGAAGCGGCAGGGGCTCGGCGGCTCGATCGTCGTGGTTGCCAGCAAGAACGCGCTCGCCGCGTCGCCGAATGCGGCGGCCTACTGCACCGCGAAGGCGGCCGAGCTCCACCTCGCGCGCTGCCTCGCGCTCGAAGGCGCGCCGATCGGCATCCGGGTCAACTCGGTCAATCCCGACGCCGTGCTGCGCGGCAGCAAGATCTGGCAAGGCGATTGGCGCAAAGAGCGCGCGGCGGCCTACGGCGTCGGCGAGCAAGACCTCGAAGAGCTCTACCGCAAGCGCAGCCTGCTGCAGAAGAACGTCTTCCCCGAAGATGTCGCCGAGGCGATCGCCTGGTTCGCCGGCGACAAGAGCAGCAAGTCGACCGGCAACATCCTGAACGTCGACGCGGGGAACAAGGAAGCGTTCCCGCGGTGAGGGAGGCGGCGATGCAGGCGGGCTACGAAGGGCGCGAGCCGCCGCCCGCCGTCGTGCAGCTCTTCCCGACTTGCCTCGTGAACGAGTTCATGCCGGAGGCGGCGATCGCCGCGGTCGAACTGATCGAGCGCGTCGGCATCCGCGTCGAAGTGCCGGCGGGCCTGACCTGCTGCGGACAGCCCGCGTGGAACGCCGGCTTCGCCGCCGAGGCCAAGGCCGTTGCGCGCCGAACTCTCGCCATCCTCGCCGCAACACAGGGTCCGATCGTGATTCCGTCGGGTTCGTGCGGCGACATGCTGATCCACCAGACCGCCGAGCTCTTCCGCGACGAGCCACGCACCGCGGCCCAAGCACGCGTCGTCGCCTCCCGTTGCGTCGAGCTGACGCAGTTCCTCGCGGCGGTGACGAAACCGACGTTCGGTGTCTGGATCAGATTGTCGGATTCGTCACCAGCGGCGTTTCGGTTCGGGAGCGAACCGTCGGTCAGTTCAACCCCAACCGCGACGACCGCGTCAACCTGTCCGCCGCTCCAGTCCAGGAACGGAACGGCGGTTCGCGTCGCCTACCACCCGTCGTGTCACCTTGCGCGCGGGCTCGGCATCAGGGACGCGCCGGTCGAACTGCTGAAGCAAGTCCCGGGCATCGATCTGGCGCCGCTGGCGAAGAGCGACGAGTGCTGCGGGTTCGGCGGGCTGTTCAGCGTGAAGCAGCCGGAGTTGTCGGGGGCGATGCTCGATGCCAAGTGCCGGGCGATCGAGGCGAGCGGCGCCGCAGTCGTTGCGAGCTGCGATGCCGGGTGCCTGCTGCATCTGATGGGTGGGTTGCGGCGGCGCGGCTCGACGGTCCGGGCGTGCCACGTCGCAGAGTTGCTCGCCGGAGCATCGCGACCAACCGAGGGTCACGCCCCTTGAGTGCAGCGTCACCCTTCCGTGAACGGGTCGCGCGCGCCCTCGCTGACGAGACGCTGCACGTCGCGCTTGGCCGCGCCACCGGCCAGTTGCAGTCGCGCCGCGACGTCGCCTTCGCCTCGCTCGACGATGCTGACGCGGTCCGCGACTTCGCGCGCGCGGGCAAGCTCGCCGCCACGCGCGCGCTCGACCGGATGCTCGAGGAGTTCGAGCGCCGCCTGATCGCGAACGGCGTCGTCGTGCATTGGGCGCGCGATGCCGAAGAAGCCTGCGCCACGATCGTCGACATCGCCCGCGCGCGCGGCTGCCGGCGCGCGGTCAAGGGCAAGTCGATGGCGACCGAGGAGATCGAGCTCAACGCCGCGCTGCAGGCCGCCGGAATCACCGTCGTGGAGAGCGACCTCGGCGAATTCGTCGTCCAACTCGACCGCGATCGTCCGAGCCACATCATCCTGCCGATCCTCCATCGCACCCGCGAACAGGTCGGCCGCATCTTCGAGCGCGAGCTCGCCGTCGACTACACGCCCGATCCCGCCGAACTCTGCCGCATCGCGCGCGCGCGGCTGCGCGACGAATTCCTCGCCGCCGACATCGGCATCACCGGCGCCAACTTCGGCGTGGTCGAGACTGGCTCGCTCTGCATCGTCAGCAACGAAGGCAACGTCCGCATGAGCAGCAGCCTGCCGCGCGTGCACGTGGCGCTGCTCGGCATCGACAAGCTGCTGCCGACCCTCGATCACCTCGACGCCGCGCTCAAGGTCCTCGCCCGCTCGGCCACCGGCCAGAAGAGCACCGTCTACGTCAGCCTCGTCCACGGCCCGCGCCGTGCGCCTGCCGAAGTCGCGCCCGAGGAGTTGCACGTCCTCCTGCTCGATCACGGCCGCACCAAGGTGCTGGCCGGCGAGGCGGCCGAGATGTTCGCCTGCATCCGCTGCGGCGCCTGCTTGAACGCGTGCCCGGTGTTTCAGCAGGTGGGCGGTCACGCCTACGCCTCGATCTACCCCGGCCCGATGGGGAGCGTGCTGACGCCGGTCATGCGCGGCCTCGCTGATCACGCCGAACTGCCGCAAGCGAGCAGTCTCTGTGGCGCCTGTCGCGATGCCTGCCCGGTGAAGATCGATCTGCCGCGGATGCTGCTCGCGCTGCGCCGCGAAAGTGTCGCGACGCTGCCGCAACCGCTCGCGCTGCGCATCGCGCTGCGTGCGTGGAGCTTCGTGATGGCGCGGCCGTGGTTGCATCGCGTCGCACGCCGACTGGCGCGCGCGGTCGCCCGCCGCGCCGCACCCGATGGCTGGCTGCGCCGCGCGCCGGGGCTCCTGTCGAACTGGACGGCGACGCGCGACCTGAAGGCGCCGTCCGCTCGATCGTTCGACGAATGGTGGCGCAACCGCGGGGCTCCGCGATGAGCGCCGCCCCGCGCTCCGCCCGCGATGAGATCCTTCTGAACGTGCGTGCCGCTCTGCGCACGGCGCGAATCCCCGCGGACGATTCGACCACGCCCGCATCCGCTCCGCGTTCGCCGCTCGAATCGCAACCGCCCGTCGCCTGGCGCGCCCGCTTCCTCGCCGAGCTTGCGCTCCTCGGCGTCACGGTCCACGAAGCACCCGACGAGATCGCCGTCGCCGATCGCGTCGTCACGCTGATCGGCACGCGCCGCCTCCTCGCGTGGCCCGACCCCGCGCTCCCCGCCGCCGTCGCCGCGCGCCTTTCGCTGCTGCCAGCCGGCCAGCGCCTCGCCGCCGCTGCACCGCGCTCCGAACTCGCCACCGCCGAAATCGGCCTCACCACCGTCGATGCGGCCGTCGCCGAGACCGGCAGCCTGCTGCTCGTGAGCTCGGCGGATCACCCGCGCACCGCCTCGATGCTGCCGCCGTTGCACGTTGCGATCGTGCGCGGACGCGATCTGCTGCCGACGTTTCGCGCGGCGCTCGAACGGCTGCGCGATCGCATCCCGTTGGCCTCGGCGCTCCACCTCATCACCGGCCCGAGCCGCACCGCCGACATCGAGCTGCAGCTGACGCTTGGCGTCCACGGCCCGGGCGCGCTCGTCGTCGTCTTGGGTCCATGAGCCGGCGCGCGGCACAATCGCGCGCTTTTCCGGAAGTTACGGGGAGCCGCATGGACGAACGTCCGCGCCAGCCACGCGTCGGCAGCTACGTCGCCGTCGATCTCGGCGCCGCCAGCGGGCGGGTCGTGCGCGGGCATTTCGGCGAGGAGCGGCTCGAGTTCGAGGAGTTGCATCGCTTTTCGACCGAGCCGGCGCCGCAGGACGGCGCGTTGCGCTGGTCGACGCGCGACCTCTTCGCCGCGATCAGCGTCGGGCTCACCCGCGCGGCGCAGGCGAATCCGCCGGTGCGAAGCGTCGGCGTCGACAGCTGGGGCTGCGACTACGGACTGTTCGACGGCGCGGGCCAGTTGCTCGAAGAGCCGATCTGCTACCGCGACGCGCGCACCGACGGCGCTCTGGAACGTGCCGCCGCAGTGATGCCGTTGGCCGAGATCCACCGCGTGACCGGCGTCCAGCTGCTCCCGTTCAACACGCTGTTCCAACTGCACGCGCACGTCGCCGGCGAACGCTGGCCACGCAGCGCTGCGCGCCTGCTGCCGCTGCCCGACGTGCTCCATCGCATGCTCTGCGGCAGCGACAGCGGCGAGCGGACTCACGCCACCACGATGCAATTGCTCCGCCACGACAGCGGCGAGTGGGATCGCGAACTCGCACGGCGCTTCGGCATTCCGGCGTCGATCCTGCCGCGGCTGGTGGAGCCGGGTGCTCGGCTTGGGCAACTGCGGGCCGAGGTCGCGCGCGCGACCGGTCTGCAGGGCGTCGAGGTGATCGCACCCGCGACCCACGACACCGCGAGCGCCGTGGCCGGAACACCGCTCTCCGACGGTGTTGCGTTCGTGAGCTCGGGCACCTGGTTGCTGGTCGGCGTCGAACGCCGCGCGCCGCTGGTCAACGACGCGACCTTCGCGCAGAACTTCACCAACGAAGGCGGCGTCGCCGGCACCACGCGCCTGTTGAAGAACGTCTGCGGCCTATGGCTGCTCGAAGGCCTGAAGAAGAGCTGGCGCGCGCACGGCGTCGATCCGCCGTGGGAAGAGCTCGAACGCGAGGTCGAGCTCTCGTCGGCATGGTCGGGCGTCATCGATCCCGACGATCCGAGCTTCTTCCGACCCGATGACATGGTGGCCGCCGTCAACGAGTGGCTGCGATCGACCGATCAGCCGGCTCCCGCGCGGCCGGGCGCCCAGGCGCGCCTCGTGCTCGAGTCGATCGCGCTGCGCTGCGCGGACGTGCTGGCGACTCTTGCGCAACTCACCGGCGAGACGCTCCACGCCGTGCGCGTGATCGGCGGCGGCAGCCGGAACGACTTCCTGAATCAGACGCTCGCCGACGTGACCGGCCTGCAAGTGCTCGCCGGCCCGGTCGAAGCCACCGCGCTCGGCAACCTGCTGGTGCAGGCGATCGCCGACGGCCGCTTCCACGACCTCGCCGAAGGCCGCGCCTACCTTGCGCAACGCCTGCCGGCCCGCCGCTACCAGCCGAAGAGCCGCGCCGTCGCGCCGCTCCTCCTCGCCCGCTTCCGCCGCGCCGTCGCGCGCCGCGCCGAGGTCGCTTCGCGCTACCCCAGCACTCGCTCCCAGTAGCCGACATCGATCCAGCGGTCGAGCTTGAAGCCGACCTCGCGCAGCGTGCCGACATGGACGAAACCGTGCTTCTCGTGCAATCCGATGCTGGCGAGGTTCGGCAGCGCGATGCCGCCGAGGATGGCGTGGATGCCGCGGGCGGAGAGCTCTGTCACGAGCTCGCCGTAAAGGCGCGAGCCGACGCCGGCGCGGGTGGAGGTGGGTGCGACGTAGATCGCGCTTTCGACGGTGCGACGGTAGGAGGCGCGCGTTTTCCACGTCGTGGCGTAGGCGTAGCCGACGACTTGCCCTGATTGCTCGGCAACCAGCCACGGCAGCCGGAGCAGGGCAACCTCGGCGAGGCGGCGCGCGATCTCGGTCGGCGAGGGCGGCTGCTCCTCGAACGTGACGATCGTGTCGCGCACGAAGGGCGCGTAGATCGCGGCGATCGCGTCAGCATCGTCGGCGTTGGCGCCGCGGATCACGATCGGGAGCGGGCGATCGCGCGCTGGCCCGCCGTCATTCCCCGCTGCCGAGGCTCATCATCGGCATCAGCCAGCCGAGCAGACCGCTGGCCGCCATCGCAGCGGCGAGCAGCGCGAAATGGAACAGGGTGACGCGACCACGGCCGAACTGGCGCCGCGCGAACAGGTAGCCGACGCCCATCGCGGCGACCACCAGCGGCTCGCAGAGCGAGTTGGCGAGCGCCTTCGAAGCGAGGTCCTCGGGACCGAGGATGAACCCGAACCACCAGACCAGCGGCAGCGCCAGCAGCAGGAACGACTCGCCGGCGAGCCACGGCGCGCCACCGCCGCTGTCGTGCATCCGAACCATCCCCGACTCCGTGGCGACCGGCATCGCGCCGACGGCGGGACTCGCGCCGCTCCCGTCGGTGGCGGTGCTGAGCCGGCGAACGCGCAAGGTGGCCAGACCGCTCGCCAGCCCGAGTCCATGCAGCACGCATGCCGTCAGCAGGAACGGAAAGCCGTCGGTCAGCCGCTCGATCGAGGTGAGCTTTTCGAAGATCACGCCACTTCTCCCCCGGACTTTGCGCCACGGTACGGCGCGCCATTCTATTCCCGCAGAACCCGCACGGCGCCCTCAGCCGGCGATTGCTCGGCCTGGGTTACGCCAAGAGCGCCTTCACCACTTCACCGTGCACGTCCGTCAGCCGATAGTCGCGTCCCTGGTGGAAGTACGTCAGTTGGGTGTGATCGATGCCGAGGCAGCGGAGGACCGTCGCGTTCAGGTCGTGCACGTGGACCGGATCGCGGACGATGTTGTACGAGAAGTCGTCCGTCTCGCCATGGGTCATCCCTCCGCGGACCCCGCCGCCGGCCATCCAGACGGTGAAACAGCGCGGGTGGTGGTCGCGGCCGTACTGCTCGCGCGACAGCGGCCCCTGGCAGTAGACGGTGCGGCCGAACTCGCCGGCCCAGACCACCAGCGTCTCGTCGAGCAGGCCCCGCTGCGCCAGGTCCTCGATCAGCCCGGCGGCGGCCTGGTCCATATCGCCGCACATGAGCGGCAGATCGCGCGTCAGGTCGCCGTGATGGTCCCAGTCGCGCAGGAAGACCTCGATGAAACGGACGCCGCGCTCGGCCATGCGGCGCGCGAGCAGGCAGTTCGCGGCGAAGGTGCCGGGCCGGTCGACGTCCTTGCCGTAGAGCGCGCGCACCGACTCCGGCTCGTCGCGCAGATCGGTGAGCTCCGGCACCGAGGTCTGCATCCGGAACGCCATCTCGTACTGCGCGATGCGCGCCTCGATCTCCGGATCGCCGACCGTGGCGAAGTGCTGTGCATTCAACGCTGCCACGTCATCGAGCTGCGCTCTACGCGCCGCGCCGTCGATGCCCGGCGGATCGGAGAGGTAGAGCACTGGATCGCCCTGCGAGCGCAGTGCGACGCCTTGATGGCGGCTCGGCAGGAATCCCGAACCCCACAGCCGGCTGAAGAGCGCCTGCGCGTCGCGCTTGCCCGACCAGCTCGAATGCAGCACGACGTAGCTTGGCAGGTCCTGGTTCGGGCTGCCGAGCCCGTAACTGAGCCACGCGCCCATCGCCGGCCGGCCGGGCAATTCCGAGCCGGTGTGCAGGAACGTGATCCCGGGATCGTGGTTGATCGCCTCGGTGTGGAGGCTCTTCACCACGCACAGCCGATCGGCGACGCGCGCCAGATGCGGCAGCAGTTCCGACATCCAGATCCGCGCTTCGCCGTGCTGCGCGAAGCGGTAGCGAGTCGGTGCGACCGGGAAGCGCGCCTGACCCGAAGTCATGGTGGTGAAGCGCTGTCCGCTGCGGATCGAGTCGGGCAGATCTTGATCGAAGCGCGCGTCGAGCCCCGGCTTCCAATCGAACAGATCGAGCTGCGACGGCGCGCCCGACATGCAGAGCCAGATGACGCGCTTGGCCTTTGGCGCGGCATGCGGGGCGCCGCTCATCGTGCCGAGGTCGGGCGCGGCGCCCTCCCCATCGCGAGCGAGCAGTTGCGGCGACAAGAGCGCCGCGAGTGCTGCGGTGCCGAGGCGGGTCGCGGTGCGACCGAGGAGTTCCCGGCGCGTGAGGCGATGGCGGAGTTCCGCGAGCGGATCGAGGGTCATCGGTTCACTCCCTCGTCACGAACGGATCGAGGTTGATCAGCGTGCTGGCGAGCAGCGTCCACGCCGCGAGCTCGGCAGCAGGCACGCTTGTGTCGAGCGGCGCCTCGCCCAGCGCCAGCAGCGCCGCCGCGCGCGCCGGCTCCGCCGCGAAGCGAGCCGACTCGCGCGCGATCGCGGCCCGCGCGATGGCGAGCTCCTCGGCGCGGGGTGGCCGGCCGAGCGCGAGGCGCCAGGCGAGCGTCGCGCGCGCGTCGGTGCTCGTGGCGCCGCCGGTGTTCCCGTTGGTGTGGCCTTCGCCGCCGGCCTCGCGCAGGACTCGTTGCGCCAGCACGCGCGCCGCTTCGATGAACTGCAGGTCGTTCAGCAGGACCAGCGCTTGCAGCGGCGTGTTGGTGCGCGCGCGCTGGACGGTGCAGCTTTCGCGGCTCGGCGCGTCGAAGGCGGCGAGGTTGGGCGGCGGCGAGGTGCGCTTCCAGAAGGTGTAGACGCTTCGCCGCCAGAGCGCCTCGCCGTGGTCCTGCACGAACGACGCGGTGTTGCTGGTCGGGTAGGCGATCACCTTCCAGAGGTCGGCTGGCTGGTAGGGCTTCACGCTGCGGCCGCCGACGCGCTCGACCAGCAGGCCGCCGGCGAACAGCGCGCTGTCGCGGATCACCTCGGCGTCGAGGCGCAGTCGCGGCGCGCGCGCCAGCAGACGGTTGTCGCGGTCGCGTGCGAGCAGCTCGGGCGTGACGTGCGAGGCCTGCCGCCAGGTCGCCGAAGTGACGATCTGCTGGTGCAGTCGGCGCAGGTCGAAGCCGTGGGTCGCGAAGTCGACAGCCAGCCAGTCAAGCAGTTCGGGATGGCTCGGCGACTCGCCTTGCGCGCCAAAGTCCTCGGCCGTTTTCACCAGGCCGGTGCCGAAGAGCTGCATCCAGACGCGGTTCACCAGGACGCGCGCGGTGAGCGGGTGGTCGCGGCTCGCGAGCCAGCGCGCGAGCGCCAGACGATCGGGCTTCACGCCGTCCGGGAGCTGGCCGAGCGCGGCCGGCAATGCCGCCGTGACCGGTTCGCCGGGCTGGTCGTACTGCCCGCGGCGCAGGATGAAGGTCGGGCGTGGCATCGCGAGCTCGGCCGCCACCATCGACGTCGGGATCGCAGCGTCGAGTTGCGCGAGTTCCGTCGTCAGCCGCGCGCTCTGCGCGGAGCGCTCGGTGAAGCCGGTCTCGCCGCACACGCTCCATCGGACGCGCCCGATCACGTGGCGCTCGAAACCCGACTCGTGGCGGAGCACGACGCGCAGCCGTTCGCCACGCTTCACGGCGACCGGCGCCGCCGTCATCAGCAGCGCGTGGTGGCTTTCGAGCTTCGGCAGGATCGCCCAACCGCTGCCGGGGTCGGCGTCGAGCGCACGCTCGATCGGAAACGTCTCCTGCGCGTGGTCGGTGACGGCGCGCGCGATGGTCAACGGTCGCGCCGAGCCATCGGGAGCGACCAGCTCGGCCGTGAGCCCGGTCAACACGAAGTTGCCGTTCTCGAAACGGCCGGGTCCGCCCTGCGGCAACGACGGATCGGCGAGCGCCTCGAGGCGCAGCGCGGCGATCGCGTCGGGCAGCCTGCCGAGCTCAAACGTCTCGACCTCGACGCGCGGCGACGCACCGGTCGCCAACAGCGAACCGTCGGGCAGGAGCTGGCGCACGGTCCCGTGCCGCGCCACGTGGTTCAACAGCGGCAGCACGTCGAAGCGTGTTTCCGTGAGCTCGCGCTGCGCCAAGCCGCCGCGCGCCGCGAGCTCGGCGCGTCGCTCTGCCTGCCCTTCGAGCGGAGCCGCCATCGCCGGCGCCGGCGTCAGCGCGTTGTCATCGGTGCCGCGCTCGGCGATGCCGTTCATGAAGGCGAACAGGGCGTAGTAGTCGCGTTGCGTGATCGGATCGAACTTGTGGTCGTGGCACTGAGCGCAGCCGAGGGTCAGCCCGAGCCAGACCTGCCCGAGCGTGTTGACCCGGTCGACTGCGTACTTGACCAGGTACTCCTCCTCGATCAGCCCGCCCTCGCCCGTCGTTGGATTGCAACGCAGGAAACCGGTGGCGAGCCGCTGCGCATCGGTCGCGTTCGGCAGCAGATCGCCGGCGAGCTGCTCGATCGTGAATTGATCCCACGGCAGGTTGCGCTGGAACGCGTCCATCACCCAGTCGCGCCAACGCCAAAGCGCGCGTTCGTTGTCGAGGTGGTAACCGTGGGTGTCGCCGTAACGGGCGAGATCGAGCCAGAGTCGCGCTTGATGCTCGGCAGCGCGCGGCGAGGCGAGCAGCGTGCGGACCGCGTGGTCGAAAGCGTCGGGGCGAGCGTCGGCGGCGAACGCGTCCTGCTCTGCGATCGTGGGCGGCAGTCCGGTCAGCGCCAGCGTCGCGCGCCGCAGCAACATCGCGGGATCGGCTTCACGGGCCGGCGCGAGCCCCTCCTGCTCGAGACGCGCCAGCACGAATCGATCGAGCGGCTGGCGCGGCCACGTCGCCGCTTGGATCGCCGGCAGCGCCGCCTGGGCCGGCGCGACGAAACTCCAGTGGCGCTGGTACTCGCCGCCCTGCTCGACCCAGCTCCGGAGCGTCGCGCGTTGAGTCTCCGTGAGCGGCTTGCCGTGTTTTTCCGGCGGCATGCGCTTCTTCGAGGTGTCGGCGTCGATACGCGCGACGAGTTCGGAGAGGTCACGTTCGCCGGCGACGATCGCACGATTGCCGGTCGGCAGCTCCGCTGTCGCGCCTGCCGGCGTGTCGAGGCGCAGGCCGCCCTTGCGCGTCGCAGGATCGGGGCCGTGGCAGGCAAAACAGTGGTTCGACAGGATCGGCTGCACGTCGCGCGCGAACTCGACGCGCGCATCGGCTTCGGGCGCGGTGGACCGCTCGTCACCCGCAGGCCCCATCAGTGCTGCGATGCCAGCCGGGCCGACGACGAATCGAGTCCACGCCGACACGCCACGCTCCTCGCCCTAGCCTCGCCGTTCGTCGCAACTTGTGCCGTTCGCACGGCAGCGTACCGCCCGGCTCCAGCGATTGAGGCGCAGTGGTGACGTCTCGCGTGCTCGCCGTCGCGCGCACCACGAAGAAGTGTGTCGCAATGCAGGAAGCGCCGGTGTCGGTACGGCCGTTGCCAAGGCTCCTGCGTCGGATTCACCGCCGCCTGCCTCATTCCGCGCTTGGAGGCCCATTCATGCACCAGCGATCTCTGCGACTCGCCCTCTGCACTTCGTTGTTCGTTTTGCCGCTCGAGTTCGCCTACGGGCACGGCGGCAAGTACGTCGGGCCCACCGACACGATCCCGCCGAACACCGGCGACGGCGGTGGCGTGACGCCACCAGGCGGCACCGGCGGTCCCGGCACGCCAGGTCCGATCACCCCCGGCTCCGGCGGCGCGCCGACAACCGGTGGCACTGGCAAGGGGCCTACGACCCCTGGCGGCACTCCTTCGAAGGGTGGCTCACGCGGCGGCTACGGCAAGCGGCCGACGACGGAGAGCGGCGCCTACGAGCAGTGGGAGTTCTGGTGGGAGGCCAACGATGACGCCTTCATCGAGCTGAAGCAGCGGCTGCACACGAAGCGGATCACGAGCGCGATCACGAACGGGATCGGGCGTGGCCTCGCCGACAGCGCCGCGGAGATCACACGCCTTCGCGGCAGCGACCTCTCCCGCATCAAGGCGGCATTGCTGGTAGCGCTCGAAGGCGACGACGCGGACGTCGTCGACTCCGCAGCGATCGCGTTGGCGCGGATGACTCCGGCGGCAGCCGCCGGAGAGGTGGTCGCCACGTTGTCGCGAGTGCTGGCGCACCAGGCGAAGACCGCGCGCGAGGCGGCCACGCTCGGGCTCGGAATCGTCGGGTCCTGCGACGCGATCCCGGTGTTGCGCGAGCTCCTGCTCGACACGCCGGCGGGTCGCAAGGCGACCGGCCAGGAGACCGAAGTCGAACCGATGGTACGCGCGTTCGCCGCGGCATCCCTCGGCCTGATCGGTGATCCAGCCGTGGTCGAGGACCTCTGCCGCGTGCTCACCGACGCCAGGGTGAAGGCCGATCGCGACACCAAGGCGAGCGCCGTGCGGGCACTCGGTCTCGTGCGCGGCGCGGTCGCGCGGGTGGTGCCGTTCCTGCAGCAGCAGCTCGATGATGTTGCGCTCGATCGCGCGGTGCGTGCGCAGCTGCCGATCGCGTTGGCGCAGCAGGCCGAGCGCGATCCGTCCGGGATGGGGCGCGCCGCGCTGCCGGCACTCGTCGAGTGGCTCGCGTCCGACAAGACCGACCTCGATTTGGTGCGCTCTTGCGCGGTGGCGATCGGGCGGATGGCGACGATCGACGACGAGGAGGCGCTCGCGGTGCTGCATCGCACGGCGACGAAGGCGCGGGACGAACAGACCCGCCACTTCGCGGTGATGGCGCTGGCAGAGATCGGTCGGCGCGACACTGATCCAGCGCTGCACGCGGTCGAGCACAAGGAGCTGGTGCAGTTCCTCGTGCGCGAACTGGTGCAGCCGAGGCCGATCACCGCGACGCCGTACGGCGCGCTCGCGCTCGGTGTCTGGGCGAGGAATCCGCGGGTCGACAAGGAACTGCTGGCGACGGCGCAGGAGAAGCTGCGCGAGACGCTCGACGAGTCGAGCAACCCGAGCTTCCGCGCGGCGATCGCCGTCTCGCTCGGGCTCGCCAACGCGAAGGAGGCTCGCGACGAACTGCAGAGCCTCTTCGTCGAGCAGAAGAACCAGGTGCTCCGGAGCTACGTCTCGATCGGGCTCGGATTGCTCGACGCGGACGAGGCGGCCGCGCCGCTGCGCGAGGCGCTGGGCTCGAACGGTCTCGATTCGGGCCTGCGGCTGCAGATCGCCCGCGCGTTGGGGATCCTCGGCGATCGCCGCGCGGTGCCGCTCCTGGTCGAGAATCTGACCCACGCCAACACGTTCACGGAGATCGGCTCGACCGCGCAAGCGCTCGGGCTGATCGGCGATCGCGAGGCGGTCGAGCCGCTGCTCGGGCTGCTTGAAGACCCGAAGTTGCCGCCGCTGCAGCGCGGCTTCGCGGCGGTCGGTCTGGGGTTGCTGGCGGAGAAGAGCGATCTGCCGTGGCACGCGGTCTTCACCGTCGGCTCGAACTACCGGGCGAAGACGCCCGCGCTGGCGGAGATCTTCGACATCCTTTGAGCCATCCTCTGACTCGACGGGCGCGGGGCGCCGTGGGTCGACAAACACTGATCTGAATGGCGGCGCGGTCGGTCGACGGGGTGGTCATGCAGGCTCCACCCCGCGCGACCGGTCGCGCCGCCGCCGTTGTCGCGGCGCTACGCTTCCGTGATGCGCACGCTCGAGAAGCTGTTCGAGAACAACCGGGCATGGTCGCAGCGAATGACCGCCAGCGACCCCGAGTTCTTCGCCCGACTCGTCGGGCAGCAGGCCCCCGATTACCTCTGGATCGGCTGCTCCGACAGCCGCGTTCCCGCCAACCAGGTGGTCGGTCTGCTGCCAGGCGAGGTCTTCGTCCATCGCAACGTCGCGAACCAGGTGCTGCACACCGACTTCAACTGCCTGTCGGTGCTGCAGTACGCCGTCGACGTGCTGCGCGTGAAGCACGTGATCGTCTGCGGCCATTACGGCTGCGGCGGCGTGCGGGCCGCGCTCGACGGTCGGCCGCTCGGCCTGATTGATCACTGGCTGCGCCACGTGCAGGATCTCTGGCACCACCATTCGGCCGAGGTCGAGGCGCTCGACGGCGAGCGGCGGATCGACCGGATGTGCGAGCTGAACGTCATCGAGCAAGTCGACCATCTCGGCCGCTCGGGCGTGGTGCAGGACACCTGGCGGCTCGGCCGGCCGCTCCACCTGCATGGCTGGATCTACGGACTCGCGGACGGGCGGCTGCGCGACCTCGGCGTCGGCTGCTCCTCGGCGGAGGAGGCGGCGGCGCTCCAGAAGTCGCTCTTGCGGCCGAGCACGCTGCGACTGAGCACCCTGCCGCCGACCACCTGACGCGATCGCTGCCGCTACGCTGGCGCGCGCCCGAACTCCCAACTCCTGAACCGAAAGTCCCTGCTTGCCACCTCCCCGACCACCGCCCGAGCCGAAGAAGAAGGCGCGCTTCCACGTCATCTTCCTGCTGATCGCGATCTCCGGCATCCTGTTCCTGCACGAACTGATCGACAACCCGGCGGTGCAGAAGCTGGAGTACAGCGAGTTCGTCGCGGCGTTGGCCGACAAGCGGGTCGAGAACACGGTGATCTCCGCTGACGAGCTGCAGGGCGTGCTGGTCGACCCCGCGACCGGGGACAAGACGAACTTCGTCACGACCCGGGTCGACCTGAGGCTCGCCGAGGAATTGACCAAGGCCGGCGTCAAGTTCCGCGCCGAGCCGACCTCCGCGCTGGTCGTGATCCTGTCGTGGATCGGGCCGGTCATCTTCTTCGTGCTGCTTTGGATGCTGATGACGCGCCAAATGGGGGGCAAGGGCGCGGCCGGCTTCATGAACATCGGCAAGAGCAAGGCGCGCGTCTACGTCGAGAGCGACACCAAGGTCACCTTCGCGGACGTCGCGGGCGTCGACGAGGCGAAGGACGAGCTGAAGGAAATCGTCGACTTCCTGAAGGACCCAGTCAGCCACGGGCGGCTCGGCGGACGGATGCCGCGCGGCGTGATGCTGGTGGGGCCGCCTGGCACCGGCAAGACGCTGCTGGCGCGCGCCGTCGCCGGCGAGGCGGGTGTGCCGTTCTTCTCGATCAGCGGCTCCGAGTTCGTCGAGATGTTCGTCGGCGTGGGCGCGGCGCGCGTGCGCGACCTGTTCGAGCAGGCCAAGGAGAAGGCGCCTGCGATCATCTTCATCGACGAACTCGACGCGCTCGGCAAGGCGCGCGGCGCCGGCCCGATGTACGGCGGCCACGACGAGAAGGAGCAGACGCTGAACCAACTGCTGGTCGAGCTCGACGGCTTCGACCCGCGTGCCGGGATCGTCCTGATTGCGGCGACCAACCGGCCCGAGATCCTCGATCCCGCGTTGCTGCGTGCGGGGCGGTTCGATCGGCAGGTGCTGGTCGACCGGCCCGACCAGCGCGGTCGGGTGCAGATCCTCGAGGTGCACCTGAAGAAGGTGAAGATCGCGGCGGGCGTGAGCATGGAGCAGGTGGCGGCGCTGACGCCCGGCTTCACCGGCGCCGACCTCGCCAACCTCTGCAACGAGGCCGCACTGGTGGCGACCCGGCGCAAGGGCGAGTCAGTCGAGCTGAACGACTTCACGCTGGCGGTGGAGCGCATCGTCGCCGGCCTGGAGAAGCGCAATCGCATCTTGAACGCGCGCGAGCGCAATATCGTCGCGCACCACGAGATGGGCCACGCGATCGTCGCCGCGGCGACGCCCGGCTCCGATCCGGTGCACAAGGTCTCGGTGATCCCGCGCGGCATCGGGGCGTTGGGCTACACCATGCAGCGGCCGACCGAGGACCGCTTCCTCATGACGCGCGAGGAGCTCGAGAACAAGATGGCGGTGCTGCTGGGCGGCCGCGCCGCCGAGCACCTGGTCTGGGGCCACTTCTCGACCGGCGCCTCGGACGACCTCGAGCGCGCCACCCGCATCGCCCGCAGCATGGTCGCGCGCTACGGCATGACCGAGCTCGGACATGTCTCCTACGACGAGGACATCGGCCACTTCCTGCAGCAGGCGAATCCGTTTGCGCCGCGCAGCGACAAGTCCGACGCCACCGCGCGCGAGATCGACGTCGCCGTCCGCGGCCTGGTCGAGACCGCCTTCCATCGCGCGCGGGCCGTACTCAAACGCCACCAAGCCGTGCTGATCGACGCGGCGAAGCAGTTGCTGGCGAAGGAGACGCTGGTCGAGGCGGAGCTGAAGGTCTTCTTCGAGCGGTTGAAGGGCGGGGAGGCTGGGGCGGGAGCGGCGGCGGAGGTGCCGGCGGGGTAGGGGGGCGAATGCGCTCGGGGCGTTCGCCAATACGGCCGGCGGTGTCCTGCTGCTCGGAGTCGAAAACGGAACGAGCTGCGTCCGCGGCGTTCCAGATCCGCTTGCGACCGAGGAGCGGGTGGGTTCGACCAATCGTCGCGCTGACGCTGCGCTGATCGGCGCGATGCAGCGCTTCGCGAGCGGCATCGCCTTCGACGAACGGCCCATGCCGGCGATCGACTCGGAAGCCATCGACTTCCGAGCCGCTTCCGAGTTGTTCGCACCCTTCCGGAAGCTCTCGAAGCGTGGTCTCGCGACGCTTCACCTCACGACCACGCACCAGGGTCACGAGGTGCCGACCGCCGGCGGCGTGCTGCTCTTCGGACGAGATCGCCCCACCCATTCCCCGGACGCCTGGATCCAGGCCGCGCGCTTCCGCGGAATCGACACGGCGACGATCGTCGATCACGTGGATCTGAAGGGACCTCTGGTGTGTGCGATCGACTTGGCGGTCACCTTCGTGGAGAAGCACTCCCTGCGCGGCGCTGCGATCGGGCGCTTGCGGCGCCAAGATCGCTGAAACCTGCCGCCAGCCGCGGCGCGCGAGGCGCTGGCCAACGCCGTCGCCCACGCCGACGACGCGCAAGGCGGTGCGCCGATTCGCCTTTCGAGCTTCGAGGATCGGCTGGAGATCGAGAACCCGGAACTGCTGCCGTTTGGGCTCACCCTCGAAGACCTGCCGCTGGGCATCGCGAAGCTGCGCAACCGGGTGATCGGCCGGGTCTTCCACGAACTCGGGCGGGTCGAGCAATGGGGGAGCGGCGTGCAGCGCAAGATCGCGGCATGCCGCGACTCGGGATTGGCGCTCCCGACGTGGGAGGAGATCGGCACGCGTTTGCGCGTCACCCTTCGCACCAAGCGCGTGCGCCACGCGGTCCTCGAGAACCCGGACCGCGCGAAATCGCCGAGTCCATCGGGCTGACCTCCCGCGCTACGCGCACGCGACTGGCGCAACTGGTCGCGCGGGGGTTGGTGCGAGCGATCGGCACCGGGCCGCGGGATCCAAAACGGCGCGACTTGCAAGACCGGATGAGCGGAACGGAAGGGATGCCTTCGACCGGATCTCGCACGCCATCAGGAACCGGGTCTGGGTCGCCGCCCCAGTTGGCGCCACCACCCAGGCCTCCCGCTTCGGCGGTCGATGAGGTACTGCCTTACGCGGCTCCGGAGCCCGGGCTAAAATTTGCGCTCCGGTTAAATTGGAGTGGTCCATGGTTGCTCGCCGTCGCGCCTTCTGCTTCTTCTGTGCCGTGACGCTTGCGGCCCTGGCGCTCAGCGCGCGCATCGTGGCGCAGCAGGCGCTGCCGTCGACTGAGCCGGAGACGCAATCGCCGCGGCTCCCGTCGCGTTCCGAGCGAATCGTGAACCCGACGCGGCTGATGGTGAAGCCGGCGCCGGGTGCCAGCCTTGAGGAGATCGCCGCGGCGCACGCGCGCGCGGGTGGCGAGGTGGTGCGCGACCTGCCGCAGATCGGCTGGCAAGTGGTGGCGGTGCCCTACGGGCGACATCTCGCGGTGCGCGAGGCCTACCGCGCTGAGGCAGCGATCGATCGAGCGGACCTCGATCGTGCGCGCCGTCTCGCCTACGTGCCGAACGACCCGTACTGGGCCTACCACTGGCACCTGCAGAACATCACCGCCGATCTGGCGTGGAACACGGTGAAGGGCGATCCGCGAGTGGTGGTCGCGGTGATGGACACCGGGCTCGACACGAACCACCCCGATCTTTCGGGGAACGCCTGGACCAACAGCGGCGAGATCGCCGGCAACGGCATCGATGACGACTCGAACGGCTACGTCGACGACGTGCACGGGTACGACTTCGCCTACCTCGACGGCGACCCGAACGACGTCTACGGCCATGGCACCGCCTGCGCGGGCATCGTCGCGGCGACGCAGGACAACTCGATCGGCGTGACCGGC
The DNA here is from genome assembly GCA_009691715.1 of Planctomycetota bacterium. GTDB lineage: Bacteria > Planctomycetota > B15-G4 > B15-G4 > SIAN01 > SIAN01. The sequence goes on from SIAN01000025.1 coordinate 37,101, forward strand.
GTCGCGCCGCTCTGCCAGGTGGCCGGCATCAAGGCGTCGAACGACTCGGGCTACTTCTACGACTCGGCGAACGTGCCGGCATTCATCTACTGCGCCGACATGGGCTTCAAGGTCATCTCGATGAGCTTCTTCGCCGACGACGTGACGCCGGCGGAGCGCGATGCCGTCGACTACTGCGCGCAGCACGACGTGGTGCTGGTGGCGGCGGCGGGCAACTCGCTCTCCGTGATCCCCTACTACCCCGGTGCTTACGAAAACGTGATTGCGGTCGCGGCGACCGATTCGGCCAACAACCCGACCTGGTTCACCGACTACGGCAGTTGGGTCGATGTGGCGGCGCCTGGGGTCGGCATCGCGACGACGACGCTCGGCAACGGCTACACGACCGGCTTCGCTGGCACGTCGGCCTCCACGCCGCACGTCGCCGGGCTCGCCGGACTGCTCTTCGCCGCCAATCCGAGCGCGACGGCGCGCGACGTGCGCGCGGCGCTCGAGGACACGGCGGACGCGACGATCTACGCGCCATGGGGCGAGTACACCAACTACGGCAAGATCGACTGCGATGCCGCGGTCGATCGCGTGAGGAAGGTGACCTACGGCAGCAAGGCAGCGCGACTGCTGTTCGTCGCGCCGGTCGGCGGCACGCGGGCTCCCGATCCGACCCTGGCGCCGCGCGATCCGCGCAACTCGTTCCGCTTCTTCGGCGTCGGCTTCGAGCAGCCGAACAACGTGCGGCCGCATTCGGCGAAGCGGGTGTTGCCGGTGTTCGGGCAGTCGCGGCGCGAGGTCGTGTGTGCGCGCCGATCGCTCTCCTCGCCGAGCGGCGGGGCGTTCGGGCCCACGGTCACGCTCGGCGTGAACGGCACGACGGTCGGCTCGTTCCAGTGGGACGACGGGCCGGGTTCGACCTACGCGCCGACCGACGTCGGCACCTACGGCGCGACCGTCACGGGCGACTTCTTCGACATCTACCGCGTCGACGGCGCGCTGTTGACCTGCGGCGCGAGCGGCAGTTCGGTCTACTGCGAGATGCCGGTGCGCAAGGTCGCCGAGCGGGCGCCGACGAAGCTCACCTTCGATTTCACGCGCGCCTACAGCAACACGACGGCGGGGACCGAGACGCTCTACGTCTACGACTGGAGCACTTGGAGCTACCCCTACGGCAGCTTCGCGGTGGTGTGGAGCCGGCCGATCACCGGCGCGACGATGGAGCACGTCTCGACGTCGATCACGACCCACGCCGCGAACTACCTCGACGACGAGGGCACGATCTACTGCGTGCTGTCGACGTCGGGCGTTGGCAGCGGCGGCCAACTGCAGGCCGACGCGTTCCGTGTGACGGCCGAAGAGTGACGCGGTGACGAAACCGACGTTCTGTGTCTGGATCAGATGGTCGGTTTCGTCACCACCGCGAGTCGCCGTGGCCGCATGGTTCGTCGCCGGGGTCGTTGGCCTTGTCGGCGTCGTCTCGGCGGCGGTCGCGGCCGCCTCGTCGGCGCGGGCCGACGACGACGGGGAATCCGCGGTCGCGCTCGAGGCGACGCTCGCGCGAGCACGTGAGGCGCATGGTCGGGAACGATTCGCGGCGAGCGGTCGCGAGCTGGTGATCGAGGGCGACGCGATTGAGTCGGGGCTCGACGGAGCGTGGTCGCTGCGGATCGCCGCGGACGGCCGCTTCGCGGAGCACCATCGCTCGCGCTTCCCGACTCGGAGCGGCGACGACGGCGTCGCGACCTGGCGCGTCGATTGGAGCGGACTGGCGGAGCGAACCGTGCTCGAGGAGCAGGAGTTCGCGCGGCTCAATCAGGCGCTCTGGTCGGGGTCGTGGTGCGCGCCGAGCGGCAGCCCGGTCGTCGTGTCGTCGGCGGGGGCCGGCCGGCTTTCGCTGCGCGTGTGCGACGGGCGGATGACGGGGCGGCTCGAGCTCGATCCGGAGAGCGGACTGCCGCGCGAGCTGCGACTCGACGGCTACCGCGGCGAGCGGGTGCTGCGATTTGGCGACTGGCGCGCGACGGATGGCGACCCGACCGTGCCGTGGACCACCGTGATCGACGACGATTCGCAGATCACGAGCTACACGGTTGCAAAGGTGGCGCTCGTGGCGGCCGATGCTGGCGCGTTCCGCCGCCCCGAATCGCGACCGAGCGACACCACCTTCGACCTCGCGGCGCCCTCGGCGCTGCCGTGCAAGCTCGCGCCCACCGGCCACCTGCTGGTCCGCGCGACGCTTGACGGCGTCGACCGCGGCCGCTTCATCTTCGACAGCGGCGCGGGCGGCATGGTGATCGATCCCGACCTCGCGGCCGAGCTCGGGCTCGAACCGTTCGGCAAGGTCTGGATCGGCGGCGCCGGAGCGGAGCGGAGCGATTCGAGCTTCTACTCGGCGCGCGAACTCGTGGTCGGGCCGGTCACGATGGCGCGACCGCGGCTGTCGGGGCTGCAGATGGACCACTTGTCAGGGAGCTTCGGCGAACCGCTCGCGGGGATCGTCGGCTACGACTTCTTCGCGCGGGTCGTGGCCACGATCGACATGAAAGCGGGCACGGTGACCGTCGAGGACCCGGCCACCTACCAGCGCGACGGCGTGACGTGGCGTGAGCTGACGCTTCACGGTGGCCATCCCCACGTCGAGTGCGCGCTCGGCCATCCCGACGAGGAGCGCTCTCTCTACCGGCTCGACACCGGAGCCGCGGGCGTCGCGGTGCTCTTCCACTCGCCGTTCGTGCGCGACGCGGGACTGCTCGACGGCCGCGTGACGACCGCGTTTCAGGGCCTCAACGGGATCGGCGGGTCGTCGGCCGCCCGCATCGGCATGGTCGACTGGTTCGAGCTCGGCGGCGTGGTCCACGACGAGCCGACCGTGATCTTCGTCATGGACCCACGCGGCGCCCTCGCCGACCCCTACACCGCTGGCACCATCGGCGGCGAGCTGCTCGAGCAGCAGCTCCTGATCCTCGACTACCCGCACCAGCGCGTCGGTTTCGCGCCGCGCTGATCCGCGCCGGTGACAAAACCGACATTCTGATCCAGACACAGAATGTCGGTTTCGTCACCCGTCGGGTCGCGCCGGCGAATTCGGCGCGGTTCACGGCTCCTTGCGGTGCCACCCCTGCATGCTGACGAACTGGAGATGGCACTGCGCGCCGTCGGCACCGGGCCAGCGCACCGTCGTCACGCGGGTGATCCGGTGCGTCTCGCCGGCCGGCTCCTGCGTGACGACCTTCACCAGCACGTGAGCGCCGGTCGCGCCCGTCGGGAAGCCGAGCTGCGCGAACTCCTGCGGCGCGACATCCTCGATGGAACTCTCGGCGTCGGAGCGCAGCTACACGAGTTCGCTCACCTTGCCGAAGCTCTCGATGAAGTGGGTTCCGAGAGAGCCGTGCGCGGCGAGCCCGGACCTCCCGCGAACGTCATCTGGTTGCTCGTCTTGATCACGATGCGATCGGCGCTGCGCGTCACGTCGGTCGTGACCATCCGGTCGGTCCATTTGAACTTCGGCACGACGGCGCCGCTGCCGTCGACGCCCCACATCTGCCACTCGCCGGTCCACGTGCCGAGGATCGACTGCACCGCTTCCGGCAGGTCGTCGTGCTGGCCGTTGTCTTGGCCGCCGTCGCTCCGCCCGATCCATGCCGGCAGCGGCAGGAGCACCGCACCGAGCGCGACGACCCGTTCGAGCACGGATCGCGTCGATGGGCTGCGCATGAGTTCGATCTCATGGTTCAAACCGACGGCGCGAGTGCCTTCAACACGCGCTTGTGCGCGCGCTTCAACGCCACGTGGACCGACAACGGCGCCGTGCCGCCGCGCGCCGTCCGCGCCGACAGCACCGCGTCGAGCGTGAGGTGCTGGTGCAGGTCGGGGCCGAACTGGTCGCAGATCGCGAGGTAGCGATCGAGCGGAAACGTCTCGAGCGTGCAGCCGCTGTCGATGCATTCGCGGACGGCGCGGCTGACGTGGCGATGCGCGAGGCGGAACGGAACGCCCTTGCGCACCAGATAGTCGGCGAGGTCGGTCGCGTTCGAGAAACCGCCCGCCGCGGCGACCCGGCAGGCGGCGACGTCGACCTTGAGTCCGCCGATCACGGTCCGCATCACCTTGAGCGAACCAAGCGCGGTGTCGACCGTGTCGAACAGCCGCTCCTTGTCTTCCTGCAGATCGCGGTTGTATGCGAGCGGCAGCCCCTTCAGCAGCACCAGCAGCGAAGAGAGGTTGCCCACCAGCCGCCCGCTCTTGCCGCGCACCAGCTCGCAGGCGTCGGGATTGCGCTTCTGCGGCATCAGGCTCGAGCCGGTCGAGACATCGTCGCCCATCGCGAAGAAGCCGAACTCCTGCGACGTGTAGAGGATCAGGTCCTCGCACAGACGCGACAGGTGGACGCCGCAGAGAGCGCACGCGTAGAGCACGTCGATCAGGAAGTCGCGGTCGGAGACGGCGTCGAGGCTGTTCTCGGACACCTCGGCGAACCCGAGTTCCAGCGCAAGGCGATTGCGATCGATCGGGTACGCCGTGCCCGCCAACGCGCCGCTGCCCAACGGCATCACGTCGGCGCGTTTCTGCGCCTGACCGACGCGCTCGAGATCGCGCAGCGCCATCTCCACGTAGGCCAGCGCGAAATGTGGCAGCAAGATCGGCTGCGCGCGGCGCAGGTGCGTGTAGCCCGGCAGGATCACCTCGTCGTGGCGCTCGGCCCACCGAATGAGTTCGAACGCGTAGTCGGCGAGAGCGCGCATCAGCTGGCGCGTCGTGTCGCGCACGTAGAGCCGCACGTCGAGCGCAACCTGATCGTTGCGGCTGCGTCCGGTGTGAAGTCGAAACGCGGCATCGCCGATCAACTCGTGCAGGCGCGCCTCGACGAACGAGTGCACATCCTCCGCCGGATGCTGGTCGAGCCACGCTGGTTCCGCGCGCGCCCGCTTGCCGATCTGCCGCAGGCCGCGCGCGATCTGCTGCACGTCCTTGCGCGTGAGCAGGCCGATGCGCGCCAGCGCGAACGCCCACGCGCGGCTGCCCTCGAGGTCGAACGGCAGCAGCCGTCGGTCGTAGGAGAACGAACTCGAGAAGGTGACGAACTGCTCGTCGGGCGGTTCGGAGTGCAGCTCTCCCCAGAGGGTCATCGCGGGATCTCTTTGGGTGCGCGCGCCATGGCGAGCAGCGTCGCCGCGACGTGGCTGGCGGCGGCGGAATCGGGCGTGATCACGAGCACGGTGTCGTCGCCGGCGAGCGACGCGAGGATGCCCACCACGGGTTCACGGTCGAGCACGACGGCAAGGGCGCCGGCGTGGCCGGGCGCGGTTTTCAGCACGACCAGGTTTTGCGCCGGGATGGCGCTCAGGAGGAACGAACTCACCGCGGTGGGGAGTTTTCGGCTCGGAGTGGCCGCGGAGAGCGCGTCCTGCGTTGGCAGCAGGTAGCCCTTCGCCCCCTTCACCAGCCCGAGCTCGCGCAGGTCGCGCGAGAGCGTCGACTGGTTGACCTCGTAGGCGTGCTCCCGCAGAAGGGCGCGGAGCTGTTCCTGGTTCGGAACGCCGCCGGCGCGGACCAACTCGAGGATCTTCTGATGGCGTAGCGCCTTGCTCATAGGGCTTGCGGGAGTTTGGCGCGGAGGAGGGCGCAGGTCTATGACGGCGCGCGCGCCGCTATCGTCCTCGCCCCTTCGACCGCCGGAGTGCTGCTGTGAGCGAGACACCGACCAACGGCAATGACCTCGACCTCGAGAACCTCGGAAGCCCGGCTGCGTCAGGGACGACCAGCCCGCGGATGCTCGTGCCGCTGTTTCTGGTGCCGCTGCTGATCGTGGTGCTGATCGTCGCCATCTTCCTTGGCGTCGGAGCGCTGATCGGCACAGAGAAGACCGTCGAACAGTGGATCGTCGAGGTCGAGAGCGGCGGCGTGAACGAACGCTGGCAGGCGGCAGCGAATCTCACCGAAATCTCGATCCGCGATCCGGCGCGCTTGGCGACGCCGGAGTTGCGCGGACGGCTGCGCTCGTTGTTCGTCGTGGCCGGGCCGTCGGACACGCGGCTGCGCCAGTGGATCGCGAGACTCTGGACCGCGATTGGCGACGCGGAAGCCGCACCGTCGTGCGTCGACGGCATCGCTCGAATGCAGGAGGCGCTGAACGCGCCTGGCGGCCGTGAGGGGCCGAATGCGGAACTGGCGGTTCAGGAGCTGCTGAACTACATCCGAGCCCTCGGCGCGCTCGGAAACCAAACCCATGTCACCGCCGTCGTGGGACTCTCGGCAGAGCCCGACCCCGCCGTTCGAATGGCGGTCATCGAATGCCTCGGCGCGCTGGCGCGGAAAACGATCATCGCGGGTGGTACCGTCGCACCCGAGGCGATCCAGACGCTGCAACGACTGCACGGCGACAGCGATGTCTGGGTCCGAATGAACGCCGCGCTGTCGCTGGCGAAGTGCGGTGAGTCGGACGGCCTGCCGACGCTCGAAGCGATGCTCGATCGCGAATGGCTGAAGGGGCAGAACCTCCGCTTTCCGGACGACGGCAACTACTCCGTCAATGCGTACGACCCGGCCGCCGCGCCGATCGCATCGGCGTTGCTCGCGATCGAGTTGCTGCTGTCGGGTGCGAGCGAGGGCGGCAGCGCGCAGAGTTCGTTGCGCGAAGCGGTCGACCGGGCGTGCCGCGATCCCAACCCTGAGATCCAACGACGCGCTGCCGCATTGCTGGCCAATCTCGATGGGTGATCGATCCGGCGCGAAGAATGCCGCGAGCAGCGCAGGTTTTCGCCTCGTTGCGACGCTGGAAAGCGCTCAGTATTGTCCTCCGCTTCTTCTGGGGCGGCGGAACGACTGCGGTTGGGTGACGACGCGTTCACGGAACGCGGTTCGCCTAGCGGTTGCGTTGGTCTAGCGCGCAGCTGTGGACGAGGCCGACACGGATGCCAAGCCGCGCACGCTTGGCATCGGACGAACGCAGGAGGGCGCGATGGCAGACACTCCGGAGGTGCCGAAACCGGCAGGGGCGATTCCTCCGCCGATCGTGGCGGCGCCCGCAGCCGCTTCGGTCGCGCCCGCTTCGGCCGCGCCCGTCGCAAAGCCGGCGGCCGCTCCGCTAAAGCCACGTCCGAAAGTGCAGATGGTGTGGGAGCCGAAGGAACTGCATCGGCGCGACTGGATGCTGGTCGGAGCCTGGTCGCTGTTCGCGGTTGCATCGCTGCTGAGCACGATCTTCTACATCGTGCGTTTCCTGTTCCCGAACGTGACCTACGAGCCGCCATTGCAGTTCAAGGCCGGCCTGCCGACCGAGTACGCGCCGGGGCGTGTTGACGAGCGCTACAAGGCCGCGTTCGGCACCTGGATTGTGCGCGACGATCGCGGCCTCTACGCGCTCTCGACCACCTGCACGCACCTCGGTTGCACGCCGAACTGGCTCGAGGGCGAGCAAAAGTTCAAGTGTCCGTGCCACGGCTCCGGCTTCCGCAAGAGCGGCATCAACTTCGAAGGGCCGGCGCCGCGTCCGCTCGAGCGCTACCGCGTCGGCCTCGCGGACGACGGGCAGATGATCGTCGACAAGAGCGTGAAGTTCCAGGAAGAGAAAGGTGAGTGGCTCAACCCGGAGGCGTTCCTCTACGTCTGACGCCGTCCGGACTGGCGCCGTCCGAACTGGCGCCGTCCGAACTGGCGCCGTCCGAACTGGCGCCGTCCGAACTGGCACTGCCGCGCGCTGTTCGTGAACCAAGCCGATCTGAATCGCACTGGACCGCACTGGACCGCACTGGACCGCACTGATTGATTGGGGGAGGGCCGAGATGGCCGACGAGATTCCGAATCCGCCGCCCGCAGGCGGACCCGCCGCCGGCGGCGCACCGACGCCGCCGCCTGCGCCTGCCGCGACGCCTGCCACTGGCGGTGCGACCGCTGCAGTTGCGAAGCCGGCTGCCGCTACCGCGGCCAAACCTGCTGCCAAGAAGGACGACTCGCGCATCGCGCCGCCGCAGAAGACGTATGTGCCGCGGCCGGGGCTGATGGATCAGATCAAGGACAGCCAGATCTGGCGTTCGATCTTCCGCCACGGCTACCCGAACACCGTCCGCAACCGCTCGCTGGCCGTGCTCTCGAACGTCTTCCTGCATCTCCATCCGGTGAACGTGCGCACGTCGGGTCTGCGCCTGTCGTTCACCTGGTGCATGGGCGGGTTGACCTTCTTCCTGTTCCTGGTCGAGATCATCACCGGCGTGCTGCTGATGTTCTATTACCGGCCGACCGGCGAGTACGCGTACCAGGACATCATCGCGCTCGGCGAGCACGTGCCGATGGGCGTGATGCGCGAGATCCATCGCTGGGCCGCGCATGCGATGGTGATCACCGTCTGGTTGCACATGTTCCGCGTGTTCATGACCGGCTCGTACAAGCCGCCGCGCGAGTTCAACTGGAACATCGGCGTCATCCTGCTGGTGCTCACGCTGCTGTTGTCGTTCACCGGCTACCTGCTGCCGTGGGACCAGCTCGCGATCTGGGCCATCACGGTCGGCTCGAACATGGCGCGTGCGACGCCGATCGCGGGCTACGAAGGGCCGCTCGCCGCGCTGATCACGATCGATGACGTGAAGCTGGTGCACTCCGGCGATGACGCACGGTTCGCGCTGCTCGGCGGACGGTTCGTCGGCGAAGCGACGCTGCTGCGCTTCTACGTGCTGCACTGCATCTTCATCCCGTTGGTGGCCACGATCCTGATGGCGGTCCACTTCTGGCGCATCCGCAAAGATGGCGGGATCTCGGGGCCACTGTGATGGTGGCCAGGTGACGGTGATGAGCAAATCCCTGGGGCTGATGGCCCCTTTGGCGATCGAGGGACGAGCGTGAAGGATTTCTTCAACGCACTCGCGGACCCGAGCCGGTTCTTCCTGATCTTCACGGTCGCGGTCCTCGCGATGTTGAGGTGGCGTGAGTTCTTCACGGCGCCGAAGGTCGCGTTGACGATCTTCGCCGGCGCCGTGATCTTCTTCGTCTGGGCGCTGAAGGACCCCGGCTTCAAGGCGAACATCAGCAAGCCGGACAACATCCCGATCATCTTCATGCTGTTCCTGGTCGGGTACTTCTCCTGGCTGTCGCTCTATCGCGCGGTGAAGAACGATCGGCGGATCGATCGCGGCGAGCTGCCCGAAGAGGCGGTCGAGAGCCCGAAGAAGGTCCTGGTCTGGCCGGACCTCGTCTACAGCGAATTCATCTGCATGCTGATCGGGACCGCGATCCTGGTCATCTGGGCGATCCTGCTGAAAGCTCCGCTCGAGGAGCCCGCCAACCCGAACAAGACGCCCAACCCTTCGAAGGCGCCTTGGTACTTCCTCGGCTTGCAGGAGATGCTGGTCTACTTCGATCCGTGGCTCGCCGGCGTGATCCTGCCCGGGCTCATCGTCAACGGCTTGATGGCGATCCCGTACGTCGACACCAACCCGAAGGGCAACGGTTACTACACCTTCAAGGAACGGCCGTTCGCGATCACGTCGTTCTTCTTCGGGTTCGTCGTCCTCTGGGTGTCGATGATCATCCTGATGACGTTCCTGCGCGGTCCGAACCAGGCGTTCTTCGGCCCCTTCGAGCAGTGGAACCTGCACAAGGTCGAGCCGACGGTGAACATCCAGTTCAGCCAGATCTTCTGGCAGCAGTGGCTCGGCACCAGTCGTCCGATCAACTGGTTGATGCGCGAGATGCCCGGAATCCTGCTGGTGCTGGGCTACCTCGCGGTCACGCCGATCGTGCTGGCGAAGACCGTCTGCAAGAAGATGGTCACGCAAATGGGCAACCCGCGCTTCCTGACCATGATGATCATGTTCCTGATCATGGTCGCGATGCCCATCAAGATGGTCTTGCGGTGGACCTGCAATCTGCAGTTCATCGTCAACATCCAGGAACTCGCGCTGAACATCTGACCGAGCTGGCGCGATCGAGCAGGTCCCAGGAATCCGGGCAGGAGCCGAGACGTGGCGGAAGAGGGCATCAAGGACGCGGGCGCGACGTTCTTCGACGTCAAGCGCCTGAACCGCTGGTTCCTCGTGTCTGCGGCCGCCATGACGGTCGCGTACGCGTGGTCCGTCGTGCAGGATCACGACCGCGAGTTCAAGTCCTACCAATGGCGGTTCTTCGAGCTCGAGCGCGAGCAGGCCGAGGCGCAGGGCAAGGCCGCGTTCAGCGCGGCGGGCGGTGCGACGGTCGTCGGCGACGGAGCGAAGACGCCGGGCGGTATGCGCGACGAGATCGAGCGGCTGAAGGGGATGCTCGCGGCCGATCACGCGGAGCGGCCCGAACTCGCGACGAGGCTGCACGACGCCGAATTCGTCTACGCGACGACCAACGCCAGCATGAAGCTGGCGAAGGCGATCTTCGAGGCCGAGCGCTTCGTCTACGAAGAGAAGGCTCACCACCTCGGAGAGCATGACCTCAGCGCCCCGCAGGGCGACGAGGCGAAGACGGCGTTCGCGAAGTACCAGATCCTGAAGGGCGAGTACGACGGCCTCGACGAAGCCGACAAGCAGGCGGAGGCAGATCGCAACATCGCACGCAACGAGCTCGGCCGCTTCGACGCGCTCGGCAACGACGTCGCGACGCGTCTCGAAGTGACGGAGCGCGAAGTCGCTCGCCTCGAGAAGCGGGCCGACTCGCTCGACGACGAGCGGGTCTTTACCCAGTTTCGCAACTCGCTCCTGTTCAACTTCATGGCGCCGACCGTCGCCCCGCGAAAGTTCGTCGTCAAGGAGATCCTCGACGACCTGAACTTCCTGTCGGTGCCGAAGGTCGACATGTGCAGCTCGTGCCACCTGGCGACCGACCGATTCAAGGACTACCCGGCCGGCAACGCGCACGTGACTTTCGGCGAGGAGGGCAACGAGCCGCGCTTCGAGGACGACAGTCCCGCGTTTCGTTCCCACAGCAAGCCGGAGCTTTACTGCACCTCGATGTCGCCGCACGGCCAGGATCGATTCGGTTGCTCGGGCTGCCACGGCGGCGGCAACCAGCGCTTGGCCTTCGCCACCTCGTTCCACACGCCCACCAACAAAGACGAACGTGAGGTGTGGGAGGACGAACGCCACTGGCACCCGGTGCACGAGTGGGAATACCCGATGCTCGGGTCGAAATACCTCGATGCGTCGTGCTACAAGTGCCACACGCAGGAGGTCCACATCCCGGGTGCGGAGAAGTGGAACCGCGGCCGTGACTTGGTCGCGAAGCTCGGTTGCTTCGGCTGCCACAAGATGGCGCCGTTTGACGGCTTCAGGCGCGTCGGCCCGCCGCTCGGACATGTCGCCGCGAAGTTCGCCGACCTCGACTTCATGTTGAAGTGGGTCGACAACCCGCAATCGTTCCGCCCGACCACGCGGATGCCCGCGTTCTTCCACCGCGAGAACCGCGCGACCGAGCCGGGACGCGATCAGGCCGAGATCACCGCGCTCGTCACCTTCCTCTACAACCTGACCACGCCGCAGGCGCTGAAGAGCTACCCCGGCAACGGCGACGCCGATCGTGGCAAGAAGTTGTTCGGCGAGCACGGCGGCGTCGGCTGCCTCGCCTGCCACTCGATCGATGACTTCCCGGCTGGCGAATCCAAGGTCGACAAGCTCGACGCACTGCGCCACGGGCCGGAGCTTTCGGGTGTCGGCAGCAAGGTGAAGCCCGATTGGCTGTTCACCTGGTTGCTCGATCCGAAGAGCCTGTGGCCCGAAACGAACATGCCGAACCTGCGCCTCACTGAATCGGAGGCGGCCGACCTCGTCGCCTACCTGATGACGAAGCGCAACGTCGCGTTCGAGCAGTCGGTCTTCGAGAAGCCTGCCGACGACAAGATCTACGAGGAGATCCTGGTCGAGAAGTTGAAGGAGCGGATGACTGGCGCGAGGGCGGCGCAAGAAGTCCGCAACATGAGCGGCTTCGAGAAGCGCCGGAAGTCGGGTGAGTTTCTGCTCGATCACTACGGCTGCTTCGGCTGCCACGAGATTCCGGGTTACGAGGACTCGAAGCCGATCGGCACCGAGTTGAACGGATGGGGCAGCAAGCACCCCGATCGCCTCGATTTCGGCATGGTCGAGATGGATTGGAAGGCGGAGGGGTACTTCAATCGCGAAGCGTGGCTGACCCAGAAGCTGACGAACACGCGCTTCTACGACCGCAACAAGGACAAGAAGCCGTTCGAGAAGCTGAAGATGCCGCAGTTCGCGCAGTTGGCCGAAGGCGCGCCTGACGCCGATCGCGAAGCGGTCATGGACTTCGTGTTCTCATTGGTGAAGGACAACACGATCTCGTCGATCCGGCGCCATCTCACGCCAGACGAAGAGTCGGTCGAGCGCGGGCGCCGGCTGGTGCGCGAAAAGAACTGCATCGGCTGCCATCTGCTCTACGGCGAGGGCGGCGAGATCCGCAACTTCCAGCTTGGCGAGGAAGGTGCGGCCTATTACCCGCCGCTCCTCGACGGGCAGGGAGCGCGTACCCAACACGACTGGCTCGACCGGTTCCTGAACGATCCGGTGATGGGCAAGGGGCGCGGCGCGCCGGCGATGCTGCGGCCGTGGATGAAGGCGCGCATGCCGACGTTCGGGTTCACGCAGGAACAGCGCAACGACATCGTCGCTTACTTCGCGCACGAGAAGGTCTGGCACACCAGCACCGAACGCGGACTGTGGGACTCGATCGCCGGGAAGTTCAAGCGGGACTTCCCTGCCTACGACGACTCAACCATGCGGAAGGCCAACCACTCGAAGATCGAGCTGTTCCACGATCTTGTGGCGCGCACCTATCAGCGCCAGGGCGGGTCGTTCATCTACGAGACCGACTTCCCGCAGATGAGCAAACCGGCACCGCTCTCCGATGCCGATCGCGATCACGCGCGCGAAATGTTCGTGCGCCTGCAATGCGTGCTTTGCCACATGCCGGGCGGAGTCGTCCCGAAGGGCAAAACGGCCGCCGACATGGCGCCTGATCTCAGCTATGCGCGTGAACGGTTGGCGCCGAGATGGGTCGCGCATTGGCTCGAGACGCCCGACACCTACCAGCGCGGCACGCGGATGCCGGGGTTCTGGAAGCCGGAAGCGGGCGTCCGCCCGACCAACGATCCGAACGGACTCAACGATCCCGATCTCGAGATGGCGCTGCTGCGCGACTACCTGTTCACGGAGGAGTTCGCGACCGAGTATCGGGAAATCGCGAAGCGGGCGGGTGGCTGACGATTTGCGATGAGCCACGGGTGATGAAGTGAGACCCGTGGCGCATCAAGGGACCGAAACATGGAACGGCGTGGAATCATGAAACTCGCAAACCCTCGGCTGACTTGGGCCCTGGCGCTGACGATCACCCTCGTGGCCGTCGCTGCCGCCTGCGGTGGTGGCGACTCCCGCAGTCGCGAAGCAATCCGCGGGCGCGCGAAGAAGAACGCCAACGCGGTGGCCGGTGGCGGTGCCGAGACGGCCGGCAACCCGAAGAAGATCGATCCCGCGAACGCCGGCACGATCAGCGGCGTGGTGAAGTGGGAGGGCGCGAAGCCCTCGATGGAGACGATCGACATGTCGGGCACTCCCGAGTGCGCCCATGTGGTCAAGGAGATGATCACCCAGGAAAACATCGTCGTCAACGACGACAACACCGTCCGCTTCGCGTTCGTCTCGATCGACACCGCCGACGTCTATGACCCCCCGAGCGAGGCGGCCGTCATCGACCAGGTCGGATGCCGTTACGTGCCACACGTGTTTGCATTGATGTCGGGCCAGAAGCTCAAGATCAAGAGCTCCGACTCGACCGGGCACAACGTCCACTACATGCCGTTTGGCGACGTGAACGAGGAAGAGAACTTCGCGATGACCACCGCGGGCACGCGCGAGCGCACCTTCACCTCGAACGACTGGATCAAGTTCAAGTGCGACCTGCACCCGTGGATGGGTGCTTGGTGCGCAGTGCGGACCCATCCGTTCTTCGCTGTGACCGGCACCGACGGCAAGTTCACCATCGCCAACGTTCCGGCCGGTACCCACAAGCTTGTGCTGAAGCACGAGGTGCTCGGCGAGCAGTCGGTCACCGTGACCGTCGAAGCGGGCAAGACCGCCACGACTGAGTTCACGCTGAAGAAGTGAGTTGACGCCCGTTCGGTCCGCGGCGCGGAAGGCGTCGCAGGCCGGCAGTCTGGATCGACGCCCCGGAGGCGCTCATGCAGCAGGTTCGAGCCGAACATTTCGACGCCGCCTGGAAGTGGTGGCTGCCGCCGAACCACTCCTCGTTCGGCGAAGAGATCGACCTGATGTACATCTGGATCTTCTGGATCACGATGGTGACGTTTGTCGTCGTCGAAGGTGTGATGGTCTATTTCTGCTTCAAGTACCGGCGGAACCCGGCGCGCAAGGCCACCTACATCGCCGGCAGCCACAAGCTCGAAGTGGCTTGGACCGTGATTCCCGCGATCATCCTGGTGGCGCTCGGTGTCGCCAGCACGAACACCTGGGCCAAGATCAAGAACTCGAGCGATCCGTCCTACCCGCAGGAATTCCAGACCGAGGTCAAGATCGCCGCGCAGCAGTTTGCGTGGAACGTGACCTACCCCGGTACCGATCGAAAGTTCGACACCGCCGACGACTTCATGCTGCCGAACATCCTGAACGTCCCGGTCGAGCTCAAGGATGGCGCGGGCAACGTCACGAGCGAAGAGAACGTCCGGATCATGCTGAGCTCGAAGGACGTGATCCACTCGCTCTTCATTCCGGTTCTGCGCGTGAAGCAGGACGCCGTGCCGGGCTACATCGGCAACGTCTGGTTCGACTGCGACCGCGCGACCTATGCGGGCCCGGACGGCAAGCACCTGACCGGTGACCAGACGTACAGTGAGGACGGCAAGACGCTCCTCGACTGGGAAGAGGCCTATGAGATCGCGTGTGCCGAGCTCTGCGGCCTCGGCCATTCGGGCATGCGGATGCAACTTAAAGTGGTACCGCGCGCCGCCTGGGAAGCGTGGGTGAAGGTGAAGTCGGACGAGGCCAAGAAGCGCGCCGAGGGCGGATGAGCCCCCGCCTGAGTCGCAGCGCCTGCAAGCTTGGAAGGAAACGGCTGGAGCCGAACTGATGAGTACAACCGCCGCCGCGCCCGCAACTGCGGGCCACGATGCAGGCCACGCCCACCCGGAACTGTCGTTCCTGCGCAAGTGGGTCTTCTCAACCGATCACAAGGTGATCGGCATCCAGTACCTGTTCTCCTGCATCGCCATGTTCCTCGTCGGCGGGTTGCTGGCGCTGATGGTTCGCTGGCAGGTGGCGTATCCGGCCGGCGCGAAGCCGAGCGAGGAGAAGGTGCAGGAGTGGCGTGACCAGGGCCTGAGCGGCGCGGCGCTCAATCAGGCGATTGCCGAGTTTGACGAGGACAAGCCGTTCCCGATCCTCGGCGAACTGCTGTGGGGCGAGAAACTCTCGAAGGCCGATATCAACGCCGGCGAAGTTGGCGAGGCCGGTCTCTTCGGCAACTCCAACGGGATGATGCCGAACGAGTGGTACAACGTCGCGTTCACCATGCACGCGTCGGTGATGATCTTCCTGGTCATCATCCCGATCCTCACCGGCGCGTTCGGCAACTACGTCATCCCGCTGCAGCTCGGCGCGAAGGACATGGCGTTCCCGTTCCTGAACGGGCTGTCGTATTGGACCTGGTTCTCCGCGCTGCTGGTGCTGGTCGCGAGCTTCTTCGTCGACCCGGCTGGCATCGGCGCGGGCGCCGGCTGGACCTCCTACCCGCCCTTGAGCGGCGTCGTAAGTCCGTCGGCCGGGGCGGGCCAGACGCTCTGGTGCATCGGCGTGATCCTGGGCGGAACGTCCTCGATCATGGGCTCGATGAACTACATCACCACGATCGTGAACCTGCGAGCGCCGGGCCTCACGCTGTTCCGGATGCCACTCACGACCTGGGCGGCGTTCATCACCTCGATCCTGCAGTTGTTTGCCACCCCGGTTCTTTCGTCCGCGATGGCGATGCTGCTCTTCGATCGCCATATGGGCACGAGCTTCTTCCTGCCGGAAGGTCTGATCTTCAGCGAGGCGCCGGTGCCCAATGCCGGCGGCGGCCAGGTCATCCTCTGGCAGCACATCTTCTGGTTCTATTCGCACCCCGCTGTCTACATCATGATCCTGCCGGCGATGGGGATCGTCTCCGACGTGATCGCCGTCTGGTCGCGCAAGCCGATCTTCGGCTACCGGCCGATGGTGTTTTCGATGTCGGCGATCGCCGGCCTCGGATTCGTGGTGTGGGGACACCACATGTTCCAGTCCGGGATGAACCCGGTGCTGGGCACCACCTTCATGATCTCGACGATCATGATCGCGCTGCCGAGCGCGGTGAAGGTGTTCAACTGGCTCGGCACGCTGTGGGGCGGGCAGATCACCTTCTCGCCGCCGCTGCTCTTCGCGCTCGGGTTCGTCTCGATGTTTGTCATCGGCGGCCTGTCTGGCATCTACATGGCCAACGCGCCGTTCGACATCTTCATCCACGACACCTACTTCATCGTCGCGCACATCCACTACGTGCTGTTCACCGGATCGGTGATGGGCATCTTCGCCGGCATCTATCACTGGTACCCGAAGATGTTCGGCCGGCACATGAGCGACGGGCTGGGCAAGATCCACTTCTGGCTGACGTTCAGCTTCATGAACGGCGTGTTCTTCCCGATGCACATCATCGGGCTCGGCGGATATCCGCGCCGCTATGCCAGCTTTCGCAGCTACGACTTCCTGCAGACGTATGAGGGCATGAATGTCTTCATGACCTGGTGCGCGATCGGGCTCGGCCTGTCGCAGTTGTTCTTCCTGTGGAACTTCCTCTGGTCGCTCGTCGCCGGAAAGAAGCCGACCAGCGACAACCCGTGGCATGCCTGCTCGCTCGAGTGGTCGACGCAGACGCCGCCGCCGCACGGTAACTGGATCGGAGCGGTGCCGACCGCCTATCACGGGCCGTACGAGTACAGCCATCCGAACTGCAAGGACGAATTCGCGCCGCAGTGGATGCCGATGCAGCGCAACGACGGCGGCGGCGGTGGTGCCTCACCGACGGCACCGGCGGTGGCAGCATCGAGCGCGCCGCCGACGGCTCCGCACTGATCGGTGTCACGGATCGAGCGACGGCGCGCCCGAAGCGGGGTGGTCGCGCCGTGGCTCGCACGGATGCAGCATGACCGTGGCCTCGAACACCCCTTCTGCCGCCATGACTGATTCGCTCCATGGCGACGTCGCGGTGCCGCGTGGCATCGCGGGGTTTTCGGACGGCCTGCTCCGTTTCACGCGCTTGCACGTCGCCACGACGTTCGCGTTGCTGGCGTTCGGTGCGTCGGTGACGAGCAATGACGCGGGGCTCGCGGTCCCCGATTGGCCGACCACGTATGGCGACTTGAACCCGCTGGCGCCGTACCTGCGCGGGCTCGTGACGGGGCTGATCGCGCTCGAGCACAACCATCGCGTGATCGGGATGGTGGTCGGGCTGCTGACGATCGTGCAGTTCGCCTGGATTCGAAGCGCGACCCGCGATCCGCTCGTGCGCAGGCTCGCCTGGACGTTGCTGGTCCTAGTGTGCGTTCAAGGCGGGCTCGGCGGGCTCACCGTTCACATGAAGCTCCCGCCCGCCGTCTCGATCCTGCACGGGATGACCGCGCAGGCGTTCTTCTGCCTGTCGATCGCCACGGCCTGGCGCCTCTCGCGCGAATGGCAAGCTTCAGCACGGAACGCGACAGCGCCGGTCTCCGCCGAAGCGACCTCGCTGCGGCGGCTCGCCAAGTTCGTGCTGCTCGTCGTCTTTTTGCAACTGTTCCTGGGTGCGATCGTCCGCCACACGGTCGCGAAGCAGCGCATCCCGCAGTTCGGCGACCTTGCGGTCGTCGTCCACATGGCCTTCGGGCTGGCGGTGGTGGTGGTGATCGGAGCCTTCGTGGCGCGGCTCACGGCGTCGGCCGAGGCGCATCCGCGGCTTCGGAACGGCGGCCTGCTGCTTGGCGCCCTCGTGCTGGTGCAATTACTGCTCGGGCTGCTCTCGGTGGCGACGCGCACCGATCCGATCGTGACCGTCCTCCACGTGATCACCGGTGCCGCGATCCTCGGCACGGCGCTTCTCTGTGTGCTGCGCAGCCAGCGGCTCGCCGCATGAGCGCGCCAAGCGTCCGCGACCTGCTGATGCTGACCAAGCCGCGCATCGTCGCGGCTGGAGCGCTGGCGGCGCTCGCGGGCTACCTCGCCGCGAACGAGCCGGTCGAACTTCGCCCGCTGATCGAGGCGTTGCTGGCGATCGGCGGAATCACCGCGGCGGCCGGGATCCTGAATCAGGTGCTCGAGCGCGACATCGACGCGCGGATGCCGCGAACGATGCAGCGGCCGCTTCCGGCGGGGCGGGTGAGCGTCCGTTTCGCGACCGTGCTCGGCATCGCCCTCGCGGTCGCGAGCGTCGCGCTGTGTGCCGTGCGGGTCAACGCGCTCACGACCACCATCGTGCTGTTCGCCTTCGTCTCGTACCTGTTCGTCTACACGCCGTTGAAGCGCCTCACCACGCTCAATACGTTTGTCGGCGCGGTACCGGGTGCGCTGCCGCCGGTGCTCGGATGGACCGCCGCCGCCAACGATCTCGGGCTCGGCGCCTATGCCCTGTTCGCGATCCTCTACCTCTGGCAGTTGCCGCACTTCCTCGCCATCGCGTGGATCTATCGCCGCGACTACGAGCAAGGCGGGCTCAAGATGTTGCCGTCTTGCGATCCCGACGGCGCGCTGGTCGCCCGCCAGATCTGCGTGCACGCCGTGTCGCTCTGCCTGGTCTCGTTGTTGCCGTTCGGCCTGCGCCTCGCCGGCCCGATCTACCTCGTCGGCGCAATTGGGCTTGGCGTGATGTTCGTCGCCTCCGCGTTGCGTTTCTGGCACGGCCCGAGCGACCTGCGGGCGCGCCGCGTGATGCTGACGTCGCTGGTCTACCTGCCGGGGATCCTCTGTCTTCTGGCGCTCAAGGCATGAGGCCGGCGCAGCGCGAGGAATTCCGCGCCGGCGCGAGCGACTCGTCGTCGCAGCCGTCGTCGCAACCGCCGCCGCCGCCGCTCGACGAGGCGGCCCGGCGAGCGCGGGTGCGCCGCTTCGGTCTCGCGCTTGCGCTAGGGGTTGCGCTGCTGGCGCTGCTGGTGGTCGGCTACGTGCTGCTGTTTGAGCGCGTGCTGATCGACCGCAGCCGGCCGCCGACCGCCGCGACCGTCAATCCGCGGGTGATGGTGGTGGAGTTGCTGGTCGCGCTCGGTGCCGCTGTCGCGATCACGATCGCGGTGGTGCGTCAACGAGCGGCAACGCAGCGGAGAAACCTCAAGTGATGGATTCGAGCTCGCCACCGCTGCAATCGCCTCCACCAGGATCGACGCAGCCTGCCGCGCCCACCGCGGTACGCCCCGGCTCGTTCGCGCCGATCGCGCTCGGGATCGCGTTGATCGTGTTGCTGGTGATCGTGGTGCAGCGCCTGCGCCAGTCGGCAGTCGACCAAGACGATGCTGCGGGCGACCGGTTCGGTTCGAAGTTGGCGGTCTGGGGGCCGGTCCCGGACCTCGCACTGACCGACCGCTTCACGAAGCCGTTCACCCGCGCCAACCTGGCGGACCGCGTCTTCGTGGTGAACTTCTTCTTCACCGGCTGTCCGGGCCCGTGCGTGGATCTCACGCGATGCGTGCGGACGCTGGCGGGAAATCTGCGCGGCGTGGAAGACGTCTCGTTCGCCAGCATCACCGTCGACCCCGACGCGGACACGCACGATCAGCTCACGAGTTTCGCGCGCGCGAACGCCGGCGAGCAGCCGAACTGGCACTGGCTCACCGGTACGAGGGAGGAGATCACCAAGACTTGCCTCGGCTTCTTCGCCCCGTTCGGGGAGAAGGACAAGGCCGGCGACATCGTGCACTCGACCAAGCTCTACGTCGTCGATCGGCAGGGACAGATCCGGTCGAGGATCAACACGCAAGAAGACCCGGACTGGCTCGAGCGCGCCGTGCACGACATACGCTTGCTGCTCGGCAGCGAGGCCGCCGCGACCGCGCCAAGGGCCGGGTGATCGATGGTGCTGCTCGCGTTCCACCTGCCGACGCTGAACGCCGCGCTGAACGCCACCGCCGCGCTGCTGCTCCTCTGCGGCTTCGTCGCGATCAAGCGGCGCGCGCTCGTCGTTCACCGCCGCTGCATGCTGTCAGCGCTCGCGACCTCGACGCTGTTCCTCATCGGCTACGTCACGCACAAGGTGATGAGCGGAGTGCATACGTCGTTCCCGGGGGCCGGCGCTGCGCGCGTCGTCTACTACGCGATCCTCGTCACGCACCTGATCCTCGCCATGACGGTCGTGCCGCTGGCGCTGGTCACGGTGCGCCACGCGCGGCGAGGACGGTGGGAACGCCACAAGCGCCTGGCACGGATCACTTTCCCGATCTGGCTCTACGTTTCGGTGACCGGTGTCGTGATCTGGTGGATGCTCTACTCGGGCACCTTCGGCCCGATCCCGGGCGCTCCTGTGGCCGTCCCGAGCGCGGGGTAACGTCGTCCGCCATGTCGCGCCGCCACCACCGTCTTCGCCTCGTCGTCGCGTTCGTCGCGCTCGCCGCAGTGCTGCTCGGCGGTCCGCTGCCGCGAGCCGCCGCGCAATGTTCGATGTGAAAACAGTCGGCCTACGATCAGGTGGATCGTGATCAAAGCCAACGACTCGGCGCTGCCTTCAACTCCAGCGTCTACTTGATGCTCGGTGCGCCGGCGCTGCTCTTGTGCGGACTGCTCGCGATGGTCTCGATGACGGTCCGATCTCGAGCCCGCCTCGATGCCATGAATTCGCCGCCGAACTCGCCACCGGATTCCCCGCCAGACTCACCACCTGATCCGCCGACCGCGGCGCCTCCGAGCGGGACGTCGTGACGCGCCTGCCGTTCGTGAAGCTCCACGGTTGCGCCAACGACTACGTCCTCGTCGACGGTTTCGGCGAGGGGTATGGCAGCGCAGGGCTTACCGCTCCCGGCGACCGTGAGGCGTTCGCGCGCGCCGTCTGCGATCGGCGGACCAGCGTCGGTGCCGACGGACTGCTGCTGGCTCTGCCGCCGTCCGTCGCGGGTGCGCACGGCCGCATGGTGATGCTGAATCCCGATGGCAGCGAGGCGGAGATGTGCGGCAACGGCCTGCGCTGCCTCGGCAAGTTCCTGTTCGATCGCCGCCGGGTCGCGCGGGAATTCACCGTCGAGACGCGCGGCGGGCTGGTCGCGATGAGCGTCGACGAGGTCGATTCCTCCGGCCGCGCCACGCGCCTCACGGCGGCCCTCGGAGTGCCAGACTTCGACCGCGCGAACGTGCCGATGAGCGGGCCGATGACCGGGCCATCAACGCCCGCGCTCGACGAACCGTTCGAGTTGGCGAACCGCGCTCTGCGCGTCAGCGCGCTGCGCCTCGGCAATCCGCACTGCGTCGTCTTCGTCGACGATGTTGAACGCTTCCCCGTGCATTCCGTCGGCCCGGCGCTGGAGCGCGACCCGCGTTTTCCGCAGCGCGTCAACGTCGAGTTCGTGCAGGTCGCCGGTCCCGATCTGCTGCTGCTGCGGACCTGGGAGCGGGGCGCCGGCGAGACGCTCGCTTGCGGCAGCGGTGCCGCTGCGGCGGCGATTGTCGCGCGCAAGGTGTACGGCTTCCCGCCCGACGTTCGGCTGAAACTGCGTGGTGGCGAGCTCGCGGTTCGATGGGCCGGCGATGGCTGGCCAGCGCTGCTGTCCGGACCCGCGGTCGAGGCGTTTGCCGGCGAGCTTGATCGGGCTGCCCTATACTCCCGCGCCGTCTATCGGGAGGCGTGACGTGAAGCGGGCGAAGGGCGGTTCGAACGGGAGCGGTGCCGCGGCGGCGGCGATGGCGGCAGCCGCGCCAGCGCCAAGGAGCAGCACGCCCGTTGACCGGCCGATCGACCGGCCAACCGACACGCCCATCCACGGCGCGCAGGCCGCGAGCGAGGCCGGTGGCTGGTTCACCGTGAGTCGCGCAGCGCAACTGCTGGCCTTGCCGTTGCCGCGGATCTTCGATTCGATCCGGGACGGGCGCCTCCAAGTCCGCTTTGAACCGGGCCGGCCGGGCGAGCCCGACAAGCCTCTGGTCACGTCGAGCGAGCTCAAACAGAAAGTGTCCACATCCCCGAATTCCGCCGAGCCGTCGCCCGCGTCGCCCACGGCGCCTGCTGCGATCGCGGTCACCGAGTTGCGCCATGCTCGCCTAGACGCAAACGCAAACGCGAACGCCGATGCCGCCGCCGAGCTCGCCGAGACTCGCGAGACGCTCGACGCCGCGGAAGAGCGCCTCGATGCCGCGCTGAAGCTGGTCTACGAGCGCGACGTCCGGATCGCCCGCCTCGAAGCGGAACTTGCCGCGCACCAGAAGATGCGTGAGGAGAGCGACGGCTTCATCCGACACCTCGAAGCGCGCCTCGACAAGACCGAGGAGCGCTCCGACGAGAAGGAGAAGGAGATCCGGCGGCTTGCGGTCGGGCTCGGCGAGGCGCGCGGCGAGATCAAGATGTTGAAGCCGCCCGACACTGCGTCGCCGCCCTCGCCGTGGCGCCGTCGCTTTGCAGGCGCGGGCTCGTTCCTGGCCGTGCTGTCGGGCGCTGCGCTGCTCGGCTACTTCGCGTTCCGACTGGCCCGCGCGACGCTCCATCTCGAGACCGGGCTCATCGCCGCCATCGGCGTGGCGCTGGCTTGGATCGGCAGCGGGCTGGTCGAGCGGCTGCGTCGAGCGCAGTAGCCGCGACCTCGAGGGCAGCACGCATGCGACGACGAAAGTGCGAGGCGATCGGCGTGCTCGCGCTTGCCGCCGCGTTCGCCGCCGCGCTTGCATCGCCGGGCTGCAGCGATCCGCCACCGCCGCTCTTCGACGGTGCGCGCCCGTTCGCGATGTCCGAACTGGCGTCCGGCGGCACTCCGCCGCTCGCAGAAGTGGAGCGGCTGCTGGAACGCCTGGTCGAGGTCTACGGCGGCTCGCCGCGGCTCGCACGACTTCGCCTGAAGCGGGTCGAAGACCTCTATCTCGCGCGTACCGGGAATCCGCTCGGCAACGAGCTCGTCGCGACGACCTGGGTGCGTCCCGACGAGACGGTGCGCACCCTTCTCGCCTACAGCTCGGGCGAGACGGAGGAGCGCGCGATGCTCCGTGGGGAGCGCTGGCTGCGGCCGCGTTTCGGCTCCCTGATCCAGGCATCCGGCGCGTCGCAGCAGCATGTCGAGTGGGACTGGGAGGTTGCGCGGCTCCCAGGAAACTTGCTCGAGGCGGAGGAACTCCGACCGCTCGTGTCGGAGCGGGTCGCCGACCGGGTGCTGATCGGCGTCGCCGTGAAGCTGCCGGGATTGAACCCTTCGTTCGAGGCGTGGATCGACCCGGAAGGGCCGCTCCTGGCTGAAGTACGCACGAGGCTGCCGATCACCGCCGACCTGTCGATGAAGACCTCAGCGAGCCACCGCCAGGTCTTCTCCGAGCACCGCCGCGTCGACGGCGTCCTGCTGCCGCACCGGCGGGAGATCTGGGTGGAGGGCGAGCGAATCGGGCTCGGCGAAGTCCGCGAGTTCCTCGTCGACGTCGAGATTCCGGACGCGGAAGTCACCCCGACGAAGTGAACGGCCGGGCGGCGGTCCGATCGCGGATCGAACCGCCGCCCCGACCGACGGATCGCGAGGCGGTTCAGCGCGGTGTCGTGCCGCTCACCGCATTGGTGAACGCGAAGCCATCCGTCGCGCCCGGATCGAGCACCAGCGCCTGGATGAAGAAGCTCGCGCCCGCTTCGACATCGTCGCCGACGCAGTCGGAGAACGACGCATGGCCGCTGCCATCGGTGGAGAGATTCAGCACCGCATCGATCGCTGGCACCAGACAGCCGCCGGCGAATTCGAGGCACATCGGCGAAAGTCCGACCACCAGGAGCAGCGGCGCGTTCTGCAGTGCGTTGTCGATGTCGCCAGTGACGAGCGACGTCGGTCGCATGTCGCCGCTCATCGTCAACGTTGGCGCGCCATTGGTTCCGGCCAGCGAATGGCCGAGGTCGGCCCATGCGCCCGCCGGCTCGTCACGGAAGCGGACCGTCATCCAGAGCTGCGTCGGATCGACCGTCGCCGCCGCGATTCCGGCACCGGTGCAAGGCGCCAGATCCTGGAACGACACGCTTCCGGTCGTCGTGAACACGTCGGTCACGATCGGCCCGCTGATCGTCGTCGCCCGCACCTCCGCCACCAACGCGCCGATCCGGTAGAGCCGGCCTGGCTGCAGCGTCAGATCGATCGCGTAGTAGTTGCGGCTGTTGCGCGGGCGGATCGCGTAGTTGCGCATGCCGCCGGGGACGAGCGTCGGCGAGCCGGGAGTCGTCACGTCCCACGCGAAGACGTTCGCGAAGACTCCGCCGCAATCGACCGCTTGCACCAATTTGCAGTCGAGAATCAGCTCCTCGATCCGCTGTGCCGTGGTCGCGAGCGTCGTGTCGATCTCCATCCCGACGCACCAGTTGGCGCCGGGCGCCGGCGCGCGCGACGGGATTGGCGTGTCGATACCGGCGAGCAGGAGCGTCTCATTGACGGTGTGCAGCGGTTCGTTCGGAGCGGCCGGGATGAAGTCGCAGCCGTCGATCTGGACGCGCCCGCTGCGGAAGACCACGATCTCTCGATCGATGAAGTTGGCCAAGTCGAGATCGCCCAGGATCGGATTGGTGTGGCGATCGACGCGCACCGTCTCCTGCGCCGCGTTGCCCTTGAAGTCGACCGCGACGCGGAACTGGACGTCCTTGCTCGGAGCGGGATCGGGATCGACCGGCAGCGCGAAGTGCAGCACGTACTCGTTCTGGTTCAGGTAGCCCGCCGACGTCGAGACGACCTTCGTGCGCTTGTACTCATCGGTCGGATGGTCGAACGGCGTGATCGTCACCTGCGCGCCGAACTCCGACTCCAGTCCGTCGTCGAACCGGTCAGAGTCGCGCATCACGCGCACCCGCAGGTGGCGCTTCTCCGCCGCCGC
This sequence comes from Planctomycetota bacterium, assembly GCA_009691715.1. Taxonomy (GTDB): domain Bacteria; phylum Planctomycetota; class B15-G4; order B15-G4; family SIAN01; genus SIAN01. Next base: position 62,084 of record SIAN01000025.1, read on the forward strand.
GGTTGCCGTGTCGTAGACGTAGTTTTCGTAGAGACGCCCCTTCTCTCCCCAGTTGCCGAGCGCTGAATCGAGGTCGCCGTCCTTGTCGAAATCGCCCCACGCCGGCGTCGCGTCAGTGATGTGGTTGGACGGGATGCTGTGGGTCGCGACCGTGAAGTGGCGCGTTCCGTCGGTCTCCATCCACTGGTTGCGGCGGAAGACTTCGCTCGAGGTCACGTCGACATCGCCGTCGTTGTCCCAGTCCTCGAACGAGAGGCCGAGGCACAGGCCGGTGTTGAACGAGTCGAACAGGTTCTTGCCCTGCACCACGAAGGTGCCGTCGCCGATGTTCTCGAACATCCGCACGCCCTTCGTCGTGTCGCAGAAGGCGAGGCAGAGGTCCATGTCCCCGTCCATGTCGTAGTCGAGGTAACCGGCCCCTTCATCGAGGACATCGCTGAAGACGACTCCCGATCCGTTCTCCGTCATCGCCTCGAACAGCGGGTTCCCGAGCGTCGAGAGGTTGCGGTAGATCGTGTTGTTCGAGTAGAGGTCGAGGTCGCCGTCCGCGTCGACATCGACCCATTCGGCGCCTTCCGGGCGATTCACCGGGGCCGG
>SIAN01000026.1 GCA_009691715.1 Planctomycetota bacterium
GCGGCGGTCCACTCCTGGAAGCGGCGATGAGCCGACGACGACGAGCAGAGGCTCGTCGCTTTCAAGGCGTTCCACGGACACCCGGTCCGTAGAACAAAAAAGATCGCCGTCATCGCCGCGCGGTCGTCCACCCGCGGTCGATGACATCCGAGCGGATGCGGTTTGCCCGGTGGGAGCAACGACTTCATCTGCTCCCACACCGCGTCCGGTATCAGCCAGCCGTCGCTCCGCACCAAGAGCCCCACGCCAACCCGCTCCCTGCGGACGGTGCTGGCGCGCATCCTGCCGTCGCGCGGCTCCTACCGGGATAGGCTCTAAGTAGGCGCCGGAAATCGCGTCATGGAAACCTCTCGTCGCTCGGAAACACGCCCGCTCGAGGGCCTTTCAACGCAGACGATCAACAGGAGAGCTTCGTGATGTTCAAGCATTTGGCGAGTTTCTTGGCGCTGGCGACGTTCGCCACGCCGGCGAAAGCGGGCGATTGCGACGGAACCGGCGCACTCCTCACGCTCCAGGACACGGTCGGGCTGGGCGAGTTCGTGACGGCGTTTATGCACGCCGACGCGCCTGCGACGACGGTGATGCTTTTCGCCTCGACTGGACCCGGCCCGACCAACGGTGGCAGCTACGGCACGCTCTGCCTCGACGCATTTCCACCACGTCTTCCCGAACGGCGTGTTGGTTGGCGACCAGGACGGCAATGACAGCGACGCCTGCTACGTGGCGCAGTGGGACAAGGTGGGCTGCATCCAGACCTACCTCGTGCAGCCCACGCGCTGCGCGCTGCTGACTGGCGACCACCTCAACCCGAAGACCGAGAACGGCTTCAAGTTCGGCGCCGAACTGCTGGTGGCGAAGCTGAACGTCGGCTTCGACGACGCCGGCGAGTACGACGAGCACAAGTGCCGCGACGACCGGCACCTCGGCGACCTCGTGTTCGTCGGCTGCGTCGACGAGGACCTGCTCGGCTGGGCCGTGCGTGACCTGATCGCGCTGGCCGACCAGGCGATCTGCGGCGCGCTTGGCGCCGGACCGTGGGACATCGACGGCGACGGCTCCGCCGACGTCAACTGCGACGACCTCATGGACGCTCTCGAGGTCTTCAACGGCAACTTCCGCAACTGCGAAGTCAACAACGGCGGCCTCGGCCTGCCGCAGTGATCGCGACTTGGGACTGACCTGACTTCCCCCGGGGCGGCCGTGACGAACAGCCGCCCCGGTTCGCTTGCTCGAGACGCTTGTCGCGTGGAAGCGAGCTTCTGTTCAGGCGGGCGAGGCGGTTCAATCGGAGGCGATGAGCCTGCTCGATCGCCACAACCTCTACGAGCGCTGCACCCAGACGCCGGAACGCGACGTCAAGCTCCTGCGTGCCATCCACGGGGGCACGCCGCGCACGCTCGGCGAGGACTTCGCCGGGACGGCCGCGCTCTCCCGCGCGTGGGTGCGGCTGGTGCGAAGCGGGCGCGCGATCGCGACCGATCACGATGGCCAGCCGCTCGCTCATGCGCGTGGGATCGCGCGGCTGACCTGCCGCGTCGCTGACGTCCGCGCTGCCCACGGCGGTTGCGACGTGATCGCCGCGTTCAACTTCTCGATCGGCGAATTGCACGACCGTGCCGCGCTTTGCGCCTACCTGCGTCGCGCGCACCACCGCCTTCCGCGCGGCGGGATCTTCGCCTGCGACCTCTACGGCGGCAGCGGCGCGTTTCGCACCGGCACGCTGCGCGAGCGCCATGCGCTTCCGGATGGCGCCCGGCTCGAATACTCCTGGGAGCAACGAGCTGCTGACGCGTTGACGGGTCGGGTCGTGAACGCGCTGCACTTCCGCGTGACGCCACGGCGCGGCCGTCGCGTTGAAACGCTCGAACTGCGCGACGCCTTCGTCTACGACTGGCGGCTCTGGTCGCTGCCCGAACTGCAGGAGGCGCTGCGCGAGGCCGGCTTCACGACGACCGAGGTCTGGTCGCGATTCGAGCATGCGGTCGACGGTCGCGGCCGCGTCCATCCGCTACGGCATCGGACGGGTGGCGAGTTGGCCGATGACTGGTGCGTGTTCGTGGTGGGGCGACGCCGATGACAACAAGTCGCTTCGTGCTCACCGACCTCGACCGCGACCTCCACCGGGCGGACGCTCGCATCGGCCCCGACGACGTGCCAGGCGCGCCCGCCGGCTGGAGCGTCGTCGCGAGGCGGCTGACCGGCGGCAAGCGCGACGGCGTCGAGATCGTCGAGCTCACCTGCGGACCGTTGCGCGCGACGCTGCTGCCGACGCGCGGCATGGGGATCTGGAAGGCGTGGTGGAACGACCTCGAATTCGGTTGGCAGGCGCCGATCCACGGTCCGATCCACCCGCGTCACGTCCCGCTCGCGGAACCGTCGGGCTTCGGGTGGCTCGATGGGTTCGACGAATTGCTGGTCCGCTGCGGTCTCGAAAGCAACGGTGCGCCTGAATGGGACGAGCGCGGACGGTTGCGCTGGCCGCTGCACGGCCGCATCGCGAACACGCCGGCGCATCAGGTCGAAGTCTTGGTCGACACGGCGCGCGGCGAGATCGCGGTGCGGGGCGTGGTCGACGAGACGCGCCTCTTTGGCCGCAAGTTGCGGCTCACCTCGACCACCACCGTCAGGCTCGGCGAACCGCGGCTACGCATCGTCGACGAGGTCGTGAACCTCTCCGGCGAGGCGGGCGAGCTCGAGCTCCTCTACCACGTCAACTTCGGCGCGCCGCTGAACGCGCCCGGCGCGCGCGTGCACCTTCCGGTGAAGGAGCTCGCACCGCGCGATGCCACCGCTACGGCACGCTTCGCCGAATGGGACCGTTGCGGCGCGCGCGAAGCGGGCCGCCCCGAAGAAGTCTTCTTCGCCGAACTGCTGGCCGGGGCGGACGGTCGCACGCGAGCCTTGCTTGCCGGCCCCGGCGCGACGATCGGCGCGAGCCTCGTCTGGCGACTCGACCAACTGCCGCGCTTTGGCCTCTGGAAGAATCCGCAGTTGCCTCAGGACGGCTGCGTGACCGGGCTCGAACCGGCCACCAACTACCCGAACGCGCGCTCCTTCGAGCAGTCTCGCGGGCGGGTCATCGCCCTGGCACCCGGTGAACGGCGCACCTTCGAGCTCGACCTCGAACTTCATCCCGACCCGGGGAGCGTCGCTCACGCGCGCGCCGCGATCGAGACGCTGCAGACGACCGCACCGGCGGTGCTCCACTCGCGACCGATCGCTCGCTTCGCGCCGCTCTGAGCGCCGCGAGCGGCAACCGCGTCACCCCCCTCGCAGTCGGCGGACCAATCCGTCGCGCTCCGTCTTGGTGCTCGCGCACCAAAGCCCGCCCAACACCGCTGGCAAGCTCACCACCGTGCCGCGCAACACGAATGTCGCCAACGAGTGCACGGCGAGCGCGTCGCCGAGAAGTCGATCGATCGCGCCCATGATCACCAGCACCGGCAGCGCCGAGCGGAGCACGTCGCCGACGTACATGCGCCAGTCGATGTCGAGCTCGCGCAGCAGATGTCGCGGCTGCACGAAGCCCTGCATCAGCGCGACCGGGATCAGTGTCGCGATTCCGACTCCGATGAGTCCCATGCTGCGCACCAGCCAGTAGCTGAGCGCGACGTTCATCACCGCCTCGATCAGCACCAGGAAACCGAGGTAGCGCACCTCGCGCATGGCGAAGAGCGCCTGGCGGCCCGTGCTCTGGGTGGCCCGGATCAGGGTCGCCACCGCCAGCACCGCCAGCACCTGCGCGGACACGGCGAACAACTCGCTGCTCACGAACTCCTCTTCCATCCAGATCGACAGGAAGTCCCGACCGAGGAAGATCAGCCCGCCGGCGATCGTGGCGGCGATCAGCGTGACCCAACGCGTTCCGGTCCGAAGCAGCTGCCGGACATCGTCGATCGCGCCGACCGCCCAGCGACCGGTGAAGTGCGGCGTGAACGACCATGTGACCGATTGGATCATCTGCATGAAGTACGGGATCAGCGTCGTCGCCGGCACCGCGTAGTAGGTCACGGTCTCGAAGTCATGCAGCGCCTGGACGATGATGAAGCCGCTGGTGTACAGCAGGACCGTGTCGCCGACGTTCACCAGCACGTTGAAGCCGCCGTAGCTGAAGAGCTCCTTCGCGGACGCGCGCACGACGCGATGGAATGCGATCGAGAGCGTCGGGAGCACGCGATAGGCGGCGACGATCGAGGCAATCCAGCCGAGCGCGTTGCAGCCCACCGCGACGCAGGCGAGGCCGAGCAGCCCGTGACCGCGCTCAAGGACGACGACGGTCAGCGCCGCGCGCACCAGGAGCTGCGTGATCCCGATCGCGTTCTGGATGCCGATCCGCTGCACCGAGTAGATGACGGTGCCGTAGAGCGCCATCGGGAAGCTGAGCGCGAAGCCGGCTCCCATCACCCACACCACCGTCCGCAGCCGGTCCGGATCGGCGAGCGCGCCCGACGTGTCGAGCGGCTCCTCCCCGGCCGCCAGGCGCATCTGGTTGATCGAGCGGAACCAGTCGGGGAGCCGATCGCCGGCGAACCACGTCACAGCAGCGGCCAGGGCCGCGACCACGAGCAGCAGCGCCATCGCCGTGCTCAGCGTCCGGTTGACCCGCTCCTCATCGCGCTGGGCGTGGTAGGTCGCGACGTAGTGGCCGACTGCGGAGCGGATGCCGACGTCGAGCAGCCCGTAGTAGCCGACGAAGCAGACCACCAGATTCCAGACGCCGTAGCCGGTCTCGTCGAGCTTCTCGACGACGTACGGCGTGAGCAGGAACGCCACGACTACGTTGACGACGTAGCCGAGCGAGTTGCTGCCGACGTTCTTCAGGATCTTTCGCTTGGCCGACATCGGATGCCGCGGAGGATGGTGCGCAATCGCCGGAAGTCAACGAACCGTTGCGGCACCGGCGCTCAAAGCAGCGTCCAGGCCTTCTCCGGCTGCATCCCGAGTCCGACCTCAGGCTCCGTCGCCTCAACCCAGGTGAGCTCGATGCCGGCGAGCCATCCATCGCTCTGTTCAACGCATCGAGCGACCCGCCCGAGCGCGGAAAGCGGCGGCCCGCCGGTGTCGCGTTCGAGCTGCAGCGCGAGTGCTGCGCCGATCGGCAGCGCTTCCGCGGCGATGAACCCGATCCCGCCGTTGCTGAAGTCGACTGTCTCGGCACGCTCCATCGGGTCGTCGGCGAATCCCGTCGTCGAATTGGACGCGGGAAGGTCGATCCGCCTCCATGAAACGCGGATGGCGAGCTTGCGGCGTGGATGCTTGCGGCGGTCGACGGACATGGGGGCCCTCGGCAATTCTCCGAAGCGGTGATCGACGCGCACTCCCCCACGGCTCACCGCCGCACGCGCGAGCGCAAGCGGAAATCGATTCGCTACCCCACCCGCGCTGCGCGCCCGGCTACTTGAGCGGCGCCCGGGCCTGCGGCGACTTGTCAGCGATCAGGACGACCACATCGTCGCCGGCGGCAATGACATCGCGCGGGGAGCTGTAAGTGGCGTCCATCCGGCCGTTCGGGCCGGCGGAGACGATGATGCAATCGCGGTCATCGACGTGGGCGAGCGGATAGGCGACGACGACGACGGCGAACCCCCAGGGATCAGCGGTCAACGCCCGCACGTACGGCCCCTGCCACCCTTCGTAGCCGGGCTGGTGTCGTCCTTGCGGCGTGTTCTCGCCCAGCTGTTCGACCAGGCTGCCTTGGTGGCGATCGGCGAAGTAGTAGGTCCCTTCGGCGATGAGCCCCGGACCGAGAAGACGAAACAACCCTCGGGGATCGCCGTTCCGGGCGCGGGTCGGCGGCAGACCCGTGTCGGCCATGAATTGCAGGATGCCGTCGCGGATGGACTCCAGCTGCCGGCGCGCGTCCTGGCCCGCGTCGTGCTGCCGCCAAGTCCGAAACCCCGGCAGGATCAGTCCCGCCAACATCACCAGCGAAGCGACCACGATCGCCAGCTGCACCGCGCGCGGGGAGACAACGGCGTCACGTCGCAGCGTCGGTGGGACCAACCGGAAGCTCCATTGAAGTGCTGTCCGGTTCGGCGGTCGGCCAGCACTTGCTTGATCCGAAACCAGCGCAATCATGTTCTGAAACAGAACTTTTACGTCAAACAATGTTCTGATTACGCACTTTTTTCTAGGTGCAGCGGAAACTGAAAGTTGACTCTCGCCTCGCGAACCCGATCCTTGCGCCCGCTTTTCGATCGTCCGTCCTCGGCATGCAGCGTGACCCACGTCGGTCAGGCATGCCCTTGATCGAGAGGCACCGCCCGGGGCCGGCGAGCCCCGCGCGAAAGTCGGTTGGGTGAGGTGCTCGCGTTCGGTTTGGCGACCGGGCGAGAGCGATGGCCGTGGGGCTCTCCGAAGAGTCCGCGTGCACGGGAAAGCAATGCGTCCCGACCCGAGCCATCGGGTCGGTTTTCACGAGCGCGCCTTCTTGGCGCAGAGGGAACGGCTCTAGGTCGCACGATGTCGCTCGCAGTTTCCATTCGGCGGACGTCGGGCCGGTGCCCTCGGAACACTCAGGAGGAGGAGAGTTGATGCGTACGGCAGGTGCGATGGCGATCTTGGCGCTCGGCGCCGGATCCACGGCGTTCGGGCAGGAGGCCCTGAGCCGTGACCAGCAGATCGCGGATCTGAAGCAGCAGTTGGCGGCGGTGAGCGCGAAGCTCGACTCGCTCCAAACGGGAGTACCGACAGCACTCGAGACCCGACTCGACGGCGCGGTCCGCAACAGCCCGACGGAAGCGCTGCGCGAGCCGCGTCGGCTCAACATCAGCGCGCCCGGTCTCGAAGGCCTCAACATCAGCGGTCTCGTGCACGTGCGCGGCGACTACTGGGGCAACTACGACACCGGCTCCGGCAACAACGACGTCAATTCGCTCGGCACCGAGGCGCAGCTCGCGTTCGACGCGCGCGTGTCCGAGAAGACCTCGGTCGGCCTGACGATGCACTACAGCGACGTCTGGGGTAACAACACCGGCCACGGCCTCGGCACGGACCGGCTGACTGACTCGTTATCGAGCGACGAGGGCCAGAACGTCGACATGCAGGAGGCGTTCCTGAAGGTCGGCGACATTTACGGCACGTCGGTCGACATGACCGCTGGCCGGCAGCGGGTCGAGTTCGGCGCCGAGCGCATCATGGGCGACGACGACTGGCGCCTGCGTCGGACCTCCCTCGACGGGTTCCGCTTCGACAACAACCTCGGCGACGCAGGCGGCTGCTGGACGCTGGTCGCGTTGCGGTTGAACGATTCGGACAACGCCGCCCTCGTCGACGACCTCGTGCCAGCGGTGGGCGGAAACGTCGTCGACAACGCCGATCTCTTCGGTTTCTACTACACCGTGAAGCCGGGCGAGATGGGCACCGTTGACGCCTACATCTTCCAGCTCGAAGACATGAACTACCCCGGCGGTTTCGACCGCACGCGCTTCACCACCTACGGCGCGCGCTGGGAGAGCCCGGACTGGGACGGCCTCCATTTCGAGGGCGAGGGTGCCACGCAGTTCGGCGAGCTGTTGGGCGACCGCACGCACAACTACGGCTTCGGCACCTACGCGGTGCATGCCGACGTCGGATTCCATCCGTCGGGCATCGAGTTCTTCGACGGCTTCCACGCCGGCTACGACTACGCGACCGGCGGCACCGATCCGAGCGATAACTTCACTCAGATCACGCCGTCGCTCCACGGTTGGTTCGGCATCACCGACTTCTTCGGCTGGAGCAACATCCAGCACGTGAACCTCAGCACGAGCTTCAAGCTTGGCGACGGGACGATGGCCGTCGGCTACCACTGGAACCGCCGCGCTTCGGACAACGCGGGATTCGCCGGCTACAACGCGGCGAGCGCCGGCACCGGTGGCAGCAAGGACCTCGGCGAGGAGGCCGATGTCACGTATTCGATGGAGTGCAGCAAGTCGACCACGGTCAGCATGGGCCTCGGCTACTTCTTCGCGGGTGAGGGCTTCCATGACCTCACCGGCGTGTCCAACGACATGCCGTACGCCTACTTCGCGGCGACCACCCGCTTCTGAGCGGATCGAACGCGAGCGCTGCGCTGACCGGCGCGGCGAGAACTGAAACACGATGATCCGGCGGGGGGCGGCGACGCTCTCCGCCGGGTCTTTTCGTCGATGGCTGGGTTCGACAGACCTTCGCGCCGCGCATCACTCCCTCTCACTTCGACGGCAAGTACTCGACGATCAGCGCGCTATTCGGCGCGACGCGGAGGCGCAAGGTGCGGCGATCCGCCGCGACCGCTTCGGCAGCGGCTGCACCGATGCCATGGACGCGGCCGAAACAGCCTCTCGCGAGCTTCAGCTCGACCGCGCGCGTGACTTCGAGTGCAGCCGTCGGCGCGATCACCCACCATTCACCGTCGGAACGCACGATCGACCGCAGTGCGACCCTTCCGATGGACGCCACGTCGAGTTGGACAAGCGCGTCCGCGACGCTGCTGCCGCTACTGCTGCCGCCGGCGCCACTCGCCAGCCATTCGCGGAGGCGTACTGCTGCCGCTTGCAACAACTCTGACCGCAGCTCGCCGCGAACACAGCCGCTCATCTTGCAGTCGAGGTAAAGCGTTCGCCCGCGGCCCACCTTTCGCTCGAAACCAAGCGCGTTGCGCGTCACGCCCTCGATCCCGGCGAGAGCATCACCTTCGGCAGCCAATCCCTGGAGCGAGCCTTCACTGCGATCGTTGATCGCGACGCTCGCTTCGAGATCTTCGAGCATTCGCCCCGCGGCTCGCCGCACGCCGAACAGCCGTTCGAGCGCGCTTTCATCGCGTCCGTGCAGCGCTTCATCGAAGAGCGCTGCGTGTGCGTCGGCGATCAGCGTCCCCCCCGCCGTCACGAACGCGATCAACTGTTCAATCACCAAGTCGCCGAGCGCGAACGCTTCCGGGAGTACGACTGCGCAGTGCTGCGGCGCTTGTCGTGCCGCAGCCGGCAGCCCGTCGCGATCATCGAAGAAGCACCACGGAATGCCCCACGCGCGCAGGCATTCGACCCACGCCTCGCGAGCCGCCGCGGTCGACGAGTGCTTCGCCTCGTACGAAGTGAGCCGGTTCGGGAAGGTCTTGCCGTCGACCCAGGAGTCGACCATCCAACCGGCGCGAGCCGACGCCTGGCTCGCCAGCACGAAGACTCGTGGAGGCGCGTCGATGGCATCGACGAGTTCGCGCCGGAGGTCGCGCGCGACGCCGATCCATTCCGACAGCTTCTTCCCCGCTGCAGTCAGCGCGGCGCCGTCGTCGGTCAAAAGCGGCCCGCTCGACCAGATCACCGCGCCGTCATCGCCGCGGGCGACACGCGCCAGGAGCTCGCGCGGAGCCCAGTCGACCGGCGGCGCGTCCGGCACGAACAGGGTCGAAAGCACTTTCGCTCCGGCACGCTTGAACGAGTGGACCAGCTCCGGCGCGGCGCCAGTCTCGTACGGTTCATGCAGCGTCAACGCCGGAGCGAGGCGACCCCAGTCGAAACCACCGAACGCCGACGGAAAGCTGCCGCCGGTGAAACCTATGGGAGCACCCGGATCCGCGATCGCAGCCGGCGTGGCGAGGGTGACCAAGAGCTCCCGAAGCCCCACCTCCATGAACTCGCGGTGATCGTTCCACCCCGCGAATTGGAGATCTTCAAGCTTCACACCCTCGGCGGCGGCGCGCGCTTCGCCGGTCGTTGGTGGCACGACATCGTCGAAACGCTGCCACTTCGTTCCGCACGCGCGATTCTGCGCGTCGATCGATCCGTAGCGAGCCTCGAGCCACTTGCGGAACACGCGAAGCGTCTCCGGTGCGAAGCAGTAGTCGAGCGGATTGACGCCGCGCGTGATCGAAAGCTCGTCGTCGAGAACCCAGCAGAGCGGCGCCGCTCCGCGGTGGCGCTCCAAGCCAGCATCGACCAGCGCCAGCAGCCGCGCGCGCGTCGCCTCGTCGACCAACGACGTCGGCCGCTGCGGCCGGAAGTGCAGCCGATCGTCCTTCCACGCATCGCGGTCGCGATCGAACACGGCGGGTCGGAGCCAGAGGTCACCCTTGCCGGCGAGGTGATCGACGTAGAAGTCGAGCCCTGCGTCACGCGCGGCCACGCTGTCGGCAGCCTCCCATCCCGCTTCGATGTTGCAGCCGGCGAGCCCGGCTGCCTTCAGCGTCGCGAACGACCGCGGCCCCTGTCGCGGGCCACCGGCGAACCAGACGAAGACGGGAAACTCCCGCCACCTCGCATCACGCGAAGAAGCAGTCGATCCGTTCGCATCATCCTGCGCCGCGGTCAGTGGTGAACGCGCGCTCGCCGCCACGACCGCCGCGACCATCACCAGCGCGCGCCGGCGTCGCGACCCGCCCCTGCTCACCATGGCCGCTCTTCCTGATCGAGCGCGATCTCCTCGCCGTCGCGCAGCACGAACTTCGGGCAGTCGGGGAGCGAATCGAGGAACGATCGCCCATAGCGGCGCTGGATGATGCGGGCGTCGAGGACGGTCACGACCCCAAAGTCGTCCTTGCGGCGGATCAGTCGCCCGAAGCCCTGCTTGAAGCGCAGCACGGCCTTCGGCAGCGACAGCGTCATGAACGGATCCTGCCCGCGCCGCGTCGCCCGCTCGGCGCGCGCTCTCTCCAGCGGATGGTCCGGCATCGGGAACGGGAGTCGAGTCAGGATCACGTGCGAAAGCTCGCTTCCGGGCACGTCGACGCCTTCCCAGAACGAGGCGAGTCCGAACAACGCCGCCGGCTGCGCGATTCGGAACTCCTCGAGCATCCGGCTGCGCGGCAGCCCGCGTCCCTGCACCAGCAGTGCGATCCCAGCGCGATCAAGCGCCGCGCGCACGCCGTCGGCGACGGTCTCCATCGTCTTCTTGCTGGTGAACAACACAAATGCCCGACCGCGACTGCGCTCGAGGTGGCCGGGCAGCCGTTCGATCATCGCGTCGAGCCAGGCTTCCGGCTGCGTTGGTTCGGGCAGCGGATCGATGATCAGGCGCACCTGACGGCGATAGTCGAACGGCGAAGCGAGGATCAGCTTGCGGGCGTCGGCGATGCCCGAGCCGCGCGCGAGCCAGGAGAAGCGATCGGGGGGTGCCGCGACCGCCAGCGTCGCGCTGGTCATCACGACCGAGTGGAGCGGTGCGAACAACTCCTTCGCCAGGATCGGGCCGGGCTCGATCGGAGCCGCGCACAGCGCCACGTCGCCGCTTTCCTCGCTGCGCTCGACGTAGGCGACGCGCTCGTCGGAACTGCCGGCGAGCGCCTGTGCGACGTGCTCGGCGTGGTCGAAGAGGCTGTTGGCGCGCGCGACCAGATCGGCCGACACGCTTTCGTCGCTCTCCCGTTCGGAGTGGCGCACCAGGCGATCGCGGAGCTCGCGCAACGCCTCGGGGAGCGACCTCGGCAGCATCGCCTCGGCCGCGAGCGGCGCCAGCGAGCGCAACCCGGCGACCCGGCCCGCCGCCTCGAACAACTCCATCGTCGCGCCACGCGCACGCAAGAGCGCGTGATCGGCGGCAGAGCGCCCCTCCTCCGCCGCTCCGCCCAACGCCTGCTGCGCGCGCTTCAGCTCCGCCAACAGTCCGGCGCGCGAGACACGGCCGCCGAGGTGCTCGGCAGCGATCTCTTCGAGGTGATGCGCCTCGTCGACGATCAGGTAGGCGTACGGCGGCAGCACAGCGCCCCCCGCCCGCTTCAGCTTCAGATCCGCGAGCAGCAGTGCGTGGTTGACGACAAGCACGCCGGCGTCCTTCACTCGCCGTTTCGCCTCCTGCCACGCGCACGGCTCGAAAAACGGCGAGCGCGCTCCGAGGCAGTTGCCGCGCTCGGCGCGAACCGCCGCCCAGGCCTCGCCACGCGGCTCGAAATCGAGGCTGCTTCTGGTGCCACGCGGACTGGTTGCCGCCCACTCGACGAGTTTCTTCAGCTCGCGCGACGACGACGCCTGCTCGAACAGGAGATCGGTGCGGCGCAGCGCGAGGTCGGCGCGACGCCGGCAGACGTAGTTCTCCCGTCCTTGCACCAACGCCGCTTCGAGCGGGACGCCGAGGATCTGGCGCAGCATCGGCAGGTCGCGCTCGACCAACTGCTCCTGCAGATTGCGCGTCCAGGTGGAGATCACCACGCGTTGGTCGGGAAGGTCGGCGTGCAGCAACGCCGGCAACAGGTAGGCGAACGTCTTGCCGGTGCCGGTGCCGGCCTCGACAAACAGGCGCGCCCGGTCGTGGAACGCGCGGTCGACCGCCTCCGCCATGGCGATCTGGCATTCGCGCTCCTCGAACGCGGGATGCCGCGCCGCGATCGGGCCGCCCGGGCCGAGCAGTTCACGCATGCGGCTCATGGCGCCACCACCGCCGCCGCCGCCGCCGTCGCCGCCGTCCTCGTCTGGCGGCACCGCTGCTGTTGCCGCCTTGCCAGGCCCGGCCTACGATCCTCCGCCTCGATCTTCTGGGAGCCCTTCATGAACTGGCGCCGCCCTCTCCTGTTCCTGGCCCTCACGCCGAGCGGCTTCCTGCCGGCCGGTTGCGCGGCCGCTTCGGACGACGCCACGCCGACCGGCTCCGCGATGGCCGCGCAGCCGTGGGAGATCGACCCCTACACGACGACCGAGCAGATCATCGTCGACGGCACGCTCGCCGGCTACCTCGTGACCTATGACGCCATTCCTGGCGGAATGGTGATCGAGCGGGAGATGCCGGCCGGCGGACGACGGATCCTCGACCTGCGGTTCCACGACATCGGCTTCGTCTCGCCGCGCGGACTGTTCTTCCGCCACGTGAAGGGCGGCGTGGAGGAGCTCACCTACAAGGATCTCCGCGACGGCCTCGGCCAGTTCTTCGGCGGCTCGTCCCGCACCCGTCTGACCGCCTTCACTGTGACGCCGAGCAAGCCGGCGGCTGCGGCTGCGGCGGAAGGCGACGCTCCGGCCGAAGGCGATGGCGCGGCGATGGACGATTCAGAGGGCGGCGGCGGCTGAGCCGGCCGCGCGTCAGCGCACCGAGTTCTCAGCGACGTCGCTCGCGATCGGCTCGACCACAGCGACGGTGTCTCCTCCGGTGACGCGCTCCGGCGCACATTCGGGCGCGCAGCCGACCAGCTCGAAGGCACCGACCGACCGCTCGACTTTCGCCAGCGCGGCCAGCGCCGCTTCGGCCGCGCCACCGCTCGTCGCTCGCAATGCGACGCGCGCCTGCTCGATCGCGCTACGCGTCTCCGTCTTGAGTAGGGCAACGTGATCGTGCAGCGCCACCAAGCCGTGGTGCATTTCGGCGGCCGTGTCCTGCAGCAGGTCGCTCTTCCGCACGTGGACACCACGCGGGACGCGAAGCCGCTGCAGATCGCGCATCACCGCCTTGAACCGGTAGTTCGGCCCTGCGAGGCGAAACGTCTCGTGCACACCGTGGACGAACAGGCAGAAGAACGTGCAGAGCATCGGCGCGAGGATCAGCCGGAGCAGCACCTCGACCCGGAACGCCGTCTCCATCAGCGCCCATTCCGGCGGATCGCCGAGGAACGTGAACGCGACCGGCGCCACCACGGAGACGACCAGGAAGAGCAGCAGGTAGAAGAGCAGGGCGCCGCCGAGGCGGCCAATGAAGCTCAACTGCAGCTCACGGTCGATCAGGACCGTTGCGCGCTTGTTCTTCCGTCGTGGTTCGCTCATCGCGATTGCGTCCCTTCGGGGGAGTCGGTTGGCGTCCACCTCATCGGCGGCGCAGGTTCCACGCCTTCAACCAGCCTCGATGAAGCTCAAGCTTCGTCGGGTCAGGAGCCACACTTTCAAAGCGTTCCGCGAGGATCTGGTGCGGTTGCGGATCCTCCGCGCGGACCCTGGTCGCCTCCTCGAGCTCGGCGACCGCCGCCTTCCAATCCTGCCCGTTCAACAGGCACTGGATCAGCTTCCAACGCAGCACCGGATCGCCGGGGCTTGCCGCCAACAGCGGGCGCACCTCGGCCGCCGCCGCCGCCCAGTCCTCCTTCTGCTCGTGGACCGCGATGACGGCGTCGATCACCTCGCGCTCCTTGGGCGCAAGCACACGGGCCTGTGCCAACAGCACCAGCGCGCCGTCAGGATCGGCCTCGCCGACCAGGCATGCCGAAAGCTCGAGCAGCACCGCGACCATTGGCGGCTGCTTCTTCAGCAGGTCAGCGAGCAGGTCCTTGGCCGCCTCCCACTGCTCGAGGCGACGGTGGCAGGTCGCGAGCAGGAACTGGACGTCGAGGTTCGCCGGCTCGAGGTTGAGAGCGCGCGTCAGCAGCGTCTCGGCCTTCTCGTCGTCGCCGGTCGCGACCGCACACCAACCCTGGACCCGCACCGACAGATCGTGGGTCGGGTCGAGCTTCTCAGCCTTCGCGGCCAGCTCCGCGGCGCGCTTCCACTCCTGCTTCTCGAACCAATAGATCGCCTGTTGCGTGAGCGAACGCGCCTCGATCTGCGTCGGTGTGCGCTCCGGATCCATCGGTTCCGCCGGTTCCGCTGGCTTGGGGACCGGCGTTGCTGGAACCGGCGCAACTTGGCTGGTGAGCGGGGTCGCGGACGCGGCGAAGAACAATCCCGACGGTATGAGCTTCATGGCTGCACCGTCGCGGAGAGACGCGGACCTGTTGCATCGATCGACTGACGAGGCCGCCCAAATTGCTGGCCCGCGCCATTCCGACCTGCACATCGACGCGTCCGAGCACGTCGATATCGAAGTCAAGCGACTCGACACCGTTCGCGACGACGCGGGAGACGGCGTCCTGGGTCCGGATCAACTGGTTGCCCTCGAGAGTGAGGGCGATCGGCGTGGACCAGCGGGGCACGATCTCGGCGCCGTTGGTGCCGAAGTCGGCGACCCGACGGAAATTGAGTGACTCCTGCCCGCCGGTGCCGGTCACGGACATGTAGGGCGTGCCGAGCTCGTCGGAGTCTCTCGAGCTGGTGCGCAGCTCGACGGCGAGATGGCGCCGCGCGCGCGCGCGCCTGCTGCTCGACCTCGGCGTTGCCGTAGTCACTGCTGCGGGCCATGACAATCGAGGCGGACGCCGATGCCTGCAGCACCATCGCCAGGATCACGATCGAGACCATGACCTCGAGCAGCGTGAAGCCAGCGGCGAGACCGGCGCGGCCGCGGTGAATCGATCGAGAGAAGCTCACTGCTTGGCTCCCTTGACTGGCGCAACCTTGACCGGGGTGGTCGTTGCTGGCGCAACTTGGACTGGGGTGGTCGTGCGTGGCGTGACCGTGATGGGCGTGGCCGTGGTGCCTTCGATGCGGATGTCGCTGTTGGCGATTTCCGTCATCCGCGTGTTGACGCCGAGGCACTCCTTCAAGTCAGAGACTCCCCAGTCGAAGCGTTCCGTCGTCGTCGCTTCGCCGACATCTTCGAATCCGAGCAGGCCGGTGATCGCAGCGACTCCCGCCTCCGGCTCGATCGTGCCGGCGGCGGTCCACTCGCTGGCATCGATGCGGTCGATCTCGAGGAACGCCAGCGGCTCCTCGTTGGGAAAGCCGGGCGGGGGGTCGCTCAGCGCGCCGATGTCGTAGATCGACGATCCGGCCTTGAAGCCGTGGCTCACCGTTGACGTCGCGTCGAGTAGCGTCGCCACTGGACGCTGGTTGCACATGATGCTGCCGTAGCGGCGCAGCGAGGTCTTGACCGAGGCGCTGCCGGTGCGCGACGGCGTGCCGCCTGCAGCGAGCGCGATCCCCTCCATCGCCACCGTCCCGATCGTGGAGATCAGGTTGGCGTTGATCTCGAGGCTGGTCGGCGCGCCAAGCCCGTAGTTGATGTCGCCCTTGGCGATGATCCCGAGCGCGTGGTTGCGCTCGAAGTCCGGGTTCGCGACGTAGGCGCCTGCCGCGGGAGTCGTGCCGTTCAGGTAGGCGTAGCGGTTGTTGCCGTCGACGTACTGCAGGCTGTCGGTGATCTTCACCGTCGACTCGGTCACGATCGTGACCTCGCCGTTCACCAGGCCGCCGATCGACCGGATCGCGTCCTGGAAATAGAGCACGCCGGTGCAGTCGATCTCGGAGGTCGAGACGTGCTTGCCAGCGACCGTCTGGTTCACGTAGGCGATGTAGGTTTCGGTCTTGTAGATCGGCGTCTGTTGGGTCTTGGTGGTGGTGCCATCGGGGACGTTCACTTTGGTCCAGACCAGCTCGTAGTAGGTTGCGGTCTTCCAGTAGCCGGTCGCGCCACCAGCGACGTCGGTGCCGCCGCCGGCCGATCTGCCGCTGTTCTCGACCCACACCTTGCGGGTCTTCTTGGTGTTCACCCACCGCCATTCGACGCGGCACTTCGGCACGCTGACGGTCTCGGTCTTGTAGCCGGTGATGACCTGGCGTGTCTTGGTCGTCGGCACGGACACCACAGAGTACTTTGCGAACAGCTTGATCTGGACCTTCTTGCGCTTCATGACGATCTCGGCGACGAGGCCCGCCGGCGCAGACCATGCCGCCTGCTTCTTCAGCGTGGTGAAGTCGACCTTCGACAACAGGTCGTTCTGCTCTGCGGCGGCATCGGATCCGTCGAGGAAGCTGGTGTTCTTCTGGGTGGCTCCGCTCAGGTACGCGAAGCCCTTGCCAGCGGAGACGTAGCCGTCATAGGCTCCGTTGGCGAAGTAGAACTCGAGCGACTGATTGGTGTGGATGCGTCCCTTCGGCTTGCCCGAGACGCCGAGGTTGTGCTACTCGACGTAGTAGTTGTAGGCCGCATAGGACAGACCGTCGCGGATCATGCAGGTCGCCGTGCCGTAGGCGCCGTCGAAGTCGGTCGTGGATGCGAGGCGGTACCAGCGGCCGGTCCCGCTCGCCTCGATCAGGACCGGGGTGCCTGCGACCAGCGGCGGATTGCTCGCCAGCGCCGCCGTGATCGCATCGTTCACGCCGTCGGTGTAGGTCGACGCTTGGATGACGTTTTTCGCCAGCTCGATCTCGCCGATCGACCGCCAGCCCACACGCTCGGTCGCCGCCTCGCGCAGCACGCGGTTCTGCTCGACCACGGTGCGACCGAGGAAGCAGGTGGTGCTCGCCCCGACTCCGACGGCAACGATCAGGCAGATCGGCAGCGAGATCACGCCTGGCTCCACGGCGCGCAACGGATCGACTCGAGCAGCAGCGTCCCGTTCCAGCGGATGCTGGCGCGCAGCAGGTCTTCCCGGCCCTCGTTTGCGTCGGCTTCGTCGCCGTCGCCGTTCAGGTCAGAGTCGACCCGCACCTCGAACTGGCCGCCCCATGGGAACTCGGCGATGGCGAAGGTCCACCCGGTCGTTCCGGCAGGTGCGCGCAACGACGTGAGCGACGCGGTACCGAGGTCGGAATCGCCGTCGAAGATCTCATCGAGCTGCGCCGCGCTGGCGGTGCCGTCGCCTTGGCTGCCGAACGGGATCCGAAACATTCGATCGAGCAGCTCGGCCACGACGGAGGTGAGCTGCGCTCGACGCTCCATCTCGCGCCGGCTGCAGTGCCCGGCACGCAGGCCGATGCCGATCGTCGTCAGCACCGTCGCCATCATCGCGGTGACCATCATCACCTCGACCATGGTGAAGCCGCCGACGCGGTGGCGGGGCCGAGGTGGCCGCGTGCGGAATGAATTCATCGCTCGACTCCGAAGTCGAGGCCGCCGAGCTGCGTCAAGATCGGGTCGATCGGCTGCGGCTTCTCGAGCTCGGTCTCGTCGGCGCCGCGGAGCGGGTCGGCCGAATCACTCCCCTCACGCCACGACGCCGCGTCGACGCGCCAATCGTCCCCGAGGCGAAACTTCGCTGGCGACGAGCGGTCGCGATCGGTCCCGCCCTGCGCCGAAGGCGCCGCGTTCGGTTCGTTTTTCCACGGCGCCTGCGGAGGCACTGATGAACCAGGCGACGCCGGCGAACAGCAGTCCAGCCGCCATGCACCATGGAGTCTTGCGGTCGCTGAAGAGGCGGCTCGGAGAAGGCACGAATTGCTCCGCGAGGGAGTGGCGTCGGTTTCGATCGACGACACGCGGCTCGCGACTTCAACTCGACCGCGCCATTCGCGCGCGAAACCAATTTCGATCGCGGGAAAGACCGCCTGCGCGACCCGCCACTCAGGCGCTCGCCACCAAGGCTGGAATCGGCGGGCGGGCGCCGAACACCGGGCGCGCGACCTCGATCGGCGGCACGCTGCGTGCCATCTCGTCGCGCGCGATCCAGCGCAACACCACCGCCATCGCGACCAAGTGGTACATCAGGTCGAAGTGGGCTCGGTTGAGGAAGTTGGCGCCGAACATGAACGACACCAACCCGATCTCGACCATGTTCGCGAAGTCGATGATCCACTGCGGCCCGCCGCGCCGCTTCACGTCGTTGCGCGTGCACCGCAGCCACCAGAGCGCCGACCCGAGCATCGCCAGGAAGCTGATCAGCGCGGGCGTGCCGAGCTCGGCCCACACCTGGATGTAGGTGTTGTGCGCGACGCGGACGCTCATCACGCCATCCTTGCGCCGGACCTGCTTCGGGTCGAAGCGGCGGAAATTGGAGACGAAGCCTTCGTAGCCGACACCGAAGAAGGGGTTGGCAGCGACCATCTTCAGCCCCACCTGCCAGGCGTAGAGCCGGCCGGCGGCCGAGCCATCCTCGGTCGGCTCCTTCAACGTGTCGAGCCGCTCCACCACGTCATCGGGCAGGAGGAGCGGAGCGACGAAGACCGTCGCTCCGACGAACACCCACGGCAGGATGCTCTTCTTCAGCTTGTTGAAGATGAGCAGGCAGACCAACCCCATGGTCAGGAACCCGCCGCGCGAGAGCGTGCAGACGATCGCCACGCAGGTGAGGCCGAAAGCGATGACCATGAAGCGCTTGAGCCAGCGTTTCTCCGTCATCCGACGCAGGAAGAACAGGAACGGCAGGTTCATCGCCATGCCGAGGCAGAGGTCGTTGTTGTCGAGCATCATCCCGCCCGGTCCCTGCAGGATGCGGCCGCCGCGCAGGACGCCGTGGAGACCGTACTTCACCCCGAAGAAGCCGAGCGAGAGCGCGATGGTCCACGCCAGCTTCTTCAGGCGATCCTGGTTGTCGACCATGCCGACGGTGAAGAACGTGACCAGGAAGACCTTCATCAGGTCGAAGTACTTGGCCACTTGGTCGTCGTGCGGATCCTTGTGCGCGAGCGTCAGCGAGATCGTGAGGCAGATGAACAGCGAGAGCATCCAGCCAGTCGGAATCGAGAAGCGGGTGAACTTGCGTCGCTCGTTCAGGAACCAGCCCAGATACATCAGGATCGCGCAGTACAGCGAGTACCGGATGCCCTTGGCGAAACCCCAGCAGAGATCCTGCGGCCGCATGTAGGCCATCCAAGTGAACAGCAGCAGGCCGAAGAACGGCCGCATGAACGCCCGCGGGAGGAGGGCGAACACGGTCACGGCAACGATGACGTCTCGGTAGCTCAAGTCGGACGGGACCTCGTGGCTAGCGCGCGGGCCGCCATCATGCTCAGCCCGGGACCGCGCCGGCAACCGGCCGCCGCGATTCGGCGGCTGCCGCCTCGGCCTGTCCTCGGCTGCTCTTCGGCGCCAAAGCGGCCCCGGCTCATGCCCGACGGCGCTCCGGCTCGGCGCGAAAGTAATGTCCCGCCATGACCCGCGTGAAGACCGCCTACCAGCGCCTCCCGACTCGCATCGACGGTTTGGACCTCCTGCTCGGCGGCGGCCTGCGCTGCCCCGACCCCGGCTCGGTCTTCATGGTGATCCTCGGCGGACCGGGCACCGGCAAGACCCACCTCGCGCTCGAGCTGGCGGTGCGCACGCTCGGCGCGGCGACCGAGCGCGGTGCCTGCCACATCTATTACAGCTTCGATCAAAGCCCGGCGGAGCTGCATTCCAAGCTGCGCGAGGACTTCGACTTCTACGGCCTGGACGAACAGTGGCGCCGGATCGTCGGCACGATCGACACGCCCGACCACGCCGCGCAGATCCACGAGTTCGCGCCGCCCGCTCCAGCGCCGGAGCGCTACCTTGCGCTGGCGTCGCTGCGCGAGTCCCCGCACGACATGGTGCACGGCGGCAGCCGGCTGTTCGAGCGCCTCGACCGCGACCTCGCGGCGATGGTGCGCTCGACCGCGCCGGTCGGCACCCACCTCGCGCCGCGCCTCGTCGCCATCGACAACATCTCGATCAACGCCTTCGATGACGGCTTGCAAGCGCGTTCGGCGCTGCAGTCGATCCGCCAGCAGCTCGCCGCGCGCCGGCTGCACGGCATCTTCGTGATCGAGACGCCTGGCGCTGGCTCCGATCGCGCGGCGTTCATGGCGGCTGAATACGCCGCCGACGTCATCATCGAGCTCGGCTACCACCAGGTCGGCGACCAGTTCAAGGAGCGCTCGATCGAGATCTCCAAGGCGCGCCACCAGTTCTACTACCGAGGCGCGCACCACTTCTCGATCGTCGGCCGCAACGAAGGCGTGCTCTTCGGCGGCCGCGGCGCGCGCCCGCCTGGCCTCCACGTCTACCCCTCGGTGCCGACGCTGCTGTCGCACCTCGACTACCTACAGTCGAAGGAGGAGCGCGTCGCACCGCGCGCGCCGATCCCGTTCGGCGTCGGTGATCTGCACGTCCCGCACGGCTCGGTGACCGGCCTCATCGGCCCGCCCGCCCGCGCGACCACGGCACACTGGCTGGCGCTCAAGTTCCTGCTGGCTGGCGAGCGCGACGGCCTGCTGATCTCGCTGCGGGAGACGCGCGAAGAGCTCGCCGCCGTCGCCAAGGAGTGGTTCGGCGCCGATTCGGATCGGGTCGCGTGCATCTCCTTCGCGCCGGAGTACCTGTCCGCCGGCAAGTTCATGAAGGACCTCTACGACGAGATCCTCGAGCTCGAACGCGGCGGCCGACGGATCGAACGCGCGGCGCTGTGGGGCATTGGCCAGTTGAAGAACGCCTTCCCGCTGCTGAACGAGTCGCGCCTGTTCCTGCCATGGTTGTCGGCGTTCCTCAAGCGCAAGGGAATCGCGTCGCTGTTGGTCGAGGCGACCCATCAGATGCAGGAGGATGGCACCGTCGGCGGCGATTCGAGCGTGCCGGGAACCGTCGATCACTTGCTCGCGCTGGTCGAACCTGGGACCAAGCGCCCCGAACTGCGGCTGGTGCGCTCGCTCAGCGCCCGCTCCGCGCAGCATGGCCGCGCGCTCCCGCTACCACCCGACGCTCGCTGAGAGCCTGAGCAAGAATCCCAGCGTCGGCCCGAGGCCGAGCGAGGACCAGCCCGGCAAGGCGCGCCGACGAGCCGTATCAATGGAGAGATACGGCGAGGAGGCGCAACGCAGCCGGGCGCAGCCGCAGCCGGCCGAAGCCAGCTGGGATTCTTGCTCAGGCTCTGAGTCGCCGCGTCAGCGCGGAAGCATGTTGCGGTGCCATTTGCGGGCGCTGCCGCCCTCGATCAAGAAGACGCGGATGCGGTTCTGGTGGTAGTCGAGGCGCGGGCGCCAGAACTCCCGCTGCAGCCGGCCTTCGCTCCACGCCCAACGGTGGAACGAGCGCGTCTCGGCGTTCATCTGGTCGAAGTCCGCGGGCACGACCACCCAGAGCCGTTTGCAACTGCTCCACATCGCGTCGTATTGCGGCCAATCCTCCTGCGGCGGCGGCGCCTCGAGGAGACAATCGTCCGGCAGCGTCGCCGGGAGGTAGCGGCGCGCGAGCGCGTGCCAATCGCAGATGACGCCATCGCCGGGCTGCAGGCGGGTCGAGACGAAATCGAGCGCTCCGGCGAGATCGTGGCGATTGCCGTCGATCGATTCGGAGGCGACGCTAGGCAGCCACGCGACGAGCGCGGCGAACGGAACCGCGATGCGCGCGCAGCGCAGCGCGCCAGCCAGCCAATCCGACATCTCACCGACAAACGTGGCAGCGGGCAGCAACGCGAGCACCACGACGCCGAGCAGGTAGCGCTGGTCGACCGACTTGCCGAGCGCCGCCAGCGTCAGCATCAACGCCGTCGGCACGCCGACCGCGACGATCACGTAGAGCGCCAGCGGCCGATCGCGTCGCCACAGCGTTGACAGGCCCAGCGCGCCCAGCGCGCCGACGACTGGCCCGATGTTCCAGCCGATGCCGAGCGCGAGGCCGGCAAGACTTTCGACACCGGCGTCCTTCGCGTTGAGCTTGTACAGAAGCGTGTCGGCGAAGGCCTGCGGCCAGAGAAGCAACGGGATCGCCACCAAGAGCGGGAGCGCGAGCGGCGGCAGCATCGCACGCGGCAGCAGCACACGCGGCCGCCGCCGGCCCCCCAGCAGCGCCGCCACGAGGGCCGCGACGATGTGCCCGAGCAGCAGCAGCCCCGCCGTCGGGTTCGAGCCCATCGCCAGCGCGAGCCAGACCACGCCGCGGACGGCCGCGCGCACGCTTCCCTCGCGCTGCGCCTGCAGCAGCCCAAACGTCGCCGGGACGCAAAACGCCAGCTCAACCGAATAGAAGCGCGCGGTCTGCGAGAACCAGAGGAACCAGGGCGAGAAGGCGATCAGCGCCGCCAGCACGTGCCGCTCGTGACGCCGCAGCACACCGCGCGAACCGACGAACGCCGCCCCGACCGCAAGCGTGCCCGCGACCGCCGGGACCAGCCGCACCAGCCACTGCAGCGCCGCCGGATCGGCGATGTTGACACCAAAGAAGTGGGCGACCTCGAGCACGATCCGCTCGAGCGCATAGAAGACGACGAAGAACAGGTCGCCCGACTGCATGCGTGCGGTGAACAACTGCTCGGCGTTCTCGAGCGTGTAGATCTCGTCGCCCCAGAGGCTGAAGCGGCCGAGACACGCGAAGCGCAGTGCGGCCGCGACCAGCAGCCATGCCAGCGTGGCGAGCTTGTCCGAGCGTCCCGAGTCGCCGTCTTCGACCGCTGCCGTCGGCACGCTCCGCACGCCTCCTCACCTCTTTCCATGGTGAACGGTTGGTAGCGTAGCCGCCCCCATGCGCACGCGTCGGATCCTCGGCCGCCTCGTCCTCGCCGCGATCGGCGCCACGCTTCCCGCGCTCGCGGCGGATGCATGGATCCGCCGCCAGGTCGGCAGGTGCGGCGTGACCCCGTTCCAAACTTCGACGGTCGACGGACTGCCGCATCTGCTCTTTCCGGGGCGCTCGACGGTCTACAAGGGCGTCGAAGTGCGCATCAACGCGCAGGGATTTCGAGGCGCAGACTTCGCGCCTCCGACCGCCGGCCACGAACGCATCGCGCTCATCGGCGACTCGGTCACGTTCGGCAACGGCTGTCCCGAGGAAGGGACGTTGGCCGTCAAGCTGACGACCGAGCTCGCCGCGCGCGGGAAGCCGGCTCAGGTGCTGAATTGCGGCATCCCGGGCTACAACGCCGACAACGTCGCCGTGCTTCTGCGCGAACGCGTGGTGCCGCTCCGGCCGCAACGCATCGTCTGGGTGATGGTCGCGAACGACGTGAACACCTCGCTCAACCGCTCCGAGATCCCCGACGACGCGATCATCGACAGCTTCGCCGAGTTCCCGCTCGGCTCACCGCTGCTGCAGATGTTGAACCAGAACGCGAGCGGACTGCTGCGGCAGGCGGGCGTCCAGCTCGACGGCTACGTCGAGTCGATCCTGCGCGAGAGTCGGCGCGCCGACGGCAAACGGCTGCGGCAGGCGTTGACCGGGATGCAGGCGATCTGCCGCGCCGCCGGCATCGACTTCCGCGTCGCGATCTATCCGTTCATGACGTGCCCCGCGACCAACCCGTTCGCACCGGTCGAAGAGGGCTGTGCGCGCCTCTGCGCCGAGCTCGCGATCCCGTCGGTGCGCCTGTCGGACGCGTTCCCGCGCGACGAGAACCTCACGCGCTACTGGGTCGGGCCGGTCGACGGCCATCCCAACGGCGACGCCAATCGGATCGCCGCAGGACTGCTGGCGACGCGCTACTTCAGCGACTGATCGCGCAGGGTCTCGGCCGCGGCCATCGCCGCGCGCAGCTCCGCGGGATCTCGCGCCACGGCCACCGCCTGATCGCCGATCCGCACGTGAGTCAACGGTGCCAGCTCTGCGGCGAGGCCATGTCGCGCCAGCAGCGCGAAGTCCTTCGCCGGGTCGAGCGCCAGCACCAGCTTGCTCGGCATCCAGGTGCGACGCGCAACATCGAGCAGCCCTGCGGTCCGCGGGTCGGAGTTGCCACCGACGACGAACAGGCACTGCGGCGGATGGAAGAAGAGCTCGACCGCGCGCCCGTATTCGGCCGTGTGGTAGGCGTAGAGCGGGTGGTCGGCGGCGAACAGGCGCAGCGCGCGCTCGGCGACACCGCGCCATTCAGGCCGCGCCAGCAGCCAACCGGCGCGGAGCAGCGCCTCGGCGGCGAGGCCGTTCTCTTGCAGCGTCTCGTGGCGCCGGCGTGCTTGCGCAAAATGGGCGGCGTCATCGCGCGCGTCGAAGAAGCCGCCGTGCTGCGCCGACTCCTTCTGCAGCAGCGTCGAGACCAGGTCCTCGACGACCTCGAGCAAGTCGAGGTCGCCGGTGTACTGCACCACGTGCAGCAACGCGCGCAGCGCGAAGACCTGGTCGCCCAGCAGTCCGAGAATCTGCTTGTCGCCCGCCGGCGTCGCCGAGTGGTAGACGCCGCGTCCGCGACTCCAGAGCGTGCCGACCAGGAACCGCGTGGCGCCGAGCGCATGGCGCGTCGCGACCTCGTCGCCGAGCACCGCACCCGCCTTCAAGAATGCCGAGATCGCTGCGCACAGCGGCTGCGCCGCCACCGTCGCCTCGACGCGCGGCGCCTTGCGATCGGCGCGCAGCCGCTCGGGCAGCGCGTAGTAGCCGTCGTCCGCATCCTGTCCCGCGAACCACGCACCCGTCGCCGGATCGCGCAGCACGTGGTCGACGTAGGAGAGCGTCTTCTGCGCGACCTTGCGCAGCTCGTCACGGCCGAACTGCTGCCACGCCTCGAGGTAATTGCGCAGCAGTCCCGCCTGGGTCACGAGCAGCTTCTCGGTGCACGGCTGGCGCCAGTCGCGCGTTGCGCAGAAACGGAAGAACCCGCCCTCGACCGGGTCGAGCAGCGCACCCTGCGCCATCTCCACCAACGACCGCAGCACGATTTCGCGGAACGCAGGGTTGCCGCGTTTCTCCGCCCACAGCAGCGCGAAGTCGAGCGCCTCGGGGTGAGGGAACTTCTGCCCGGTGCCGAAGCCCCCGTGGCCCGCGTCGTACGCGTCGAGCATCGCCTGCGCGATCCGATCGAGGATCGCGGGCGTGAACCCGTCGCCACCACCGCGCTTGCCGCCTGCTGCCATCGCCGGGACTCCGGAACTGTCCGTCAGGGACCAGCCGTTCCAGACACGTCCCCCTTCGGCCGGAAGCAGGCCGCGGCTTGCGGCCGCGTCATCGCCCCGCCCGGGCACCCTCTCCGGGCAGCTCTCTAGCGCAGACCGACGCGCGCGCCGCTCTGCCGCTCGCCGGGTGTCAGCTCGCCGCCCGAGCCGGGCGCTTGCGCAGCGCGATTCGCGGCGTGTCCGCCCAAAGCGATTCGAGGTCGTAGTAGGTGCGGCCCTCGGCGTCGAACAGGTGCACGACCACGTCGCCGAGGTCGAGCAGCACCCAGCGGTCGCTGCCAGTGCCCTCGACGCGGCGCGTCTTGCGGCCGACCACGGCGCCGTCTTTCGCGATGCCCTCGGCCACTGCGCGCAGTTGCCGCTTGTTGCGAGCCGACGCAATCACGAAATAGTCGGCGATGACCGTCCGCTGCTGCAGGTCGAGGATGAGGATGTCCTCGCACTTCTTGTCGATCGCGACTTCAGCACAGACCTGAGCGAGCTCGAGCGAATCCAATTCGACCTGCCTTCCGTGACCTAACCCGACCTATTCACGAAGCCCCTGCTGCGGCTCGGCCTGTCCGCCCAGCACTTCGTCGAAAACGTGCGTTCCTTCCTCAGCGGGCTCGCAGGCCCGCATCGTCGGAGCCACGCATTTCCTCCTCGTCCTAAACCAACATTCCGTCGCCTCGCGACGGGGATCATGATTCGGAGGGGTTAACTTCCATTCGGAACCGTCGCAACTGCCAATGCGAGCAACACCATCACCACCAGCCACCTCGGCACCAACGTGCGGGCCGAGCCGGTTGGCATCGTGAGGAGGCCGACCGCGAGCATCCCGCCGAAGACACTTCCGGACAGTGCCGGCGCAACGCGCGGCACCCCGAACGCGATCAGTGCGGAAAACAACGAGGCGGGGATCATGGCGCGCGCTAAGCGTCCCGTCGAGGCGGAATCGGTTCCCGCGGGG
Source organism: Planctomycetota bacterium (assembly GCA_009691715.1). GTDB lineage: Bacteria > Planctomycetota > B15-G4 > B15-G4 > SIAN01 > SIAN01. The sequence continues at coordinate 26,182 of SIAN01000026.1, forward strand.
CTTGGCGGTCGCGCGACAAGCCGTTCCAGCACAAGCGCGGCGACGACGCCGGCAAGCAACCCGCCGAGAGTTGCGGAGAACTGCAGCCCCGCTGCAGCGCCGCCGCCCTCTCCGGCACCGCGTCCGCCACCGAGCGCGAGGATGCCGGCGGCCGCCACCATGAGCTCGGCGAAGGCGGCAAGGTCCGCATCACGAACCGTGTCGGAATGCGGGCTCGCGGCGGCGAGCCGCGCGACCGCGTCGGTCGACCGTCCCGCGGTCGTCGCGAGCGACTGCGACTGCGCCAGCAGAGTCGCCGCCACCGGTGCGACGAATCGCTGCGCCGCGACCGCGAAGCCGATGACGAGCCACGCAACGCCGACTTCCCCGAACCCGTAGGACGCGATCGCGAGCATCGCACCGCACCAGACGATCCACCACGCGCTATGGCCGTGCGTCGTGCGACTCGAACCGCGAGTGGCGAGCCACCGGGCGCATCGCGCCAACACCGGTGCGAGCCCGATGCCGAGCAGCAACGGCACCTGGATCGCGGCGCCTGACCAGCCCGTGAGCGCGCCCACGCTTGGCGCCGCAGCGAAGAACGGCGGCACGATCAGCGCAGCTGCGAGTTCACCGGCAAGCGGAAACGCGAGGCCAAGCCGGGACGCGGCCAGCGTGATCAGGCGCGCCACCGCAATCCAAGTCAGCACCGCACCCATCCATGGAAGCGGCGCTGGATCCGTAGCCACCGCGATCGGCAACGCGATCACGATCAACAGGCGCGGCCCCGCCTCGCCCGCCGCCACGGCGCTGGCGAAGGCGCTCAACTCGCCGGCGCGCGACAGCAGCGCGGAGACCACTGCGGCGCCGGTCGCCAACGCGATCAGCGCTCGCGCATCACCGAGCGTCGCGATCGCAATGGCCGCGACCAGCAGTGCGATCGCTTCGCCACTCGCCGTCGCGATCGCGGCGGCGCGGCGCGCCAGATCGTCTGCACCGCTTTCCGGCTGCGCGGCCGCCGCGACGATGCGCGGCGCCGCCGCCAGCGCGATCCGCAGCGCCAGCCATTGGCCGGAAAGCGCCGTGCCGACGCCAAGGAGCGCAGCCAGCAATCGCCCGCGAACCGCACCATCGTCCGCGACGACCAGCCCGATCACGCCGAGCCCGAGCGCGACGATCGCGATCGCCCATGCGGCACCGCGCCACCGCGCTCCTGCCGCCTCGCCTTCCGCCGCCGCCGCGGCCTGCAACGCGAGATCGCCATCGCTGCGCGCGAGCAGGGCGACCCACGACAACAGCGCGAACGCCGCCAATCCACCGACGCCCGCGAGCGCCGCGATTGACGAGGGCCAAGCCACGGCGAGGGGAATCGACATGTGGCGCCGAGTCTACTTCCCGGCCGCATCGAGCGCCGATTGGAGCGCCTCGCGCAAAGTCACGGTCGTCGTCGGATCGGCGATCAGCGCGACGGCGACCCGTCGCGCCTGCGCGCGCTCGTCGGTCGATGCTTCGGGCGCGACCAGCAGTTCCACTGCGCACCCGCCGAGCTCGGCGTCGAGGAGTTCGCGCACCGGAAGCTTGATCGCCAGGAATCGGGCCCGTTCGAACCGTTTTAGAGCCAGGCCGAGTGCCGACACACCCTTCTGCAGCGGTGCATGGCGCAATCGTGCCGGCGCCCAGAGCGCGAACGAACGAAGCGCGCGCGCCTCCACCCAGTCGATCTCGAACGCGTTGGGGTGGAGCGCGCGGCCCGCAGCCACCATCGCGAATCCGGCCGCGATGCAGGCGTCGCGCTCGGCCGACGAGCGGGCGATCGCCGGCGCGTCGAGCAGGCTCCACGCTGCGAACGAGGCGAAGTCAGCGACGCTTTCGGGCTGCAGCGCGAGCACGCGCCAGGCATCGTCCAGCGGCGAGCACAGTTCCGATTCCCGTCGGCGGGCCTCGAACCGCAGTCGCACCACCGCGGCGATCGCCGGCCGCAACGGTCCTAGCAGGCTCGCGGCCTCGGCTCCCGGCAACGGGATCTGGCGAGACGCCGGGACCACCCACCACGCCAGCGCGGACAGCGTCAGCGCCGCGAGCGCAAGACTGCGCCGCGAACTCATCGGGCGCCTCGCGGCCGCCGCGCGAGCACGGCCCCGGCCGCCAGCAGCGCGATCAGCGCGACGATGCCGGCTCCGACCAGGCTCGCGGTGGAGTCGGTGTCCCACGGCGCCATCGCTCGCGCCGCCCGTTCGGCACCGCGCAGAGCGGTCGCATCGGGGAGCCATGCGACCAGCCATTCGTAACCGCGGGCGATCGCCAACAACGACTCGTCGAAGTGCAAATGCGAATCATCGATCGCCGCCGCAGCATCGAGCAGGAGCGCCTTCAGGTTGCAGAGCAGCAGCAGCAGCGCCCCGCCGATGATCGCGAGACCTTCCGTGACAAACACCGCCAGCGCGGCGCCGACCGCCGTCGCCAGCGCGATCTCGGCGAAGAGTCCGAGCGCCAGGCGAGCGATCGTCGGCTGCAGCGAGCCGACGGCTCCGCGCACCACGACTTCCGGCAGCTCGACCCGGACGACGCCCGAGTCGGCGGCGACCGCCAGTTGGAGCCGGTGCGTCGCTGCCGGCTCGAGCGTGATCGCGAGTCGCGCGAGGTCGCCACCCGCCGCTCGCACCACCTCGCGGCCGTCGACATGCAGGGTGAACCGCACCGGCGCGGCGTCTTCCGCCAGCGCGGCTCTCCACTGGAACAGCAGCTCGTTCGCGCCATCGGGGATCCCGGCGAACTCGATCCGCAGCTGCTCGCCGGGGTCGAGCACGGCGGGACCGCGGCGCCAGCGCCGTCGCGATCCGTCGGCAAGTTGCCGCTCTACGACATTGGGCTCAAACTGCGGGCGTGGCGCCAGGAACTCGCGTTGCCGGCAAAGTCCGGCCGGATCGAACACGATGATCCAGACGAAGAGTGGCAGGGCGCCGCACGCGACGCGAACCGCCGCTCCGCCGACCCGGCCGAGCAACAGCTCGCCCATCCGCAATGGCGCGGCACGCCAAGCGTCGAGCTGCTGAGTGCGCCGGTCGGCGCCAAGCACGTGGGCGCCCGCCAGCAGCGCCGCACCGCTCGCGACCCACGCCAGCAAGGTGAACCGGCGCTCGAACTCGAGCCCCGCGGTCCAATCGGGCAGCACCGAAGCGAGGTCGCGCTCCGCCAGCCACCAGCACGCCGCGAACGCCAGCGCCAACAGCAGTGTCCCGGCAAGGAACCGCTCGCGAACGGTCGCTCGCGCGAGCGCGAAGATTCGACGCGCGGTGGCGCCAACGCCGCTGCTCACCCACCGCTCCGCGTGCTTCGCAGCAGTTGCGCGAACGTGACGCGCGCGCCGGCCGCGTCGCGCAGGAGTTCGGCGGGCCGTCCGCTGGCGACGACGCGGCCGCCATCGAGCACGGTCAGCACATCGCCACCCGCCGTCCCGTCGAGCAGCACATGCGAGGAGACGACCACCGTCGCGCCCGCGCGCGTGCGTGCGACCAGCCGTTCGAGCAGTCGCTCCGCCGATTCCGGATCGACACCATCGAGCGGCTCGTCGAGCAGCAGAAGCTCTGCGCCCGTGGCCAGCGCCTGCGCGACCGCGGCGCGTCGGCGCTCGCCTTTCGAGATCGTCGACCACTGGCGGCGGCGCAGCGGCTCGAGCTGCACATCAGCAAGCGCTCGATCGACCTGCTCGCGCCGCGCGGCCCCGCTGAAGCCGTGCAATTCGGCCGCGAGCTCGACCATCGATTCGATCGGCAGCCCCCAGCCGTCATGGCTCGCTTCGGGCATCCAGGCGACGCGGCCGCGCAATGCCTTGGCTCCGGCACGCAGGCCGAGCAATTCGAGTTCGCCGCTCGACGGCAACGCGATGCCAGCCAGCAGCCGCAGCAGCGTGCTCTTGCCCGCGCCGTTTGCGCCGGCCAGCAGGTGGAGCGTGCCCGGCGCGACGACCAGCGAGGCATCGCGCAGCGCGAACTGCGGGCGCGACCAAGGGAAGCGGCGGTAGGCGAAGGAGAGATTGCGCGCTCGGATGGCGTCCAAGGCGGCTCCTACCACGCCGCCGCGAATGCGTCGGGAGATCGCCGTTGCAACGCCATCACCGTGCTCCTGCTCATCGCGCCTTATGCTCACCCGCCCGGCGCGCCGCCGCAACCTTGGCGAATCGCCGCGCCGGTCGTTGCGGCTGCGCTGGATGCCGCAGAGGTTGCCGCCTAGGAGTCGTTCGATGGCTCGTCGCGCCCGTTCCAGCACCCGATTCGCCCTGCTCGCCGCGCTGGCGCTGTTCGCTGGCTGCGTGACCGACAAGGTGACCGGTCAAAAGCGCTTCGCGGTCATGCAGTGGTCGAACGCGGAGGAGCAGGCGCTCGGCGACCAGTCGGCACCCAACTTCGAGCAACAGTTCGGGGGCGCCTATCCCGATGCGTCCGCGCAGGTCTACCTCGAGGGCGTGGTGAAGGAGATGGCCAGCCACTCGGTCCGCAAGGACGACTTCGCCTACAAGTTCGCGATCCTCCACTCGCCGGAGCCGAACGCGTTCGCGCTGCCCGGCGGCTACGTCTACATCACGCGCGGGCTGCTCGAAAACCTCGGCTCGGAAGCGGAGTTCGTCGCGATCCTGGGCCACGAACTCGGCCATGTCGAGCATCAGCACTCGATGCTGCAGCAGAACCGGACGCTCGCCGCGCAGCTCCTGCTCGGCGCGGTTGGCATCGGCGAGGAACTGCTGAAGAAGGACCCCGATCAGCCAGCCTACGTCTCGGCCATCGCCAACTACGCGGCGCCGCTCACGCTGCTCAAATTCAGCCGCGATCAGGAGAGCGAATCGGACGAACGCGGCGTCCACTTCGCCAACGCGATGGGCTACGACCCGCGCGAGATGAAGAAGACCTTCGAGTACTTCGCGCGACTCGAAGCGGCGGCGGGGAGCTCGACGCCGGCGTTCCTGCGCACGCACCCGACCAACGCGACCCGCATCGACGAGATCGACTCGACCATCCGCAAGACCTGTCCGCAGGTGCTGGCGAAGAAGCCGGCGGAGTTCCGGGCGCCGGCCGGTGCGAACGATCGTTTCACGGCGATCACGGCTCGGCTGAAGAGTCAGGCGCCTGCCTACCAGAAGCAGGCGAAGGCGACGAGCCTGTTCGACAGCGGCGACAAGAGCAAGTTGGCCGAGGCCGCGAAGCTCGCCGACGAAGCGCGCCGCGCGCTGCCAGGGGATCCGGTCGCGGAGTGCTTGGTCGGGGAGATCGCGTTCGCGCAGGGCGCCGGCGACAAGGGGCGCGCGAACTTCGAGAAAGCGCGCGCCATGCAGCAAAAGGCCACGCCCTCGAAGGAGTATTGGAAGCCTGTGTTCTTCCTCGGCCTCTGCGATCTGGACGCGAACAAGGCGGCGCCGGCTGCGGCTTCGTTGCGCCGCGCAACCGCACTCTTCCCCGATCAGCCAGTGGCGCACTACTACCTCGGGCAGGCCGAGGAGGCGGCGGGACACCGCGACGCGGCGAAGAACGCGTACGCGCGCGCGGCGGAACTCTCTCCCGAGGGCAGCCCGTTGCGCGACAAGGCGGTGCAGCGGCAGGGGCAGATGTCGTTGCAGCAGCAGAAGCAGCAGCCGAAGTCGCCCGCAAAGGCGTCACCTTCATCCGGCTGAGGCGGCGCTCGAGTCGACTGCCGCTGCGCGCGTCGTCAGCTCGCCGCCCCCGCGCCGCAGCATTTCTTCCACTTCTTGCCCGAGCCGCAAGGGCATGGGTCGTTGCGGCCGAGCTTGCTGCCCGGTCGCGTGATCGGCGCGGTTGGCGTGGCGGGTGCGCTGCCGCCGATCGCACGCAGGCGCGCCGGGAACGACTCGGCCAGCGAATCGAGCAAGCCGTCGAGCTTCCACGAGTTCGCATTCGGCCGCAGCTCGTGAGCCCAGGCGAGGAGTGCGCGCACGATCGCAGGCGCGCGGCGCGAGATCGGCTCGCCCGGCGCGAGGCGGCGCGGCAGCCGTTCGAGCAGCGCCTCGCGCAAGTGCTCCTCGTCGAGGAGGTCGAGCCGCTCGCCAAGCTCGTTCCCGCAGATGTCTAGAAAGGTGCGCGCGACCTCACCCGCAGCGACGCGGTCGGTTGCGAACGCGGCGCCGTGGCTCGACGACAGGAACTCTGCAACCTCGGCTCTGATGCGGGCATCGCGGAGGCCGGGATCGGCAGGTGTCATCGACTTCTCCGAAGCTGCAAGACGCGTTGTGTCTTGCGAGCGTTACGTTGACGCGGCAAGCGAGTCTAGGAGCGCGGCGCATCGGGAGGCGATCGAGGCGAGGCATGACGACGGCGACCGCCCCCATCCTCTGGATCGGCTCACGCGACGGGTTGCTGCGCTGGCAGGCAGGCGCGGTCACGCCGATCATCGGCGAGGCGGCCGTCACGGCGCTGGCGCGACTGCCTGGCGGGCGGGTCGCGGCGGGACTCGAATCGGGCGATCTCGTCGTCGCGGCTCGCGACGGAACGCAGACGCGCCGCCTGGCGCGGGCGAGCCGCGCGGCGATCACGTCGCTGCTGACGATCGCCGGCCACGGCGAGACGTGGTGGCTCGGCACCGCGGCCGGCGAACTGCTGGAGAGCCGCGATGGCGGCGCGCACTTCGAGCTGCGCTGGCGCACGGAAGGCGGAGCGTTGCGCGTGCTGTCGATCCCGGGACGGCCGCGGTCGGCGCTGCTGCTGGTCGAGGGGAGTGGCGTGTGGCTCGTGAGCGAACCGGGACAGCCGCCGCAGCTGTGGTCGCAGGTCACGGCGAGCGGCTCGGCGAGCAGCACCCACCCGATCGCGGCCCTCGCGAGTCACCCGTTCGACGGACAGGTCTGGCTCGCACGCACCGCGACCACATTGCTGCGCTCGATCGACGGCGCGCGCACGTTCCGGCCGGTAATCGGCTGGCCGACCGACCGTCGACCGCGGATCGTCCACTTCACCGATCTGCCGCGCGGCGACGCGTACGCGATCAGCTGGCCGCCGCCAATGCCGCCCGATCCCACCGACCCCTCTTCCCTCTGGAAGAGCATCGATGGCGGCCAGAGCTTCCACCCCGTCGCATCACGGCAGATCGACCGCGCGCGCAATCCCGTCGGCGAGCTGACGGCAGTGGCAGCGTGGCTTGAGGGCGCCCACGACCGCGACGTCGTCATCCTCGGCACCGACCGCGGCGAGCTCCTGCAGTGGGACGGCCAAGACGGACACTGCGACCTGCTCGCCGACCAGCTCCCCCCAATCGACCACCTGCTCGCCGCCGGCCCCGCCCCAATCCTCGACCCCTCAACCTCCGGCGTCTTCCTACTCCCCTAACCCCTGCCCGCCGCGCCTCCCCATCTCCGCGCGCGTACCCGCCGCGCCTCGTCTCCGCGCGCGTACCCGCCGCGCCTCGTCTCCGCGCGCGTACCCGCCGCGCCTCGTCTCCGCGCGCGTACCCGCCGCGCGTTCCCCGCCACCTGCCGCCAGCGGCGCCGCGCCGGGGGCTCGGCTGCTAGGAGGAGCGTCCCGAAGCTGTGTCCGAAAGGACACTGCGATGGGCGCTCCGACGACGCAGACGATCCCCCGCCGCAAGCCGCGTTGACATCAGCACTGGCTGTAGCCGCATCCATGGCACTTCACGCAGCCTTCCTGGAAGGCGAGCGTGCCGATCTCGCAGCTCGGGCACTTGATCTTGAACATCTCCTTCGGCTTCAACACCACCGGCATTTCCGCGACGGCCGGTGCCGCGGCGTGGCCGCTGCCATTACCGCCGCCGCCGCCGTTGCCGCCATTCATCGCGTGGCCGTCGGAGAGCTTCGCGCAGTCGGTCTCGCCGAGCAGCAGCCCCTTGATGCCGAACTTTTGCTTCGCCGTGAGGTACTTCCGCAGTGCGTGCGCGAGTCCGTCCGCCAGCGACTTGATCCGCCCTTCCTTGCTCGGCACCGACAGGCTCGAGCCGATCCCGTCGAGCTGGCTCACGGCGAGCAGGAAGTCGCCGTTGCAGCGCAGGAACAACGACACGATCCGGCAGATTGCCTCGAGGTCGGAATTGGCGAGATCGCCGCCCTTGCCGAGCTGCGCGAAGACTTCGCGCTCGATGCCGGTGCTCGGCTCGACGCTGATCTTCACGTGCATGTTGCCGAACGGCGTGAACTGGCGGACGCGCACGCACGGCATGATCTCGGGCAACGAGATCGGCCGCATCGGGCCGGTCGGAACGGCCACGACGACCGGCGCCGTCTTCGCGCCGGCGGCCATATCCCCCAGCGTCTTGCCGACCTCGCCCTTGAGTGCCATCGGCTGCAACGGCCGGCTGCCGTCGCGATAGACCGTGATGCCCTTGCACTTGGTCTCGTAGGCCAGCATGTACGCGGCCTCGACCGTCGCCACGTCGCAATCGGGCGGCAAGTTGATCGTCTTGCTGACCGCCGCGTCGGTGTGCTCCTGCCATGCCGCCTGCATGCGCACGTGCCACTCGGGTGCGATGTCGCGCGCCGTCCGATAGATCTCGCGCACGCCCGCCGGGATCAGGTCGCAGTCCTGCACCGTCCCCTTCGACGCCGCGTGGTCAATCGCCTTTTCGATGTCGTGGTCGCTCTTCACCGAGTCCTTGAGCGCCTGCTGGAAGATCGGGTTCACTTCGGAGAGCGTCTTGCCGTCGAGCACCTGGCGCATGAACGCGAGCGAGAAGATCGGCTCGATGCCGCCCGAGCAGCCGGCGATGATCGAGATGGTGCCGGTCGGGGCGATGGTCACGTAGTGGGCGTTGCGCGCCTTGATCTTGTGCTTCGTGTCCCAGGTCGAGCCCTTCCAGTTCTTGAAGCAGCCGCGCTGCTCGGCGAGCTCGGCGCCGATCTCCCACGAAGTCTTCTGGATGAAGCTGCCGACATCGCGAGCGAGCTGCAGCGCTTCCTCCGAGTCGTACTTGATGCCGAGCTGGAACAGCAGGTCAGCCCAGCCCATCACGCCGAGCCCAACCTTGCGGTTCGAGCGGCAGGCGTCGTCGATCTCCTTGGTCGGGTAGTTGTTCACCTCGACCACGTCGTCGAGGAAGCGGATGCAAGTGCGCACGACGTTCTTCAGCTTGTCCCAGTCGATGCGCTCTTTGAGCGAGCCGCGCACGGCCGGCCGATAGAAGCGCTCGAGGTTGACCGAGCCGAGGTTGCATGCCTCGTAGGGGCCGAGCGGCTGCTCGCCGCACGGATTGGTCGCGCGCATTTCGAAGATGTGCGGCGTCTGGTTGTGGCGATTGACTTCGTCGATGAAGATCAGCCCCGGCTCGCCGGTGTTCCAGGCGCGGGTCGTGATGCGGTCCCACAGCTCGCGGACGGTCAGGAACTCGCCCACTTTTTCGGGCGGGATCTCGCCGTAGACGGCGCGCCCGGTGCTCTTGCGCAGCGCAGCGACCTTCTTGCTGTGCGGGTCGCGGACGAGGTGCGGGGCGTCCGGCGTCTTGCGCAGCCGATCCATGAACTCGTCGGTCATCGAGACCGACAGGTTGTAGTTGGTGACCTTGGTGAGATCGCCCTTCAGGTCGACGAACGAAACGATGTCGGGGTGATCGATCCGCATCATTCCCATGTTCGCGCCGCGGCGGAACGCGCCCTGCTGGATCGCGTCCGTGACTGCGGAGAGCATCTTCAGGAACGAAAGCGGGCCGTCGGTCGTGCCACCGGACGACTTGACGATCGCGCCCTTCGGCCGCAACTGCGACAGGTCGACGCCGGTGCCGCCGCCCGCGCGCTGGACCAACGCGATCTGGCGCGCCGTCTCCATGATGTCGGGGATCGAGTCATTGAGCGGCAGGACGAAGCACGCCGACAGCATCCCGAGCCGTCGCCCCGCGTTCATCAACGTCGGCGAGTTCGGCATGAAGAGTCGCTCGGTCATCGTGCGATAGAAGGCGTCCTCGACTTCCTGGATCGCCTCGGCCGACAGACCCCACTTGCTCTCGATGGCGGCGACCGCGTGGGCGACCCGACGGAAGAGCTGCGCGGGCGTCTCGATGACCTTGCCGTCGTCGTCGCGATTGAGGTAGCGGTTTTCGAGAACCGTCAGCGCGTTCTTCGACAGTCCGACACCGCCACCGTCACTAGCGCCCGCGTCATTCAGTTTCGCCGCATTCATCGCCGCCGCCGGTTGGATCACGTGAAAGCCTCCCCCTAATGACTCGCATTCGGTGCTGTGCATGGACACTGCGCTCACAGTGCGGCCGTCGCACTTGAGGAACAGCGCTCGCTAGACAGCGGCGGGCCGCCCCCCAGAGCAACCCGCAGTCCCCTTCCCCTTCCGCATTCCTGACAAGCGCCGCCGCTCTAGCTCTGAAAACGCTCCACTTTAATCGAAGATGCTAGGCGTGGTGGTTTTTGGAGCGGCTGACCACAACTGCTAGTTGCGCGGGCCGGAGTCTTATCCCGCCGCCGCGGGGCTGTCCAGTGGCTGGCGAGTCGCCTCAAAATCTACCTTAACGTGTTGATGTGAAACGGTTTGAGTTCTTGTTCTGAAGCCGATCTAGACCGGCGTTGAACTCTGCTTTTCGCGCCTGCGTGACAGCAGAACCAGATTGCGGACGTAAACCACGAATCCGGTGCTTTGGCCGAGGATCAGGACCGGGTCGCGCGCGTGTACGGCGTAGATCAGCACCATGACTGAGCCCCAGAGGCTCATGTGCCAAAAGATCTTCGGGACGACGCTTTGGCCGCACTTCTCCGAGACCCACCACTGCAACACCATCCGCCCGGCAAAGACCAGTTGCCCGGCCACCCCGAGCATCCCGATCGGGTCGACGAGCTTCGCCCACAGCTCGCCGAAGAAGCCGTCCGCCGCGACGGAAGCGAGCACGATGGAGCCTCCCGAAATCGAGCGCGCCGACGACGGCAGCGCCGCGACCGATCGGCAGGAAGCGTAACCGTTTCGATCGCGGGCTCAGCGCGCAGCGCTCGACACGGCGACGAGCTGCTCATGCTCCAAGGTGAACAGCAGCGCGTTGCCGGGTCCGTGCGCCTCGACGCCGACCGCCTGACACTCGTCGGGCCGCCACCCGAGACTCCTCCGCAGTTGGTTGCACTCGGTCGCCGCGATCGTTCGGGACAGATTCGAGAACAGCGCGACGGCAGAACGCTGGCGCAGCGCGCCGCACTCGAGCAATTCGAATGGCCGCGTGGTCGTCGCCGGCTCGATGTCGACCTCGATCACGCCGCTTCCCGCCGGGAAGAAGCCGTGGCGCACCAGTCGTGCGATCGCGTTCGCACCGCAGCGCGCGACCAGCGGCAGGACCGACTGCAGCACCAGCAGCGTGCTACCGGCGGTTCCAATGGCGAATTCGTGCCGCCGCCTGCATGCAGGTGAGGTGCTGGCGGAGCAGGCCGGGCTTCCCGCGTCGCGCGCTGATGCGCTCCATGCGAAACGGCTGGCGCGTCGCCAACGACAGTGCGAGCGCAGCTCGCAGGAGCTGCCCTCCGCCTTCGCCCATCGAACCATCGAGCTCGATCACGACGGCCACCCCGATCCTGCTTGCACGCCATCGCGCGCTCATCCCTTGACGCAGATCACCTGTTTCAGCGTGTGCACGATTTCGACCAGATCGGCCTGCGCCGCCATCACCGCGTCGATGTCCTTGTAGGCCATCGGCGTCTCGTCGATCACCTGCGCGTCCTTGCGGCACTCGACGTCGCGCGTCGCCGCCTCGTGGTCGGCGATCGTGAACTGCTTCTTCGCCGCCGTGCGCGACATGCGCCGCCCGGCACCGTGGCTGCAGCTCTGGAAGCTCTCCGGATTGCCGCGCCCACGCACGATGAAGCTGCGCGCGCCCATGCTGCCCGGGATGATCCCGAGCTCGCCCTTACCGGCGCGCACGGCGCCCTTGCGCGTGACCAGCAGATCGACGCCTGCGTGGCGTTCCCGTGCCACGTAGTTGTGATGGCACTGGACCGCCATCAGGTCGGCGCGGAATGCCGGCAGCGCGCAGGTGCGCATCGCGCCGATCACCGCCGCCATCATCAGCTCGCGGTTCGTGCGCGCGTACTCCTGCGCCCACTCGACCGCTTCGACGTAGTCCACGAAGTCGCGCGACCCATGATCGAGCCACGCCAGATCCTTGTCGGGCAGGTTGCCGAGATCCTGGTGCAGCCGCTGGCGCGCCCGCTCGATGAAGTAGGTGCCGATGCGATTGCCAATGCCGCGCGAGCCGGAGTGCAGCAGCACCCAGAGCTGTTCCTCATCGTCACGGCAGAGCTCGATGAAGTGGTTGCCGGTGCCGAGCGTGCCGAGCTGACGCACCGGATCGCGATGACGCGCCCCCGGGTGTTTCTGCACGATGTTTTTCAGCCGCGGTTCGAGCGTCGCAAACGCCTCCGCAGCCGGCGGCGGCGGACTGCCCCACGAGCCGCGATCGCCGCGCCGTCCGTTGTCGGTGCGGCCGTGCGGCACCGCCTGCTCGATCGCGCGCCGAATCGAGCGCAGGTCATCCGGCAGATCGCGCGCCGCGAGACTGGTGCGCAGCGCCATCATCCCGCAGCCGATGTCGACACCGACCGCCGCCGGCACGACGGCCACCTGGCTGGCGAAGACCGTCCCGATGGTCGCGCCGATGCCGACGTGGACATCGGGCATCGCCACCACGTGACCGTGCACGATCGGCAGCCGGGCGAGATTCTCGAGCTGGCGATAGGCGTCGCTCTCGACCGGAACTCCGCGCACCCACGCGCGGATCTCCACACCGCCGTCGACGCGGCGGATCAGCGGTCCGGCGCCAGGCTCGCGCTTCGAGGTTTCGGTCGTCGGGTCCATGGGTCTCAGGACGCGCGCGGCGGTTGAGTGGCGCGTTCTTCCGGCGGCCGCGTCTTCCAGCGCGGATGGATCCAGTTCCACTGTTCTGGATGGGCGCGCACGAACGCCTCGCACTGGCGGTTCATCTCGCACAGCAACCGCGCCTCCTCGACCACCGGGTCGGCGTTCGGGTCAGGCAGCAGGGGCAGGGCGAGCTCGCCGGCGTAGTGAAGGGCGCCGCCGAGACTCCACGACGCGACCACGACGATCGGCTTGCCGGTCCGGATCGCCAGCACGGCCGGCGTGCGCACCGTCGCCGCCTTGATGCCGAAGAAGTCGACGAACGCCGGCGAATCCTCCTGATCGAGGTCGCAGACCAGGCCAACGCTGTGACCGCGGCGCAGGCAGCGGAACAGCGCGACGACGGCGTTCTCGCGCTCGATCAGGCCGAGACCCAGGCTCTTGCGCAACTCGACGATCCGCACGTTCAGCGCCGGGTTGCGCATCGGCTGCATCACGACGTTCAGCGGTGCGACCTGCTCGCTGATCGCGCCGCCGAGCAGATCCCAGTGGCCCTGATGGAGCGCAACGATGATCACCGCGCCGTGGCGGGTGGCGGCGTCGCGCGTCCGTTCGACGCCGTCGAGACGGATGAAGCGCGACAACGGCCGCAACTTCGGGTTCGCCAGCAGCAGCAGTTCCTCGAACAGGAACCGACCGAGGTGGCGATAGACGCCTGCGACGATGCGCCGGCGTGCGGGAGCGTCGAGCGCGGGGCCGTAGGCGAGTTCGAGATTGGTGGTCGCAACCGCATGCCGGCGCCGATCGAGACGCCCGACCAACGCCCCGAGCAGTTCGCCGAAGCGGACGGTGGGCCGTGCCGGCATGACACGGGCCGCGCACAAGAGGGCGCCGACCAGCATCGCGGCGCCTCGATCGCGCGCACGCTTCCAGGCCGAGCGGGGCTTCACGGCGCCGCCCGGAGTGCCACCAGGCAACGCCCCTTGAACCAGCCGCGCGCGACTTCCACGGTGACGCCCGCCAATTTCTGCTCGACAGCATCGTCGGCCCGCACGATGGCGATCAACGACGGATCCTCGCGCAAGAGCTCGAGCGGCAGCTTGCGCTCGAACCCCTCGATCCGCGGAAGTCGCGTGGCGAGACGCAGCGAAGAGCGCAGACCGGTCGGCGCCACGATGCGCGTCGCCTCTCGGATCGCCGGCGCGGCGAGGAGATCTCGCGCCGCGATGATGCGATCGACGCGGCTGGCGATCACTGGCAGGAGCAGCAACACCGCCACGGTCGCGACGGTCGGGGCGGTCAAGGCGGTCAAGGCGGTCGAGGCGGTTGGAGCCGTTGCTCCTGCGCCTGCGCGCCCTCTCAGCCAAGTGACCATGAGAACCGTCGCGCCCGCCGTCGCCAGCACCCCTTGCAGCAGCCAATCGTCGCAAAGCGGTGTGGCGACCGGCACGCACAACGCAAGCGCTCCCGCCGCAGCGACGAGGCTCGCGCCGATCCACACACCGACCGCGCCGACGCACCTCCGCGCCCAGATCCGCGGCCGTCCGGCAAACCGCTCACCGAGGCGCTCTCCCGCCAGCAGCGCGAGCGCGGGCAGCGCCGGCAGCACGTAATGCGGCTGCTGCGTCGGCAGCAAGGCGAGCAACACGCTCGGCACCACGCCGACTCCGAGCAATCCCGCGATCCGCGGCGACGGCCGCCATCCGCCAAGCGACGGTTTCCGCAGCGCGCCGAGCGCCAGCACGCTCCACGGAAGTCCGCCGACCACGATCACCAGCAGCGCGAACCCGGGGAACTGATGGTGCTTTTTCTCGGTGCCGGCGATGCGACGCTCGAGTTGACCGAAGATGAGGTCGTGGAGATAGGGCTCGCCGGCGATCGCGCGCGCCTTCGCCGTCCACGCCAATGCCAGCGCCACGGCCACACCTAGGGTCAGCAAGTCGAGCCAGACAAACCGGCCCGGTGCCCGCGCGATCGTCGACCCGCGTGCGGCGAAGCACGCCCCGATGCGCAGCCCCACCGCGAACAACAACACCACCGGCCCCTTGGTCAGCAGCCCCGCCGCGAGCAGCCCGCCTTCGAGCAACGCGAAGCCGACGCGCGCGACCACCCGCTCGCGCGACAACGTCGATCGCTTGAGCGCGCACGCAACCGCCGCCGTGACCGCCGCCGTCAGCAGCGGATCGATGTAGCCAAGTTGCGCGTACACCGCGACCAGTGGCGCCAGCACGAACACCAGCGCGCCACGCCGCACGCTGCTCGCCGCGAGTCCGCACGCACGACCGATCGCCGGCAAGAGCGCGATCGTCGCCAGCGACGCGAGCAGCGAGACCGCCATCGGCCCGCGTTCGATCGGCAACCCGAGACGCGCCAGGCCCGCGATCGCCCAGAAAAAGAGCGGCGGTTTCTCGACGTACCACTTCTGGTGCAGCACCGGCACCCACCACTGCCCGCTCTCCTGCATCGCCAGCGCGACGTCGGCGTAGCGCGTCTCGTCGACCGGCCACGCCGAACGCAACAGCACCATCGGCAGCCACAGCGCGACCGCGAGCAGCAGCGCGCCGCGGATCGAGGCGAATCCGACGGCGGCAGGCGAGTCGAGGCTGCGCGGTGCGCTGGCGGTCATCGTTTCCTGCAGCAGGAGATTGCGGCTTTCAATGCGAGACACTTGCCCGACTTCGCGATCCTAGTTCCTCCTCACCTGCGACTCGCTCTTCGCGCCGCTCGCAGAAGCACCCGGTGGATCGTCGGCCAGCTTCACGACGCCTGCCCCGAGGATGCATTTCGTGCGCACGCATCGAGGGCACCGCGATCATCGATCAGTCACCTTGACAGGGCGTCGAACTCGGGTGAATGTCCCCGGGTCGCCCGGCGCCAGACTTTTCATCTGCGCTTCATCGCCCGTCCACCTCGCCCGAATAATTCACGATCCTTGAAACGCGAAAGCCCCGAAGCGTACGGATTGCCTCCTACAGCTAATCCAATGCACTCCAATGGGCTTTCAGCGTGCGCGACAGTAGCCGACAGCGTGTCCTCTTTTCCAGTGTCGATTCTCGTCCGTTCGAAGTCGCCTTCGACGAGCCGTCGACGACCTCGGACGGCGGCGCGTTGCTGCTGAAGGCGCTCGACTCTTCGGTGGGCGTGACCGCGGCGTTGGCGGCTGGGATGCACGACGCCCGCTGCTCGGGCAAGGTGCGGCACGCGCTGTTGGAGCTGGTGCGGCAGCGGGTGTACGGGATTGCCTGCGGCTACGTGGATGGCAACGACGCGGGCCGGATGGCGAGCGATCCGCTGCACGGGCTCTTGTGCGAGGCGGCAGACGGACTGGCGTCACAGCCGACGCTGTCGCGCTTCGAGAATCATGTGTTGCGGACTTCGCTGTGGCGGATGGGCAAGGCGCTGATGGAGACGGTGATCGCGGCGCAGCGGCGGCGCCATCGCGGCGCGAAGCGGATCACGATCGATCTTGACGGCACCGTGGATCCGACGCACGGGCACCAGCAGCAGTCGCTCTTCCACGGCAAGTACGGGACGTGGTGCGATCTGCCGCTGATGGGCTTCATCTCTTTCGACGACGCGCCGAAGCAGCATCTGGCAGTCGCGCTGCTGCGGCGTCTGGTGCCGGCGCTGCGCGCGGCCTTTCGCGGGGCGCGGATCGTGGTGCGGCTCGACGCGGGCTTCGCGGGCCCGGCACTCTTCGATCTCTTGAACGACCTCGAGGTCGAGTACGTGGTGGCGATGGCGGGGAATGCCGTCCTCGAGCGCGAATCGGCCGATCTGATGCAGAAGGCGCGCCGCATCTCTTTGCAGACCGGTGAATCGGTGCGGCTCTTCGGCGAGGCGCGCTACGCGGCCCGCAGCTGGCACGAAGTCGAGCGGCGGGTGATCTACAAGGCCGAGGTGGTGCGCGAGGCTGCGAAGCCGCCGCAGGACAACCCGCGCTACGTCGTGACGAACCTGCGGCGCCTGGGTGCGGGGAAGACGTACGACTTCTATTGCCAGCGCGGCGATACCGAGAACCGGATCAAGGAGCTGAAGGACGATCTTTCGATCGACCGCACCAGCTGCACCAGCTTCGCCGCGAACCAGCTGCGGCTGCTGCTGACCGCCGCGGCGTACGTGCTCTACCAGGAGCTGCGCTGCCGAATCACGGCAAAGGACGAGGTGCGCGCGCAGGTCGGCACGCTGCGGCTGCAACTGATCAAGATCGGCGGACGAGTCGTGCAGACGGTGCGACGCGTCGTCCTGCATCTGGCGGCGAGTCATCCGTGGCGAGATCGCTGGCGAGCGGTCGTGCAGCGCTGCGGCGCGCTGCCGCTCGCTGCGCTGGCCTGAACGAGCTCGGCGGATCGGCTCGATCGACGTGACGATCGCGGAGCCAATCCGTCTCGAATGTCGCGACGACCCCGGATTCGGTCGTCGGAGCCTTGCCTCGACGACACCAACTCGGGGTCCGTGAGCGATCGCTGCTGAAATCGCGGCGTCGAAACGATCGCCGAACCTCGGATCAGCTCAGCAACGCTGCCTGACCTCGCGGTCATGAATAGGACGGGCTAGCGGCACCGTCGACGACTTCACCACGCAGCCGCTTGATCTCCCGCGCGCGGTCGGGCCCGTCCACCAGCTCCATCGCGAACCAGTGGACGTCGTGGTCGCAACCGGCCGCGAAGACGGAATCGAGATGCGGATGGCGCAGGCGCGCCGCGACCCGCGCCTCCTTGTCGAAGCGCGTGACCTGATTCGCGTTCGAGAGCGCCTCGAACGGCAGGATCTTCACCGCGGCGTCGCGCTGCAGCGACGCCTGGCGCGCCTTGAAGACCAGGCCCATCGCGCCGCGCCCGACGCGTTCGAGCAGCACGAAGTCGCCGAGTTTCTTCCCGATCCAAGGGTCGCGCTCGGGGGCCGGGGCCGGCGCCTTCGCGCGCGCGCCGGTGCTCGCGTCGCGTTTCGCGCGTGCCCGGAGCCGCTCGAGGACCACATCGACCAGTTCGATTTCCTCGGCAGCCTCGATGGCGAGGAACATCGGCCAGTCGGCGGCCGGCAGCAGCGCCGCGCGCGCGTAAAGCGCGTCGGCCCGCGCCGTCCGCTAAGGCGTCAATTCCTCGCCGCTCATGCTCACCCGCTTGCAGACGACGACCACCGCCCCGCCCCAGAGCGCGCCGCGGCGGCGGTCGTCACATCGCGATCCCTTACTGCGTGATCCGGCAGAACGGCGACGCCGGCAGGCCGGCCTTGTTGAAGAGGTTCGGCGCGCAGGCGTCGGCGAAGCCGAAGCGGACATCGGTCGGCTGCGGGACCGCGGCGCACCGCACCAGCACGGTCTCGCCGTCGATCGTCGCCTGCGCCGGCAGCCACTGGCCGTCCTTGCCGCAGAGCTCGAAGTCAGTGAGCGCGCCGCCCTTTGCCACCAGGCCGCCGCCGGCATGGGTGAAGCGAACGCGGATCGTGTCGCGCTCGATCGCATGCGAGGCGTAAAGCGGCCCCGACCATTCGCCGACATCGCGCTTGTAGGTCTGGGAGAGCGCCCACAGCGCCAGGCGATGGCCGACGTCCTGCTTGTTGCCGGGATGGATGTCGGTCGCATTGCCGATGTCCATGGTCACGGCCATGCCGGTGTTCGGGACGGCGAGCGTCTCGAACTGCGCTTGCCGCAGCTCGGAGGTGGCACGACGCGAGCCGTCGTAGTTGTAGGGCGCAATCTGCACGAACAGGAACGGCGCGTCGCTGCGCCCGAACTGCGCGCGCCAGTCGCCGATCAACCCCTTCATCAGCGCGAGGTACTCGGTTGCGCGGCCGATGTTGCTCTCGCCCTGGTACCAGAGCGCGCCGCGGATGCCGAAGGGGACGACCGGCGCCATCAGGCCGTTCCAGAGCACCGACGCGACGTTCGCGTGGAGCTGGCCAACGCCGGTGGGCAGCGCCGGCAGGCCGTCGGCCCCGCAGCCGGGACGGCGTTTCCATGGGCCGGAAAGCTTGATCGGAGCGATCGGGCGATTCGCGACGATCGGCGATAGCGAAACACCCGCCGCACCCTCCCCCATGATTCCGCCGCCGCCACCGGTGTCGACCACGCGCACCGCGATCACGTGCCGCGCCGGCGTCATCGCCTCGGCGGGGATCTCGTAGCGTCGCGCCTCCGTCCAACGGCCGTTCACCTCGATCCCGCCGATCTTCTTGCCATCGAAGAAGACCTGATCCATGTCGTCGATCGCGCCGAGCGAAAGGATCGCGGGCACGTTCACGCATTCGTGCGGCAGCGTCTCGAGCGTCTTGCGGTACCAAACCGCGCCGTCGACGTTGTCGAGCCCGACGAAGGCATCGGGCACCGCCACCTCGCTCCAACCCGAGTCGTCGAATTGCGCGCTCGCCCACTGATTGCGCGCGCCGAGGTCCTTTTCGTCGAGCAGCTCCCACCAGCGCGCCCAGCTGCGCGCGACCTCATCGCCGCCGTTCGCCGCCGCCTCGTTCGCCACCCAGTCGAGATCGGTCTGCAGCCGCGGGAAGGTTGCGAGCGCCTCGCGCCGCATCCACGCCTGCGCCACCGTCCCGCCCCAGTTCACTCCGATGAGGCCCACCGGCACGCCGAGTTCGCGGCGCAGTTCGCGCGCGAAGAACCAGCCGACGCAGCTGAAGCCGTTCACCGATTCCGAGGTCGCCGGCCGCCACGTCGCATCGCAGTCGTCCTTCGGCGTCGCGGAGACCACGTTCGGCACGTCGAACAGCCGCACCCACGGATCGTTCGCCGCCTTGCGCTCGTTCTCGACGTCGTTGACGCCGCCGTACGCGAACGCCCACTCCATGTTCGACTGCCCGCCGCAGAGCCACACCTCGCCGACCAGCACGTCCTCCAGCACGAGCGTGTTCTTGCCCTTCACCTCGATCTGGTGGAGCGCCTCGTTCGCCTTCGGCGTGGCCAGCATCAACTTGAAGCGGCCATCGGCGCCCGCGGTCGCCATCGAGGCCGAGCCCCAGCTGGCTTTCACGACGACCGCTTCGCCGGCGTCGGCCCATCCCCAGATCGCGACGTCGCTCTGCTGCTGCACGACCATGCCGGAGGCGAGCACCTTGGGCAGTCGAACGTCGGCGCGCGCAGACGAGACGACGAGCGAGCCGACCAGCGGGACGAGCAACGGAATAAGCAGCGCGTGGGAGCGGACCATGGGATTCCTCCTACCTCGGAACGGAATGAGGCGCAGAGGATGCCACTTCCCGCGGGCTAGTCGAGCGCCGCCGCCCGCGAGCCGGTCAGCTCGAGACGAGCACCTCGAAGCCCCCGTAGAGCATCCGCTTCATGTCGAACGGCATTCGCGTCGGGTCGCAGATCGTGGCCAGCCGCGGATCGGCCATCAGCTTCTTGTTCACGAGATCACGGTGCGCGCGCGACTTGAATGTGATCCAGGCGAAGACCACTGTTTCGCCGCGGCGTACACGGAGCGCCTTCGGGAACGGCACCGCGAACTTCGCCTTGAGGTCCTCGCCGACGCACTCGCGGTACTCGAGCGCGCCATGCTCCATCCAGAGCAGGCATGCCATGCGCGCCAGCTTCCGGTACTTGGCGATGTTTCGGGTGAGTAGCGGCAGCACGAAGCCATCGACGTAGCGGACCATGTGACGATCTCCGCGCAGCGGGTGTGCTCGAACAGGTTGCGTGGCCACCGAACCGGCGCTCACGGCGCCTTCGCGGGCGCCTTCCTGAACCACTTGGCGAGCGTGCCGGCCGATGTCATGCGATCGAGCAGCACGGGTTCGCTTTCGTCTGGCAGCCACAGCACGATCGCCGGCGCGATGATCGACGGCGTCGCGCGGCCGAGCGTCGCGACCAGCAACGCATGGTCAGGCTCGCTGCGATCGAGCTTGAGCAGCGTCCAGCCGACGCCCGCCTTCGCTGCTTCCTCCGCGCCGAGGACCTGCTTTTCGAACTTGCGTGCGGCAGTCGCCTCGGCCTTCGCGTCGCCCTTGTCGCCATCGCGCGGTTCGCGGCCAAGGTAGATCGCGACCGGGTTGCCGGCCTTGCGCGCGGCGTCGAGTTCGTCGCAGACCACGCGGCGTGTCTCGCCGCTGCCGGACGCGCGCAGGGTCGTGGCCACGAACGGCACCTTCGTCTTCGGGGGCGCCTTCTCCCAGGCGTCAGCGTGCTTGCTCAGCCACTTCACCAGCTGCTTCGGCTGATGGGCGTCCGCGTCCGACGCGCGCTCGATCACCTTGCCATCGGCGCCGACCACGAACACCTGCACCGACGGATCGTCGCTGGTCCCGCCGTGCTGCTTGGTCCAGCCGATGATCTTCCCGTTCAGCCCGTCGTAGAGCTGCTCGACCAGTTCGAACCGCGTCGCGACCTTCGCCACCTCGGCATCGGCCTGGACCTGGTCACGCCAGGTCTTGCACGATGCTCACTGCTCGTTCGCCCAGGCGGTGGCGACCAGGACCGCTTTCCCGCTCTTCTGCGCCGCCGCGACGCCTTCGTCGATGGTGCGATGCCAGCCGGGTGGGTTGCTGCCGGCAGTGAAAGCGATCACCGCGGCCGAGAACCATGCGAGGCGTTGCGCGATCATGCTCGTATCCCGATGGCACCCGGAGAAGCGTGCGCTACGACACCGCCTCACGCAAGAGCACGCTCTACACTGCGCCGCATGTTGCTTCACCTCGCGAGCGCTTCGATCCTCCTTGCGGCCAGCGCGCCGCCTTTCCAGCCGCAGGAGGCGGCGAGCCTCGCCGAGCGGGTGAACCGCGCGATCGACGCGGGCGTCGTGCACCTGAAGTCGATCCAGCGCGACGACGGCCACTTTCCGTGTGACCACACGTTCCAGGACGGGACGACGGCGCTGTGCGGGTACGCGCTGCTCAAGTCGGGCGTGCCCGCCGACGACCCGTCGATCATGAAGGCGATGGCGGCGCTGCATTACGCGCCGCTGCTGACGATCTACTCGACCTCGTGCCGGATCGCGATGTTCGACGCGCATGGCGGCGCCGAGCTCGACGAACCGATCCGCGCCGCCGCGCAGTGGATCGAGGAGAACCAGCACGGCAGCGGCCGCTTCGCCTACCCGCATGGACAGCCCGACCTGTCGAACAGCCAGTACGCGGCGCTCGGGCTCTGGATCGCGTCGCGGCATGGCTTCGAGGCGAAGCGTGACACCTGGGCGGAACTGCTGAAGGAGCTGGTGCGGCTGCAGCTGGAGGACGGCGGTTTCGGCTACCGCGAAGACGACGGCGCGACCGGCAGCATGACGACGGCAGCGATCGCGATGGCGGAGCTGGCGAACAACGCGCTCGCCGGCGATTCGCGCCATGGCTCGCTGCGGCGCAAAGGCGAGCAGTTGCTGGAGAAGGCGTGGCAGTGGCTCGAGGGGCACTTCGCCGTCGACGGGAATCCGCTCGCATCGCGAGAGGTCGTCACGAGCAACCACCTCTACTACCTCTACGGCCTCGAGCGGGTGGGCGCGATCGGCGAGCGGACGAAGATCGGCGACCACGACTGGTATGCGGAGGGCGCGCGCCACCTGGTTCGGACGCAGCGGCAGAACGGCCAGTGGTCCAGTCCCGACGCGACCAGCTTCGCGCTGCTGTTCCTGCGCCGCGCGACGTTCACCGGCATGAAGAAGACCGACGCAGAACAGCAGCAGCCGCTCGGCGGTCCGATCACGGGCGAGCCGAAGCGACCGGGCGGGCTGGTGCCATTCGTGCGGCGTTGGTTCATCTGCGGGCCGATCGCCGATCCGAAGGACACGCTGCTGGAAGAGGAATATTCAGGCGAAGCGAAGGTCGAGCCCGCGGTCGGCGCCTCGTTCCGTGGCAAGAGCTGGCGCGAGGCGCGCCAGCTCGACGATCGCGTCGACTTCGGCGGCAGCGGAAGCGCTGAGGGTCCGGGCGCGCACACGCTCCATTACGCGTTCACGTGGCTGCACGTCAGCGAGCCGTTCACGGGTGGGCTGTTCGTCGGCGCGAATGACGGCGTCGTGGTGCGTCTCGACGACGCGGTCGTCATCTCAAAGCACGTCCATCAGATCCTGCCGCGCGATCGGCTGAGCGCCGCGGTCACGCTCACGCCGGGAGTTCATCGGCTGCTGGTGAAAGTCGAGAACAACGAAGGGTTGTCGAACTTCACCCTGCGTTTCGCGGAGCAGGACGGCACGCCGGCCCGCGGCGTCCGGCCGTCGCTCGGCAAGAGCGATCCGCAGCTCGGCGCGACCGCGCTCGCGATGCCGGGACTGTTCACGTTGGCCGAGCTCGACACGACGCTGCCGCTGCTGGCGAAAAAGGTCGTCGACTTCAAAGCGGCGAAAGAGCTCGAACTGCTGGCGTTCGATCGTCTAGGCATCTCGGCGGACGACCTCTACCCGCAATGGTTCGAGACCCCGCAGAAGCGCAGTGGTCAGCCGCATCCCGGAGCGAAGGGCTTCCTCGCAGTCCACCCACTGAACGAGCGCGCCGCGACGCGGATCCTGTTGCGCGTGGCGCTGCCAGCGGGCGCGCCGAAGCTCCATCTGCGCGTGAGCTCGGAGGCGTTCAGCAACCCGCGCGAGGGCGATTTCGTGTTGAAGATCGGCTGCTTCGATGCAATCGCCGTCGAGCTGAAGTGGCTGCACGAGGAGACGGTCGGCCCGTCGCCGACTCCCGCCGCGCCGACAGCGAGCGGCTGGCGCGACATCGACATCGATCTGTCGGCGCACGCGGGCATGGAGCGGTTGCTCGTGATCGAATGCGCGGCCGGCGGCGGCGCGAGCTGGAACTGCGAGCACGCCTTCTTCGACGAGATCTCGATCCGATGAATGAGCCAATCGGGAGGAAGCCGCGGACCGGGAAGGACGCAACCTCCGCAGCAGCAGCAGGCACGGCAGCCACCGTCGCCCAATCTGCCGCGCCCCCCTCCGTCGACGCGATTGGCGCACGGCGGACCATGCGCTGGTTGCTGCTCGGCGTGCTGCTGGTCGTCGGCGGCACGATCGGGGTGTTCCTATGGGCACGCGGCTGGACGCCGCCACCACCACCGCCGCTGACGATCGCGAAAGAGACCACCTGGTTCACGGGGCCTCTGACGGCGGACGGGAGGGTCGATTACGCGGCAGCGCTCGAGGCGGAGGCGCAAGACCAGCGCAGCGAGGAGGACGGCGCGCCGCTGCTGTTGGCGGCACTCGAAGGGTTCGTCGACGTGTGGAAGTTCACGGGAGTGAGCGAGGACCAGGAACCACAGATTGACGCAAGCGACGCCGCGGTCGAAGCATTGTCGACGGGGCAGCTCGACGCGCCGGACGTGGCGCAGTTGCTGCAATGGCTCGACGCGAGCGCCGGGGCGATGGAGCAGGCACGGCTCGCGGCGGAGCGACCGCGCTTCAGCCTGCTTGCGACCGGTCAGCCGCTCTCATTGAGTCCGATCGCGATGAAGTACCCGCAGTTCCGGGCGCTGATGCAGGCATTTGCGCTGCGCATCGCGACACGCACCGCTCGCGGAGAGGTTGCGGCCGCGCTCGCTGACGTGGGAACCGCATGGACGCTCGCGGACTGCGTTGGCACGCCGCCAGATTTCATGCAGCAGGTGATCGCGCTGGACCGCCAAGGCGACCTGCTCGAACAGCTCCTCCGTTGCACCCGCGCCGATCCGGCGCTGCCGGCCGAGCGCGTGCTGGCAATGCTCGACGCCAACCCGCCGCAGCTCGTCGGCGAGATCGCTCTGCGGGAGGCGCTGCTGGCGGATCGCGTGTCCACCTCGAGCAAACTCGATGACATGTGGCACCGGGATCCGACTCAGTATGAGCGCAACGCCAAGGATCTCGCGACGATCCTGCGCGCGCTGCCGCACGCCGATCCGAACCCTCCGTTCCGTCGGCTGCAGAAGACTTACGACGAGCTCGAGCTGCTGCTGCTCGGCGGCGACCGTCCGGCGCGCGCCAGGATCGCCACGTTTCGAGCGGCACTCGACCACCTGATCGCGGTGGGGAGGCCCATCGCGCCGCAGCGCGCGGGGCCGCTCGGACTCGCGCTGCTCTCGTCCGATCGACTGGCGGAAATCGGGGTCGACGAGTTGCTCCACGACCGGGCGTGTCCTCTGCGGAAGTTCATCGAAACGTGGGTGATCAGGACCGCGCGCCGCGACCAGCTCGTCGCCGAACTCGCCGCACGCGCCGGGGCCCCCGAGCGGCGCGATTCGTGGCTCGACGAACCGCTGGTGGCGACGCTCCGGAGCGACGGGTCGTACCACGTTCGCGGCGCGCTGATCGAGCTGGCGCAGGAGTTCGAGGCGCGCGCGCGCACGAGCGACGCGGGCGACTGAAGAAGGCGAGTGCAGCGGGCAGGTCAACCGATCGACTTCAGCAAGCGACCATGCCAACCGCTCGGGCGCGGGTGCGGGAGGCTGATCGCGCCGCGCCAGCGTCCGGCGGCGGTGCCGAGCGGCAACGCACCCGCCGGTATCCTCACCGCCCCGTCGTGGGGCGAGCCAGCGGTGAACATTGCCGCACGAGGCCGCCGCGGTCAGTCCGCAGCCGTTCGCGTTGCGATGGGCACTTCTCCTGGATCCTCCACGCCATGCGCCACGGCATCTTCACCCCGCCGACACCCGTCAACGAGCCGATCAAGAGCTACGCGCCGAACTCGCCGGAGCGCGCGCAGCTGAAGGCCAAGCTCGAAGAGCTGCGCGGGCAGGTGATCGAGATCCCGCTGGTGATCGGCGGCAAGGAGGTCCGCACCGGCAAGACCGCGAAGTGCGTCGAGCCGCACGATCACGGCCATGTGCTGGCGAACTACCACGTCGGCGGGCCAGCCGAGATCGAGCAGGCGATCGTTGCCGCGAACACGGCGTGGAAGAGCTGGAGCGAGCTGCCGTTCGAGGCGCGCGCGAGCGTGTTCCTGAAGGCGGCCGAGCTGCTGGCGGGTCCGTGGCGCGCGACGCTGAACGCGGCGACGATGCTCGGGCAGAGCAAGACCGCGTTCCAGGCCGAGATCGACGCGGCGTGCGAGCTGATCGACTTCTGGCGCTGGAACGCCCACTACTTGGCGCAGATCAGCCGCGAGCAGCCGGTGTCGGGCCCGCAGATGTGGAATCGGCTCGAATACCGGCCGCTCGAGGGGTTCGTGGTCGCGATCACGCCGTTCAACTTCACATCGATCGCGGGGAACCTGCCGACGGCGCCGGCGCTCTGCGGCAACGTGGCGCTGTGGAAGCCGGCGTCGAGCGCGGTCTACTCGGCGTGGTTCCTGATGAAGCTGTTCGAGGAGGCGGGGCTCCCGCCGGGAGTCATCAACTTCCTGCCGTGCAGCGGGGCCGATATCAGCAAGGTGGCGCTCGCCCATCGTGATCTGGCGGGTGTCCACTTCACCGGCTCGACCGAGGTCTTCAACGGCATCTGGCGGACCGTCGGCTCGCACTTGGGCGAGTACAAGAGCTACCCGCGGCTGGTCGGCGAGACTGGCGGCAAGGACTTCGTCTTCGCCCATCCGAGCGCTGATGTCGTCGCGTTGTGCGTGGCGCTGGCGCGCGGCTCGTTCGAGTACCAAGGGCAGAAGTGCTCGGCGTCGTCGCGCGCGTACGTGCCGCGGAGCCTGTGGCCGGCCGTCAAGGAACGGCTGCTCGCGATCGTGCGCGAGTTGAAGATGGGCGATCCGAAGGACTTCACGAACTTCCTCGGCGCGGTCATCGACAAAGGCGGGTTCGAGAAGATCAAGGGCGCCATCGACGCGGCGCGGACCGCGAAGGACGCCGAGATCCTGATCGGCGGCAAGTGCGACGCAAGCAAGGGCTGGTTCATCGAGCCGACCGTGATCCTCGCCAAGGATCCGAAGTACGTCACGATGCGCGAAGAGCTGTTCGGGCCGGTGCTGACGATCTGGGTCTACGAGGATGCGGAACTCGACGCGGCGTTGACGCGCTGCGACGAGGATTCGCCTTACAGCCTCACCGGCGCGATCTTCGGCCGCGACCGCGGCGAGATCGAGCGCCTCTCCACCCGGCTCCGGCACTCGGCCGGCAACTTCTACGTGAACGACAAGCCGACCGGCGCTGTCGTCGGCCAGCAGCCGTTCGGCGGCGCGCGCGCGTCGGGCACCAACGACAAGGCTGGCTCCTCGATGAACCTCCTGCGCTGGCTCTCGCCGCGCACGATCAAGGAGAACTTCGTCCCGCCGACCGACTGGCGCTACCCCCACCAGGCCGCCCCATGATCGGTAGCGGTGACGAAACCGACAATCTGATCCAGACACAGAACGTCGGTTTCGTCACCACCCGAAACGCGCGCCGCCGTTCCGGACCTCCGTCGCAAGCGTGATCTTCCGGGATGGACACAGCGATGCAGTCGATCACCGTCCGCGAACTTGCCGAGAAGCTGGCACGGGGCGAGCGGCCGGTCCTGCTCGACGTGCGCGAGCGCGACGAGCACGCGATCTGCCATCTTCCGGGCTGCCTGCTGATCCCGATGAGCGAGCTGCCGATGCGGGTGCAGGAGCTCGACCCCGACGTCGAGACGGTCGTCTATTGCCACCACGGAATCCGGTCCGCCCACGTGATTGCCCACCTCCAGGCGCAGGGCTTCGAGCGGCTGATCAACCTCCGCGGTGGAATCGCCGCGTGGTCCGACGAGATCGATCCGACCGTGCGCCGCTACTGACGCGTTTTGCGGGCGGCGCGTCGCCCGAAAGCCCCACGCCGACGTCGCCGCTGCGGCTCGAGTTCAGAGCACCTTGGCGCGATGGAGACGAGGCGGGAGTCTCCAAAGACAGCGCGTCAGCCGCGGCAGTTGGCCGCGGCCTGACTGGCTGCTCGATGCGGTGAAGCGGCGGCGGCCGAACGTGGCCGAGCTGATGGACCAGGCGGCACTGCTGGCGATCAAGCAGCAGGAGGACGCGGGCGCCGATCTCATCACCGACGGCGAGCAGCGGCGCGACAACTTCTATTCGTTCCTCTGCGACAAGCTCGACGGCTTGCGGCTGATGACGATGGCCGATCTGCTCGACCACGTGGAGGACAAGCCGGGCTTCGAGGCGCTGCTGCAGACGCTCGACGTGCCGGCCTTCGCGATCAAGAACCCGACCGTCGTCGGCAAGCTGCGCGCGAAGGCGCCGCTGGTCGCCGACGACGCCCGTTTCCTGCGCCAGCACACGAAGCGCGCGATCAAGGTCACGCTGCCGGGACCCGACCTGCTGTCGCGTTCGATATGGGTCAAGCGCCTCTCCGAGTCGGCCTACCCGACGCGCGCCGAGCTGATCGACGACCTCGTCGCCCTTCTGCGCGCGGAGCTCCTCGAACTCGAGCGCATGGGCGTCGAGATGGTGCAGTTCGACGAGCCGGTGCTGACCGAACTCGTGTTCGCCGGCAAATCGGCAACTCGCACCTTCATGTGCGCAGCGCTGGCGGCACAGGCGAGCCCGGAGAGCGAACTGGAACTGGCCGTCGAGCTGATCAACCGCGTCGTCGAAGGCGTGTCCGGCACCATCACCGGGATCCACGTCTGCCGCGGCAACTGGAGCCGCAAGGAAGAGGTCCTCCTCGCCGGCAGTTACGACCCGCTCATGCCCTACTTCGCGCGGATGAAGGTGAAGCAGTTCGTGCTCGAGTACGCGACCGAGCGGGCCGGAACGCTCGACGCTCGCGCGCAACTGCCGCCCGGCGCGCAAGTCGGCCTCGGCGCCGTCAACCCGCGCACCAGCGAGAGCGAGCCGGTCGCGACCATCGTCGCGCGCGCCCGCCGCATCGCCGAACTGCTCGGAACCGAACGTGTCTTCCTCAATCCCGACTGCGGTTTTGGGACCTTCGCCGAGCGCCCGATGAACAGCGCTGCCGCTGCCGAGCAGAAGATCGCAGCGCTCGCCACCGCCGCCGCAGAACTGCGGCGCTAGTCGCCGTAGCCCAGTTCCTCGAGCCGCTTCCTCGCCTCGTCGGTGAGTGCGTTCGGCTCGGTCGCCGCCGCGCGCTGCTGCTCGATCCAGCCCCGGATGCGGCGCTCGAGACCAGTCACGACATCGACGTGCTCCTTCGAGACGTCGCGCTGCTCATTCGGATCGGCTTCGAGGTCGCGCAGCACGCCCCGAGGCGAGCCGTTCACGTTGACAACAGAGAGCTTCCAGCGACCTGACCAGGCGACCAGCACGTCGGGCAGCTTGCCCAATTTTCGATCGTCGACTCGCACCGGCAGCGAGCCGAACACGACGTCATCCCACTCCGGCTCCTCGCCGCGCAGCATCGGCCAGAGACTGCGGCTCGCCACCCCTTCCGGTGGCGCGATCCCGAACGGTTGCAGCAGCGTCGCGAAAAGGTCCGCCATCGCGACCCACTTCGGGGCGACCAGCCCTTCCGCGACTCCCGGCCCGCAAACGACCAGCGGCAATCGCATCGTCTGCTCGCGGGTGCTGCGCGGGTGCTGCGCAACGGTGCCTGAACGAAAGCTCTCGCCGTGGTCGCCAACGATGACCAAGAGCGTGCGCTCGAACTGCCCGCGTTCGCGCGGCGCCGCGACGATCTCCCCCACGCGCTGGTCGACCAGCGCGACCTCCGCCGCATAACGGTCTTCAAGCGCAGCCAGCCACTCCGGCGCCGGAGGGATCGTCGAGCGGTCCGGCGTACTTCACGGTGGCGAACTGTTCCCGCAACGCGGCGGGCGGCTCGAACGGCGAGTGCGCGATGTAGTAGTGCATCCACGCCAGCACCGGCTTCTTCGGCGGAAGCGAGTCGAGCCACTGGAAGCGGCGCGGCGCAACCTCGGTCGCCTGCGCACTGGTGTCGTTGAAGCTGGTCGAAAACCCCTGAGTGAGGTTCTGCTCGTCGAAGGACATCACGTTGAAGAAGGCGCCCGTCGCGACGTCGGCGCCGGCAAGCAGTTCGGCCAACGTCGACGCCGTGTCGTTCAGCCCGAGCTAGTTGCAAGTCGTGCCGTGGGAGAGCGGCGAGCGTCCGGTCATCAGCGTCGCGTGTGACGGCATCGTCTCCGGCATCGGCGCGACGGCGCGCGCGAACCGAACGCCGCGCGCGGCAAGTTGATCGAGGTTCGGCGTGCAGCCGCGGACGTCGCCGTAGCAGCCGAAGTGGTCGGTACGGACCGTGTCGAGCGTGACCAGAACAACACGTGACGGAGGTTCGGCCTGGCTGAAGGCCGCGAGCAGCGGACCAATCATCATCACGCACGCTTCTCCATTGAACATGCAGGACGATAGTGGTTCGCGTCGTCGGTGGCTCGCGTCGTCACGTCGCTCGGGACAAAACGGAAGCAGAGCTTTATCGTCTGGATTCGATGCGACGAATCGCCCTGCCTGTTGGGTTGGTGCTGCTGTTGGTTGGGTGGGCGTTGGCTCGGCGGTCGCGGGTCGTCGAGTTTGCGCCCGATTGGGCGACCGCCGAAGACCGCGCTGTCGCCGACGGCTGCTGGATCGTCGCGCACATTCGTCGCGACGACCGCGCCGGAAGTCGCGCGCTCGACGAACTCCTCGACACCGAGGTCGCTTGTCGCGCGCTCCGTGACGCGACCGGCGAGCGTTTCGTCCACGTGCGACTCGAATCGACTTCTGATCACGCGATCGTGACGTCGCTCGCCGGCCCCGCCACCGCGGTCGCGACTCTTGTCGTGCAGCCGAACTCGACTGCCGCTCCAACCGATCCCGCCGATCGGCTCGTCGGCCGCCTCGACGGATTCGTCGAGCTCAACACGCTCTGTCGGTTCCTCGCCGACGCCGACGCGATGGATGCGCCGATCCGCGCGTCAGCGGCGGCGTTGCGTGCGAACCCGAACGACCACGCCGCGGCGCTGGCGCTTGCGGAGCCGCTGCTCGCGCTCGGCGCTCTCGACCGCGTCGAGCGGCTCCTCACCGCGATCCTCGGCAGCACGCCTTCGACCAGTCTCCGCGAGTCGGCAGCGCCGGCTGAACCGCCTTGCCCTGACGACCCATCCGTTCGCCGCGCTCTCGAACTTCGGATCTCGCTCTTCCTTCGCCGAGGGCAGATCGAGCACGCTCTGGAGACGCGCCGAGAGCTCGCCCGCCGCTATCCTCCCGCTCCTTCCGCGATCGATGCCGATCGCACGCCGACGATGCCCGCGCCACACTGAACTGGGAACACTCGCTGATGCCAAAGACACACGGCCTCCTCAGCACACGCACTGCCGCCGCAGCGGCTGCCACCCTGCTGATCGCCGCGGCCGCGGCGTTCCCGTTGCACGCGCGGCAAGCGGCACCGCCCGCCCCCGCGCCCACGCCGACGATCACGCTCGGCTCCGGCCGCCACACCTACGAGTGGGTCCGCAACTGGGCGAAGCTGCCGCAGGGCATGGCCGACCTCGGCAGCACCCACGGCGGAATCGTGATCGACAAGAAGAATCGCGTGCTGGTCTCTACCGACACTGCGAACTCGCTCTGCATCTTCGACGCCGACGGCAACTGGCAAGGCGCGATCGGCCAGGAGCTGAACGGCGGACTGCACGGACTGATGATCCGCGAGGAGGGCGGCGAGGAGTTCATCTATGCCGCGCACCTCTCCGCGCACGAGGCGGTGAAGCTGAAGCTCGACGGATCAGTGGTGTGGCGCGTCGGCTACCCGCAGGAATCGGGCATCTACAAGGACGAAGGCGGCTACGCGCCGACCGGCATCGCGGTGCTGCCCGACGGCGCGATCGTCGTCGCCGACGGCTACAGCACCTCGTGGCTGCACTTGTTCGACAAGGACCAGAAGTACGTGAAGTCGTTCGGCGGCGGCGGCACCGAGCCGGGCAAGTTCCAGACCTGCCACGGACTCTGCCTCGACACGCGCTACGACAAGCCGCTGCTGCTGATCGCCGATCGCGCGAATCAGCGGCTGCAGCACTTCGACCTCGACTGCAACTTCGTCAAGCTCCATGACCAGGAGCTGCGCCTGCCCTGCTTCACGACCATCGCGCACGGCGACGGCGACGTCGCGGTGCCCGACCTGCAGGGGCGCGTGACGATCTTCGACCGCGACATGAAGCTCGTCTGCCACTTGGGCGACAACGAGGACCCCGGCCTGCGCTCGAACTTCGACGTCCGCCACGATCGCCTCAAGGACGGCCAGTTCACCTCGCCGCACGGCTGCACCTGGGACAAGGACGGCAACCTCTACGTGCAGGACTGGAACGTGCTCGGGCGCATCACCAAGCTGAAGCGGGTGAAGCCGGCGGGGAAGTAGGCGGCGCAGCGGCCGCAACCCGGCGACCTCGCGCGGGAACTCGACCGGAACTCGGCGACGAGCGTGCAGTACCCTTGCGCTTCAATTCGTCGTCGAGCCTCCCGTCGAGGAATCGCACATGGCCGCTCGCTCGCAGCTACGTCCGTTGATTGCCCTCACCCCGCTCGCCATCGCCCTCGCGTGCGGCGCGCCGGCGACCGCGGGGCCCACTGCCACTTCCACTGCCACTTCCACCGTCACTTCCACTTCCTCTGCCACTTCCACCGCTGACGCCGGCGCCAACGCAGACGGCAGTGCCGACGGGCCGAACCCCACGGACACCCGTCTGCTCGAACAGCCGGCGCTCTCCGCGACCCACCTCGCCTTCGTCTACGCCGGCGACCTCTGGGTGGCGCACAGCGACGGCAGCGGAGCGCGCCGCCTCACCTCGCATCCCGGCCAGGAATCACGGCCGCGCTTCTCTCCGGACGGGCAATGGCTCGCCTTCTCCGGCGAGTACGACGGAAACGTCGACGTCTTCGTGATGCCCGTCGCCGGCGGCGAGCCGCGCCGTCTCACCACCCATCCCGGCGCCGACGTCGTGCAGGGCTTCACCGCCGATGGCCGCGAACTGCTCTTCACTTCGCAACGCGACGTCCATTCGGGCCGCTTCCAGCACCTCTTCCGCGTCAGCGTCATAGGCGGCTGGCCGACACGCCTCCCGCTGCCGAGTTGCAGCAAGGCGGCGCTCTCGCCCGACGGCAGGAAGATCGCCTACCTGCCGCTCTCCGAGGCGTTCCAGCAGTGGAAGAACTATCGCGGCGGTCGCACCAGCCGCATCTGGATCTGCGACCTCGCCGACCTCTCGATCGAGCAGGTGCCGCAGCCGGAGGGGCGCTGCAACGACACCGATCCGATGTGGCTTGGCGACGAGAACGCTGCCCAACTCTTCTTCCGCAGCGATCGCGCGGGCGAGTTCAACCTCTTCACCTATGACTTGCGCAGCAAGTCCGTGCAGCAGAAGACGACGCACGCTGACTTCCCGATCCTGAATGCCACAGCTGGCCCCGACGCGATCGTCTACGAGCAGGCCGGCTGGCTCCATCGTTTCGATCCGAACGCGGCGCGTGCAGAGCGCCTCGTCGTCGGCGTCGCTGCCGACCTGATCGAGACTCGCCCGCGTTTCGTAAAGGGCGAGCAGTACCTGCGCAGCGCGAGCCTGTCGCCGAGCGGCGCGCGCGTCGCCTTCGGATTCCGCGGCGAAATCGTCACGTTGCCCGCCGAGAAGGGCGATCCGCGCAACATGACACAGTCGCCCGGCGTGAACGAGCGCGACCCGGCCTGGTCGCCTGATGGCAAGACGATCGCCTGGAGCTCCGACGAAGGGGGCAGCCACCACCTCGTGCTGGCGCCGCAGGACGGGCGCGGCGAGCGACGCGCGCTGACCCTCCCGGGTGCCGGCTTCTACCGGCCGGCTGGCTGGTCGCGGGACAGCAGCAAGCTGGCGGTGATCGACAACGCGCGCGTCCTCTGGCTGCTCGACGTAGCGACCGGCGCAACACAGAAGGTCGGCGCTGAGCCGGTCT
Source organism: Planctomycetota bacterium (assembly GCA_009691715.1). GTDB lineage: Bacteria > Planctomycetota > B15-G4 > B15-G4 > SIAN01 > SIAN01. The sequence continues at coordinate 59,622 of SIAN01000026.1, forward strand.
ATGGCGTCTTCCAGTCGATCGCCGTCGCCTGGGCGCCCGATTCGAAGTGGCTCGCCTACACGTTGGCGGGTCGCACCGGCTTCCGCCGCCTCCACCTCTTCGATGTCGCCACCGGACAGTCGCACGCCGTGACCGATGGGCTCGCCGACGTGACCGATCCCGCTTTCGATGCGAGCGGCAAGTACCTCTGGTTCGCGGCGTCGACCGACGCCGGGCCGACGCTCAACTGGTTCTCGTTGACCAGCAGCGACCTCGTGCAGAGCAGTTCGCTCTACGTCGTCTGCTTGAAGAAGGGGACGCCGTCGCCCTTCGCGCCGGAGAGCGACGAGGAGAAGCCTGCCGCCGCGGAGAGCGCCAGCAAGGACGACGCGAAGGCCGCCGACAAGACTGCCAGCGCGTCGGAGCCCGCGGCCAGCAGCGAGCCGTCGATCGACCTCGAGGGGCTGATGGAGCGAACCGTCGCGCTGCCACTGCCGCCCGCCAACTACTCGAACCTCGCGGGCGGCGCCGACGGCCAGCTCTGGTACGTGAAGCTGGAGCGCGTGCCGTACTCGGGGACACCGCCGCGGCCGGCGCTGGCGCGCTTCGACCTCTCGACGCGCAAGGAAAAGGTAGTGCAGGAGGGCGTCGACGGCTTCGAACTCTCGGCCGATCGCAAGAAGCTGCTGATCAGCGGCAGCGATGGTCGCTTCGTGGTCGCGGCCGGCGACACGCTCGACAAGAGCAAGGGCAAGCTCGCGATTGACGCGATCGAGGTGCGCATCGAGCCGCGCGCCGAGTGGGCGCAGATCCTCGACGAGGTGTGGCGGATCAATCGTGACTGGTTCTACGACCCGGGCATGCACGGCGCCGACTGGCCGGCCATGCGCGCGCGCTACGCGCAGTTCCTGCCGCACCTCGCGACGCGCGGTGACCTGAATCGCGTGATCCAGTGGCTCTGCTCCGAACTGGCGGTCGGCCACAGTTACTCGGGCGGCGGCGATACGCTCATCGCCGGCAAGCCGGTGGCGGGCGGATTGCTCGGCGCCGACTACGAGGTTGTCGACGGCCGCTATCGGTTCGCGAAGGTCTTCGGCGGGCCGCCGTTCGCGCCCGAACTGCGCGCGCCGCTCGCGGCACCGGGAGTCGAGGTGAAACCGGGCGAGTATCTGCTGGCGGTCGATGGAATCGATCTGCTCGCGACGGAAGAGTTGTTCGCGCGATTCGAGGGGCGTGCCGGCAAGCAGGTCGAGCTCACGGTCGGGCCGACCGCGGATGGAGCGGGCGCGCGCAGCATCAAGGTCGTACCGATCGAAAACGAATCGGCGCTGCGCAACCGCGACTGGGTCGAGGGCAACCTGCGGCGTGTGACCGAAGCGACGAACGGCCGCGTCGCCTACGTCTACGTGCCGAACACGTCGGACGCCGGCTTCACCTACTTCAAGCGCTGGTTCTTCCCGCAAGTCGATCGCGAGGCGCTGATCATCGATGAGCGGATGAACGGCGGCGGCTCGTACGCCGACTACATCATCGATCTGCTGCGGCGCCCCTACACCGCGCATTGGGCCACCCGCTACGGCGAAAGCTTCATCACGCCGCAAGGGGCGCTGTTCGGGCCGAGCGTGATGCTGATCGACGAGACAGCCGGATCGGGCGGCGACCTGCTGCCGTGGATGTTCCGCAAGTTTGGGCTCGGCAAGCTGATCGGCCGGCCGACTTGGGGCGGACTGGTCGGCATCCTCGGCTTCCCCGAGCTGATGGACGGCGGCAGCGTCACGGCGCCGAACCTCGCGATCTGGACCGAGGACGACGGTTTCTGCGTCGAGAACGTCGGCGTCCCGCCCGACCTCGAAGTTGAGATGCTCCCCGCCGAGTGCGTCAACGGCCGCGACCCGCAGCTCGAACGCGCGATCGAGGAGGCCCTGGCGGAACTGGCCAGGAACCCGCCCCAGCCGGCGAAGCAGCCACCCTTCCCTGTGCGCGCGCGCCGGTAACCGCGTCCCGCGACCGAGGAGCCGTCCCCGCTGACGCCCGACATCCCGATCCGGGTTCGAAACGCCGGTCAGTTCCGCACACCCGCACCACTCCGCGCGCCGTCAGCGTGCAGTTCAGTCGACTCGAGCGGCGGCGGCCAGTGCATTGCTTCGTATCCGTCACGCCAAGCACGCTTTGCGCTGCCGTATGGTCGTAGCTCGTGGATTGGCGCTCAGCGCGACAGCGCGGCGCGGATGACCTGCTCGGCGCGCGACAGCTCTTGCTCGACCTGGCCAGCGAAGTGTTGCTTCCAGCCGTGCGGGGTGAGCTTCATGACATTCGCTTCGCGGCCGATCCTGAGCAGCACGTCGCGCAGGTAGGTCTGCGGGACGATGCCGATCTCCTTGCAGGTTTGGACCAGCGTGTAGAGCACGGCGGCCGCCTTGCCGCCACGGGCGTTGCCGACCATCAGCCAGTTCTTCCGACCGACCGCGACCGCGCGCAGCGCACGTTCGGCCGGCAGGTTGTCGATGTTGAGGCGACCGTCCTCGACGTAGCGCGTCAGCGCCGCCCAGTTCGAGAGCGCGTAGTGGATCGCTTTCGCCAAAGGACTCTTGTCGAGCACCTGCGTCCGCGCGAGTTCGAGCCACTCCTGCAGTTCGTTCAGGACCGGTCGCGCCGAGCTTTCGCGCAACTCGCGCACGCCGTCT
>SIAN01000005.1 GCA_009691715.1 Planctomycetota bacterium
CGGCGAATCGCAACTCGCGGATGTGAAGCCGCGCGATCGCAAGGTGTTGCTGATCGGCATCGACGGCCTCGACTTCAGGCTGGTCAACGAGCTGTTCAAGAATGGGCAGCTGGCGAAGTTCACGGAGCTGCGCGCGCATGGCATCGAGGTGCCGCTGATCGGCGAGCAGGCGACGAAAGATCCGTTCAGCGTCGGCGTCGATCCAGCGGAGACCTGGACGACGATCGCGACCGGATTCCCGCCGACAAAGACCGGCAACGACATCAAGTCCGGGCACGGCGTCCGCGACATCACCGTGCCAATCGCGGACTCCTATGAGCGGGCCCCGACGACCACCGCACACCGCCGCCTGCCGGCGTTTTGGGACGTGCTTTCGGCCGTCGGCGTGAAGTCGGCGATCGTCAATTGGCCCGTCACCTGGCCAGCCGAGCCGCTCGACGGCTACGTGGTGAGCGACCGCTTCTTCCACGCCAAGTTCGGCCTGACCTGGATCGGTCCCGCGGGACGCGTCGACCTGCCCGAGGTGTCGCCCGAGCACAAGAGCGCCACCGAGCACCTCACCTGGCCGCCCGAGCTCGCGGAGCCGCACGCGGGCGCAGTCGCCGCAGCGATGAACAGCACGCCACCGCCGCTGCTCGGCGTGTTGAAGCAGCTCCAGTCGCGGGCGACCCACGCGCCCACGCTGCGCAACCTGAAGCAGTATGAGCAGGCCGTCCGCACCGACTACGCGACCAAGCAATCGTTGGTGCAACTGCTGAAGAGCGACCCGTCGATTCGCTTCGCCGCCTGCTACCTCGACTCGTTCGACGTCGCCTGCCATCTGTTCTGGGGGCACATCGAGCCCAATCAGTTCGCCCGCAGCACCGATCCAACCGTGCGCGGCAAGCTGCCGCAGAACTTCAACGACTACCGAGGTCTCATCCCGATGGCGTCCATCGCGATCGACGCGATGGTCCGCGACTTGTGCGACGCGATGGGACCCGACACGACCGTGCTGCTGGTGTCCGACCATTCGCTCCAAGTCGATCCGGAGCCAGCCAATCGCGATTTCAGCCTGAATCGCCTGTTCGAGCGGCTGGGTTGGCTCGCGCGGAACGGGGACGGTTCGATCGATTGGTCGCACACCCGCTGCTTCGACCTCACGCAGTGGGAGACCAACTTCATCCGCCACGTCTCGATCAACTTCGCCGGCCAGTGGCCACAGGGTTCCGTGCCGGCGCCCACCGCGCAGGAGCGCGGCGTGCGTTGGAGCGAGATCCAGAATCAGCTGTTGCGCCTCAAGACGAACCAGCCGGTGATCGTCGGCGACAACACGATGCGCCCGACGCTGTTCTGGGACATGAACATGGGCGACACCGATTCGCACTTCATCATCTATCAGATGTTGCGCGGCGAGACCGAAGTCGAGCTGCCCGATGGGACGAAAGCGACCGTCAACCAACTGTTCCCGCCGCGCTACACCTACGCCAAGCACACCTCGATCAGCGGGCCTGGCACGTTGCTGCTCTCCTATCCGGGCGCGCAGGGCGAGGCGTACGGCAAGCGCGGCATCCCGATGGGCAAGGGCGGCGGTCGCTGCCTCCACGTCGCACCGCTGATCCTCGGATTGTTCGGGATACCGCTCTCTGCCGACCCGTGCGAGACCACGGCGTCTGGCGACTTCCTCCAGTGGATGCTCGACGTGCGCGAGGCGCAGGAGATGGCGATCACGCCGCGCGTCAGGAACTTCGAGGAACTCGTCCGTTTCAGCGATCCCGCGAGCCGGCTCGGCTTGCGCCGGGCGGAGCTGCGCTGCTACGTCGAAGGGTTGAAATACACCTTCGATCAACCAGCGACGCAGACGGATCTCGGTGCCGAGTTGCCAGACGGCGCCGCCGATCCTGAGGCGAGCGGCGTGCGCGACGATGCCGACGGCGGTAGGTGAACGGACCGATCCGGCGCGAGCTTTGACTTCAGCGCGCGGGCCGGCGCCCCCCCTTGCGCTGCGGCGGTCGATGTGCCGCCGGCAACTTGCCACGAGGCCTGCGGCCCGCTTGAGTCCCGCGGCCCGCTTGAGTCCCGCGGCCCGCTTGAGTCCCGCGGCCCGCTTGACCACTGTCGCGAGGCTTCGATGGCCGCCCGCGCGGTAGGGGTGCCGGGGTCGGGCTCGTCTCTGCGCCCGCGACGACCTCGCGCGGAGCGAACGCTTTTACTTCCCATGGCGACAGCATCCGCCATTCGCCGCGCTTCAGCGTCCCGAGTCGCACTGGCCCGACCTGCACCCGCAGCATCTTTGTGACCGGCAGCTCGACGCGCGCGAGGATGCGCCGCACCTCACGGTTGCGCTCTTCGTTCAGCGTGATCAGCAGCGTGGTCGACTCGCGGGTTTTGCGCAGCACGCTCACGCGGGTTGGCGCGGTCTTGCCCTCCGACAGCCAGACGCCGTGCTGGAGCTTCTGGATCGCGTCGGGGTCGGGGAGGCCCTTCACGGTGATGCGATAGACCTTCGCCACCTGATTGCGCGGATGCGCGACACGCTCGGCGAAGTCGCCGTCGTTGGTGAGGAGCAGCAGGCCTTCGCTGTCCTCGTCAAGGCGGCCGACCGGGAACAGGCGCGCCGGGACGGCTGCCACCAGGTCGATCGCGCGCAAGCGGCCGGCGGGATCGTCGTTGGTGCAGATCACTCCGGTCGGTTTGTTGAGCGCGATGTAGTACGGTCGCGCCGGCGCGCGGACGCGCTCGCCATCGACTCGCACTTCATCCTTCTGTGGATCGACCTTGCTGCCGAGTTGCGTGACTGCCCGGCCGTTCACGTCGATGCGGCCGCTCGTGATCAACTCTTCGCAACGCCGTCGTGACGCGATGCCGCACATCGCCAGCCAGCGTTGCAATCGCATCTCGCTCATCAGCTCGTCCTCGGATTTGCGCGGGCGGGAAGGAATCGGAGCAGTTCGCATGGGCCGTGTGGCGTGAGGACGTAGTCGCCCGTGACGGCAGGGAGGAGCACGGCATTGCCGGGCGGCGCGTCGGTCGCCCCCGCCTCGCTCCGCACCCGCAGCGCACAAGAGAGCGACAACAGGATTTCGACGCGTGCGCCGTCGGTCGTGAGGTGAGTGGGCGCGCGAATCTGCATGCGCTCGACTTCGTAGGCGTCGCAGTCGACGAGGCGATCGCATGGCGGTGAGTGGGTTGGATCCGGCGTCGCTTGCAGTAGATGGGGGCGTTGGTTGGCCGCGGCGTCTCGCGCGGCCTCGTCTAGATGCAGCGGGCGCGGCGGCTGCCGACCCCAGTCCCAGATCCGCCACGTCGTGTTGGCATTGGTCTGGAACTCGACCGCGACGATGCCGGCACCGAGTGCGTGGATCGTCCCCGGTGGAAGATGGGCGAGAAGTCCGGCACGTGCCGCATGGCGGGCGAGCAGCGGCTCGGGAGACTCGCCACGCCGAGCGCGAGCGATGACTTCTGCCGCTCGGGCGTCGCCCTTCAGGCCTAGCCAGAAGTGCGCGTCCGGTTGCGCGGCGACGAAGTACCAGCTTTCGGTCTTGCCCTCGCCCGGCATCGAATCATCGGACGGATGGACCTGGATCGACAGCGGCAGTGCGGTGTCGAGGAGCTTGAGCAGGAGCGGGAAGCGGTCGCGGGTGCAGGCGTTCGGGAGCGGCCCGAACAGCGCATCGCCGTGCTCGGTCACGAGTTGATCGAGCGGTGTGCCCGCGAGCGGGCCGCCGACGACGCACGTCGCCGAGCCCGGACGAGCGGAGATCAGCCACCATTCCCCGATGGCATCGGTCGGGGACGTTGGCGGCACAACACCGAGCATCGCGTGAACTCGTCCGCCGCCCCATGGGCGATGGACGGGAAGCGGCGCGAACGTGAGCGGTGGCAGTGCATGGAGGCGCATGAGGGCACGGGATATTGCCAGATCATTTGGCGCGGCGCGTAGGCAGTCGCCGCAGGCCCGTTCGAAACAGCGCCGGCCGGGAGTCGTTCCCGGCCGTCGAGCATGATCGGACTCGTGAGATCGTCGGGCTGTTCAGTCTTCGGCGCTGGCGTCCTCAGTCGGGGCGGCGCCCTCGTCAGTGCCCGATGGGGGCGTGGTCGGCGGCTCCTTCGGCGGCACGGCATCCGGCGGCTTGACCGGAACGTCGACCGGCTTCGCGTCCGGCTTCGCGTCCGGCTTCGCGTCCGGCTTCGCGTCCGGCTTCGCGTCCGGCTTCGCGTCCGGCTTCGCCGGCACGCTGGCGATCTCATCCTCGCGGCGCAACGCGACCTGCGCCGAGGCGCGGTCGAGCAGGCTCGCCAGCATCTTGTCGTCCTGCAGTTGCGGCCACGCCAGCTGCAGCGCAGCGAGTGCGCGGTCCGGTTGGTTCGCGGCGAGGGCGACTCGGCCCTCCTCGAGGCGGCACCTAGCGACGAAGCGTGGCGGCGCCTGGAGCAGTCGCGCCAGCCCGATCTCAACCAACGCACGCTCCATCTCGCCGTTTCCGGAGAGTGCGCTCGCGCGCACCAGATGGCGCAAGTCGGAGGTGTCGAGCGTCGAGCCCGTCGCGGTGAGACCGAGAACCTCGATCCACGCGCGATCCTGCGCCACGCTGCGCACGATGCAGCGAGCAGTGAACCACGTGAACGGTCTCATCGCCATCACACCGCGCTGCAGCTCTTCGCTCTTGCGGTCGAGGTAGAAGAACGGGTGGTCGTCGACGTAGGCGTCGCGGCGGAAGATCGCCGCATCGCCCGGCCACGCAGCGAAGTTGGAGTAGCTGCCAGGCTCGAAGACGGTGAAGAACGGGTTGTAGAGGTTGCGCGGCCCGTGATAGAGCAGCTCGACCTCGAACGGCACGCGACGGTACGCCTCCGGGAACGCGCGCACCTCTTTCAACGCGACGGTGGCGCGCGTCTCGGCCTGCTCCTCGCCGCGCGCGATCCCGTCGAACGCCGCCAGGATGCCCGCCGCTAGGAGGCTCGTGCAGCTTCGGATCTTCAAGGGCCGCTCTCCCGCTTCCGCGTCACGGCCGCCGCTGCATCTCCTCGAGCAGGCGCGCCCAGACGCTGTCAATGTCATCTTCCTGGATTCGGTCGTCGGAGACCGCCTGCTTGATCAGTTGCAGGCGATCGCGGTGGCTCATCGCCACGCGCGGCAAATGGAACAGGAGGTCGCCGACGTTTTGGTCGGCCGCGTTTCGGAGGTCCATGGTTTTCGTCGATCCAAGGTGTGCGTCATGGTGTGGCCCTCCTTCTCGAGGCCACTGCGCTCTTCGGTCGCCGACCGGGGGGGGCTTGAGGGTGCTGCGAAAGACCTGCGGACCAGGCGCTGGCAGTCGAGAAACGAGTGCCTCAGGCGTGCCAGCGCAGGCGGCGCATGCGCGAGGTCTTTCCGTGCTCGCGGCGAGACTCTTCGACGTAGCCGGCGGGCATGTCCGCGGGGCAGTCGGCCGGCTCCTCGAAGCAGAGGAGCGCCCCCGGGCGCAACCAGCCGGCCTCTCCCGCGGCGGAGAGGCCGCCGAGTAGCGCCGCCCGACTGTCGCTGGCGCGAACGAGCGCAAAGGGCGGATCCAGCGTCACGAAGTCGAAGGGCGCACCGGGGGGCGGTGGTTGGTGGAGGAGGGCCGGGAGGAGCCCTGTCAGCAGTTCAACGGCGGGAGGTGCGAGATCGAGGCGCGCGAGATTTTCACGGAGGCAGCGGACGCCCTCACGCCCCGCCTCGACAAAGGTGGCGTGGACGGCTCCGCGTGAGAGGGCCTCGATGCCGAACGAGCCCGAGCCCGCGAACAGATCGAGCCAGCGCGCCCCGACCACGGCGTCCTGAAGCGAGTCGAACAGTGAGCGGCGTACCAGCGCGCGAACCGGTCGGGTCACCAGCCCTTCTGGGACAAACAGGGCGCGGCCGCGGAAGCGGCCGGCGAGGATGCGTGGTGAGCGATCGGGATCAGGACGGCGCATGGAGTAAAAGAGCGACCTTTCCGTGCCATGACATGAAGTGAGGAGCTTGCGCGATGTTCGAAGGCTCGATCGTCGCCCTGGTGACGCCGTTCCGCAATGGGGGCATCGATCGCGAAGCACTGGCGGTGCTCGTGGAACGGCAGGTTGTCGGTGGAACGACCGCGCTTGTCGCCTGCGGAACCACGGGTGAAGCGCCAACGTTGACGGAACACGAGCACGCCGAGGTGATCGCGACGGTCGTCCGGCTGGCGCGGGGTCGCGTGCCGGTGATCGCGGGGACCGGCACCTACGACACCGCCGAGACCATTCGACGCACGCAAGCCGCGGCGGCGGCGGGTTGCCGCGGCGCGATGATCGTGACGCCCTACTACAACAAGCCGACGGTGCGCGGCCTGCGGGCGCACTTCCTCGCGGTCGCGGATGCGTCGTCGATCCCGCTGATCGTCTACAACATTCCCGGTCGCACCGGCACGCGCATCCCGCCGACTCTGATCGCTGAACTCGCGCGCCACCCGCGGATCGCGGCGCTCAAAGATGCGACCGGTTCGGCGTCCGACTGCATGGACGTGGCCGAGCTCTGCGATCTGACGATCCTTGCGGGCGATGATGCATTGACGCTTCCGTGGATGGCGATGGGCGCGAAGGGGATCGTGTCGGTCGCAGGCAATGTCGTGCCCGACGAGATCGCCACGCTGGTGCGCGAGGCGGCGAAGGGCGACTTCACAGCGGCGAGGCGGCGGCACTATCGGCTGCTGCCGTTGTGGAAGGCGCTGTTCGTCGAGAGCAACCCGGTTCCGGTGAAGGCGGCGCTGGCGCTGCAAGGGATCGGCAACGGCGAAGTGCGCTTGCCTCTGGTTGCAGCCGAGGCGACGACGATCGAGTTGCTGAAGAAGGCGCTGGCGGCGCTGCACGGTGCGAGCGCTGGCTCGGCCGGTTGAGCGACGACGAGCAGGCCTGGACGGAGGGGTGTTGCAGTGACCCCGACCTATCGCGCGTTCGCATTCCGACTCGTAGGTGGCGGCACCGAGCTGCTCTGCCTGCGAGCGGGCGACGTCGCGTCGATCGGTCGCGATGCCCAGAACTGCGCGCAACTCGCGCACGGCTCGATCGAGCCGTTCCACGCCCGACTGCGCTGCGACGATTGGGGCGTCTGGCTGTCGCTGGTGCCGGGAGCAACGGCGAAGGTCGGCGGCGAGACGGTCGTCGAGGAACGCTTGGTGCCACCGGGAGCGTCGGTCGAGCTTGGCGTGCTGCGGTTCGAGCTGGTTGGGCTGATTGATGATCCAGTCGGCGGTCCGGCGGTCACGATTGCCGGAAGCAAGACGCCGCTTCTCGGTCGCGCGGCGCGGCGCCGGCTGCTGGCGTTGGCCGATCGCACGATCGGCTTCGTCGTTTCGGCGGTGTTGCATGCCTCTGCATTCTGGTTGCTCCATCGGCTGGTGGTGGCCCAGCCGCCACCGCACGAGTCGTTTGCGATCCGCAGCGAAGTGATCGACGTGCCGGATCGTGCCTACGCTGCGACCGAGCCGCCGCTGCCCGCGACTCCAGAGCTCGTGGCCGAATCACTGCCGGACCTCGAGCCGACCGTCGAGTCGTTTGCACCCGATCCTGCGCCGCGCGCCGCGAGCCTTGGCGCTGGCGACGACATCGAGCTCGCGGCGGAGGTGCGGACGCTTGGCACTGGCGGTGTCCACGGCGGCGAGGGAATGGCAGGCGTTGGTCGACTGTCGCTCGATGGCGATGTGAGCGGTGTCGGCAGCGCGGTCGTGACGCGGATCCAGGCGCTGCGAGGTGTCGGCGTCGATCTGATGATCGTCGTCGACACGACCAGCAGCATGCAGCCGTTCCTCGATCAGGCGCGAACGGCTGCCGATGCGCTCGTGACGACGTTGGCGACGCTCGTCGGCGATCTGCGCGTCGGCGTGGTCGCGTACCGCGACGTGGACGACGAGTACACGACTCGCGTGTTGCCGCTCTCCGCCGATCGCTACGCGATCCTGAACTTCCTCTGGAAGTTGCGCGCCGAGGGCGGCGGCGATGTACCGGAAGCGGTCGCCGCAGGGCTCGGCGAGGCGATCCAGAACGCCGGGTGGCGGACGCGCACGCATCGAGTCACGGTCGTCATTGGAGACGCACCGCCGCACGACGGTGAGTGGGGTCGCATCAAGTCGATGATCGGCGGCTTCGTTCGCGGCGATCCAAAGCGAATCCCGGGAGCCATCGTCTCCGCCATTTACACTGGTCCTTCGCGCGCGGGCGTTCGCGGCGAAGATGACGGTGCACAAGCTTTCAGCGAGATCGCCAGGATCGGGCGCGGGGATTATCTCGCTCTGGCGGGCCCGGGCGACGTCCGAGACCGCTTGGTTTCGACCATCCTCGGGCCGCACCACGCGAGCGAGTTGCGCGTGCTGATGTCGCGCGTTAGCGATGGTCCGCGGGAGGCGATCGTTCGTCAAAAGATCGCGGATGGGGACAAAGTATGGCTCCTATCTAAACTGAGGCTTCCGCCTGTGCACCCGCTTGTCGTCGACGCGCTCCGGGAAGACCCCGATCAGGCCGTGCTGAAGGAAGCTCGGGACCTCATCGCTGACCGGGGCGCCCCGAGGGAATCGAGGGAGGCGGCTCTTTACCTGCTCCACCGGGAATTTCCGGTCGCCCTCGAGATCGACCTCGACTCCGACAAAGAAATCTTGCGTCCGCTGCTCAATCGCCTCGACGCGGTGATCCGTTGGCGCTAGCTACCAACCGTTGATCCGAGCATGTCGCAACGATCTGCGCGGCATCACTTGCAGGGTCCAGCCTCGGGCGTACGATGTTCCCACCACCTCTGACTCGCGAAGCGAAGCAGCCCGTTCGAGCAAAAACAGCGCACTCGGATCGATCGCGAGCTGAAGTGGTTCGACGAGACGACGTTCCCCCGGACGTTGTAACGAGGTGTGCCATGGTTGTGTTTCGGCGCAGAAGTGTCTGCCGCAGCCACTCGATGCGCTGGCGGTTCGCCAGCGTCTGGCTCGGCGTCGTCGGCGTGTGTTTCGTCGGAGTCGAGATTCGCGGTGGCGGGTCATCGGTCGAAGGTACGCCTCGCGCTTGGAGCGGCATCGGTCCTCGATCGGCCCGAGCGGAGTTTCCGGAAGGCGACGACACGGACGCCGACGGACTCTCTGATGAGTTCGAGAATTTCTGCAATACGAGCGCGTACGACGCAGATTGCGACGATGACGGCTTTAGCGATGGCGCCGAGTGGATCCTGCGCTCCGACCCCAATGACCCTGAGTCAATTCCAGATCCGCGCCCAGCGGTGCGTTTGTACGCGTACGAAGTCGATGGCGCCCTTCGCGTCTGTACGGGCTTGTATCCGAGCGATATCTCATTGATCGACGCAGCGGCCTTCGTCGTCAGCAGTCCGTTCTTTGTCAACGCCGTCGAAGGTGATCCTGGGACCGGTCTTGGCGTCATCGATCTGAGCGATGTCGTGCCAACGCTGGCGACCAATGTGTGTGGCAGTTCCTTCCTGGGACTCGGCCTTGCGACCTTTGACATCGACTTTGACCTCGCTCTCTTGCGCTCGGCTCCGCTCGTAATCGGCTGGGCCTTGACGTTGGCGGACTCGGAGGCGATCGAGCAGATCTACGTTTCGACCGAAGGCACCACGTCGTTCATGATCGCCAGTGGGCCCGCGATGCCTGGCGGCGCGAGCTCGTTCGTCGCGGCGCCGCTCCAGCCGATCCCGCCGCCAAACGACGAAGATCCGGAGTACTGCTCGGTCGCGTTCAGCGATGGCACCCCAGCTGGAGTCGCGACGCTCGAGTTCAGCGTGACCGCTGCCGATTGCGAGCCGGACGGGCTGCTTTACTGCATCGCAGTCGACTGCACGGCGCTCGCGGGCCAGACGTTCTTGATGCTCGACTACGGCTACCTCCAGGGGAAGCTCGCCGAGTGAGCCCGCGCGAGAGCCGAGGCGTTTTCGCCTCGGATCGCGTCGAGATGCCTCCGGTCATCGTCTGGAAGTGCAGCCCGCACCTTTGAGTCCGCGTCTTGCTCGTGGGACGGACACGCGCGAGTGCTGAAGAGGCTCTGCGCCCGGCCCCGGCGTCCGGCTAGGATTCGCCGACCATTTCAGCTCTGATTCCGAGCTGTGAGTGGTGGGTCGCCGGACTCGAAAAGTCGACCGACGATCAGTTCAAGTTCATGCCGCACAATGGGTTGCGGCGGAAACGTGGCCACTCTCGCCGAGGGCGCTGCGTGCGATTCGTTGGAACATTGCCCCGAGCGCGGCGCGTCAAACAGGCGCCTGAATGAGAGCATGAATCAGGATCCGGACTTCGAGCTGATCAGGAGGTGCCAGCAGCAGTCGGGGACGGCGCGTGAGGCGGCGTTTCGCGACCTTTTCGAGACCTATCGGGATCGAGTCTTCAATCTGGCGTCGCGGCTCCTTGGAAACCCCGCCGACGCGGAAGACGTGAGCCAAGAGGCGTTCATCACGGTCTTCCAGAAGCTCCACGAGTTCCGATTCTCGTCGAGGTTCTATACGTGGCTCTATCGCGTGGTCTTCAACCTCTGCGTCGATCACCGGCGAAAGGGCGGCAGTCATGCCCCCATCACTGTGACCGGTGCTGGAGGTGCGACGTTGCTGGCGCAGGTTGCCGATTCAGCTCCGGGGCCAGCGGATGAATTGGGGGACGATGAAGCAAGAAGACAACAGGTCGAACGGGCTCTGCGTCGGTTGAGCGAACCGCTGCGTGCGGCGATCGTGCTTCGGTACATCGAAGACATGCCGTACGAAGAAATCGCCTCTGTACTCGGTATCTCTCTCGGGACGGTGAAGTCGAGGTTGAACCGCGCACACGAGCAGTTGGAGCAGGGTCTCGGACATCCGAACCACGGGAGTGCCGACACGAACTGAGGAGCCCGAGGTGAGCAGAGGACAGGGCGAGCCGCACGTGCGGCTGCGCTCGGGCGTGACCGGGGTGATGAAGGTTGGAGGATAGAACGGCAGATTTATGGTGGGCGGAGACGACACGACTGACTGCGGACACGCGACGGGAGCTCTGCTTCCGCGATGTAGTGCCGACGCGACGAGTTCGTCTGTGGCGTTGAGCGCTGGCTGCGTACGCTGCGCCGCCATCGCCAGTCAGTGGCGGCTGATCGCGAAGATCGTTGCTTCTCTGCCACGGCAGCGTGCGCCCGATTCACTCAGCTTCCATTCGATCGAGGCGCAGCTCGACGAAGTCGTCTTCGACGCACGGCTGGCTCGCGACGAAGCACGGCTTCGACCTCTGTTCGATTCGCTCGTGCGTCACCGCGCCCCCGCCAGAATGCGCGTTCCTGGGCAGGCGCCTCTGCGGCTCGTTCGCAACGTTCCGCAGGTCGCTGCGCTCGCTGCTGCGCTCTTGATCATGGCGGGAGCGTGGCGACTCGTTGGCGCGCCCGCGTTCGGATCCGCCAGCGCTTCCGCGAACCGATTCGCACTGGCGGCGCAGACAGCGAAACTTTCGGACGGACCTGCGGTCCCGATCCGGATCGTTCATGTCGCTGGGGCACGATCGTCTGTCCCCGACCGCGCGGAGACCCTGCTGCCCCGCTTGCGACCGGGTGATCTGCGAGGCGGGCCGTGATCGCATCGCGCGACGCCGGCCTGAGTCGCCTCGACCCGAGAGTCGGCAGCGGAAGCATGCTGCGAGCACTCGGTCGTTGTGCTGCGATCGTTGGTCTCATGTTCGCAAGCACGGGGTGCGACGAGACTTGGGTCGACGAACAATCGCGCAAGATCGTGTTCGATTGCGAAGCTCACGCGTTCACCGCGGTTCGCTCGGTGATGAGCGAGGCGGTTCCGTCGGACCCTTGGACTGCTGCGGTGTCTTGGACCGAAGTCGTGAAGTCGGCCGGTGACGGTCGCACCTCAGTCGAACTGCTGACTCGGAACGAGAAAGCTCGCGATCAGATCGAGGACCCGTTGGATTTGGCGGCGTTCGATCGTCTGGCCTCTCAGCTCGCGACAGGCGGCGGCGTGCGCGCGATCTTTCAGCGCGATCCGGCACCAGACGATGTCGAGCGGATGGTCGCGAACTACTGGATCACCCTCGTCGACCTCAGTCGCAAGCCGATCACGTCGCGCGGCGAGCCGGTGCTGACCTATCTGATCGAGCCGATCGTCGCTGATCGGCCGTGGTACCTGCTGGCCGCAAGCACCAAGCCCGGACGCGAAGGCTTCCCGGTGGCGACCGAGGAGTACGTCACCGAGGCGGACGGCAGTTCGAGGTTGGTGAGCCGCATGGAGGTCACGAGCCTCACCTGGGGTCCCCCGAGCAATTTCGTCCCGAATCCACAGCCCATCACGCATCGGACGACTCTCGCGACGCTTGATGAGGCGCGCACCCGCGCTGCTGCTGTCGGCGTCGATCTGATGTTGCCGATGGACGCTGCGGTACCGCCGGGATTTGAATTGACGATCGCTGAGGAAGTCGTCTTGCGTTCGACTGCCAATCTTGCAGGTGTCGAGCAGGATGTGACGGTCTGGCGCTTCGTCTACAGCGACGGTGTCGAGCACATCGACTTCATCGAGCACACGCCGCTCGACACGATTCCGGCCAACTTCGCTGCCAACGACTTCGTCGACGTCGCTTTCGTCTCGCGGTTTGGCCCGATCTCATCGGCGTCACTGGTCCACCGTGGGACGCAGATCACGATCGAATCGCGAATCGCGGCCGGTCGGTTCGAGGCGTTGCTGCAGTCGCTCGTTCGCCTGTGACGGTGGCCTAGACCAGGGGCCGGTTTCGGCTGGAACGGCGGCCGAGCGCGGGGATCGGTTTCGTCTGTAGTGGCAACCGAATCCATCGCCGGGGCGAGGCGGTGAACAGAATTTGGGCCGCTTCCGCCGACGCGGGACAGGATTGCGGCTCCTTCGCGAGTTCCGTCGAATCGCGGGGTTTTCGATCGACCGCGTCGGAGTTATCACCTTGCCGTGATAGGTCGCGCCCTGGAGAGCTTGACGTGCATTTCGAATCACGGTCCGGCTTCGTTCTGAATCGGACGCGGCCGGCCGGCGCGCGTTGGGTGCTGGTCGGCGTGCTTGCAGTCGCGTTCCTGAACAATGCTTCCGGACAGCAGGCTGTCGGCGCCAAGCCGCCGTCTGGAGCGGTCGGCAATGTCGGCAAAGCACGTATCCACGACGATCCTCGCGAGGACGGGTGGCTGACCGAGCAACTAGCTCGGCGAACCGACAAAACGCTGAAGAAGTGGGCAGCGCATCTGTCGGCGACGACCCCTCCTGATGTGAAGGAGCTCGAGCACTACGTCGCCCCCGAGTTCGAGATCGGGCGCCTGCGTCCGGATGAGCTCGATGTCGCCTACGACCAGGCGAACTTCCGGGTGCTGCGCCCAGCCGAGGGGGCCGTGGCACGCGCACACTCGCGCGATCGCCGCGGCGCGGCTGGCTTCGCAGCGTCGCTGGCCGAGCTGCTCGCTCCAATGGAGGGCGCGACCTCGCGACGATTTTCGATCAAGACGATTTTCGTCCACGCCGACGAGACTCCGTTGCGCACGTGGGTGCGTATCGAAGCGCTGGCGAAGGTTCCGCGCGGAACCTTGCAGCAGATCTCGTATTGGAACTGCTTGTGGCGCCTGCCGCCCGGCGAGGAGCCAGGGCTGCTCGAGTCGATCACGCTCGACAGTTTTGAGGAGGTCGAAGGCCGCGGCACGACCGGGACACTGTTCGCCGACTGCACGCTCGCGGTGATGAGCAAGACCACCGCGTTCGAGCGGCAGTTGCAGATCGGCAGCGAGGAGTGGCTGGCGCGGATGGACACGCGCCTGGGGTACGACACCCGCGGGCATCAAGGCGTCGCGATCGGGGATGCCGACGGCGACGGGTTGGACGATGTCTACATCTGCCAGGCAGGAGGACTTCCGAATCGGCTGTTCCTGCATCAGGCGGACGGCACGGTGAAGGACGTTTCGCAGGAGGCTGGCGTCGACTGGGTCGAGCCGACGCACGGCGCGCTGTTCCTCGACCTCGATCGCGACGGCGACCAAGATCTGGTCATTGGCACGGGCTTCGAGTTGATGCTGATGGCGAACGACGGCCGCGGCAAGTTCTCGCGCGGGGCGCTGCTCAAGATGCCGCGTCCGACGATCTCGCTGGCGGCTGCCGACGTCGACAACGACGGTGATGTCGACCTCTACGCGGGGGTCTTTCACGACGCTGCGGCCGATCCCGGCAAGCTCGCCCACCCGATTCCGTTGCATGACGCCAACAACGGTGGCCGCAACATCCTGTTCCGCAACGACACGGCGCGCGGCGGGGAATTCAAATTCGTCGACGCCACCGCGGAGTTCGGCCTCGAGCACAACAACACCAAGTGGACTTGGGGGGTCTGCTTCGAGGACTACGACAACGACGGCGATCAGGACCTTTACGTCGCCAACGACTTCGGCGCCAACAACCTCTATCGCAACGATGGCGGACGCTTCCACGATGTCGCCGAGGAGTCTGGTTGCATCGATCGCTCGTTCGGCATGGGGTGCGCGTGGGGCGACATTGATCGCGACGGCTGGATGGACCTCTACGTTTCGAACATGTGGTCCTCGGCCGGCCACCGCATCACCTACCAGCCGAACTTCAAGCCGGAGCTCGCGAGCGAGGAGAAGTCGCGTTTCCAATTCCTGGCGCGCGGCAACTCGCTCTACCGAAACCGTGGTGACGGCCGGTTCGTCGATGCCTCGGTCGAGACCGCGACGACGCTCGGTCGGTGGGCTTGGGGCTGCTTCTTCCTCGACGCCAACAACGACGCCTTCGAGGACATCCTGGTTTGCAATGGCTACCTGACCAACACCGAACCGGAGGACCTTTGAAGCTTTTGGTGGCGACAGGTTCTGTCGCACTCGCCGACGCAGATCACCCCGGACATGGACGTGGCCGACTACCACACGGCGGTCGACCGACTCGAGTGGATGCTGGCCGACGGCGCCGGCTGGTCCGGCAAGGAACGCAACGTCTTCTTCCTCAACACCCAAGGGACGGGATTCGCTGACGCCTCGGCAGTCAGCGGACTCGACTTTCCCGACGACGCCCGCGCCTGCGGCAAGGTCGACTGGGACGGCGACGGCGACCTCGACCTCTGGCTCGTGAATCGCAATGGCCCGCAGGTCCGCTTCCTGCGCAATGACGTCGAACGGACCCACCACTGGGTGGCGTTCGATCTCGTCGGCACGGCCCCAACGACCAATCCTGACGCGATCGGGGCGCGCGTCGAGATCAAGGTGGCCGGCGACGCGCGTCCGCTGCTGCGTACGCTGCACGCCGGTGAAGGCTTCCTGTCGCAAGGCAGCAAGGTCGTCCACTTCGGACTCGGCGCCGCGACTTCGATCGAGAGCGTTTCGGTTCGCTGGCCGGGTGGCACGAACGAGCGATTCGTGGGCGCGACGCTGGACGGGCGCTTTCGGTTGGCGCAAGGGAGCGGGAAGGCGCATTTATTCGAGAGCGCTGTCGCCCCCCCCGAACTCGTCGCGCAGGCGCTCGCCAACACCAAGATATCGGTCAAGTCGCGCAGTGTGTTGTCGACGCGCCTTCCGTTCCCGCGCCTCGCGTACAGCGATGCTCGGGGCAAGGCGCGAACGGTCGAGACGGCGTCCGGCAAGCCGCAGTTGGTGATGGTCTGGACCAGCTGGTGCTGCCAATGCTCCGACGAGCTAGCCGCCCTGGCGCAGGCGCGTCCAGTGCTCGAGGCGGCTGGCGTGAAGATCGTCGCCTTAAGTCTCGACGAGGCGGACGACAACCCGGCTGATCGCTCAAGCGCGCTCGAACTTGCGAAAGCGAAGCAGTTCAACTGGCCAGTCGGCTTCCTCGATGCGGGCGGTGTCGAGCGCGTGCGCGGCTTCTACAGCGCGCTCTACAGCCGGCACCCGCCACTTCCGACCCCGACGAGTTTCCTCCTCGACGGCCAAGGCCGGCTCGCCGTCTTCTACAAGGGGCCGGTCGACGCAGCGGAACTTCGCCGCGACCTCAGCCTCGTGATTGCGCCGGCGGAGAAGCTGCTCGACCTGGCCATGCCGTTCGGAGGCAGCCGCTACAGCGCGCCGGCCGAATTCGGTCTGCTCGATTTCTCCCGTCAGCTTCTTTTGGTCGCGGGCGGCGAGATCGCCGGCGAATACGTCGATGCCTTCGGGAGCGAACTGCGCTTCGTCGGTGGCGCCAACGAGCTTGCGGGACTGCACGAGTTGCGACTTCGGATCGCGCGGTCGCTTCGCGAGGCGGGCCAATTCGACGCCGCACGCCATCACCTCGAGGAAGCACTCGCGCTCCTCCCGGATTCGCCTTTGGCGCATCTTCGAATGGGTGAGTTGCTGCTGTTGGTCGGCGATTCGACGGCTGCCGAGCCGCATCTGAAACGTGCCGTGGCGCTCGATCCAGCGCTGGCGGAGCAAGCGCGGGCGGCGAAGCAGCGGGCGCCAGGTGCCGCGTTTGAGGGCGGTTCGCAGCGGTAGCGACCCGATTTCGACGAGATATGCTCGCTCGGTGCCGTCGCCGGGCGCCGGCGGCATCAGCCAACAGGGCAGTCCGTTTGGGTCGGGCGCTCGGGTCAGTCCGTGCGGTGGTGCGCGAGATTCGCCGATGATCGAGCGATTCGGACCGATCGGCGGGCGATACCAGCCGCTCGAACTCCTCGGCCGCGGCGCCAGCGGCGAGGTGCTGCGGGTCGTCGATCGCGTGCGCGGGGGGCCACCGCTCGCGCTCAAGCGCGTTCCGGCCGCTCGCGCAGCCGCCGTTCAGGGCGAGTTCCGCCGGCTCCACGCATTGCGCTCCCCCGGCATTCCGCAGGTTGACGAGCTCGGCCTCGACCCGCAGTCGGGCGAGTGGCTGTTCACCGCCGAGCCCGGCCGCGGCGTGCCCTTCCTCACCGCATTGCGGACGGCGCCGCTCACCCGCCAGCAGAAAGCGGTCGCCGACCTTCTGCGCACGCTCGCGCTGCTGTCAGAGCGCTCGATCGTCCACCGCGATCTGAAACCAGAGCACCTCTTGGTCGAGGGCGGCGACGAGCCGCGCGTCCTGGTGGTCGATTTCGGTCTCGCGATCGAGGGTACGGGAGCCGCGGCGCCGGCCGGTTCGCTGCCCTACCTCGCCCCCGAGCTCTTCCATGGCGTGCCCGCGAGCCACAGCAGTGACCTCTACGCGCTCGGCGTGATCCTGTTCGAGCTCTGGAGTGGCCGACACCCGTTCCGCGCGACGACCCCGACGGAATGGGCGCGCGCGCACCTCGACGCGCCGGTGCGATTCGATGATTCGTTCGCGGCGCCGGCGGCCATGCGTGAATGGGTCGCCCGGCTGCTGGCGAAGGCGCCAGGAGAGCGGGCGACGAGTGCCGTCGAACTGCTCTTCGACCTGTCGCGCGTCGCTGCCGTGCCGTTGCCACGGACGACGCTGGCGACGTTGCTCGGGCGCATCCGTTCGGTCCCGCCGCTCGATCCGACCTGGCGGGAATCGGTGATGGCAGGCGAATCTCGAGCCGGCGGGCCGGCGACATGGATCACGGCGCCGACGCGCGCAGGCCGTGATCAGTTGATGCGCGAATTGCGCATGACGGCTCTGCAGGGCGAGGCGTGGCCCGTGATCGCCTGCTTCGCACCAGGTCCCGACGCCGGTTCGGTGCGCGGCACGGTGCGCGACCAACTGCGCGCGCTGCTCGGCGCGGAGCCGGCGGTGGGAGACGACGAGCTTTTCCTGCGTCTGCAACGCGGCGACCTGCCGCGACGACTCGTCCTGTTCCTCGAGGAGGTGCCCGAGTGCGCCGCCGAGGACGATGCGCTGCTGCGGTTTCTGCTGCGCGCCAGCGTCGAGATCGTCGCCTCCGGTGCCGGCGGCTCGGTGCGCGATGAACGAGTCACGGCGGCCTGGCCCGCCGCGCTTGAACGGCGAACGATCGAGCCGCGCGCGATCACGTCGGCCGAACTCTTACGTCTGTTCCCAGGCTGGATGGGTGGGCCATTGTCCGAGCCGCTTGCGCGTTTCCTAGGCGCCGGCGCGAACGCGGAGCACGACGTCTCCCGGTTGGTCGAACTGCTGTGCTACGCGGTCGATGCCGGGGCACTGGTCGCCGACTTCGGCGGCCTGCACTTCGATCCGGCGCGAATCGACCTCGCGATCCTCGGAGGCGACGTGCTCGAAGTGACGCGCCAGCGCCTCGGTCGAGTGGGGGGAACGCGGCGCGATGTGCTCGCGGCACTGTGCGTCCTCGAGCACGACGCCGAAGTCGACTTGATCGCGGCGTTGGTGCCGACGCTCGCCGAGGCCGATCTCGCCGAACTCGCCGCCACCGGACTGGTTCAGCGCTTGGGAACGCGATGGCGCTGCAGCGAGACCAGTGTCGCGGCGCTCGTGCGCGATCGCCTCACCCCCGCTGCTGCGCGTCCGCTCGAGGTCGCCGCTTCGCGATTCCTCACCGCGCATCCCGAGAGGACGGACGCGCGGCTGCGCCAGACGCGCCACGCCTTCCGCGCCGACGTCACGGCCAGCGATGCGGCGCGTGATTTCGGGCAGCAGGCGCTCGCGCTGGTCGACTTCCAGCGACTGCAAGAGGCCGAAGCCGCCGCACAGGAGGTTCTCGCTCACTCACTTGACGCAACGGCCCGCCGGCGTGCGACGTTGGCGCGAGGCATTGTCGAGCTGCGCATGAATTCGCATCTTCAAGCCGAGCAGATTCTTGCACCGCTCGCCGACCAGTTCGGCGCTGACGAGCCCGAGCGCGGTCGCGCGTTGGTCGAGCATGCAAGAGCTCTCTCTCGCTGCGGGCGAACGCAGGAGGCACTCGCTCGGCTCGATCTCGCGCCCGACGACCTCGGATCGCGGCCGGCAGGCGCCGCAGCGTTGCGTGCCTACCTCTTGCATCAGCTGCTTCGCGACGACGAGGCGGAGATCGTCTGCCGTGCCGCACTCGCGGAGCCACGCGCGGCAGGCGACAGCGGTGAGTTGCGGCTGCGTTCGATCCACGCGGTCACTCTCTGGCGACTCGGCCGGATCGGCGAGGCGCGCGTCGCGTTCGGGATTGCGCTTCATGCCGCACGGATGGGCGCGCTCCCGCTTCAAGTCGCGGTGGTGGAGAGCAACCTCGCCCGTTTCGAGGGTGACTGCGGGAACCTCGAACTGGCAGCGAGCATCGCGCGCCGCGCGATCGCGACGACGGTCGCGTTCGGTGACCGGCAGCAGGAAGCGGTGCAGGTCACGACGCTCGCCAACATCTTGTTCGACATCGGACGATTTGCCGAATGCAAGGAAGCGCTTCAGCGCAGCCGCGAGATCGCCCATGCGATGAACCAGCCGCACGTGCTCCGCCACGTCGACATCATCCAGGCGCACGTGGCGATGAACGAGGCCGATTTCGCGGCGGCGCACGCCGCGCTCGATCGCGCCAAGGAGGTCGCGCGGTCGATGAACGACGAAGCCGGTGCGTGGCGGGCCGAATTGGTGCGCACGGAACTGCTGATGCGTGAAGGCAAGGGGCGTGCGGCGCGTCGGCTGATCGACGAGGTCGCGAAGTATCTGGTCGCAACCGGGCGGGCGGACGAAGTGGCGATCGCCGCCGAATATCGGCTGCAATGGGCGACGTTCGCCGCCGGCCGCGGCGTCGTCGCGCGGCTCCTCGAGTCCGAGTTGCCGTTGCCGCCGTCACGTCGCCGTCGGGCCTTCTTGCGCGATGCGCGCCTTTCGGCGTTGCACCGCCTGGGGCGGCATGAGGCCCTCGCGAAGGCGGCGGCGGAGCAGCTCGACGACCTCGCCAGCTCCGATCTGGTGGCGCTGCGTGCGCGCGCCGCCGCCGCTCTGGCGTTGGCGGTGCGCGGCGATCCGGCCCGCGCGCCGGCGTGCATCGAGCAGGCGCGCGAAGCGTACGGCGCGACCCGGGCGCCCGGCCACATGGCGCTGAAGGCCGAGGCCGCACTGATGCTTGGCAGGGCGGCGCGGGATCGACGGTTGCTCGAGGAGGCGGAAGAGTTTGCGCGGCGCGCCGGTCACCGCCCTCTCGAGAAGCGCGCGCGCGCGCTGCGGCGCCGCCTGCTGCCGCCCGACGGCGCCGATGTCGACGCGGTCGCGCGGCTGCAGTCCCTCGAACGATTGATGCAGGTGGCGAAGCGCATCACGGCGACGCTCGACGGCGAGTTGCTGCTGAAGATGGTGCTCGACGACGCCGTCGACGCCACGCGCGCCGCTCGCGGCTTCCTCATCCTCAGTCGCGACGGTGAGCTTGGCGTCCGGTGCGCACGGAATCTCGACGCCGCTGACATCGAGCGACCCGAACTGTCGTTCAGTTCGTCGGTCGCGCGCAGCGTCTACCGCACCGGAACGCCGATCCTGCTGGCCGATGTCTCGACCGATGAATTGTGGTGCGACGCCGCGTCGATCTCGCAGCTGAAGCTTCTGTCCGTGCTCTGCGTCCCGATCGCGCGCCACGATCACGTCATCGGCGCGGTGTATCTCGATGAACCGACGCGAATCGACGCCTTCCGGCCGGGAGACTTGCGCTACGTCGAGAACCTCGCCGACTTCGCTGCGATCGCGCTCGAGAAGGCCGATCTCCTCGCGGATGCCAGGACCCGTCGGGTCGAGCTCGAGAGCTCGCAGGCGGAGATCGCGAGCTTGAACCAGAAGCTGCAGGCGACGATGTTCAAGCAGCAGGACGAGTTGAAGGTCGCGAAGGCATCGCTTGAGCTGGCGCACCGCATGTCGGGTCGGGTGCCGCAGTTCGAGGGCATCGTCGCGCAGAGCCGCGCGATGGAGGAGGTGAAGCAGCGAATCGAACGCCTCGCTTCATCGCCGCTGCCGGTGCTGGTCTCCGGCGAAAGCGGCACAGGGAAGGAACTGGTGGCGCGCGCGATCCACGCGCGGAGCGGGCGATTGGCCCAACCCTTCCAGGCTTTCAACTGCGCAACCACGCAACCGGGATTGATCGAGAACGAGTTGTTCGGCCATCAGAAAGGCGCGTTCACCGGCGCTACCGAAAATCAACCGGGGCTGTTCGAGCGCTGTGACGGCGGCACGCTCTTCCTCGACGAGATCGCCGAGGCGTCGAAGGAGTTGCAGGCGAAGCTGCTGCGCGCGGTGCAGAACGGCGAAGTACAGCGCCTCGGTGGCGGTGAGACTCGTCACGTAGACGTGCGCATCGTGGCGGCGTCGAACCGGGACATCCGCAGCGAAGTGGCGGCCGGTCGATTCCGCGAGGATCTGATGTACCGATTGATGGTGCTGCAGGTCCACCTGCCGCCCCTGCGCGATCGACGCGAGGACGTTGCGCTGCTTCTCGATCACTTCGTCACGCGCGAAGCGGCCAAGCTCCGGGTTTCTGCGCCGGTGTTCACGCCGGCGGCGTGGCGCTGCCTCGTGGGGTATGACTGGCCAGGCAACGTCCGCGAGGTCGAAAACGTTGTGCAGCGACTGCTCGTGCTCCATCGCGATGCGCCGGAGATCGGTATCGATGCGTTGCGCGCCGAGCTTCCGTCGGCGGTGAGCGACGTGCCCGTCACGCACTTCGAACTGCGTGAGTTCCTCGACTCCCAGGAGCGAACCTGCATCGAGGAGGCATTGGCCCGCTGCGGCGGCAACCGTCAGAGGGCGGCCAAGGAGCTGGGCATCTCAGAGCGCAACCTCTATCAGCGACTGCAGCGGTGGCGAACGGCAGCGACTGATCGCTGAGGAATGGCGCTGAAAAATCCGCGTCTCCAGCCAGTCGCGGGCGCGATTCCAGAATGCCCTGCGGATCCTCCGGACATGACGCACGAATGTCACGGTTTCGTCGATCTTGGGCCCCCGGTAATGCGTTAAATTTCGCGGTGAACCCCCGGGGCTCCACTCTGGGGGCTGTCGTATACGTGCTCGTTGACGCTATAGGGTGCGACTTTCGACCGGCGACTGCCCGATGCATCGACCCGCGAACTCAACCGACACGGTGTCCATGGCTCGCTCGCGATCATTCTTGCAATCCCACCGACTCCCGCTTGCGCTCGCCCTTGGGCTCGCGGCGGCGTCTGCAGCTCAAATCGCGTCGGTCGGTGGCGTTGCATGGGCGGCGCCGAGCTGGAGCGAGTGCGCGAAGGCGAGCTTCGATGGCGCTGCTGAGGGTCCGGGAGACGGCAAGTCGTTCCCAGCTGCCCTCGGTTTGCTGACGACCTCGACCCCGATCGGAAAATCACTGAGGGATGTCGCGGGTGCTTCTGGAATCGTCAAGGAGCGCGCGCTCCTCTCCGACAACGGCACGATCGGCGCGAACGAATTCGGGCTTTGCCTCGAGACAACGACCGCGGCCCATGGTGGCGCGTACGCATCGTTGGTGGTCGAACCGCAGCTTGACACCGGTCGCTTCTCGATCGGCGTCGCAAACACGCCCACCGACGACCTCTGCCTGCCGGGGAGCGCGAGCGACGGCGTCACTGCAGAGATGTTCAGGCTCGATAGTGAAGACGGTGCACTCTCGATTGGCGGCGTCAAGCTGAAGTCGACGCTTAGGAAGGGCACACGCTACCGCATCGAGACGACGCTCTGGGATGTCGGCGATAGCGGGGACTACCTCGAGTTGTGGGTCACCAACCTGAACACCGGAGAGTCCGAGTACGTCACGCAGTCGCTCGTCAGCGGGTTCAAGCCCGTCCGTGCTCTCACCGTCACGAAGCACGCTGGCAAGGTGGGCGAGTGGGCACTGGACGACCTCGTGGTTCTCGCGCAAGCCAAGTGACGCTGGTCGCGCGCTCTCTCAGGTTCTGGATTACCGGCGGCGGCACGCGTGAGCCGCTCGACGCCGTGCGCTGGATCGGCAACATCTCCACCGGGCGAATGGCAGCGCAATTGGCCCGGGCTGCGGCAGCGCGGGGCCACCGTGTGACGCTTTTCCTCGCCGAGCACGCGACGGCACCTCGGTCGAGCCGTATTCGCATCGTCCGGTTCGTGACCACTGCCGAACTCGCCGCCGCCTTGAACCGTGCGCGGCCGGCGCCAGACGCGATCGTGCATGCAGCCGCCGTCTCTGACTACGCTCCGATCCCCCGGCAGGGGAAGCAGCGGAGCGGCGCGGCGCGGTGGCGGGTCGACCTCAAGCCAGTGAAGAAGATCGCGCCGGTGCTTCGCCGCCGCCATCCACGCGCGGTCCTCTGCCTGTTCAAACTCGAGTCGCGGATCGGCTTGGCCGAGCTCCTCGCACGAGCTGTTGGCGCCGCATGCGGCGCCAATGCCGACTGGGTCTTCGCCAATCTGCTCGAGCACGTCGGTCGAGAGCATCGTGGTTGGCTGGTCGATCCCGTCGACAGGACGGCGTCCGCCATCGTCGGGCGCAGCGCCGCCGCTCGCCGAATCGTCCGCGCATGCGAAGATCGAGTCGCGATGCGAACGGTGGCGCACCGGCGGAGCGGTCGATGAAGCGCGTTCAGAAAGAGGAACCGGCACCACGCGTACTGCTGGTAGTGACGGGCGGTATCGCGGCCTACAAGGCATGCGACGTCGTTCGCGAGCTGCGTCGCGGTGGGTGCGCGGTGCAGGTCGTTCTCACGCGTGAGGCGACGCAGTTCGTCACGCCGCTGGCGTTCGAGGCCCTGTCGGGCCGGCGTGCCCTCGTCGAGTTGCTCCCCGGAGTGACGGACGGCTTGATCGATCACATCCGGCTCGGCCGTGACTGCGACGTCGCGGCGGTTGCCCCAGCCACCGCGAACTTCCTTGCGAAGCTGTGGGCAGGGCTCGCGGATGACCTCGCCAGCGCGACGCTCCTCGCGCTGCCCCGCGCGGTCCCGTTGCTGCTTGCACCCGCGATGAACGGCGAGATGTGGGCTCACCCGGCCACCTCCCGCAACCTCCGGGAACTCGCGGCGCTGCACGGCCGGAAGCTCGAGATCCTCGCTCCGGTCCTCAAGGAGCTTGCTTGCGGGGAGATTGGACAGGGTGGACTTCCCGAGCCGGCGACCGTCGCGGCGGCGATCGTTCGCCACGCGCAGTTGAAGAGCGGCGCCCCAGCGTGAGCGGAGCCGGCGCTACAATCCGCGCCCTTTTGGCCGCGGATGTACAGCCATGACGCAGGGTTCGCCGACTGTCGACAGCCTGAAGGACGAACTCGCCGAAGTTCGCACGAAGCTCCGCTCGATCCGAGACTGTCTTTGACGTCCCGGTGCTGGAAAAAGAGCGTGCCGAGATCGAGGCGCGCATGGCGGGCCCTGGTTTCTGGGGCGACATCAGCAGAAGCCGGCCAGACATCGAGCGGCTGAAGGTCGTGAAGAGCCGCCTCGATCCAATCATGCACCTCGACAAGGGCGCGGAGGATCTAGGTGCGACGCTTGACCTTGCCGGCGAAGCCGGCGGAGCGGAGTTCTTGCCCGAGGCCGCGCTGCTGGCCAAGAAGCTCTTCAGCGAGGTCGAGCGCTTCGACCTCGAAGTGACCTTCACCGGCAAGTACGACCATCTCAATTGCCACTTGCTGGTCCAGGCCGGAACCGGCGGCACCGAGTCTTGCGACTGGGCGCGGATGCTGCTCCGCATGTACACCCGGTTCGGTGAGCAGAGCGGCTACAAGGTGAGCCAAGTCGACTACGTTCCCGACGACGTGTCGGGAGGCGTGCGGTCGGCGACGCTCCAGTTCGACGGTCCCTACGCGTATGGCTGGCTGCGATCGGAGATCGGCGTCCATCGCCTGATCAGGATCTCGCCCTACGACGCGAACGCGCGGCGACAGACGTCGTTCTGCTCGGTCGACGCATCGCCGCTGATCGAGGAGGCGGAAGAGCTCGAGATCCCGGAACAGGAACTGCGGATCGACAAGTTCCGCGCGGGTGGTGCCGGCGGTCAACACGTCAACAAGACCGAGTCCGCGGTGCGCGTCACCCATCTGCCGACCGGCTTCGTGACCCAGTGCCAGAACGAACGGTCGCAGCACATGAACCTGGCGTCCGCAATGAAGATGCTGAAGGCGAAGCTGCTGCAGCGCGAAGAGGAGCGGCGTGAAGCGGAGCTGAAGTCGCTGTCGGGGGTGAAGAGCGACATCAGCTTCGGCCACCAGATCCGCACCTACACCTTCCAGCCCTACCAGCTGGTGAAGGACCACCGCACGAGTCACGAGACCGGCAACGTCGACGCGGTGATGGAAGGCGACATCCTCGGCTTTCTCGAGGCCCACCTGCGGGCGAAGACAAAGACCAAGGGCAAGTGAGCGAGGGGCGTCGCGAGCGGGGCGCCACGCAGACGAATCTCGACGAAGGAGTGACGCGGTGGCGGCGACGCGACGACTGGCACTTCTCAGCGTGACCGACAAGCGCGGCGTGGATCAGCTCGGGCATGGCCTCGTGGCCGCCGGGTTCGAACTGCTGTCGACGGGCGGAACGGCGAAGGTGCTGCGCGCGGCGGGCATCGCGGTCACCGAGGTTGGTGACTTCACCGGCTTCCCCGAGATCCTTGGCGGACGGGTGAAAACCCTGCAGGCCAAGCTGCTCGGCGGCGTATTGGCGCGCCCCGATCGCGCCAGCGACCGCGCGGACATGGAGAAGCACGACGTTCCGGCGATCGACGTCGTGGTGGTCAACCTCTACCGCTTCGCCGACGCGGCCGCGAAGTGGCGCGCGTCCGGTCGCGGCGTGCGGCCGATCGACGACGCCGACCTCGCCCACGTCATCGAGGAGATCGACATCGGCGGGCCGACCGTGATCCGCGCCGCCTGCAAGAACGGGGCGCGGGTGGCGGTCGTGGTCGACCCTGACGATTACCCTCGGGTCGTGGCAGAACTGCAGGCGACCGGCGCGACGACTGCGGAGTTGCGCGCCGAACTCATCGCGAAGGCGTTCCGGGTGATCGCGCGGTACGACTGCGACATCGCGGCGTTCTTCGACACCTATGTCGTGCCGCAGGCCGCACCCAAGGCGACGCTGCCGGCGGATGGCGCTGCGCTGCTGCAGGGAGACCTGCCGAGCTCGCTTGCGCCGCTGATCGACACGCCGCCGGATCGTGAACCGGCTCCCGGAGCTGACGCCAAGCGGCTGCGCTATGGCGAGAACCCTCACCAGCGCGGTTTCGTGGTCCGCGGTCGCTCGCCTGGCGAGGCGAGCGTGCTCCACGCGCGGATCCTGACCGAGCAGAAGGAGCTCTCCTACAACAACTTCCTCGATGCGGACTCGGCGCTCGAACTGGTGAAGGAATTCGAGTCGCCGGCCGCGGTGATCGTGAAGCACAACAATCCGTGCGGTTGCGCGGTCGCTGAGACGATCGAGGCGGCGTTCGAGCTCGCCTATCAGGGCGATCCGCTGTCGGCATTCGGGGGCATCCTGGCATTGAACCGGCCGCTCGATGTCGCGCTGGCGAAGGTGATCGCGATCTCGGACCGCTTCCTCGAAGTTCTGGTGGCGCCCGAGGTGACGGCTGAGGCGCTGCACGCGCTGCGAACCGGCGCAGCATGGGGCAAGAACCTGCGCGTGCTTGCTTGTGGCCCGACCAGTAGCCGCGCCGGCGATTCGCCGCGTTTTGCGGTCCGCTCGATCACCGGCGGCACGCTGGTGCAGGAACGCGATCTGCCACGCCCCGTCGAGTTGCAGTGGAAGAGCAGGCGCGCGGCCACCGAAGCGGAGAAGCGCGACCTCGATGTCGCCTGGCGGATCGTGAAGCACGTGCGCAGCAACGCGATCGTGCTGGTGAAGGGCGGGCAGTTGGTTGGCACCGGCGCGGGTCAGATGAGTCGCGTCGACTCGGTCGAGATCGCGGTCAAGAAGGCCGGCGCACGGGCGGCGGGCGCTGCGCTCGGCTCGGACGCCTTCTTCCCGTTCAAGGACGGGCTCGAGGCGGCGGCGCGTGCGGGAGTGACGGCAGTGATCCAGCCGGGCGGAAGCCGACGCGACGAAGAGGTGATCCGCGCCGCTGACGAGCACGGAGTGACGATGGCTTTTACCGGGACGCGCCACTTCCGGCACTGAGCGAGCGAGGGGCTGGCGTCGCCCGTCCCGAGCGGGCACCGAAAGCACGATGCGACACGAGGAGCGACTGGATGCACGCGGCGCAGCAGGTTCGGCGGCTGTCGCGGGTCGCGCATTGCTCCGCCGGCAGATCGCACGGGTCGCGCTCGATCTCGTGGTGCAGGTCGCGATCCCGCCTTCTCTCGTGGCGAAGCCTTTCGTGAGCGTGCGCCAGCACGCCGCCGACTTTGACGATGTCCTTCCGGACCTTCGCAGCTACCAATTGGCCGCGCTGGAGCGGGTGGAGTTGCAGGAGTAGTCGGGTGGCCGCAACCGACGACCGGTCGAAGCCGGCGCACGAGAGCATCTACGGCGTCGTCGCCCGAATTCCGCGCGGCTGCGTCGCAACCTACGGACAGGTGGCGCTTCTGGCCGGACTGCCTCGCAGCGCGCGGCAGGTCGGCCTCGCCTTGCGTGAGTTGCCCGACTCCCGCCCGATCCCGTGGCATCGCGTGGTGAACGCGTCTGGCACGATCAGCCCGCGTGCGGATCCGGTCGGAGAGCAGATCCAACGCGCCTTGCTTGAGCACGAAGGGGTGCGTGTCGATGGGCGCGGGAGGGTCGCGCTGCGCATGCACCAGTGGAAGGCGCGGTCCTGAGGCGCGGCCGCGCTCCGCAACCCGCTACTTCATCCCCTTCACCGCTTCCGTCAACGCCGGCAGCACTTCTTCCACGTCGCCGACGATGCCGTAGTCGGCAACCTTGAAGATCGGGGCTTCCTTGTCCTTGTTGATGGCGACGATCGTCTTCGAGGTGCGCATGCCCGCCAGGTGCTGGATGGCGCCGGAGATGCCGCAGGCGAAATAGAGTTTCGGCGCGACGGTCTTGCCGGTCTGGCCGACTTGCTCGCCGTGAGGTCGCCAACCGGCGTCGACGACCGCGCGCGAGGCGCCAACGGCGGCCCCCAGTGCGGTGGCGAGCGGTTCGATCAGCTTGGCGAAGGTCTCGGGGTTCTTCAGCCCGCGGCCGCCTGAGACGATGCGCTCGGCTTCGGTCAGCTCGACGCGGCCCGCACCGGTGGCAACGCGCTCGATGAGTCTGCCGCACCTTGCGGGCGGGGCCGTGGCGGCGATGGTCGCGACGGTGGTGGTCTTGCCCTGCACCTTGGTGGCGGCGAAGACGTTCGGGCGAAGGCTCGCGATCGCGACCGCGCCGCCGAACGAGACGTTCTGCAGTGCCTTGCCGGCGTAGACCGGGCGGCGCGCGTTGAGCTTGCCGGCTTCGACCTTGAGCGCGACGCAGTCGGCAGCCGGGCTCGAATCGAGCAGCACTCCGAGGCGGCCGAGCAGATCTCGCGC
Source organism: Planctomycetota bacterium (assembly GCA_009691715.1). Lineage (GTDB taxonomy): Bacteria > Planctomycetota > B15-G4 > B15-G4 > SIAN01 > SIAN01. Next base: position 28,167 of record SIAN01000005.1, read on the forward strand.
GAGGCTGGTTGCGCCGAGCAGCATGACGGTCGCGCCCTTCTCCTTCGCCACGGCCGCGAGCGCGGCGGCGAACGACTCGCCCGAATAGGTTGCGACGCTCGCCCCCTCGATGGCGATCGCCTCGCCGACGCCGAACTCGCCGAGCTGCGCGGCGGCGGTCGCGGCGCCCGCGCCAATCGTGACGCCGATGACGGACGCGCCAAGCGCGCTCGACAGTCGCACCGCCTCGGAAGCGACCTCTCCGGCCACCTTTTTCAGCTTGCCGCCGTCCTGTTCCGCGAGCGCGAGGATGAATGCCATGAAGGTGTTTCCTACTGCATGCGCCGAAGCGCGGAATCAACGGCGTCAGGAGCGGCGCAGGCGCGCGATCTCCGTCGCGGGTTCGAGCGGTCGCCGCCTAATGCGCGGCACCGCTCACAGGGCGTGCGCCTCGTCGCGGAGCAACCTGAGCAGCGCGGGCACTGCCGCGGCGCCTTCGCCGACGATCTTTCCGGCCGCACGCTCTGGCGGCAACTCGAGCGCAGCGACCGTCGTGGTGGTCGCCGCTGCACACGCCGCAACGACGGCGATGGTCTTCTTCTTCGCCGCCATGATCCCCTTCATGTTGGGCAGTCGCGGCTCGTTCAGCCCCTTGTTGCAGGTGATGACGCACGGGAGCGGCAGCTCGAACCGTTCGATTGCGCCCTCGATCTCGCGCTCCGCCTTCGCGGTTCCGCCGGCGATCTCGAGCTTCACCACATCGGGCAACGCCGCCATTCCGAGCAGCGTTGCGACCATCAGCCCGACTTGGCCCTGATCACCGTCCATCGCCTGGCGCCCGAAGAGCACGAGTTCGGGCGCCGTCGGCTGGATCGCCGCCGCGAGGATTTTCGCCGTCGCGAGCGCGTCACGAGCTGAACCATCGGCGGTCACGTGCACCGCGTCATGCGCGCCCATCGCGAGACAGGTCCGCAGCTCCTTGCCCGCCGCCTCGCCGCCGAAGGTGATGACAGTGACGCTGCCGCCCGACCTCTCGGCCTGGCGAAGCGCTTCCTCGACAGCGAACTCGTCGTACGGGTTGAGCACGAACTCGACGCCGGTCTCATCGATCGAGCGACCATCGGCGCCGATTTTGATGCGTGCCGTGGTGCTTGGCACGCGCTTGACACAGACCGTGATCTTCATCGGGGCATCCTGGGGCACGAAAGGGGCGACGAACGGTAGGGGGCGCTCTCAGGGCGATCAAGCCCCGGCACGATGCCCTAGACGGCGCCCGCTGGCGCGTGCCGTGATCACAGCTGCACGTCGCCGACCGCTCCCTTCGACGCCCACGGTGCGCTCTGGAGCATCGCGACGAATGCCGTCACCAATGGATCCGAGAAGCCCTTCCCAATCTCGCTGGTGAGCGTGTCGCACGCCTCGCGCAGCGTCATCGGCTCGCGGTAGGGGCGATCGGACGTGATCGCGTCGTAGTAGTCCGCGATCTTGACGATCTGCACGGTCAGCGGGATCTGGTCGCCCTTCAGCCGGTCCGGGTAGCCGCTGCCGTCGAAGTTCTCGTGGTGCGAGCGGACGATCGGCACGTAGGGGCGCATCATCGCGATCGGTTCGAGCAGCTGCGCGCCGCAGATCGGGTGCTGCTTCACGATCTCCCACTCGGCGGCGTCGAGACGGCCGGGCTTGTTGATGACCGAGTCGGGCGTGCCGAGCTTGCCGATGTCGTGCAATCGCCCACCCGTCGTGACGATCTTCAGCTCTCGATCGCTGATGCCGAGCACAGTGCCGAAGTGGCGGGCGTAGGCGCTGACGCGCTCGCTGTGTGCTCGCGTGTACGGGCTCTTGGCGTCGATCATTGCGGCGAGCGACACCATGAACTCGCGCTGCACGCCCTTCAGCGCGTCGTGACGCGACTGCAGCCGTTCGAGGTCGCGCGCCTTCTCGAGCAATCGTCGCCGCTCGATGCAGCGTTGCACAGCGTGCTTCAGCTCGTCGAAGAGGAACGGCTTCTTGAAGTAGTCGGTCGCACCGCGCTTGATCGCGTTGATCGCGAAGTCGACGTCCATGTGGCCGGTCATCAGGATCACGTCGACATCGGGCTGTTGCTGTTTCACCTGCGCCAGCAGATCGAGCCCGGTTCGCGTGCCCGGCAGGGCGATGTCGGAGAGGACGAGATCGAAGCGCTGTCGACCGAGCAGCTCGACCGCCGTGTCGGCGTCGGCGGCCTCGATCACCGTGTAGCCGAGTCGGCCGAGGAAGAGGCAGAGCGACGCTCGGATGCCAGGCTCGTCGTCGGTGATGAGGATGGTGCCCGCCCCGATGGGGTGGACGACGGCCGGTTCGGAGACGCGAACGGAGACGATAGGACGATTCGCCGGCGCGCTTAATGGCGCGCTCGCGTGCTCGCTGCTCATCGACGGCCCCTTCTTCTGCCCCGACCGCGGCTCCCGCAGGTTCATCGGCAGGGGAGCCCCCTCGACTTGTGTCGGGGCGGTCATCGTCGATCCCCGGCGCTCGTCGCCCGGGCGACCGCGTCGCGCAGCGGCCACCCGATCGGCCCAGCAGTCCGTTGGAGAAGTCGCCGCGAGTCCGGCGAGTGGATTTCGAGTCGGGACGAGGAGGAGGTTCGAAGCCGCCTCCCCGGAGAGTTGTCGAGAAGCTCCGACGAAATCACGGCTTGAAAGACGCCGCCGGGCGACACGGAGAGTTTTCCGACGGGCTGCTGGCCCGTTCTATTCATGAAACCCCTGCTGCGGCTCGGCCTGTCGATCCAGGACTTCGTCGAAAACGCGCGTCCCTTCCTCAGCGGGTTTGCATGCCCGAAGGGCCGTTCCACCCGCGTCGTCGGAACCGCGCCTTCCCTTCTCGTCCTGAACCGACATCCCGTCGCCTCGCAACGGGGATCATGAATCGAACGGGCTAGGGAGTCGTCGGCTCGTCGGTGCCGAGGTATTGGCGGCGCACATCCTTGTCGTTCAGGAGTTCCTCAGGCCGGCCTTCCTTCAGCACGCGGCCTTCGGTGAGCACATAGGCGCGGTCGGTGCTCTCGAGCGTCTCGCGGTAGTTGTGGTCGGTGATGAGCACGCCGATGCCCTTCTCGCGGAGCTGCGCGAGCAGGCGGCGCAGCTCGCCGACCACCTTCGGGTCGATGCCGGCGAACGGCTCGTCGAGCAAGATCAGCATCGGCTCGATGGCGAGCGTGCGGCTGATCTCGAGGCGGCGCCGCTCGCCGCCAGAGAGCGTGTCGGCGCGCTGCTTGGAGAGATGGGAGAGGCCCAGCTCGGCGAGGAGCTCGGCACAGCGACGCAGTCGGTCGGCGCGCTCGAAGCCGCGCATCTCAAGCACCGCGAGCACGTTTTGTTCGACGGTGAGCTGTCGAAAAACCGACGGCTCCTGCGACAGGTAGCCCATGCCGCGCCGCGCCCGCTCGTACATCGGCAGGCGCGTGATGTCTTCGCCGTCGAAGATGACCTGCCCCGCGTCCGGCGTGACCATCCCGATCGTGGCTCGGAAGCTCGTGGTTTTGCCCGCGCCGTTGGGGCCGAGCAGCCCCACGATCTCGCCTGCCTCGACGTTGAAGCTCACCCCGTCGACGACACGGCGCTTGCCGTAGTCCTTCACCAGCCCGCGGACTTCGAGCAGCGCCACGCCGTCTCCCTCACCGCACCCACTGCAGGCGCCAGCTCGGCGAGAACGGCGGCAGCGGCCAGAAGACCGCGAGCGCCTTGCCGAGCAGGAAATCGCGCGGCACCGAGTGGACGTTGACGATTACCGGATCGCCCTGCGCAGTCTCCGCCTCGGCAAAACGGTAGCGCTCGCCGAAGAGATTGGTGAATTCGAGATAGGCGCCGTCGACGGCGGGGTTGCTATCCGGGTTGCGGCCCTTCTCGCCCTTGCAGAAGTAGTTGCCGCTGATGACGCGGCCGTCTTTCAGCGTGTAAGTCGCCTTCTCCCACTGGCGGCAATCCCACGAGTTCTGGGTGTTGTCGCCGAGCACCATCACCTCGCCGTCGGGGATGATGAAGCTCTCCGCGCGGCTGCCATCCTCGCTGCCGTCCGGCAGGTAGTGGATGTCGCGCCAGAGGCCGACATCGGAGAGCGTGAACGACCCCTTCGCCTGCAGCGCAGCGTGCGTGACGAGTGCTGCGCGGGTCTTCGGTTCGTAGTCAGCATCGACGCCGTTCGTGCGGTAGGCACGACGGAGCACCACGTCGTCGTCGAGCTCGAGGACGAGTTCGTCGTCGACGTTTCGGAACGAGACGCGAGTGGTCACGCCGGTCGGCAGTGCCGGGAACGTGACCTTCTGCGACTGGTCCTCCCATTCGATGGAGTCGAGCCCTTCGGCGACCGTGGTGATCACGGTCCCGTTGCCACTGCCGATGGCGAGTTCGGCGCGATGAATGCGGCCCGACTCGTGGATCTGAAAGACGATCGAGGTTGCGTCCGTGCCGGGGGTCACGTCGGCTGCGAGCTCGACATCGGTCACGTCGCAGCCCTGCAGATGGGGATACCAATGGCGGCCAGGGCCACCTGGTGCCGGATCGGTGTAGGCGGCTACCCATTCCGGCTGATAGCCGTCGAGGTAGCGGTTGCGGACCGCTTCGCGGGTCTTGATCACGGCCTCGCCACCCGCCGGCACGACGATTCGCTCGCCTTCGAGCTTCGCCTCGCCCGAGTCGACGTGGAGCGTGCTCGCGAGGTCGACCTCACGGTTCGCGCCGACGGTGAGATCCTTGCGCACCGCACGCCAGACGGCGTCCCGCTTGCGTGCGATCGCCTCCCGACCGCCGGCCGGAGGAGTCACGAAGACGTCGCCGTTGCGCAGCGTGATGCGTTCGCCGCCGAAACCGATGGCGCGCTTGATGTAGTTCTGCCGCTGCCAAAGCGGGTTCTTGAAGACGACGACCTCGAAGCGCTCCGGATCGCGCAGCAGGTAGACCAGCTTGTTCACCAGAACGCGGTCGTAGATGCCGACGGTCTGGTCGCCCATGATCCCGGGCTGCATCGAGCCGGTCGGGATCTTGTAGGCCTCGATCAGGAAGTACTTGAGGACCAGCGCCATCACGATCGCGATGGCGAGTGCCTCGATGTTTTCCATCACCGCGCGGACGACGCTGCCCGACGGACGCTCGCGCGGAACGTCGACGATCACAGTCACGGTGGGCATCAGCGATCCACCTGGAGGACGGCGAGGAAGGCCTTCTGCGGGATCTCGACGTTCCCGACCATCTTCATCCGCTTCTTGCCTTCCTTCTGTTTCTCCAGCAGTTTGCGCTTGCGGGTGACGTCGCCGCCGTAGCACTTCGCCGTCACGTGCTTGCTCATCGCCTTGATCGACTCGCGCGCGACGATCTTGCCGTTGATGGCGGCCTGCAGCGCGACCTCGAACATGTGGCGCGGAATCTCTTGGCGCAGCTTGACCAGCATCTGGCGGCCGCGCGATTCAGCCTCTTCTTTGTGGACGATGATCGACAGCGCGTCGACATCGTCGCCGCCCACGAGGATGCGCAGCTTGATCAGCGGCGCCTCGTGGTAGCCGATGAACTCGTAGTCCATCGTGCCGTAGCCGCGGGTGATCGACTTCATCTTGTCGAAGAAGTCGAAGATGATCTCGGCCAGCGAGATCTCGAAGGTCAGCAGCACGCGGGTCGCGGAGATGTGCTCCTGGCCGTGCAGCTTGCCGTGGCGGTCGATCGCGAGCTTCAGCATCGCGCCGAGCGTGTCGATCGGCACCACCAGGCGCAGTCGCACGATCGGCTCGCGCATCTCGAAGATCTCGGTCGGGTCGGGCAGTTCGGCCGGATTGCTCAGCCGCATCACCGAACCGTCGTTCTTCACCACTTCGTAAGTGACGGTCGGCGAGGTCTGCACGATGTCGAGTCCGGAGTGGCGTTCGAGCCGCTCTTGCACGATCTCCATGTGCAGCAGACCGAGGAAACCGCAGCGGAAGCCGAAGCCGAGCGCGTCGGAGGTCTCAGGTGAGAAGGAGAAGCTCGCGTCGTTCAACTGGAGCTTCTGCAGCGCCTTGCGCAGCGACTCGAAGTCCTTGTTCGCGGTCGGGTAGATGCCGCAGTACACCATGTGCTGCGGTTCGCGGTAACCGGGCAGCGCTTCGACCGTCGCACCGCGATTGGTGATCGTGTCGCCGATCTTGATGTCCTCGAGCGACTTCAGATTGGCGATGAGGTACCCGACTTCGCCGGCCTTCAGCTCACTGCAAGGCTCCATGTGCGGGCGGAAGCGGCCGATCTCGAGGACTTCGTATTCCTGCTTCGCGACGATCATCTTGATCATGTCGCGCTTTTTGAGCGATCCGTCGACGATGCGCAGGTGCGCGATGACGCCGCGGTAGTCGTCGAACTCGGCGTCGAACAGCAGCGCTCGAAGCGGCGCGTCGAGCGTGCCCTTCGGTGCCGGGATCTCCCTCACGATCGCGGCGAGCACTTCATCGACGCCGATTCCCAGCTTGGCGCTGATCGGTCGGCAGCGCTCCTTCTCGAGCATCAGGTTGTGCTCGATTTCGTCGGCCACTTCAACAGGTCGCGCGTGCGGCAGGTCGATCTTGTTGATCACCGGGATCAGTTCAAGGCCGAGCTCCTGCGCGAGTTGCGAGTTGGCGATCGTCTGGGCCTCGACGCCCTGCGAGGCATCGACCAGCAGCAGCGCGCCTTCGCACGCCCGGAGGCTGCGAGCAACCTCGTAGGCGAAGTCGACGTGGCCCGGCGTGTCGATGAGGTTGAGCAGGTAGTCCTGCCCCTCGAAGCGGTAGTTGAGCGCGACCGCCTTGGCCTTGATCGTGATCCCGCGTTCGCGCTCGAGATCCATCGAGTCGAGGACCTGATCCTGGCCGGCGTCTTTGCGGCGCATCGAACCGGTCACTTCGAGCAGGCGGTCGGCGAGCGTGGACTTGCCATGGTCCACGTGCGCGATGATGCAGAAGTTGCGGATGTGGTCTTGGTTCACGTCGTCGTAGTCGGCGCGTCGCGCAGGAAGTCGAAGAGGCGGGCGAGCGCGCGGCCGCGGTGGCTCACGCGATCTTTCTCCGCCGGGTCGGCCTCGGCGAAGGTGGCGCCGAGGTCGGTCGAGTGGAAGAGCGGATCGTAGCCAAAGCCCCCGTCGCCCCGCTCGCTCGCGAGCAGCACGCCTTCGGTGGTGCCGTCCGCCTCGAACACGACGCCGTCGTCATCGGCGAGGGCCAACGCGCAGCGGAAGCGCGCGGTGCGCCGCTTCGCTGGCACGTCGCGCAGAGCCGCCAGCAACTTGGCGCGGTTCTGCACATCGGTCGCGCCCGCTCCTGCGTAGCGCGCCGAGTGGACTCCTGGCTCCCCCGCGAGCGCGTCGACTTCCAGACCTGAGTCATCGGCGAGGCAGATCTGGCCGGTCGTGCGTGCGTACCAGAGCGCCTTCGCGCGGGCGTTGCCGGCGAAGGTTGCCTCCTCCTCGGGGGCCGTCCTGACGTCGGGGAAGAGTTCGAGCGAAAGGAAGCTCACATCGAGACCGGCGGCCTTGGCGATCCGGTCGAGTTCCTTCGCCTTCTTCTGATTGCGGCTGGCCATCACGATCGCCAGCGCGCCGGGAACCGATTCGTCCGTCGCGCGGCTCATTCGTCGGCGGGCAGCGGTCCTGCAAGGACCTTCTGCTGCAGCGCGAAGACGTCGCCGAGCGCGCTTTTCGCAGCGCCGACCATCGCGTCGAGTTGCGCCTGGGTGAAGGCGCCGCGTTCGGCGCCGCCCTGAACCTCGACGAAACGGCCGTCGGTCGTGAGGACCACGTTCAGGTCGACTTCGGCGCGCGAGTCTTCTTCGTAGCAGAGGTCGACGACGACCTCGCCACGCACGAGCCCGACCGACATCGCGCCGACGTGGTTGGGCAGCGCATCGGCTGCGCTTCCACGCAGCCAGCGTCGCTGTTCCATCACGCGCAGCGCGTCGACCATCGCGACCATCGAGCCATTGATCGCAGCGGTCCGCGTGCCGCCGTCCGCCTGCAGCACATCGCAGTCGACGTTGAGCGTGCGGCCCGGAAAACGGGTCGGGTCGATCGCCGCGCGCAGGCTGCGGCCGATCAGGCGACCGATCTCGAGTGCTCGCGCATCGGGTCGTCCGCCCCGCTCGCGCGGTTTGCGGCCGCCGGTCGATCCCGGAAGCATCGCGTACTCGGCGGTGAGCCACCCTTTGTTGGTGTTGAGCAGGAAGGCGGGGACCGTGTCGTCGAGGGTCACGGTGCAGAGCACCTTGGTACGTCCGGAGCAGGAGAGCACCGAACCGAGCGGCGCATCCGTGAAGCGGCGCAGGAACTGGAGGGGTCGAAGTTCGTGAGGATGGCGACCGTCGGGACGCATGCCGACTCCCGATGGGGGGCGAAACCGTGGACTCTACCGGTCGCCGGCCAGCTCTGCCCGCAACCCGCCGACGTGTCCGCCGGAGATCCGGCGAAGCGGAGCGCCCGCCGCATCGCTCTCCGCCACGACCAACGTCCCGTCAATCTCGAGCGTCACGAGCCGTCCGCGATAGCGCCCGTCCGGAAGCGTCGCCACGACTCTCCGACCAAGCAGCCCGAGCCCTTCGACGTAGGCGTCGCGCAACGCCTCGGGGGCGCACGCCGCCTGCAGGAGGCGTGCGTCGAGCGCTGTGAGCAGCCTCCCACCCGTGTCGGCGAGCGAGGTGGCCGCACCAGCGATCGCGAGCGAGGTCGCCTGCAGCCCATGTGGCAACTCCTCCTCGCGCTGCAGCACGTTGAGGCCGATCCCCAGCGCGACGGTGATCGAGCGCCCATGCCGGGCCTCCGCCAGCACGCCGGCGACCTTTCGTCCGCCAATGAGCGCATCGTTTGGCCATTTGATCGTGGCGCGGACGGCGAGCGTCGCCGCCGCATCGACCACTGCGACGACGCCGAGCCAGGTCGCGAGGGCGAGTGGACGATCGCGCGGCCAGTCGAGCCACGCGGTGAGCGCAAGAGAGCGGCTCGGCGGCGATTCCCAGCGCCGGCCGCGGCTGCCGTGCCCGGCCGACTGCACCAGCGCGAGCAGCACGCGCCCGTCGGCGAGTTCGCCGCGCTCGGTTCGACGAAGCGCCTCGGCATTGGTCGAGTCGACCTCGGCCAAAAGCTCAACGCTCGACAGCAGGCGGCCGCGCCACGCGGAGAGCGTCGAAAGATCGCCGAAGTCACGACCGGGCGGCATCGCCGGGACGTTACCGCCGCGACGCGCGCTCCACCGATCGCGTTCGAAACGAAGCGAACCGGCTTGCAGGCCGGCTCGCTCCGGGAGGCGGTAGCGTCGTTTCCACGCTCCTCCGGATCGCATCGAGGAGCGGTGCGTCTTAGATCACGATGGTCTTGCGCATCTTCTCGAGCTGAACCTTGAGCTTCGCCATCACGTTGCTGCGAATCTGGCAGACGCGCGATTCGGTGAGATTCAGCACGTCGCCGATCTCGCGCATGGTCAGCCCCTCGTAGTAGTACATGATGATGATCAGCTTCTCCTTCTTGGTGAGGGAGCGCGTGATCGCGCGCAGCACGTCCTTCTGGTTCAGCGTTTCGATCGGATCAAGGCTCGACTTATCCTCAAGCATGTCGACCTTCTCGAGCGAATCGTCGTCCTCGTTGTCGTCCCACTTCTCCGACAGCGAGAAGATATTGCAGACCGACGCCTCCTCGACTATTCCCGACAACTCGTCGAGGGAGACGCCCATCTTCTCCGCCATCTCGTAGTCGGTCGGCTCGCGGCCAAATTCGATCTCGAGCGCCTTCCACGCCTTCGCGAGCTGGTGCGCCTTCAGGCGGACGAGCCGAGGCACCCAGTCTTGGCTCCGCAGCTCGTCAAGGATGGAGCCGCGGATGCGCGTGGTGCAATAGGTTTTGAACTTGATGCCACGCGTGAGGTCGAAGCCGTCGATTGCGTCCATCAACCCGAACACGCCGGCGCTCTGGAGGTCGTCGAGCTCGATTGACTTCGGCAGCGAGACCAACAGCCGTTCGGAGATGTAGCGGACGAGCGGCAAGTAGCGCTCGATCAAGAGGTTGCGCAGGTTCGGATCCTGCGTCTGCTTGTAAGTCCGCCAGACCTGCTCGATCTCCGGCCCTTCCGGGACGATGGCGCGCGACTCGCGCTCTTTCTTCACCACCTCGACGACCGGCCGTTTCTCGGTCGGACGGCTGGCGGTCAAACGGCTTGCGGTCGAATTGGTCGCGGAACACTGCCCCATGAGAAAATCCTCGCTGGGGGGCGGTCGCTTCGAACCAACCCGGACGTTGATCTCCGAGGAGAACCAACGCCCGGGTGGCCCGGTGCGGCAGCTGGCTGCCATTCCGATCCGGCGCAAAAACAGCGCGCGCGGTGCGGAGAAGGCCCTTTAGCTTTGCGCCCCTTCCTTTCGGAAAGTTTGCCCTTGGTTCGTGCGGTGCTGGTCGAGTTGTGTAACCAAGACAAACAGTACAACGTGCAATAGATAAGTCAAGCGAGTGATTCAAAAAACTTTAGAGCCTGGGTGAATTCCGCGCTTTCCCCAGGGATGTCGCCGAATAGAGGCTGACCGCAGTCGCACTTCATTCGGGCGTGGCCGCGCTCTTTCCGACGCGCGTCATGCGCTTTCGACGCGTCCTACTCAGGTCGTCGGGTGGACGGTCTGTGCGACGTGGACGCGTCCCGCGAAGTACTCGGTGGCGAACCGAAGCATCTGCTCCTCGCCGAACTTCAAAAAGGCGACGAGGTCATTCGCGTTGCCGAGATTGCCTTCGATCACGCCCTTCTGCAGGTCGCGATCGCGGATCGTCAACTTGGTCGTGATCGAGAACGCGCCGTCCATCGCGCACGGATCGAGCAAGAAGTTGATTCGGGTGAAGTGCTTGCGCATGCCGCCGCGCTGCTCGTCGAGCAGCGGTTCATCGCACGACAGTGAGAGCACGTACTTGCCCTCGAAGAAACCGTGCCCGATCTCGAACATAGGGCTTTCGGCGATGAACTCGGTCATCAGCCGTTCGAGGTCCTTCACCAGATCGCCGCGTGCCGAGAGGAACTTCTCCGCCGGCTGATCCAGTCCGAGTTGATGGTCAGACAACGGGATCCGCGAACGGCTGCGATCCGCCTCGCTGGCGCGGATCTCCTTCAGCTTTTCCCTGAAGCTCGTCATGGGTTGCCCTCCGGCTGCGTGCATCGGCTGCGCGGGGGCGCGGCCGAGTCGTCCAAATCGACTGCCAAGTTGTTAGCCGAGTTCCATCACCATAGCCAGGCCTCGGCGCTGCCGAAGCCCTCGCCGGCCGTGGCGTCGAACGGGAAAGGCCTTCCGATCGTGCGGTTCGACATCGGTTGGAACCGTTCAGTTCAGTATCGGATCAACGCCTCGACCGGCACGCCGACGAGTTTTTCGCGGCCGTGAAGGACGGAGAGTTCGATCACGAACAGGCAGGCGGCAACCCGGCCGCCCGCGCGCTCCACCAGGCGCATGGCAGCCCCCATGGTTCCGCCGGTGGCCAGCAGGTCGTCGACCAGCGCGACGCGCTCGCCGGGATTGACCGCATCCTGGTGCATCTCGAGCGAGTCGGTGCCGTATTCGAGCGAGTAGCTCTCGCGCAACTTGGTGTACGGCAACTTGTTCGGCTTGCGCAGCGGCACCAGGCCGACGCCGAGTTCGATCGCCAGAGTCGCAGCGAACAAGAATCCACGCGACTCGATTCCGGCGACGACGTCGACCGGCGTCGCGCGGAGCCGCTCTGCGAGCTGACGCACCGACTCACGCAGCGCGGCGCCGTCGCGCAGCAGTGGCGTGATGTCCTTGAACAGGATGCCCGGCTTCGGGAAGTCGGGGACGTCGCGGATGAATTGCTTCAGGTCCATGGAGCGGCGCATGCTACGCGGTCGGGCTAAGCTCGCGCAGACCGCATGATCGAGCTGCCGACGCATCCACGATTGCGACCCGTCGAGATCGTCCCGCTCGAGCCGAACGGGGTCGATCAAGGGACCGCGGGCGCGCGTTCCTTCCTGCTCTCGGACCCGGCGGGCTACTTGGATGCGCCGCTTCAGTTGTCGTCCGCAGCGTTGCTGCTGTTGTCGCTGTGCGACGGGTCGCGTAATCGTGCGACGATCGTCACCGATTACCGGGAGCGCGCGCGTCAACCACTGGAAGCGTCCGACCTTGATGAGTTCCTGGCGCAGATGGACAGCCTGCTGTTGCTCGATTCGGAGCGCTTCCGTGCGCGCGTCGCTGAAGAGGAGCGGGCGTGGTGCGCACGCGAGTGGCGACCGGCCGCTCACGCCGGCGGCGCGTATCCGGCAGATCCGGTCGAACTGGCGGCGCTGCTCGACCGCTGGCTCACGGCGGCGACTCCCGGAGTCCCGCCAACGGGGCGTCTGCGCGCCCTGATCGCGCCGCACATCGACTACCACCGCGGCGGCGCCGGCTACGGTCGCGCCTACGCCCGGCTACGCGATTTCGAGCCGCCCGAAGTCGTCATCCTGCTCGGCACCGGCCATGCCGCGGAGGGCGGGCGCTTCATCGTGACGGCCAAGGGCTTTGAGACCCCGCTTGGGCGTCTCGCCCTCGACCGCCCGTTCCTCGATCGCCTCGAAAGCAGCCTCGGCCGAAGCTACCGCCGTGGCGAGCTGGCCCATCAGCGCGAGCATTCCCTCGAACTGCAGGCCGTCTGGCTGGCGCACCTCTACCGCGGCGCGCTGCCGACCGTGGTGCCGGTGCTGGCCACCAGCTTTGACGATCTGATGGATCCCGGCGGCGACCCTCTCCGCGACAGCGAATCGCGCGACTTCCTCTGTGCGCTCCGCGGCGCGCTCGAAGCGGAATCGCGTCGCTTGCTGGTGGTGGTGGGGGCCGACCTGGCGCATGTCGGGCCGCGGTTCGGCGACGAGCATCCCGCCGATGCGGCGTGCATGGCGCAGGTGCGGCGTCGCGACGAGTTGGCACTCGCAGCGTTCACGAGCGCCTCGCCGTCGCGTTTCTTCGCCGCCGTCGCCGCCCACAAGAACCGGGATCGCATTTGCAGCGTCGCCAGCCTCTACGCCGCGCTCTTCGTCGCGCGTGCAGAACACGGTGAGCTTCTCGTCTACGATCAGGCGACCGAGCGGGATGGCCTGCTCGCGGTCACGTTCGCAGGCGCTGCGCTTTACGGCGCCGCGAACGGATCCGGACTCGCACCGACCGGACAAGCACCGAGGAGCGCGACGTGACCACCTGCCAGCGCGCTGTCGTGCGTGCGACCGTCCGTGAGCTCAGGGCGACCGGCCGCGACGGGTTCCTTCTGCGCGTCGCCTTGCCGGCTCCACTGGTGCAACCGCTCGAAGGTGGCCACTTCTTCATGTTGCGCACGGACGGCCCAGACTTCCCGTTCCTCAACCGGCCCTTCAGCGTCCACGAAGCGAGCCACACGGCCAGCGGTTCCGAGCTCGCCTTCCTGTTCAAGGCGATTGGTCGCGGCACAGGCTGCCTGTCACGACTGCGCGCAGGTGATTCACTGACGCTCGTGGGTCCGCTCGGCCAGCCGTTTCCGGCGGCTTTGCACGGCGATACCACGATCCTCGTCGCTGGCGGGGTCGGCCTGCCGCCGCTCTACCTCTGGCTCAAGCGTCGGCAGGAGCAGGGCAGCCGCGATCGAGCGCTGCTGCTCTACGGCGCCCGCTCCCGCGACCAGTTGTTCGAGCTCGACGCGGCGCTCGCGCTTGGCGTGCCGGTCCGCACCGCGACCGAGGACGGCAGCCACGGTCTGCGCGGGCGCGTGGACAAATTGCTCGAAGCGACGCTCGACGAACTCGCCGGCCAGCCGACCCGCGTCTACACCTGCGGCCCCGATCCGATGATGGCCGCCGTGTCGCGGATCGCCACGCGACGCGGGATTCCGTGCCTCGCTTCACTCGAAACGCTGATGGCGTGCGGGTTCGGCGTGTGCAACGCGTGCGCCGTGCCGGTCACGGATGGCGATGGCACGATCGCCCGCTACGCACGCGCCTGCGTCGACGGCCCGGTGATGGACGCCAGTCAGGTCCTCTGGCAGGCGGCGGCGCACTGAACTATCGTCCCGCGCTTCGTCACCACGCAGGAACGGCTCGAACATGACCACCGAAGCAGCGACGCTGGAACGGCTCACCTTCGCACTGCAACGCGCGATGGATGGGACGGTTGGCAAGAAGAACCCGCCGCCGTTCGTGCTCGACGATGCGCTGAAGGCCGCGCAGGAAGCTGCGAAGCTGATGGCCGGCCCCGACGGCAATCTGGCCGAGAAGGCTTACGACCACCTGAACGACCAGCTTCCGGCCGACCTGCGCGCATGGCTGCTCGAGCTGCCGTCGTTCCTGTCGAAGAAGGGGCGCAAGGCCAGCGGCGAGGAGCTCTGCGCCATCTACGAGCCGCTGTTCGGCAAGGCGTACCTCGACGGCGAGCGCGCCGTCGTTGCGTGGGAGAGCGGCGCCAAGGACGAAGGCAAGAAGGCGCTTGAAGCCGCGCGCTCCACCCACGCTTCGCACTGCTGGCCCGAGCTGCGCAGCGGCTACGTGCACGAGCAAGAGGGATTCCTCGACCAAGCGCAGAAGCACTTCGAGCAGGCGGTCGCCAAGGCGCGCACCGGCGAGAACAAGAAGGACCTGCGCTTCTGTTGGGACGGGTTGGTCCAGTTCTGGCACAACAAGGGCGATCGCAACAAGGCGGTCGAGCTGTCGCGCGAGATGCTCGAGGAGTGCCCCGATCTTGAGGCAGAGCTGCGGATCGAGACGCTGCACGCCGCGCCGAAGGCCGGTCGCAACGATCCGTGCAGCTGCGGTTCGGGCAAGAAGTGGAAGAAGTGCTGCGGAGCAGCGCGGTGAGGTGAGGTCCCGCGCTGCGCGGCACACCGATGCAGCTCCCCGCCCCGCGCGACCCGTGCCGATCAGCGGAACGCCGCGACCTCGGCGTAGAGCTCGGCGTAGCTGGTGGGAGTTCCGCGTGCGGCGAGCGTGGTGAGCCACGCCTTCTCTGGGAACAGGCGCGCCGCGAGCGCAATCACCTCGCGCGTGCGCGGATCGGTCGCCGGATTCGGGACGTTGCCCGTCGTCCCTGGCAGGAGTTTTCCGCTCTCGAGGTAGGGGCGCGAGCATTCCAGCAACGAGCCGATCGACGCGCGCTGCTTCGCATCGACTCCGGTCGAGCCGAATTGGATGCCGCTGCGAACCAGTGCCCAATAGCTCGTGAGCAGATGATGGGTGGTGAGACCGTGGTAGGCCAGGCGCTCGTCGGAAGCGTGGTCGACCAGGTCGAGTGTCGCGCCGAGCGGGATGCCGGCCGGAAGTCCGCGTCCCTGCCAGATCGCCCGATTGGCTTCGCTCAGCAGGCCGATCTCGATCGTCGCAGTGAATCCGAGCAGCCCCGCGGCGCGTAGCGGGCCGCCGACCAGCGTCTGCTGCGGCAACGCGCGGCCGGCAGCGGTGAATCGCCGAAGTCGAGCGTCGGCGTCTGCGGGAGAGATCAGGGCGGGGTCAGTCTGTGCCGCGCGCACCAGCAGGATTGCGGCGCAAAGCCCGGTCTGCGCGGTGGCGGCGGCGTGGTTGCCGCGGATCCAGGGCGTGAAGCTCCACCAATCTTCCGAGCGGGTCTCGATCGTCTTCGCCAAGTGGACGGCGGCGGCTCGACCTGTCGGCGAAAGCGCGAGCCAGCAGTGCTCCGCTGCGCGGAACGCGCCGACGAACTCACGGTGGTAGATGCTCGGTTCGCCGCCCGCCGCGCCGCCGACTCCCATCGGCGGCCGGTAGTTCGCCCACGGCCGCAAGTGGTCGTCGACGCGCAGCGCGTAGGCGACGTTGCCGGTCACGGCGTAGGCGAGGCCGAGCGCATCGACCAGTTGGTTCCAGTCGGCGAGGAACCCGAGATTGAGTGCCTGGTTCTTCGGCACCGCCTGGTTGAAGCGCCGGTCGATCAAGTGGCGACCGGGCACGATCGTGAGCGTCGGATCGCCGAGCCGCGCACGATTGGCGGCGAGGGTCCGCATCTTCTCGAGTCTTGATCCCGGCGGGGCCGTCAGCACCCGCTGGATTTCGTCGGGTGACAGTCCGAGCAATACTCCTGGAGCCGGCACGCCAAGGCCAAGATCGGGGTCGGGCGCGCGCGGTGAAGTGGGTGGCTGTCGCGGGACGCTCGTGCCGCCGCCGCTGCCCGGAATCGTCGGACCGGCTTGCGCGAAGAGCGATGCAGTCAGCGACAGCGCGACCGCCAGGGTGAAGTTCCGGCGGCGAAAGCAGTCGAACGGGGGTTGTCGGTTCATTGCGCGGGCGATCCGGTGGGTGGCGAGGGATGGCGTGGAAGGGGCCGCGATCGCGCCAGAGCTGTAAAGAGTCTGCCCGATCGCTCGCCGAAAAAAATGAAGCGTTCATGACGGCTGCTGGCAAGCTCGTCGAAGCGCACGCATGAACGCGCGGCGACCATACTGCGGGGCGATCTACAAGTTTGACGGCGTGGCGGTGCGCGCGCCCGGTCCGGAGCGCGCGCGTGATCGAGGTCATCGGTTTCTCGAAGAGCTACGGCAGCGAAGGCGGCGCCGATGCCGTGCGGGACCTCACCTTCACCGTCGCCCCTTCCGACATCCTCGGCCTGGTCGGACCGAATGGCGCAGGCAAGACCACGACGCTGCGGGCGCTTGCCGGGATGCTGAAGCCCAGCGCCGGGTCCCTTCGAATCGGCGGATTCGATGTCACGCGCGAGCCGGTGGCCGCGAAGCGCCAGTTGGCGTTGGTCCCCGACACCCCCAATCCCTACGAGATGCTCACGGTGCGCGAGCACCTCGAATTCACGCGGCTCGCCTACGGCGTCAGTGCCGAAGTCGATGCCGAGGCGCTGCTCGCGCGATTCGAGCTCTCCGCCAAGCGCGACGAACTATGCGGAGCGCTCTCCCGCGGGATGCGGCAGAAGCTGGCGATCTGCTGTGCTCTGCTGCATCAGCCGAAGGCGCTGCTGCTGGATGAGCCGTTGACGGGACTCGATCCGCACGGGACACGCGTGATGCGCGACGTGATCCGTGATGCCGCCATCGCCGGCACCGCCATTGTCGTCTCTTCCCACCAGCTCGAGCTGGTCGAGCGCGTCTGCACCCGCGTGCTGATCCTGAAGAAAGGAAGCAAGGTCGTGGAAGGGACGCTCGACGAAGTGCGCGCCGCCGCCGCCGCCGGTGCGCAGGCTTCGCTCGAGGAGGTCTTCTTCAAGTTGGTCGACGGCGACGGTCCGGCGGCGAGCGCCTCGTCGTGATCATCGTGCTGCTGCAGTTGTGGTGGCTGCGCCAGCGCGGCGTGCTGCGCCAACTCGTTCGTTCCCTGAAGCAGCCCGTTCGGCTCATCGGATTGCTCGCGGTGCTCGTCGGGTTCGGATTCGTGATCTGGGCCGGCTCGAACGATCAAATCCGCGGCGCTGGGATGACGCGCGATTCTTTCGCGATCCTTGGCGCGATGCTCTTCACGATGGGGGTCGCGTCGGGCTTCGTACAGGAGGGACCGCGCTTCACGTCGGCTGACGTCGACTTCCTTTTCCCGGCGCCGTTCTCGCCACGCCAACTGCTCTGGTGGCGCCTGCTCCAGGCCTGGCCGCTGACGCTGGTCTCGGTCCTGCTGATGTCGATCGCGTTCGGGGCGCGGATGGCGCGGCCGGGGCGTCTCGTGATCGGGATGGCACTGCTGCAGTTCTCGGCACTGCACCTGCAACTCCTGATCTCCGTGCTGTTGACGCGGCTTTCCGACCGCGCGGCGAAGCGGCTGCGTGGAGTGGGCCGCACCGTCACGATGGTCGTGCTCTTCGGCGGATTGCTCTACCTGGTCGTGGCGGTGTCGCAGGCGGGTGGGTTGAGTTCGCTGATCGCGCCGGTGGCGACGTCCTCGGTGGCGCGCATCGTGCTGTTTCCGGCAGCGGCCTGCGTCGACTTCGTTTTCGCCGACTCGACGGCCTCGATGGTGCTGGCGCTGGCGCGACTGCTCGCGGCGGCTGCCGGCACGCTCGCGCTCTTGTTCGTGCCGGAGGTCGACTATCTCGAGGATTCGGTCGCGACCACCGCCCGCTTCGCGCGACTGCTCTCCGCGAGACGGCGCGGCGGTCTGCTGATCGATGATCCGCAGGGCACCCGCACCGCCCGCTCCCTCGTGCCAAGACCGTCAGTGCTGCTCTTCCGCGGGCCCGGCGCGCTGGTGTGGAAGAACCTGCTGGTGATGGCGCGGTCGTGGAAGACGGTGGTGCCGGGACTGCTGGTGGGGTTGCTGATCGTGCTCCCGACGGCCCTGCTCACGCGCAAAGGTGTTGCGAACGGCCACATCGCGCTGGCTGCGCTGATCCCGGCGACCATCTTCTGGTCGAACGCGCTCGCATTCGATCTGCGGCGCGAGTTCGATCGCCTCGATGAGCTGCGCGCGCTGCCGTTCGCGCCAACGAGGTTGGTGCTGGCCGAACTGCTGGTGCCGTGGGTCTTCGGCGTCGTCCTGCAGGAGGCGCTGCTGCTGACGATCGTCGCCGGCCGATCGCTCGGCGGCGTTCGATTCGCGGCGGCCGCGGCCGCGATGCCGCTGCTGATGTTCGTGGCGATCGTGATCGACAACCTGGCGCTGTTCCTGTTCGCGCCGAAGGGTGCCGGTCGGGGGTCGTCCGGATCGGCGGGACAGGCGTTGAGGCCAATCGCCTGGATGGCGGCGATCGCGCCCGGTGTCGGCGTGTGGTACGTACTTCTCAGCAACCACTTCGATCCCGTCATCGCCATCACCGCGGGCTTGGTGATCGATGTCGCGATCGCCGTGCTGCTGTTCTTCCTGCTGGTCCGCGTCTACGAATCGCGCGCCGCGACGACGTGACACCGACAGCGACGGCACCTCAGCTGCGCTGACGGCGGCGTTCGCGGCGGTTCATCCCGCAGCGGCCCGTGGCACCGCCGACTTCACTAGCAGCAAGCTCGCCACGCACAGCAGCGCGAACGCGACCACGTTCTCGGCGGAGTGCGGAGCGGGAAGCTCGCCGATCCGCTTCGATTCGGCGAAGAACGCGTAGGCGACCAGCGCGACGCCGGCCATGCCGACGCCGGCGATGAAGCCCGACGCGCAGAGCACGCCGCCATCAGCCGCCTTTGGGTCGCCCTTCGCGCGCGCCTCGATCAGGCGACGCAGGCAGCCACCGACGAAGATCGCCGTCATTGTGGAGAGCGGCAGGTAGATGCCCAGCGCGATCTGCAGTGGCGCCAGACCCAACAGCGCACTCACCAGCGTGATGCCACCGCCCATCGCGACCAGATCCCACGGCAGCGATCCGCCGACCACCGCCTCGACGATCGCCTTCATCATGTTGGCCTGCGGCGCCGGCATCGCGTCTGGCCCCGTGAATCCGCCATGTTCCTGACTGCCGATCATCATCACGACCGCGGCGACCACCCAGCTCGACACCAGCGCCGCCGCGATCTGGCCGATCTGCTGCCGCGCGGGCGTCGCGCCGACCAGCCAGCCGGTCTTCAGGTCCTGCGAGATGTCGCCCGCCTTCGAGGCCGCGACGCAGACGACGGTGCCGACGGTCAGCACCGCGGCACGAGTGCCGGGATCTTCAGCGCGACCCAGCATCACGAAGAACAGTGACGTGCCAGCCAGCGTGATCAGCGCCATCGCCGAGGTTGGATTCGAGGAGACGCCGATGACGCCGACCAGACGCGAGCTCACCGGCACGAACAGGAAACCGAACAGCACCACCGCGCCCGCGGCGGCGATCCGCACGCCGACCGGCAGATCGCCCGCCAGCACGCCGGGCGCGAAGGCGAGCACCAAGCCGAGCAGGACCAGCCCGATCAACAGCACGATCGCCGGCACGTCGCGATCAGTCGCCGCTTCGTTGCCGCTGTTCGCCCCGCGCTTCAAGCCGCGCGCGACGGCCGCGAAGCTGCGGCCCATCGTCGGCGCCGTCTTCAGCACGGTGATGAGTCCGGCGACGGCCACTGCACCGATGCCGATGTAGCGGACGAAGCCGCTCTTCGCGGCGCTGAACGTGAGTTGCGCGATCTCGGTCCCGCCGCCGGTGCCGGCGCCGACCGCGTGCAGTTTCGTGACCAGCGGATAGAGGACCAGCGCGGCCAGCAGACCGCCGGCGACCATCACTGACGCCGCGCGGTAGCCGACGATGAAACCCACCGCGATCAACCCAGCGTCGATGCTCAGGGTCACGATCCCGTTCGGCAGGAACGGCAGTTCGAGCCGCAGCTCCTCCGGCACATAACGCAGCCCGGATGCCGCCGCGTCGGGCAGCGACAGCAGCGGCCAGCCGCTGATCAGGAGCTTCATCACCGCGCCGACCGCGAGGCCGATGAAGATCCACTTGCCGCCGACCGAGTCGCTCTTCGCGTTCTTCAGCACCTCAGCGCACGCGCGCCCTTCGGGATAGGGCAGCTCGGCGTCGGCCTGCACGATCAGCAGCCGGCGCAGCGGCACCATCGCCAGGATTCCGAGCAGACCGCCCAGAAGCGCCAGCACCGCCACCTGCACGTAGGTCGGCCGCGCGCCCCACATGAACAGCGCCGGGATGGTGAAGATCGTGCCCGCCGCGAGCGAGCTCGACGCGCTGCCGATCGTCTGCGAAAGGTTCGCTTCGAGGATCGTGCCGCCGCCCATCAGCCGGAACGCCGCCGCCGACAGCACTGCGATCGGGATCGAGGTCGAGACGGTGAGGCCGGCCTTCAACCCGAGATAGGCGTTGGCTGCGCCGAAGAGCGCGCCGAACAGCAGGCCGCAGCCGATCGATTTGGCGCTGAGCTCGCGCTCGCTTTGGCCGGGCTTGGTCGGAGGGGTCTCTCGAATCGGCATCGCCTGCGCTCCTCCTGATTCGCGGCGAGAGTATCGTCCCGCTCCGCCGCTTCCCGAACGGAGTGAGATTGCCAGTGCGTTGTGCTTTGCTGCTGATCACGGCCTGGTTGGGACAGGAGGCGCCGGAACCGTCGGCGTCTGTGCCGGAGATCATCGGCACGATCGTCCTGCCGCAAGCGGAGCTGACCGGCATCCATCCCGCGGTCGTGCGACCCGATCCGGCGCGCCCGACCCGACTCGCGACCCAGCGCAACGAGCTCGTCGCGCTGCTGGCGGCGATGCAGCGGTTCGGGACGCAGGACGCATGGATCGACGCGTGCCGCCGGCGCTACGAGGAGTGGGATGCCGCGCACCCCGCCGAGTCGGGCGCCGTCGAGGTGGGGGAGTGGACGCTCACGACGGCGTTGTTGCGCGCCATCGCGTTGTCGCCGGCGCAGGCGAACGGCAATCCGCGCCTGCCGAAGGAAGACGGCTTGCTCACGATGCTCCTGACGCTGGTCGACTTCGAACGGCAGTTCGCCGCGCAAGGGATCGACTTCCTGGTCGTCGTGGTGCCCTCGAAGCTCACGATCCATCCCGAGATCGTCCTTCCGGACTGGAAGAGCGACGGCTTCGCAGGGATGGGGGCGACGGTCGTGGAACAACTGCTCGCGGTGACCGACGAGGGCGTCGAGGCAATGGCGCTCCACCCGGCATTCGTGGCGCAACGCAATCCGGCCGACCCGGCGAAGGACGATCTCCTCTTTCTGAAGAGCGATCCGCATTGGACGGCGCGAGGCGCCGAGCTCGGTGCCGAACAGGTCGCGCGCCGAATCGAGCAGTTCCCGTGGTTCAAGCGCGGAGCTCTGAAGGAGGGGCGGCAGTTCCGCGTCGTGGCGAAGGAGATCAAGTACACCGCGGGCGGCGAGCTCGCCAGCAAGGGATCGCGCGACGAGACGATGCACGGACGCGCCGTGCTGAAGGGGGACGCTCCCTTTGACTGCCTCGAGGCGAAGAGCCCGATCCTGGTCTTCGGCGACAGCTACGCGCGCGTCCATCACGAACAGGGCGCGGACTTCGTGACCCATCTGTCGCGCTTCCTCGGCTGGAAGATCGACTGCCTGTTTGCGGCGAACGGCGGACAGCGCCAGGTGCGCCAGAAGCTCGCGCGCCGCGAGCCGGGCGAGTGGAAGGGCAAGCGCCTCGCAATCTGGTTGCTGCCGGAGCAGTTGGCGATCGCGCCGGTGCGGATCGATCCGATCGACTTGTTCGCGCCAGCAGGTGGCGACGCCGCCGACGGAGAAGGCCGCGGAAAGAGCGGCGGAGGGAAGCGGTGAACGGCGCCCTCGCGCTCTGCGCCACGCTGGTGTTGCAGACGCAGACTTCACCGCCATCCGCGGCCGCTGTCGTCGCCTCGGAAGACCGTTTTGCGCTGCAGCGCCGCGACGCCGAGGCGTTGGCTGCCGCGATCGCGGCGAGTGGCCTCGAGCCGAGTTTCACCGCGGCATTGAAGACGGTGGTCGACGCCCACCCCGGCGAGGTCGACTCGCTGCCGTTTGTTCCGGTGCGATCGGGACTTTCGCCGATCGGCGCGTTCCGCGCGTTCACTTCTTGGCACAGCAGCGAGGCCGAGGGTCGACCGCCAGTCGCCGTCGACCACGCGATCGAGAACCACCCGTTCGACGCGATCGTCGACTTCGACCGCCAGCTCGCCGCGCGCGGTGTCGAGCTGCTGTTGGTGATCCTGCCGACTCGTCTCGAGATCCACCCGGAGCTGATGGTCGACGTTTCGACGACTGGCTTCGTCGGATTGGGTAGCGCGACGCAGCAGTTCGTGGTCGAGCTTTCCGACCACGGCGTCGACGCCTTGTCGCTCACCCGGCTTTTCGTCGAGCAGCGTTTCGGCGAACTCGAATCGGACCAACTCTTCCTGCGCAATGATCCGCACCTGACGCCGCGCGGCTACGAGCTCGTCGCGCGCGCCACTGCCCTGCGCCTCGCCGCGATCCCCGGCTTCGCTCGCGGGTCGCTCGCCGAGGGGCGCGACTACGACGTGGTCGCCCG
Organism: Planctomycetota bacterium; assembly: GCA_009691715.1. Lineage (GTDB taxonomy): Bacteria > Planctomycetota > B15-G4 > B15-G4 > SIAN01 > SIAN01. The sequence continues at coordinate 50,959 of SIAN01000005.1, forward strand.
AGACTTCGACTACCAGCCGGGCGACACGCTCGTGCAAAAGGGCGCGGTCGTGGAGCCGGTGCGCGGCCCGACGCTGCAGAAGAACGGCGCGATCGTCGACTTCACCGACGCCGCAGCGCCACTGGTGGTGCTGGGCGACAGCCACGTGCGATTGTACTGCGTCGCGGCGTGCGATTTCGTCTCGCAGCTCGCGCGCTTCACGGCGCAGGAGGTCGATTGCCTGAAGGCCGACGGCGGGGCCGCCGATCAGGTGCGCCTCAAACTTGGCCGGCGCGACGCGGAACGCTGGAAGACGATGAAAACGGTGGTCTGGGTCGTCTCGGAGACGCTGCTGGTCCCGGCGCTGCGCTGGAAGAAGATCCCGATGGCGGAGGAGTGATCACGCGGGCGGACGGCGTCAGCGGGTGGGCGGCGTCACCTGTTGGACGGCGTCACTCGCCGACTTCGCGCCACGTGAGCGGGTAGTGGATGACCTTGCCGGCGTTCATCGACATCTGCCACGAGACGTTTTCGTCGAAGCGCAGCCGGTAGTCCTCGAGCACGAGCTCGAGGCGCAGGCCAGGAGCCCAGGTCGCGGTCGCGGTGTCTTCACCATCGACGCGAGCCGGGAAGCCGACCCAGACCTTGTTGCCCTTCAATTTCGCCGGCAGCTCGCCCTCGACGATCTGCAGCACCTTCAGCTCGTGGATGCAGAGGGTGAATTCGTAGTCGAAGTCGGGCGGGATCGGCGAGACGGCGACGATCTCGCCGATCAACCTCACGCGATCGGTCGGGATCTCGGGCGGCGGTTCGTAGCCCGGGGTGCGGATCTGGTTGGTCGTCTTGCCCTTGGTGCCGACCGCTTGGCCGAGCACCGGCAGCGCTGACCGAGTCGTCCCCGCGGTCGGATCGACCTCCGCAGCGTCAGGCTCCGGCAGTTGCACCAGCTTCCACTCCTTCGGGCCGGACGCGAGCATGCGCACGCCGAACTGCCAGAGCACGAGTCGCTTGCCGGCGAGCCCGTCGCCGGAGCGCCGCGCCAACGACTCGCGCGCGGCCGTCGCGGATCCGCCCGCGATCGCGATGACGTCGAGCGCGCGATCGAGATGCAGCGCCAAGTGCTCGGCCAGCCCAGCGCCTTCGCCGAGCAGGAGCGTCGGATCGGAGAAGACCTTGGTCAGGCTGTCGCCCATGAGCAGCACGTCGGACTTCGGGTCGGGGCGGACCAGCTCGCCGGCAGAGTCCACCACCTGCTCGATCGTGAGCTCCATCAGCGGGTAGATCGTCTGCGACGCCGGCAGGCCGAGCATCCGCAGCAGATCGCCCTGGCCCTGGATCGCCTGCGGCCGCTTGCGGTACTTCGCATTCGTCGTTGGCGACTCGAGCAGCAGGTCGCGCACGCGCGCGGCGATTTGTTCGGCGCAGAAGGCCATGGTGGCGGGCGCCCAGTGCGAGTCGCGCGGCAGCGCCAGCTTCGCCGCCGGATCGCCCTGGTCGGCGCGGCACTGCGCGAACAGCTCGTCCATGCGGACATACGCGAGGCCGCGGGCGTCGAGCTCGGCGTAGCACTTCTCGAGGTCGGGATTCGGCGCCGCGAGCAACCCCTTGCTGGAGCGAGAGAGCATCTCCGCGTCGAGCAGTTCCTTGCTGTAGGACGGGATCAGCAAGAGCTCGATCCCGCGTTCGTCGAGCTGGCGGCGGAAGTCCTCGATGGCGGCGAGCGCCTGCTGGCCGCCGACGCCCGGCTCGAGGTAGCCCTTGCCGAACGCGCTCTTCAGGTCGTCGGCGAAGAAGAGCCAGCCGTCGAGGCCGGTGACGCTCTTTTCGTTGCCGTGGCCGAACGTGGTTGTGACCGCCCACTGGTACCACGGCAGGAGTTCCCGCGTGACCAGCGACTGGTCGTGCAGGGCCGTCTCGAATCGACGCAGTCGCGGCTCGGAGACGATGTCGTCGACGAGGTCGCCGGCGAACTGGACGGCGCCGCGTCCCGCCATTCCGCGCGCGAACGGATCGAGGTAGTCGAGCGCTTGGATCGGCCCGTGCTTCGCGAGCTCGTAGGCGATTTGCGCCGCTGGCACGCCGGCAATGATCACACAGCAGGCGACGCCGACGAAGCGCAGCGGCGCGGTGCGCGACGTGTACGCGTCCCGCGGTTTCTCGGCGAGGTGGGTCGCCTTCTCGGGGTTGCCTTGCGCTGGATTCATGGCCCCTCGCTCAGAACTGGAAGTAGAGGAAGGGATTCTCGTCCTGCGAGAAGAGCGCGAGCACGCTCCACGCGAAGACGAGCACGATTCCGCCGCAGGCCAGCCAGCTGCCCTGCGCGCGTTTCACCAGATGGCGCGTCTCGATGCCGAGGAAGGTGACCGCGGCGCAGGCGATCAGCGCGACCACGTAATAGGGCCGGATCACTGCGCCAGCGGCGATCGCCTGCCCCGCCTCGCTGCCGCGGCCGCCGAACATCGCTCGCAGGTATTCCGCGCCATCGTGCAGCGTCGCGCAGCGGAAGACGATCCAGTTGAACTGGAACAGCGCCACCAGCACGAACGTGCGCAGAAACTTGGGCAGGAACCACCAGAGGCAGCCCTTCCCGCTCAGCCGTTCGAGCGACAGCATCAACCCATGTGCGCCGCCCCAGATGAGGTAACGCCACGCCGCGCCGTGCCAGAGTCCGCCGGCGAGGAAGGTGATCATCGTGTTGCGAACCGTCTTCCACTTGCCGCCGCGACTGCCGCCGAGCGGGATGAAGATGCAGTCGCGCAGGAACACGGTCAGCGACAGGTGCCAGCGCTGCCAGAACTCGGTGAAGCTGCCGGCCTTGTAGGGCGAGGCGAAATTCTCGACGAAGGTGAAGCCGAGCATCTTGCCCGTGCCGCAGGCCATGTCGCTGTAGCCGGAGAAGTCGAAGTAGAGCTGGAAGTAGAAGCAGACCAGCCCGAACCACGCCGCGCCCGGCCCCAACGCCGCCGCCTGGTCGAAGCAGATCTTGGCCGGCTCGAAGACGGTGTTCGCCAGCAGGATCTTCTTGGCGAAGCCGCACATGAAGATGAACGAGCCTTCGGCGAAGAGCTCGCCCTTCTGCGGCCGCGAGACCAGCTGGTCGGCGATGTCCTGGTAGCGGACGATCGGCCCGGCGACGAGTTGCGGGAAGAGCGAGACGAAGCAGCTGAAATCGGTGAAGCTGCGCGCGCGCTTCGCGTTGCCGCGGTAGAGGTCGATCGCGTAGGACATCGTCTGGAAGGTGTAGAAGCTGATCCCGACTGGCAGCACGACCTGGATGGCCGGGAACGCGTCGCGGCCGAACATCTCGAGCACTCGGTTCACGTTCTCCTGCGCGAACATGAAGTACTTGAAGAACGCGAGCAGGGAGAGGTTCGACGTCAGCGAGAAGGCGAGCCCGAGCCCGCGGCGGTGGCGCTCCGCCCACGGCGTTCGCAGCAGGAAACCGCCGGCGATCCACGGTCCGATCGAGCACGCCACCGGCCAGAGGAACGTGGTTGCCGCGAAGTGGTCGGCCCAGACCTTGTGGATGCCGAACAGGCCAACGGCCCATACGCCGAGGTACGACCACCAGAAGTTGCGCCCGCGGCCGACCGGCTTCTCGTCGGCGATCATCAGGCCGGCGAACCAGTCGACCAGCGTCGAAACGAACATCAGGCTGACGAACCACGGGTTCCACCAGCCGTAGAAGACGTAGCTGATCAGCGTGAGGAAGAGATTGCGCCAGCGCACCGGCAAGAGGTAGTTGCCGAGCAGCGTGATCGGCAGGAAGTAGAACAGGAAGATCTGGGTCGAGAAGACCATCGCGATCCTGCCAGCCTGCGGGCGATCCAGAGCGGCGAGCTGCCGGCGCTGCGTCCGGTGCTGCGTCGGGGTCGCGGGATGGTACTACGGTGCCAGCGATCGGCCATTGCGCGGAGCGAGCATGAGACGGGTGTGGAGCGGCCGAGGTTTCGCACTGCTGGCGGCTGCGGTGCTGGTTGCGTTCGCGGACGATCCAGTCGACGACCCGGTCGTCACGCGGCGGGCGGCACGGATCGCGGCCGACCGCGCGGCGCTCGAGGCGGAGTTGCAGCAGATCGCCGCGTTCCGCCACCAGGACGAGTTCGCCGCGGCGCTGCAGAAGGTCCATGACGACGCGAATGCCCGGAAATGGTGGCCGGTCGACGATGGCGGCTGCAACACCGGCAACGGCAACAACGGCGGGAGCGACGGCGGCGGCAATCACGGTGCGGTGCCGATGGTCACGGTCGAGCGCTGGCTCACCTGGAGCCGGCCGCGGGCCGTCCGCGCCGACCCGCCGGCCGTCCCGCTCACGGTTCCCCTCGCGGCGGACATCGCCGCCGAAGGTCATCCCGGCGCCGCGATCATCGATCTCGCCCGCCAGCTGAACGCGCACGGGATCGAGTTCCTCTACGTCTCGTTCCCGACCCGGATCGAGATCGACCCGGCGCTGGTGGTGCCGGGCATCGCGACGGAAGGCGCGCCGTTCCGCGGCATGGTCGACGCGAACACGCGCTTCCTGCTCGAACTCTCGAAGGCGAGCGTCGAGGTGCTGAACCTGGCGCCGCTCTTCGTCGAGAATCGCGACCTCGGTGTCGCCGAGGCCGACGCGCGCCGCCGCCTGCTCTACCACCGCTGGAACATGCACTGGACGCCGCGCGCGATCGAAATCGCCGCCGAACAGATCGCCGCGCGACTGGCGCAGATGCCGTGGTTCCGGCACGGCCCCTACAAGGAGCACAAGGCGTTCAACGTTCGACCGAAGTCGATCGAGTTCAGCGCCGAGGGCAACGGCCAGGCGCCCGACTCGCCGTCCGAGCCGATCGCGATGCAGTGCGTGCAGATGCAGGGCGCCGTGCTGCAGAAGGAGACCAAGCAGAAGGGGCCGATCGTGCTGCTCGGCGACAGCTTCGTCAACATGCACAAGGACTACGGCGCTGCCGTGCACGATCACCTGTTCCGCCACACCGGTTGGCCGATCGACGTGATCGCACCACCCGGCGGCGCCGAGCTGCAGTGCCGCGAGACGCTGCGACTGCGCGGCGACAACCTCGCCGGCAAGAAGGTCGTGATCTGGCTGATGCAGGACGCGGCGCTCGAGCCGTCGACGCAGTTCCGACCGGTGCAGCTCTTTGGCGAGTGAACGGAACGCGCTCGATCGCGGGTCGCGCACCGCTTTCGTGGCGGCGACCGTGCTAGCGCTCTCGGCGCGGTGCGGCGACGAACCACCGCGTCTGACGCAAGTCGCGCGCGCGGCGCGTCTCGCCCGGGAGGAGTCGGCGGCGCTCACGCGCGGGGCGGCGCTCGATGCGGCGCCGCTCGCGACGGAGTTCGCGAAGGCGGTGCAGGCGCTCGAGAACGAGGACTCGACCCGGCGCTTCGTCCGGTTGGGTGACGACTGGCTGCCGAAGCATGCGGCCCGCGGCTGGCGCGAGTGGAACGTCGCTCCAACGGAACCTGCAGGGGCGCTTCCGGCGGCGCTCGACCGTGCTCGCGAGGGCGATCCGTTCGCGGTGATCGTTGATCTCGAGGCGCAGTTCGCCGCCGCAGGCGTCCATCTGCTGCTCGTGCCCGTGCCGTCGCGCCTGCAGCTTGAGCCGGAGCTTGTGCTCCCCGCGCTCGTCGAATCGGGCGCGCCGGTCGCGCGGGTCGCTGCGACCACGCACTTCCTCGCCGCGCTGGCGAAGGCCGGCGTTGAATCGGTCGACCTCGCGCAGCCGTTCATGGAGCGGCGCACCGATCCCGATCCGCGCCGCCAACGCCTCTACCTGCGCGGGAACAACCACTGGACCCCGCGCGCCGCCGAGCTCGCCGCGAAGGTCGTGGCCACGCGACTTGCCGAAATGGAGTGGTATTCGCCGGGTCGCTTTCGCGAAGACGTCGACTTCGAGGTCGCCCGCCGGCTCGGCCAGTGCCGTGGCGAAGGGGTCGGCCAAGCTGAAGGTGCACCGCCCGAGGCAGTCGGCGTGAACGCGATCGAGTGGCGCACCGCCGCCCCGACCGCGGAGCTCGCCCGCACCAGTCCGATCCTCTTGCTCGGCGACAGCTTCGCGGGCATGCACAAGGAGCTGCACGCGAGCTTCGTCGATCAACTCGTGCGCTTCACCGGCTGGCCGATCGACGCCATCGCACCGCAAGGCGGCGCCGAGCTGGCGTGCCGCGAAGCACTATCACGCCGCGACGCGCCGCTCGAAGGAAAGAAGGTCGTGATCTGGCTGCTGCCGGAACCGTTGCTGGCGCCGTCGGGAGTGTGGAGGAAGGTGGCGGTCAGCGGGTCGTGAGGGGGAACGGTCGGTCGAGGCTCGTTCGCCACCATTTCGTAGGCGCCAATCGTTCAGGCGCGCATCGAGCCGAAGCTGAGAAACCCGCGCAACTTGCGGCGACCATGCGTGCTGTCAGTTTAGTCGCGTTCGGTCGCTGGGCTGAGTGGGGGAGCGCCGTCACTCGGGATGCGGTATCAACGTGCCCGACATGGTCGGCGCAAGCTTTCGCACGCGACTCAGCCACCAATGACGAGCTCCGCGCCATTGCTCAGCGCAACTCTCTGAACTGCGGCAGCATCGGTGACGAGCACCTGGAAATCGAAGACGACACCGATGATCGCCGGATCGTCGGGGATCGCGGCGGTCACGTTGAGCATCCCGGCGCCGGCGATTCCAGGTGTGCCGCCAAGCGTCGGGGTGAAGACGGTCGTGATCGCCACGAGGAGTGAGCCGCCGGCGTAGGGAAAGTTGTCGCGGCCGAATCCGATCAGCAGAAACGCCGGTGCGCCGCCAAGACCGTCGCGGATCTGGAGCCAGACGTCGTCGCCGATGCACGGCGAACCGACCAGTTCGATGCTCGGGACGAAGCCTCCACTGCCAGGGGTGCCCGTTCCGTACGTCGAGAGCCCGCCTTCTCTGCGGCCGCTCGCAGAGTCGAGGTCGAAGACGTAGGCCGCGCCGGCGTCGCCCTTGCGGTCGCTGCTCTGATTGCCGTTCACGCCCCTGGCGTTGCTGTCTTCATGGTGGGCCGCCACGACGACCGTGTCGCTTGAGACCGCGACGTCGACGCTGAAGTTGTCGTAAGCGCCGGTGTTTGAGGCCTTCAAGTACGCCTGCTGCACAACAGGATCGATCGTGAGTGGGTATTGGGCGTCGCGGTCATCGACCGCAAGTTGCAACCGGCCGCTGAGCGCCTCAAAGTCTGCGTCGAGCGTCCGACCGTCGGCGTCGAACACCTTCAGCCCCGCGTAGTTCAGCACGACCGCGCCGGCGGCATCGACGAAGCGAACGTCGCGGCCGTTCGCAGAGACGTGAGGGACGAGGTCGCCGCGGATCGCGAGCGCGAGCGATAGCGTCCCGCTCGCATCCGCCGGCCGCGCCTGCATGGTGTAGCCGTGCTCGAGACCGCGTGAGTCGTTGACGTACCACTCGGTGAGCCGATCGTCCCACGCGTAGGCGACGCGCCCGCCAGTGGCCGTCACCGACAGTGGCTTCTCGACCGCGCGCTCGGCATCGCCCCAGCCGTAGCTCACCAGGTCGAGGCCAAAGCGCCAGCCGCCGGCGTCAGGCGTCGTGCAGAACCCGCGGCCGTCGAAGAGTGTCGTCCACTGCTGGCCGGGGTTGCGTGCGTGGTGGCCACCTTCGACGGCGAAGACCTGATGACGACCCGCTTCATAGGCGGCGCGAATGCTCGCCCAGTCGTTGGCGGCGAGGCCCTCCGGCACCGTTTCGCTCGTCGCGGTCGTTGGCGCCGCTGGATCGTCGCACGCGCTTCGTTCGTCGAGAGTCGGCGCCTGCACGGGCGAACGGGGCGCCGACTGGCTGAGAACCGTCGCGCCGAGGAGACACCACGCAACGCTGGCGGCGAGGAGACGCTTGGGTGCACTCCCGGAGATGTCACAACTCAGGCTGGAGCGTCAGGTGACGGTGCGTCAGCGAGGCTTTTGACCGGCACCCTTTCGCACAGTCTTGGCAACGTATCAAGCCAATCACCGTCGTGGGACGTTGCGGCCGACAAGGCCGCCGTTGCGGTGGTCGCCGATCGCCCGGTCCTCAACCGGCGCCGTTGCAGGTCAAGGACGACGTCAGTCGGAGCGTTTCGAGGGGGTGTCAACCACGAACACTTATCCGCCGCTCACCGAGGTTCAGTATTTGCGAGGCGACATGACGGGGACGGGCGATCGCTTCCCCAGGACCTGGAGGTCAGGGTCGCGACTGACGATGACGTCGGCCTTGCCGGCGATGGCGGTGGCCAGAATCCAGGCATCGTCGGGGTCGCGGATCTTGACGTCGCTCGCGCGCTGTGGCTTCGGTACGACCTCGTACCCACGCAGGAAGCTCTCGATCTCCGTGACCGACTTCTCTGGGAGGCGAATGCGCTTCCTGAGGACAGGACGCAGCTCGCCGAGAACGAACTCTCCCACCAGGAATTCGTGCTCAGCAATCACGTGGCGCAGCACGTCGGCACAAAGACCACGCGTCGCGAACGCGCTTACCAAGACGTTCGTGTCCAGCAGGACTCTCACGAAACGTCCCGGATCACGTCCTCATCGGTCAGGTACCCCCGGGCTTCGGCGAAGGGCATCACGCGCTTGCGAAGCTGCTTGAACTGGAACAGGGCCAGCTGACGACGGAGCGCATCGCGAGCCAGATCGCTGCGGGTTCGCCCCGTTCGCTTGGCCAGCTGGCTCAGGCTCTTTTCGAGGTCTTTGTCGAGGCGGATCGTCAGGATGGTCTTCATGTCCGACAACGTACGACGACTGCGTCACATTGGCAGCGGGAGTGCCCTCGAACGTTCCGGAAGTGGTCGACGTGAAGGTCGGCGGACCCCGCCCTCTCCCGCCGTCTCCCGCCTCATTCCCCGCCGTTGCCACCCCCCGCCCTCCGCGCATGCTCCCTTCCGAGCCACCACGCGATCACGACGCCGATTCCCATGATCGGCGCCATCGTGAATGCGCAGGTTGAGAGCGCGAGGCCGAGACCGAAGCTGCTGTCGGCGGTGGGAGCGACGCGCAGCCAGTTGGTGCCGAAGATCGTGACCTGGTCGAAGGCGCGGTAGAGGCCGGTGTCGATCAGGCTCTTCGCCTGATACTTCTCCTCGCGGGTGACGACGGTGAAGAGCGTCTCGCGCGACGGCTTCGAGAGGCCGTACTCGACTCCCTTCAGCACGACGGAGAAGAGGAGGATGCTGCCGAGGCCGATCGGCAGCGCGCCGGCGGGAAGCCATAGCAGGCTGCGCCAGCCGGCGTCGGCGGCGATCGTCCCGCCACCGTCGACCGCGAGGCCGATCGCGCCGAAGCCGACGATCGCGACGACCATCTGGATCGCAAGCGCGACGCCGACGCCGGCGCGCTTGAGGAGGCGCGAGGCGACGAGCGCCTGGAGCAGGAGCGCGACCGACTGCGTCGCGAAGTCGTTCCAGCCGTTGAAGGCGGTGCGCTGCTCGCGATCGAGGCCCGAAGTTCCCATCAGCTCGGTGCGCTGGGTGTAGACCGCGGTCGCCGCGGCGATCGACAGGAACTGGTAGCCGATGAGTCCGGCGAGGTAGGGCGAGCGGCCGACCGCTGCGAAGCCTGCGAGCCAGCGGCGCACCACCCCGCCCGCGCCGGCGCCCCGCTTCGTGGCGAGCGGCGCGGCGTCGCCGGCCACTCGCCGCCCTGTCCACGTCGCGAGCTCGAGCAGCGCCGCCGAGACGAGCAGGAGCCCATAGGTCTTGAGCTCGTCGGCGAACTGGAGGACGACGATCGAGCCGGTGATGGCGCCGACGGTGATGCCGATCGCGATCGGCCCGAACAGGCGCTTGCCCTCATCGGCGTCATGGCGGTCGGCCATCACGCTCCAGAAGAGGGAGAGCACCAGCAGATTGAAGACGCTGATCCAGACGTAGAGCGCGAGCGGCACGAGCGGGAGCGCGAGCAGCCCGCCGTGGAGCCACGCGACGCCGTCGAAAGTCACGTCGATCCATGCGACGTCGTTCAGTTTGAAGCGCGTCAGCGACTCGCCGCGGAAGAGGGCGAAGAAACCGACGAGCGAGAGCGCGACGCAGCGGTTCACCCAGGCGACGACGCGCCGCCGCGGGAGCGCGGCGACCAGCCGCCAGTAAGGCGGCAGCATCACGAGCGTCACGACGAGCGTCCCGAGCCAGAGCCACGGGAGGTTCCGGAAGCCGCATTGCACGGCCAGATCGTCGCGCAACGGCTTCAGCAGCCCGTAGGCGCACATCAGGCAGAAGCCGTAGAGCTGCGCGAGCAGCACGCGACGACGCGCTCCCGACTCGTCGTCGTGCTCAGCTCGCGCTTGATCGCTCACGAACGCGGCTTCGCGCCGCTGCCGCTCCCGGCCGCGCCTCCCGCCGGTGCCGCCTTCGCCCGCGCGTGCCACGCCGCGAGCGCCGCCTTCTCCTTCTCCCGCGACAGCCCGCCGCTCAGCGCGCGCCCCTTCTGTGTCGCCTTGAACCACGCGAGCGTGTCGCGCGCGGTCTCGACCAGCGGCCGGCAGATGAGTCCGGCGGCGAGCGCTCGCTCGATGCTCACGGCGCCGATCCCGCCGTACGGCCGGCGCGGCGACATCCAGCCCGGCAGGTCGCTCCACGGCGCGATCTTCTGCTCGTCGAGGAACTCGCCGAGGCGCATGCCGCCGCTGACGGGACCGGTCGCGTTCATCACGCCGACCTTCGACTCCTCGACGCAAAGCAAGAGGAACGCCGCCAAGTCGCGCACGTCGATCACGTGCATCGGATCGTCCGGAGTCCCGGGTGCCAGCACCTCGCCGCCTTCCGCGATCCGCAGCGGCCAGTAAGTGAAGCGATCGCTGTCATCCTCGGGACCCACGATCAATCCCGGCCGCACGATCGTGACTTGGCCGGGCATCATCTCTTCGGCTTTCTGCTCGCACAGCGCCTTCAACGCGCCGTACTGCGCGCCGATCTGCGTGACCTTCTCGGGATCGAGGTTCTCCGGCAGTTTCAGCACCGGCGCGTTCTCGTCGGCCTGCGGCTTGTCCATCGGCTCGTAGACCAAAATCGTCGACACGAAGAGGTACTGGTCGCAGTGGTCGACCAGCACGTCGAGCGCCTGGCGGACGTACTTCGGGTAGCTCGGCCACAGATCGATGACCGCGTCCCAGTCGCGCCCTTCGAGCGCCTTCAGGTCGCCGAGCGCGCGATCACCCACCAGTTTTTCCACCGAAAGGCCAACGAACGCGTTCGGATCGCGCTTGTTGCGATTGAACGTCGTCACTTGGTGGCCGCGCGCGACGGCACGCTTCACCAAATAGGGCCCGATCAGGCCGGTGCCGCCGAGCACCAGGATCTTGAGCGGGCGGGCGGTCTTGCCGTGGTCCGGCCCGGCCACGCCTCCAGCGGCCCCGGCTTGCGACGGGGCGTTGGCGCCCTGTCCGAAGGCGAGTCGCGTGGCGGCGAATGTCGCGGCGAGCGTCCCGGACTGGATCAGGAAACGGCGACGGCTGTCGCGGCGGTGATGAGTCACGGCGTGAAACTCCAGGTTCTCGCCGCCGATCGGCGGCCCACGGGTCGCCCGCTCGTACGGCGCGTTCGCCGCGGAGTTTCGCAAAACGGCAGGTCGCGCCAGAATGCCGACTCCCTGTCCCGATCGCTGCGATTGCTCCCTCCTCGCCCGTCAGGAATCCCACTCGCCACCATGGACACCGAGATCATCGAAGTGCGCGCGCTCGAACTGCTCGACTCGCGCGGCAACCCGACGCTTCGTGCCTACGTCGAGCTCGCGAATGGTGCGCAGGGTGCGGCGACGGTGCCGTCGGGCGCGTCGACCGGCACCCACGAAGCGGTCGAACTGCGCGATGGCGATCCCAAGCGCTACGGCGGCAAGGGTGTCTTGAAAGCCGTCGGCAACGTGATGGAGCGGATCGGGCCAGAACTCGTGGGGCGCGACGCCTGCGATCAGGCCGGCTGCGACCGGGCGATGCTCGATCTCGACGGCACGCCGCAGAAAGGCGAGCTCGGCGCGAATGCGATCCTCGGCGTTTCGCTGGCGCTCGCGCGCGCGGCGGCGCAGGCGACCGGACTGCCGCTCTACCGCTACCTCGGCGGCGCCGGCGCGCGACTGCTGCCGATGCCGATGATGAATGTGCTGAACGGCGGCGCGCACGCCGACAACCGGCTCGACTTCCAGGAGTTCATGGTCTACCCGGTCGGCTTCAGCTCGTTCCGCGAGGCGTTGCGCGCGGGCGCCGAGATCTTCCACCAGCTGAAGAAGGTGCTGGCGAGCAAGCACTTGAACACCGCGGTCGGCGACGAAGGCGGCTTCGCGCCCGACCTGCAGAGCAACGAGGAGGCGCTGAAGCTCCTGATGCAAGCCGTGGAGAAGGCGGGCTACGAACCGGGCAAGCAGATCGCGTTCGCGCTCGACGTCGCCGCCACCGAATTGCTGAAGGATGGCCGCTACGACCTCGAAGGCGAAGGCAAGTCGGCTCTCACGTCGAGCGCGATGGTCGATCTCTATGAGCAGTGGATCGGCCGCTACCCGATCGTCTCGATCGAGGATGGCCTGGGCGAAGACGACTGGGACGGTTGGAGCGAGCTGACCCGTCGCCTCGGCGGCAAATGCCAGCTGGTGGGAGACGACCTGTTCGTGACCAATACTCAGCGGCTGGCGAAGGGCATCGCTGGCGGCCAGGCCAACTCGATCCTGGTGAAGATCAACCAGATCGGCAGCCTCACCGAGACGCTCGACGCGGTGAATCTCGCCAAGCGCCACCATTACGGCACGATCATCTCGCACCGCTCCGGCGAGACTGAGGACACGACCATCGCCGATCTCGCGGTCGCGACGCTCGCCGGCCAGATCAAGACCGGCAGCTTGAGCCGGACCGATCGCGTGGCCAAGTACAACCGGCTGCTCGAGATCGAGGACGAGCTTGGCGCCAGCGCGCAGTACGGCATCCCGTTGCGGCGGTGTTGAGCCGGAGGACGAACGTGCAGCGCTCCCGCCAGCTCTTCCGCGACTACGGCCTCACGCTGGCGTTGCTGTTGGTGGCGGCGCTGATCTACTGGCGCACGACGACGCCGGCGCTGAAGCGGAGTCTCGCCCTCGACGCGGAGCATCAGCGTCTGCTCGATCGCCGTGACGAAGTCGACGCCGACGTCCGCCGGATGCGCGCCGCCGCGGCCGGCAAGGACGACCCCGAGACGATCGAGCGTTTTGCCCGCGACCAGAATGGCGCGGCGGGCCTGCCCGAGAACGAGGTGATCGTCGGGCCCGAACCGCCGGCAACGCCGGTCAACGAGACGGTCAACAAGACGGGCGGCAATGGCGAGCGGTGAGCGGGCGTATCTGGTCGGCTTCGTGTTCCTGCTCGGCATCGCCGCGCGGGCACCAGCGCAGATGGCGCTGCCCGAAGCGCTCGACTTCAGCAATTCGACCGAAGTCGGCGACGAGCCCGAGACAGCGCGTCTCGCGTTCTATCGCGCGGAAGAGCACCTCGCGGCCGGTCGAGCGCGCGAGGCGGGCGAAGAAGTCATGCGGCTGCTAAGAGGGGCGACGCACGGCCGCGTGCGCGTTGGCGAGCGGCTGGTCGTGCCGCTCGAGACCGCCGCGCTCTTCTTCCTGCTGCGGCTGCCCCCCGATGTGCAGAGCGAACTGGCACGCGCCGACGCCGAGCTGACCGGCGCTTCGCTGCCGGGCACCGAACCCGCGGCGTTGCGCGCGTTCGCGGCACGCCACCCGCTGCTCGAGTCGGCCGAGCGCGCGCAGCTCGATGCGGGCGTGCGCGAGCTCCTGACCGGCCGCTTCGGTGCTGCCGCCGCCGATCTCGAACGGCTGGTGCATTGGCCGATGGCGGGGCCGGGAACGACGCGCCTGCTCGCGGCGGCGCGGTTGCTCGAGGCGCAGAGACGACTCCGTGCGGGAGCGCCGGAGGGACCGCTCGCGCGTTGGCCGGAGGGCCAGATCGCCGCCGGCGACGGCGAGGCGCGGTCGATCGCCGATTGGCGGCGTCGCACGCAGGAAGCGGTTCCAGCGCGTCCCGATTTCGGCGACGGGCTCCCGCAGTTCGAACGGCTGTGGAAGCCGGCGCCGACGACGCTGGCCGTCCGCGATCCGGAGTACTCGCTCCATCGCAGCCGTTTCAAGCCGGTGCCGCACCAGGACCCGAACGACGAGCCGGAACTGAAGGACCTGCCGACCCGCGCACCGGTCGTCGTCGGCGATCGTCTGATCACGCTCGAGCCGATCGACGCGGCGGAAGGCGGGCCGGTCGTGCTGCGCGTGCGTCAGCTCGCCACCGGTGCGGACTGCTTCCCGCCGCTGCGCTCCGACTTCGATTTCCACCTGCCGCCCGATCGTCACGACATCACGCTCGATCGCGCGGCGCTCGCCGTCGATGGCGAGGCGCTCTACGTCGCGCTCGAACTGCGCGAGCCGAACCAATCGGGGCGCGAGCTGCAGAGCCGGGGCGAATCGGCGCAGACGGCGCTGCTGAAGATCGACCTTGCGCGCGAGGGTTTCATCGAGTGGCGAGTGACCAGCGCGGAGCTGGCCGCCGACGAGTCGCTGCGCGACCACGTGCTGGTGGGGGCGCCGGCGATCTGCGATGGCCGCGTGCTCATCGCCGCATCGCGGCTGCGAGTGAAGGAGACCGAGTGCGCGCTGCTCGCCTTCGATGCCGCGACCGGCGCGCCGGCGGGGGCGGTGTTCCTGGCGCGTGCCGCGGCCATCGCGCGCGACGGCAATCGGTTCGGCGAGGGCGAGTCGCGCCGCGTCAACCCGTCGCCGGCGGTGGTACGCGACGGCACCGCCTACGTCTGCACCAACCTCGGCGTGATCGCCGCCGTGCGCGCGCGCGACCTCGAGCTCGCCTGGCTGTTCCGCTACCACCGCGCGATCGCGCCCGACAACGATCGCTACAGCCGGCCGGCGCGCTTCGATCTCGGGCCGTGGCTCGGCCGCCCGCCGGTGGTCCTCCCCGATCGCATGCTGGCGACTCCGTCCGATTCGCACTACCTCTACGCGCTTGCGCGCTGGCCGAGCCGCGAAGGCCATCTGCTGCTCGAGGAGCCGATCGAGAAGCAGAAGCGCTGGTGCCTGCTCCACGCCGACGCGACCCGCTGCTTCTTCCTGACCTCGGCGCAGGACCCGCGGCTCGATCCGGTCTACGCGGTCGAAGCGACCGACCATGCCGGCGCGCCGCTGTGGACCGAGCCGCAGCGGTTGCCGGTGACGCGCGGCAACCTGATCGTCGGCACGCCGGCCGCGACCGACCGCTGGCTGTTCCTGCCGACCGACCGCAACCTCTATCGCGTCGACCTCGCCACCGGACTGCTCGCCTCGCTCCCGCCGCCGCGCGAGGCCGGACTGCCGTACCCTGAATTCGGCTGCTTCGGCGACCTTGCGATCGCCGGTGACCGGCTCGTGTCAACTTCGACGTTGTTCACGATGGTGTTCGCACCGACTGCGCGGTGACCGGCGAATGCGAACTGTCCGTGCTCCGTTTCCGGTCGTACCGAGCCGGCGTAACCAAAACAGCGATGGTCGAGGTGCCCTGCCGTCCGAAAAACGCCCTCCAGACGG
This sequence comes from Planctomycetota bacterium, assembly GCA_009691715.1. GTDB lineage: Bacteria > Planctomycetota > B15-G4 > B15-G4 > SIAN01 > SIAN01. The sequence continues at coordinate 66,467 of SIAN01000005.1, forward strand.
ACGACGAGGGATGCATCATGTCGGGCTTGAATTCCCCGGGCGTGAGCGGCATTGAGCGGAACTCGAACGAGCCTGGAGAGAACTCAAGAGGAGAGTCCGGATGGAGAGCGCTTCCGATCCAGAGTTGTTGAAGCAATTGGGTGCCGCCTACCGGCGCATCCAAGACGAGCTCGGCAAGGTCATCGTCGGCCAAGACGAGGTGAAGGACCAGCTCCTGGTCGCGCTCTTCGCGCGCGGCCACTGCATCGTGACCGGCGTGCCCGGCCTGGCGAAGACGCTGCTCATCTCGAGCCTCTCCAAGTGCATCGGGCTGTCGTTCAACCGCATCCAGTTCACGCCCGACATGATGCCGTCGGACATCACCGGCACCGAAGTCCTGCAGCAGAACGTCTCGACCGGACAACGCGACCTGGTCTTCATCCGCGGGCCGGTCTTCGCCAACGTGATCCTCGCCGACGAGATCAACCGCACGCCGCCGAAGACGCAGGCGGCATTGCTCGAGTCGATGCAGGAGTTCCAGGTCACCATTGGCGGCAAGCGCTACCCGCTGCAGCAGCCATTCTTCGTGTTCGCGACCCAGAACCCGATCGAGCAGGAGGGCACCTATCCGCTGCCCGAGGCGCAGCTCGACCGCTTCATGTTCAACATCAAGATCGGCTACCCGACCGAGGCCGAAGAGCTCGAGATCGTGCGGCGCACGACCGCCGGCGCCAACGTTGAGCTGAAGAGCGTGGTGTCGCACGAGGAGATCACCGCGCTGCAGCAGCTAGTGCGGCGCGTCCCGATCTCCGATCACCTCATTCGCTACGCGATGAAGCTCGCCCGCTTCACCCGCGGCACCGAGAAGGATGCGCCGGGCTTCCTGCGTGAGACCGTGGCGTGGGGCGCCGGGCCGCGCGCGACGCAGTACCTGGTGCTTGGCGCGAAGGCGCGTGCGGCGCTGCATGGCCGTCCGGGGGTCGAACTCGACGACATCAAGTGGGTCGCGAAGCCCGTCCTTCGACACCGTGTGCTGCTCAACTTCGCCGCGGAAGCCGAGGGCCACACCTCCGACTCCCTGATCGAACGCATCCTGACGACCGTCGACCCCAACAAGAGCGAAGCGCTGACGGATGGCGGACTCCCGAAGGTACTTGGATCCTAAGGTCGTCGACAAGCTGGCGCGGCTCGAGGTCAAAGCGCGCCTGATCGTCGAAGGCTTCCTGCAGGGATCGCATCGCAGCCCGTATCGCGGCGCCTCGGTGGAATTCGCCGAGCACCGCGAGTACGTGCCGGGAGACGATCTGCGCCATCTGGACTGGAAGGTCTTCGGCCGCAACGATCGCTACTACGTGAAGCAGTACGAGGAGGAGACGAACCTCCGCTGCCTGATCGCGCTCGACACGTCGGGCTCGATGCGGTTTCCCGAGGGCTTCGATGTCACCCGCTGGCAGTACGGGACGCTGCTCGCTGCCGCGCTTGCCCACCTGCTGATCAAGCAGCGGGACGCTGCCGGCATCGCGCTCTTCGATACCCAGGTCCACCACTTCGTCGAGCCGCACACCAGCCCGGCACACCTGCAGTCGATCTTCGCCACGCTCGACAGCGGCCCGCGACCGGTCGAGACGAAGACCTCGCTCCTGCCCGTGCTCGGCGACCTCGCCGATCGTGTCCACCGCCGCAGTCTGATCGTCGTGATCTCCGACTTCTTCGCGCCGGTCGAGGAGACCCTGCGCGGATTGGCGCGGCTGCGCAAGCGCAAGCACGACGTGCTGCTGCTGCAGTTGCTGATGCCCGAAGAGCTCACCTTCGAGTTTTCGCGCAACACGCTCTACAAGTTCGTCGGGCTCGAGGGCGCCGGAGAACTGGTGGTCGACCCGCGCGCGATGAAGAGCGAGTACCTCGCCGCCATGGAGCAGTTCCGGCGCGAACTGCGCCGCGGCTGCCTGAAGGAACGGATCGACTTCGAGTCGATCGACACCGCGACCAGCCTCGATGTGCCGCTCACCGCGATCCTGTCGCGTAGGGCGCGCCGGGCGGCGCGCCGATGAGCGACGCTTCGATGCTTTTCACGCCGCCGCTCCTCGTGCTGCTCCATCCGGCGATGGCCGGATTCGCCGCTCTGCTGGCGATTCCGTTGGTGATCCACCTGCTGAATCGCCGGCGCTACCGGACGGTGCCGTGGGCGGCGATGGAGTTCCTGCTCACCGCCTTCAAGAAGCGGCGCAAGAAGCTGCAGGTCGAGAATCTGCTGCTGCTGCTGCTGCGTTGCGCGATTCCGGTCGTGCTGGCGCTGGTCTTCGCGCGGCCCTACTTCGGGCCCGACAGCGTGCTGGCCGGCATCGGCGAGTCGCAGCGCGAGGTCGTCGTCGTCCTCGATGAGAGCTACAGCATGGGCCGTCGCTCCGGCAGCGGCACGCTGTTCCAGGCCGCGATCGAGCAGGTGCGCCGCCTCAGCGCCGGCTTGAACCCCGAGCGTCAGGACCGCCTCACCTTGATCTCCTTCGGCAAGGAGCCGCGACTCCACTGCGTGTCGGCCGGGCGGTCTGATTTCGAGCGCAAGCTCGGGACGTTGGAGCGCCCGCAGTACGAGCGCGGCGACCTCGCACGCGCACTCGACCTGCTGCTGAACGAGGTGCTCGACAAGCAGGTGCTCGGTCATCCCGAGGTGTGGCTGTTCTCGGACTTCCAAGCCATCACCTTTGACGAGGCACAGGGAGCGCTCGCGCAAGCGGTGGCGAGTTCGGCGCCCGCCGACGTGACGGCGCCAGCCGGCTCGCTGGCGGGCCGGATGCACCAACTCGGCGAGCGCAGCGCGCTGCACTTCGTGCATCTCGCCGACGGAATGGTGCCGCCCGAGGACGCCGCGGTCGTGGACCTGCGCGCCAGCGAACCGCTCGCGATTCGCGGCCAGGCGCTGCGCTTCTCCGCCCAGGTGAAGCGGACCGGGCGCGCGATGTCGGGCAGCGGCCGTTTCCGCATCGGCGAGACCGAGCGGCCGGTCACGTTCCAGTACGACGCCGACGGCAAGGCCACGGTCGAGCTCTACCACTCGTGCCAGGCCGAAGGTGATGTCGGCGTCGAGTTCCGGGTCGACGAGGACGATCTCGCCGCCGACGACGCCGCGTTCCTGCGCCTGCCGGTGAAGGAGAGCCTGCCGATTTTGGTGGTCGACGGGCGGCCGGCAGGCGACGCGCTCGAAGGGAGCGCCGGACCGCTGCTGCTGATCCTCGATCCGCTGTTCGATCCGCTCGGTCGCGATCCCGAGGCGGCGGCACGGCGCTGGTTCGAGCCAACGGTGCTGCCGTGGTACGACCTCGCGCGCCTCGAGCCCGACTTCACGAAGTACGACGCGGTCGTTTTCGTCGATGTGCGCGAGATCGATGCGCGACGCGTCCTCCCGTCGCTCGCCGCCTACGTCGATGCCGGCGGCGGCGCGCTCTTCCTCCTCGGCGAGGAAGCGGTGCCCGAGTCGTGGAACGAGCATCTGTTCAAGGGCGACGGCAGTGGCCTGATGCCGTTGCGCATCGCGGCCGAGGCGGTCGGCGAGGCGTTCGATCCGGCGGTCGGCGGCACGCGTCGCGACGCCCCGTTCCGGATCGAGATCGCCGACGAGCTCCACCCGGCCGTGCGCACCTTCGCGGACGACCGCCGCCGCCATTACCTGCGCTTCCCGATCTTCCGCTTCCGGCCGTTCGAGGCCGTGCTGGCCGGCGTTTCGCAGTTGCGCAAAGACGCCCGCGTCGTGCTGCGCCATGAGAAGTCGGGCGCACCGGCACTGATCGAGCAGCGCTTCGGCCGCGGGCGCACGCTCTGGTTCAACCTGAGCGGCACCGACGACGGCTGGTCGAACTTCACGCAGACGGCGTCGGCGTTTTTCCCGCTGATGTGGGACATGGTGAACTTCCTCTGCGTCCGCGACGCTGGGGATCATCAACTGCCGATCGGCGGCGCCATCGCGCGCGGCTACGCCTCACCGCCGCTCCAGTGGTCGATCACCCCGCCCGGCGGCACGGCTCGCAGTTTCCGCGAAGCGCCGCAGGAGGCCGTGCGCGGACTCTGGCGCCTGCCCGCGTTCAGCGACACGCGGATGCCCGGCCTCTATGCACTCGAAGTGCAGTTCGGCGGCGAGGACCTGCCGGTGCGCGAGTTCTTCGCCGTGAACGTCGATCCGACGGAGAGCCGGCTCGACCTGCTCGAGCGCGAGGCGCTCCGATCCCTGTTCGAGCGGTCGGCGTGGCAGTACCACGCGCGCGAAGTGCCGGCCGACGTCGATGACCAGCAGCCGCAGCGTCAGGGCGAGATCTGGAAGTCGCTTTTGATCGCGCTGCTCGCGCTGCTGCTGCTCGAGACGGTCCTCGCCTGGCGCTTCGGGGCGTACACGGCATGACGCCCACCGCTTTCCTCGTCGCACTGGCCGACCTCGCCGACCAACTGCAAGTCGCCGAGAGCGTGAAGGAGGAACTCGCCTTTGCGTCGGCGCCGCCGTTGTGGGTGACGGTGCTGGTGATCGCGCCGCTGCTGGTGCTCTTCGTCGGTTTCATCTACCGCCGCGAAGGAGCTGGCGCGAGTGGCCGTTTCCGTGCGCTATTGGGCGCGCTGCGACTGGCGGCGATCGCGCTGCTGGTGTTGGTGCTGTTCCAGCCGGTGAGCGAGAGCAAGGTCTACGCCATCCATCGCTCGACGGTCGGGATCCTGATCGACGAGTCGCTGTCGATGGACCGTGCCGAGGAATACGCCGACGAGCTGCAGGAGAAGCTCGCTGACGCCGCTGGAATCGCGCGAGGCGACGTGGCGCAGACGACCCGCGGCGAGCTGGTGGCGCGGGTGCTGAAGCGCGACGGGGAGACGCCGGTCGATCGCCTGGCGACGCTCGCCGAGCGGGTCGATCCGCGCCTCTACGCCTTCGCCGCCGGGACGCGCGCGGTCGCCGGCATCGAGGACGTGCAGCGCGGCGGCAGCGATCCGGCGCGCGGCGCGACGGCGGTCGGCGACGCGCTCAGCAACGCCCTCGCTGAGCTGCGTCATCGCCAGCTCACCACGCTGATCGTCATCACCGACGGGCAAAGCAATCAGGGCAAGGATCCCGCGGAGATCGCCGCCGCCGCCGCCGCCGACGGCGTCGTCGTGCACGCGGTCGCCGTCGGCAATCCGGCGGAGCCGAAGAACGTCGCGCTGCTGGCTGTCGATGCGCCCGACATCGCGATGGTCGAGGAGACGGTCACGGTCGCGGTCTCGCTGTCGGCGCGCGGCTTCGAGGGCGAGCCGGGCGAGCTCACGATCCACGACCGCGAGTCGGGCGCCGAGCTCGTGCGCCACGACTTCACGCTGTCGGCCCGTGGCGGCCAGCAGAGCGAGACGCTCTGGTTCAGGCCGACCCGCGAGGGCGACTACCAGCTCGAGGTGAAGTTCACGCAGAAGCCGGGCGAGCAGTTCACCGACGACAACGTGCGCACGGCGCCGTTGCGCGTGCAGCCCGAGGTGATCAAGGTTCTCTACGTCGAAGGGCGGCCGCGCTGGCAGTACCGCTACTTGAAGGACATCCTGCTGCGTGCGCCGAACGTCCGCGCGCAGTGCCTGCTCAAGTCGGCAGCGGCCGACTTCATCCAGGAGTCGACCAAGGACGTCCCGGCGCTCACGCGTTTCCCGCCGACGCGCAAGGACCTGTTCCAGTACGACGTCATCATCCTCGGCGACATCGCGCCCGATGACATCGACAAGGGCTTCCTGTCGCGGCCGACGACCGCCGACCTGCTCTTGGAGCTGAAGGAGTTCGTCGAGCTCGGCGGCGGCCTGATCATGGTCGCCGGCCAGCTGCACGCCCCGCGCGACTATCGCGACACGGCGATCGCCGACATCCTGCCGGTCGAGATCGGCGACGCCGACGAAGAGCAGGCGGCCGTTCAGGATCGCGGCCGCTTCCGACCGCACCTGCCCGACTGGGAACTGCCGCATCGGATCATCGCGCTCGAGAACGAGGCGAAGCTGAACCAGAAGCTGTTCGAGGACGCCGAAGTCGGACTGCCCGGCATGTGGTGGTACGCGCCGGTGCGCCGCGCCAAGCCGGGTGCCGAGGTGATCCTGGTCCACCCGACCAACCGCAACCGGTTCGGCGAGCACGTGCTGATGGCGGCCACCCGCGTGCCGTCGGGCCGCACGCTCTATGTCGGTTTCGACGAGACGTGGCGCTGGCGCATGCCGTTCGGCGATCGCTACACCGAACGGTTTTGGCGCGCCGCGATCCGCGACGTCGCCCTCCAGAAGCTGCGCAGCTCCGACAAGCGCTTCGACCTGCGCACCGACAAAGAGCGCTACAACCTCGGCGAGCCGATCGAGATCGCGCTGCGCGTCTACGACGAGGAGTTCCGGCCGGCCCGCGCCGAGCAGCAGATCGTCCACGTGCAGCGCGGCGACCGTGCGCCCGAGGAAGTTGTCGCCCATCGCACCACCGACGCGCAGAACGACGGGCAGTACTCGCGGACGATTCGCGCCGACGCTCCAGGAACGATCCGATTCTGGCTCGAGGATGCATCGCAGTCCGGCAAGCGTTTGTCGCAGCGTGCCGTCGAGGTGCAGGTGCCGATGCTCGAGTTCGTCAATCCGTCGCTCGATCGCGCCCGTCTCGAAGGGCTCGCGAACGCCGGCGGAGGCCGTTGCGTCGGGCTCGACGAACTGCCGCAGCTATTGCAGTCGTTGGCGGGAGATCCGCGCCGTGTGCCGATCCGCACCGACCAGCGCGACGTCTGGGATCGCGGCGACGTGCTGATGGTGGTGATGGCGCTGCTCACGCTCGAGTGGATCCTGCGCAAGAAGGCGAACCTGCTGTGAACCTGCCGTCGTGCGCCCGCGCTGCCGTCGCTGCCTTCGCTGCCGTTGCCGCCCTCGGCGCGACCGCTGCGGCCCAGCACGGCTTCCGCGGCTGGGACGAACTGCACGACCCGGACTGGCGCTTCGATCCCGATTCACACGAGTTTCGCGCGTTCCAGGTCGCCGGTGCGGCGCCGGTGCGCGATCTGATCGAGAAGTGGGAGTCGCTGCGCAAAGAGGGCGCGGTCCTGCCGGCGCTGCGCCCGCTGCAGGAGTTGATCGACGACCATGCCGGGTCCGCGCTGCAGGTGGCGCGTGATCGTTACGTCGGTGCCGCGGAGTGGGCGCGCTGGCTGATCCGGAGCGCCCCCGACGAGTTGCGCGTCGCGTATTCCAAGCTGGCGGCGCAAAACGGCGGGGACGCGCTCCGACGCGCGCGCGCGGATCGCGACGCCTTCGCGCTGCGCACCGTCGCGCGCCGGTTCGCCAACTCGGTGGTGGGGCAGGAGGCGTTGCTGTCGCTCGCCGAGCTCCATCGCGAGCGCGGCGCGCGCGAGGTGGCGGCGTTCCATGCTCGTCGCCTGCTCGACTTCGTTTCGGCGCCGCTTCCCGGTGAAGAGGCGCGCTCCGCCGCCCTCGCCGCGCGGGCGCGGGCGTTGGTGGCCGTCGTCGCGGGCGGCGGCGCCGCGCTGGCCGCGGAGCTTGGCGACGATCAGGGCAGCGGCGACGGCGCGACGGTCGCCATCGGCGGAACGCCGCGCCGCCTGGCCGACTTCCTCGCGGCGCAGCCGCCCGCCGCCGCGCCGTCCCCGGACGTGTGGTCGACCTTTGGCGGCGATGGTTCGCGCGCCCGCCTCGCCGTCCCGCCGGTCCGCACGCTCGACCTCGCCCGCTGCTTCGACCTTGAGGTCGAGAACCTGCGCTGGTCGGACCGTCGCTCGCCCTTGCACGACATGATCCACTCGCCGATCCAGCCGATCCGCGTCGGCGACCGCCTCTTCATCAACAACACGCTGTCAGTGCGTTGCTACGACCTGCTCGCCCGCTCGCAGTTGTGGGAGTACGAGGGATTGCAGGCGCAGGTGAAGGGGCGCGACGAGGATGGATTCCTCGCGGTCGACGACTTCATGCCGCACAGCAACCATGACGATCCGACGTCGAGCAAGGCGCTGATCGCCGGGATGACGGCAGGCCAAGGCGTCGTGCTCGCCAACCTGCAGATCCCGCTGATCTACAACGTCAAGAACTACCAGGGCTTCAAGATCAACGACCCCTGCCCGATCCGCGGGTTGGTCGCACTCGATGCGGAGAGCGGCGCACTGCTGTGGGAGCAGCGGCCGCTGGTGAAGAACCGCCTGACCGGCGCGCATGACCGCCCGGAAAACCGCCGCCGTGGCGACCCCGACTCGGTGCTGCCGCGGCTCGACGTGCCGGCGCCGCCGGCACTGCAGGACGACATCGCCTTCGTGCTCGGCCACTACTTCGAAGGCGCGGTCAACACCTACGTCGCCGCAGTCGACCTGAAGAGCGGCGAGCCATGGTGGGTGGTGCCGCTCGCGGCAGGGCAGCAAGAGCTGTCCATGTTCAACATGCCGTTCCAGGAGTTCACGCTCGGCAGCCCCGCGTTCGCCGACGGGACCTTGTTCTGCTCGACCAACGTCGGTCTGGTGGCGGCGGTCGACGCGACCTTCGGCGACCTGCGGTGGGTGAAGGAGTACGTGACGCTCCCAATCCACGAGCCGCGCAACTACTTCCGGAACCTGCCGCGAACGGTCGTCTGGCACAATCGCGGGGCGCTCGCCGGCACCGGCGCCGACGGTGATGCGGTCGCACTGTTCACGCCGCACGATTCGCGAGTCCTCCTGGCGCTCGATCCGGCGACCGGCAAGGAGCGCTTCAGCCGTTCGTTCCTGACCCAGGAGTCGACCTTCCCGACGGCGCAACTGATCGGTGTCGCCGCCAATCGGGCGTTCGTCGCGGTGGCCGGCAAGGTGCTCGGACTGGAGCTTGCGACCGGGCGAATCGCGTGGGGCTGGCCCGACGCCGACGGTGGCGGACGCGGCTTGCCGCGCGGCGTCGACCTGCGTTCGACCGCGGCGATCGTCGGCGACGCGCTGTGGTTGCCGCTCTCGGACGAGATCGTCGTGCTGTCGCTCGATGGCAAGGAGCTGGCGCGCCAGCCGTGGGCGCGCGACGAGCCGAGGAACCTGCTGGTCTTCCCCGATCTGCTGGTCGCGGCCGGCCAGACTTCCGTGCGCGTCGCCTTCGATCCCGAGCAGGCCTTGCGCGAACTGCGGTCGCAGTTGGTTCGCGGCGAGACGCTCGACCTGCTGACGCGCATCGGCAGCCTCGAGCGGCAGGCGGGTCGACTGGAGCAGGCGGCGGCGACCTTGGCGCGCGCGCTCTGCCTCGATTTGCGCGCCGCGCCGGCAGATCTGGCCCGTGCGCGTGCGGCGCGCGCCGCCACGCTGCGCGAGCTCGCGGATCAGCACCGGCTCGAGGGCAACGACGTCGGTCGCGAACGGGCGCTGGTCGAGGCCGAAGAGGTCGCCGACGACGCGCAGACTCGCGTCGACGTGGTCGGCGAGCTTCTCTCCGGTCCAGCGCGCGACCCGAAGGACGGCCGCGCGCTGCGCTGGCTCGAGCGCGCGCGAACCGACTTCGGGGATGCGCGGGTGATGGTGCCGGAGCTCGCGGCGCATTCGATCGCGTTGTCGATCTGGTCCGGCTTCGAGCTGGCGCGGCGCCACGAGGCGCGCGCGGAGCTCGAAGCGGCACTCGCGGAACTGCAGCGCCTCCAAGCCGACCAGGCGAACGAGGCGCTGGCCGAAGGCGATTCGGCGGCGCTCGCGGCGGAGCGGGTCGAGTCGCTGTTCCGGCGTGCGCCGCCGGCGCTGCGCGAGCGCTACGACGCCGAGGCCGAGACGGCCTTTGCCGCCGCCGCGCAGGGCGGTGATGTCGAGCGCCTCGCGTTGCTGTTGCGCCGATTCCCTGGAGCCAGCGCGGCGCCTGCGTACGCGGCGAAGGAGCTCGAGCTCCTGCGCGCGGTCAAGCGACCGGTCGAGGCGCTGGTGATCGGAGCCGAGCTGTTGCGCGGACCGGTCGGCGGCGAGCTGGCGCGTGCGGCGACGATCGAGCTTGCGCGCGCGGCGCGCGATCTCGGCAACGTCGCGCTCGCGAGCACGCTCGTCGCTCGCCTCGTCGCCGAGGCCGCGGCGGCTGCCACGCTGCCGACCGATCTCGCGGCGCTCGCGCCGGTGATGCCGACGCTGGAGCTGGCGGCGGGGCGGCTCGAGCTGGCGAAGACCTTCGAGGTGGCGGCGAATTCGTGGCTCCTTGGCGGAACCGAACGGCCGCTGCGCGGCGAGCCGTTGCCGGCCGGTTTCGACGGCGTGCTCCTGTTCGAGCAGGGCTTCGATTACGTCGTCTCGCGCATCGACCTGCCGTCCGGCGACGAGCGCTGGCGGCAGCCGCTGCGTCGCGCCAGCAAGAACGGGCACGCGCTGGTCTTCGTCCACGCCGCCGGGGTGCTGGTGGTGCGGCGCGGCTCGACGTTGTCGGGCATCGATCTCGAGACCGGCGCGGAACGCTGGACGCAGGAACTCGAACGGGATGCACCGGAGGTCGCGGCGACGGCCGGCATGTTGCTCTTGACGCAACGTACGCCGCCGAGTCAGGGCGATGAGGGTGAGCCGGTCGAGTTGTTCCTGATCGAGCCACGCAGCGGCCAGCTCATCGCCTCGGTCGTTGTGGCCGGCACCGACTCGCGTCCCGGACAGCTGGTCGGCGCCGCCGGCTGCGCGCTGGTGACCAGCTTCGGGCGGCGCGGACAGACGGTCGAGGTCTTCGACGCAGTGACCGGCGCGCGTCGGTTGGAGCCCAAGGCAGCACCGGTCGGCATCGCGGCGCCGCTGCTCATGCCGCAACAGCAATTGCTGGTCGTGCCCGACACCCGCCCCGCCGCGGGCGAGGCCGTGGCGCGCAAAGGCGGCGAGCTGCGGGTGGTTGGTTGGCGCCTCGACCAGGACTCGAAGGCGTTCGAGGTCGATCTGCTGCCGCTGCAGTTCAAGTTGCGCGCGACCTATGTCGTGGCCGAGGGTCTCGGGCTCCTCGGCGGTGCCGGAGCGAACGCCGGGGTCCTGGTGGTCGATCCGGGATCTGGATCGCCCATGGGCGACCTGGCGCCGATCCCGCCCGATGTCGCTGACAGCTTCCGTCGAATCCTGGTGTCGGGCGAAGAGAGCATGGTGCGGGTGCAGGGCTATGTCGATTGGAGGAAAGGCGGCCCGGTCACGCTCCAGTTGCTCGCCGGGAGTGGAACGCCGCTCTGGCGCGCGGAGCTTGAGGTGCCGAAGAACACGGTGCAGCTGATCCTCCCCGACCGCATGCTCCGGCGCGGTGGTGCGCTGCTGGTGCCGGTCCAGTACCACGCTGGCGGCAAGTCGCGCACCGACCTTGTGCTGCTCGACCAGACTCACGGGACGCTGCTGGCGCGCGAAGTGGTCGAAGGCGGCCGGCCGGCTCAGCGCGACGATCTGGTGCGCAGCGGCGAGTGGGTGGCGATTCGCCAGGAGCAGACGGTGCGCGTGCTCGGGTGGAGGTGACGATGCGACGAGGGCGCACGATCGCGCGATTGCTTGCCAGTGCGGTCTTGGTCGCCGCGGCTGGCGCGTCGTCATCGCCGGCGCGCTCTGGCGACGACGTCGCGGTCGAGGTCACGCCGCGCCTGGTCGCCGCCGTCGATCGCGGGCTGGCGTTCCTCGCCTCGCAGCAACTGCGCGATGGCGCCTGGATCGGCAGCGTCGGTTTCAAGCTGAACCAGGACTACACCGTGCAGGAGGCCGACGTCCCGCACGTCGGCGTGACCGCGCTGGCCGGCATGGCGTTCCTTGCCGGCGGCCACCTGCCCGATCGCGGCCCCTACGGCGACACACTGACGCGCGCGATCGCCTTCCTGATCGCGCACCAGAACGACCAGGGTTTCATCACCCATCGGCAGTCGCGCATGTACGACCACGCCTTCGCCACGCTGTTTCTGGCCGAGGTCTTCGGCCAGACCGAGAGCGGCGAGGTCCGGACGGCGTTGCAGCGCGCGGTCGACCTGATCAAGAACTCGCAGAATCCGCGCGGTTCATGGCGCTACCAGCCGTTCGCGCTCGAGTCCGATATGTCGATCACGGTCTGCCAGCTCATGGCGCTGCGTGCCGCGCGCAACGTCGGCATCCGCGTGCCGGCCGAGACGATCAACCGCGCCGTCGACTACGTCGAGCAGAGCCGCGTCGTCGACGAGTCCGCCTACTCGGACTTCTCCTACATGCAGCCAGAGGGCTACTACGCGCTTGGTACCGGCGCCTTCCGGTACCAGTATCAGGACGAGGACATGTCGCGCTCCTCGTTCGCGCTGACCGCCGCGGGCATCACCTCGCTCTACCACGCGGCGAAGTACGACAGCGACACGCCGCAGATGAAGGCCAGCCTCGAGTTCCTCACCGCCCAGATGCGCCGCGTGTCGAGCAGCGACTGGCGCTGTCACTTCTTCTACTGGTACGGCCACTACTACGCGGCGCAGGCGATGTTCATCACCGGCGACCCCTGGTGGAAGAGTTACTGGCGGACGATCTCGGGCGAACTGCTCGAGACTGGGACGCAGTTTTCGCAGGGCAAGGATGGCGCCTGGCCGAACCCGGTCGGACCCGGCCGCAACTTCTCGACCGCCGTGGCTTGCATCGTGTTGCAGGTCCCATTCCGCTACCTTCCGATCCTCCAACGCTGACGCATGCAAACAGCCCCTCTCACCCGCAAGCTCGAGTCTCTGCGCGCACGGCTGCGCTCGCGTTGGATCGCCGCCGGCTCTCTGCGCCTGTTCGCGGAACTGTCGGCCTTCCTGGTCACGCAGTTCGCGATCGACCGCTTCCTCTGGTTGCCGATCGGGGCGCGACGTTTCGTCGGCGCCGTGGCCACGCTCCTGTTCGCCTGGCGCTTCGCGGTGCTGCTGCTGCGCCCGATGCGGAAGCGGGTCGCCGCGCGTGACGTGGCACTTGCGGTCGAGCGGCGCCACCCGGCGCTGCAGGGCGGATTGGCGTCGATGGTCGAGGTCGAGGCTGCCGGCGGGTTGCCCGCCGATGCTTCGCCGGAGCTGTTGGAGCAGTGGCGAGCGGCGGTCGCAGCACGCGCTGACGCGCTCGACTTTGACGCGATCTTCGACCACCGCCTGCTCCGGCGCCTCGGTGGTGTGTCCGCCGCGGCGCTGCTGCTGATCGGCGGCTTCGCGGTGCTACGGCCGGTGGACGCACGGATCTTTCTTGCGCGCCTCGCCGGCGCGGATGTCCCCTGGCCTCGCCGCACCCGTCTCGAGCTCGATGTCGCTGCCGCCTCGACGTCGACCCACTTCCGCGTCGATCGCGATGCGGACGGCCGCGCCGAGCGCGTGATCGTGGCGCGCGGTGCCAGCTTGCCGATCGTCGCGCGTGCCGCTGGCACGGTCCCCGACGAAGTGATGCTGCTGATCCGCGAGGAAGGGCGCTCGAGCGTTGACGAACTGCGAATGGCGCCGCGCGACGGCGCCGCGCGCGAGTTCGTCCACCGCTTCGGCAACACCTTGCGCGCCATGCAGCTTTCCGCCGCCGGCGGCGACGATCCGGGCGAAGGGCTCAGTCTCGAAATCATCGTCGTGGCGCCACCGCTGGTCGAGCGCTTGGTCGCCACGATCACGCCGCCCGCCTACACCGGCCGCTCGCCCTTGCGCGAGGAGCGCCAGGAGTTCGCGGTCCCGGCCGGCACCATGATCGACCTCGAGGTCGCCACCAGCGGAGAGGTCGCGGAAGCGAGCCTCACGCTCCACAGCGATCCCGGCACCATGCGCGTCCTCGAGCGCGACGCCAACACGAAGGACTTGTGGCGCGGCCGCGTGGTCGCAGAGGAATCGGGCACGATCAATCTCCATCTCCTCGGCAAGAGCGGGTTCAAGAACCTGCGTCCGATCGACGTGCCGATGACGGTCCTCGCCGACCGCAAGCCGACGGTCGAGACTGTGCGCCCTGCCGTCTCCGACCTCGAAGTCACGGCGCGCGCGGTCGTGCCGGTCCGGCTGCTCGTGGATGACGACTACGGCGTGACGCTCTGCGAGCTGCTGCTCCTGCGCAGCGATGACCCGGCGGTGTCGCGCATCGTGTTGCAGGGCGATGGGAGCGTGCGACCCGCGCCGCTGCTAGCGTCGGGCGAGCCGCATGTCCTCGATGGCGTGCTCGACCTGAAGGAGCTCACGCTCGCGAAGGGCATCGCGCCCGCCCCGATCGCCGAGGGCGACTCGCTGATCTATTCGGCACGGCTGGAAGACAACCGCGAGTCGCCGCCCGGGACCGCCGCCCACCAGGTGACCAGCTCGCCGACGCGGCGCATCGATGTTGTCACCGACGGCGAAAAGCTGCGGAAACTGACCGATCGCCAGCAACGGGTGAAGGGTGCCGTCTCGGCGGCCAAGAAGTCGCAGGAAGAGCGATTCGCCGGGTTGCAGTCGTTGCTGGCGGCGCAGGGCGACGGTGGCATCGAGACCAAGGAGCTCACCGCCCTCGAAGTCGAGCAGGGCCGAGTCGGCACCGGTGCTCGGCAGGCGGCGCGCGACCTCGCCGACGTGGCCGGCGAGTTCACGCTGAACCGCCTCGACCCGACGCCGAGCGCCGAGCGCGCGGTGCAGTATCTGCTGGCGCGACTGGTGGAAGCGAAGAGCGGTCCCAACTTCGACTTCGCGCCCTACTCGAAGTTCGTCGCCGCCCACACTGCGGGCGAGTTCGGCGAGCTGCAGCAGCTCGGTGCGCTGCTCGTCATGGTCGACCTCGGACTGCAGGCGAGCGAGCAGCATGCGCAACGCGCGCTCGAGCAGTTGCGCAGCGCGCGGCTGTCGGGCCGTCCCGAGGATCGGCTCGGGCGGCTGAAGGAGGCGCAGCTCGCCCAGCAGCGCGTGATCGAGACATTCGCGCTCCTCTTGCAGAAGATGGAGGAGTGGGAGGATTTCCAGGAGATCCTCGACCTGTGGCGCGGCCTGGTGAACGACCAGCGCGACTTGAACGAATGGGCACGTGAGGGCGCGGCGTCCGGCTCCGGAACGGTGCCGGCCGGCGGGGCGGATGGTGGCGGACGGAGGTGATGTGATGCAGTGGCGAACATCAATCGTGCGTGCGCTGGTCGCTGCGCTCCTGGCTGCAACCGCGATTGCTGCTGCACCGCCGTCACGCGGCGACGATCGTGATCGGGTGAAGAACGACCAGTCGCAGCTGTTCGACCGGCTCTCCTCGCTGCGCAAGCGGATGGAGCGCCTCGCCGCCAAGCTCGACGCCGAAGGCAAGGTGCGCCAGTCGGCGCTGTTGCGCAAGGCGATCTCCGAGATCGACGCGCGCAATCTCGAGTCGCGCAAGGACAAGCTGATCGAACTGCTGAACGACGCCCGCAATCTGCAGGCGCCCGAGCAGCAGGATCAGCTCCTCTCCGATCTCGACGCGGTGCTCGAGCTCTTGCTCGACCGGCCAGCGCTGAACGAGCTCGAACAGCAGCTTGCGGACCTGAAGAAGTCGATCGCCGATGTCGCCAAGCTCAAGCACGAGCAGCAGAAGCTGCGCGAGCAGACCGAGCAGGCGACGGCGGACCCGACGCGGCAGCTCGCGGAGTTGTCGCGCCAGATCGCCGAAGTGCTCGAGAAGCAGCAAGCGCTGCGGCAGGAGACTGAACGCGCGGCGCGGGAGCAACCCGACCCACCGCGCCAGGCGGTCGAGGAGAAGGAGCGCGCGCAGCTCGAACAGGAGCTCGACGCGCTTGCGCAACAGCAGCGCGCCGTCGTCGACGCGCTCGCGGCGCAGCAGACGAAGCAGGTGGGACAAGCGCCGGAAGTGATCGACCAGGCGAAGCACGCCTTGGCGCGCGGCCAGCAGGAAGAGATCGCGGAGGCGGCGCGCCGTCTCGGCGAGGCACGCGAAGAGCTCACTGGCGCAGCCCCCAAGCTCGCGGAAGCGCTGCGCAAGGCTGAGGAATCGCTGCACGAAGCCGCCAAGGCGGCCGATTCGCGTCCGGACGGCGAAGCCGCGATCCCGCGCGACTCACAGCAAGCGGCGGAGCAGGCCCTGGCGCAGGCGTCGGCGGCGCTACGCGAGGCGCTCGCGCGCGATCGCGATCCGCAGTTGGCGGCGAAGGAGGGTGAGTTCGCGGAGCAGGCGGCGAAGCTCGCCAAGGAGTTCGAAGCGCAGGCGGCGCGTTCGGCGGAGCAGGATGGTGCCGCACGCGAAGAGCGGCGCGTTGCGGAACTGGCTGCGGCCAAGGCCGTTGATGAGGCGCGCCACGAGCTCACCGAGGCGAAGGCCGCGGAGCAGGCGCTCGCGGAACCGGATGCGGCGCCGTCAGCGAGCGAGGCAGACCCGCCGCGTGGTGGCCTCGCCGATGCGAAGCATGCGCTGCAGAAGCTCGTGCAGGCGCAGCAGGCGTTGGCAGAGCAGCGCGAGGCGGAGGCGCGACGGGCGGAGGCGCTGGCTGCGCGCCAGGACTTCCTGCGCGCCGCCGCCGAACAGCTCGCGCGCGGCAGCCAGCGGACGGCGCCGCCGCCGCAGGAGGGGCAGCCGCAGGAGGGGCAGCCGCCACCCCAGGCGGGGCAACCAACGCCGCCCGGCGCGATGACTCCGGATCAGCAGAAGGAGTTGCAGACGTCGCTCGATGCCGCCTCGAAGCAGATGGAACAGGCGACCCAGTCGCTGAACCAAGGGCAGCCGCAGCAGGCGGAGCCGCAGCAACAACAGGCCGAGGCGAATCTCGAGAAGGCGCTGCAGCAAGCAAATCAGGCAGCGCAGCAGGCGGCGCAGAAGGCGGAGCAGTCGGAGTTGAAGAAGAGCGCCGAGCAGCAGCGCGCCGAGACGGAACGCCTGTCCGCTCGCCAGAAACAGCTCGAGGAAGAGCTGCGCGACCTGATGCAGCGGATGAAGGACAAGAAGCAGAAGAACGGCCAGCCGCAAGGCGCCGCGGCGCAGGGTTCGATGCAGCGTGCCAAGCAAGAGCTCGATCAGAGCGACGACGAGGACGCGATCGAGCAGCAGAAGCAGGCCGAGAAGAACCTCGAGGAGATGCAGCAGAAGCTGGAGCAGGAAGAGGAGCTCTATCAGGACCTGCGCAGCGAGGAGTTGCTGTTCCGATTGAAGGAGAGCTTGAAGGGGTTGCGGACTCGGGCGGCGGCGCTGCATGACGGGATCGTCGAGGTCGACGTCGAGCGCGCGGGCGCGGAGAAGCTGCCGCGCCGGCTGCGGCCGAAGGTCGAGAAGCTCTCCGCCGACGCGGAGGCGATGAACAAGGAGAACGGCGAGCTGATCGCGAAGCTCGAGACGGAGTCGCCGACGTTCCCGTGGGTGCTGCAGAAGAACGGCGGCGATCTGGCGGAGCTGCACGAGCGGTTGAGTGGTCGCGATGCCGAGACCGGCGAATACACGCAGATCCTCGCTGACGATGTGGTCACCCGCTACGAACGCCTGCTGCAAGCGCTCGATGAGGAGATGAAGCGGCACCAGGAGGCGGCGAAGGAGGCGGAGAAGCAGGAGCAGAAGCCGCCGGAAGGCCAGCCGCAGGGCCAGCAGCGCCAGCCGCTCGTGCCACCGGTCGCGGAACTCCTGCTGCTGAAGCGGCTCGAGGAGGATGTGCAGGACGACCTGCGATCGCTGCGCGCGGAGACGCGCGAAGAGGCTGATGCGGAGTTGCTCGATTCACGGCTGCAGCTGCTCGAGCGTCTCGGCCATCGCCACTCCGAGCTGACCGAGATGTTCGAAAAGCTGGTCGAGAATGTGCTGAAGAGCGCTGATGAAGCGGATGCTGCTGAAGCCGATGCCGCCGAGGCCGATGCGCCCGACGAGCCACCCGACGAGCCAGGAGACGGGCGATGAGTCGCGACCTGAAGAACCGCTCGCGGTTCGCGACCGCGCTGTGCGCGGCGGCGCTGGTCTTCGTCGGTGTTTCCGGGACGGCGCGTGCGCAGGCGATGGACCCCGATGCGGAACGTGCGCGCCAGCTCATCCTGCGCATCCGCTCGGCGATGAAGGAGATCGACGCGTTGCTGCTCGAGGGCGCGGCACCGGAGAGTGCCGAGGCGGCGATCGCCGCGAATCGGAAGCGCATCGAGGAACTGCTCGACCAGACCGAGCAGAAGTCGAAGGCGGTCGTGCAGAACATCGAGGATCTGATCAAGCTCGGCAAGCCGCAGCAGAGCGGCGGCCAGGGTCAGCAGCCTCCGCCGGATTCGAAGGACAAGCAAAACCAGCAGGGAAAGGACCAGTCCGGCAAGCCGCGTGACAAGTCGCAGGAACGCAAGGAGCTCCCGCAGCAGCCGGAGCAGGACGGCAAGCAACCGCAGGATCCGCAGCAGAAGGAGAATCCGCAGCCGAAGGGCGATCCCAAGGACGGCAAGCCCGATCCGAGCGAGGGTGAGCAGCGCGACGCCGACCGACCGCCGCCGCTCGGCGCGACCGGTGAATTCGAGCGGACCGATCTGTCGGGACGCTGGGGGATGCTTCCGTCGAAGGAAGCCGAGGATCTGCAGCGTCGCAGCGCGGACGAGTTCCCGCAGCGCTACCGTCCGTGGATGGAGCTCTACTTCCGCAGGATGAGCCGTTTGCCGCGTCACTGACACACGCATCACTGACACGCGCAGCGGGGAGAGAGATGGCGCCGCGATCGAAGGTGGCTTCAGGAGTGCTCGCGCTCGCGTTGCTCGGCGTCGCGACGCCGGCGCGTCCGATCGCGGGCGTTGATGACCCGCTCGCGGGCGCAGCTGACCGGTTCGCGGCCCAGGAGAGTTCCGAGTCGGCCGAGTTGGTGCGGGCCCATCGCGTGGTCGAAGCGGCGCTGCGCTGGCTCGCCGCGCGCGTCCGCAGCAACGGCGCGCTCGAGATGACGCGCTCGAGCCAACAGCCGACCATCGCGGCGACGTCGCTCGCGATCCTCGCGTTCATGGCCGCAGGCCACACCGCCGAGGAAAGCGAGGACGGCGACGGTGCGCGCCTGCGCGCGATGATTGGCTGGCTGCTGCAGCAGGCGGCGGTGCAGCCGTGTGCGTGCACGCAGGTGGTGGGCGATCACGTCATCGCGAAGTTCGCCGACCCAGGGTTCCAGACCTCGCAGATGCATGGTCACGGCTACGCGACGTGGGCAGTTGCCATGGCCGATGGCATGTCGATGGGCGCCGGGAACACCGAGCAACGCGAGCGGTTGCGCAAGATCCTGCAGGGCGCGGTCCACGTAATCGAGTTGGCGCAGCACTCGTCGGGCGGCTGGTTCTACGCGCTCGAGCCCGAGGGCAATCACGAAGGCTCGGTCACGGTCACGGTGCTTCAGGCTTTGCGTTCCGCCAAGGAGGCGGGGATGCGCGTCGATGCCGGTCGCATCGAGTTGGCGCGCGAGTACCTGCGCAAGTCGCAGGTGCGTGACGCCAGCGACCCACGCCACGGCGGCTTCCGCTACCAGATCGCGGACAACCTCACCTCGTTCGCGTTGACGGCGGCGGCGGTCTCGTCGCTGAACCAAACTGGCGAGTACGACAGCGTCATGGTCGATCTCGGGCTCGATTTCATGCGGCGGAAGGACCCGTTGCTGCGGTTCGGCATCGAGCCGGAGCAGTGGCCGTGGTACGGCCGCTTCTACGCCACGCAGGCGTACTGGCAGTACAAGGACCTGCGCCACTTCCGGAACTGGTACCCGCAGTTGGTGGCGGTGGCGGAGCGCGAAGCGACGGACGGCGCGTTCGACGACACGCTCTTCGGCGAGGTCTACGCGACCGCCTCGGCGGCGCTGACCTTGGCGGTGCCGTTCGGGTACCTCCCGACGTTCCAGCGCTGATGGTTGCGACGCTGCTGCTGGCCGCGCTCGCTGTCCTGCCGACGAACGCTCTGCTCGGCGACGAGGTCAAGTTCGAGGTCCGCGAGGTGGCGGGTCGCGCCGCGACTGCGTTGCCCGTGACGCTCTCGGCGCTGTTCGCGCCCGGGAAGTTCCGCGACGGCGAGGTCTGCTGTGTCGAGAGTTCGGGGAAAGACGGCACGCCGTCGATCCTCCCGGCGCAAGTCGACGTGCTCTCACGCCATCGAGACGGTTCGCTGCAGCACGCGCTGGTCACGATCGTGCTCGACATCGCGGCGCGCGGGGTGCAAGAGCTCTATCTGGTGCCTTCGCCGCTGGCCGCGCTCACCGGGCTGCTCGACGTGCAAGACGCGCCGCCGGTGGCGATCGAGCTGGTGGACGAAGCCGGCGTGCGCTGGAGCGCGCGCGTTGTTCGACCGGCGCTGAAGGACGCCGTTCGGGTCGCGATCGGCCCGCTTGCCGGCCCGCTCGCGAGTGAGGTCGAGCAGGTCGTCGCACTGCGTCATGCCGAGCGCGAATTGCCGCGGCTTCGGGTGCGCGTGCGCTGGCGCGAACTCGCTCGGGTGGCCGGTGCGCGCGTCGAGGTGGTGGTCGAGAACTGTCTCTTCGCCGATCCAGGCGGGGCGCCGCCCGACGATGTTGCGTTCACGCGGCTCGTGATCGCGGCGGACGACGTCGTGCTGGCGGATCTCGCCGACGGCGTCGTGTGGGATCGGACGCGCTTTGCGGTGCGCCAGCACGTCGGCGCGGCGCTGCCGCAATTGATGGTGCGTGAGGAGCTCGGCTACCTGGAACGGAACGGCTGGCTGCCGCCATTTGACGCCGACCATCCGGTCGCGTCCGTCCGCGCCGACGCGCTTTGCCGGCAGTGGATCGGCTCGAAGGAGAACGGCGACATCGATGGCTCGCGCTTCGAGTGCGGCATCCCACTCGATCCTGGTCCGATCATGCGCTACATGCCGGCGACCGGCGATCGCAACGACATTGGTCCGATCCCGGAGTGGGCCGCTCTGGCGTTCAACTCGCGGAGCCTGCGCGCGCAGGAGTTGCTTTTCGCTGCCGACCTGAACGGTGCCGGCGCGTTTCCTGTGCACGTGCGCGGCGACGATGGAACGATGGGCGTCGAGCATCCGGCGGGCAAGGCGCTCGTCGGGCGCAAGGGCTCGCGCAAGTGCCCGCAGACTCCCGATCGCGCGCACGCGCCGCTGCTCGGCTACGCGACGTTCCTGCTCACGGGCGAGCGCCTCGCCGAGGAGGAGTTCGCCGCGCAGGCGTCGTATTGCCTGCAGGAGTGGCCGCACGACGGCCGTTACCGTTATCCCGGCTCGCGCGACTTCGCCTGGTCGTTGCGCACGACGATGCTGGCGGCGGCGCTGCTGCCAGACGACCATCCGCGCAAGGCGTACTTCGGCGAGCGCGTCGCGCGCAATCTCGCCGATCTGCGCGCGACCATGGAAGAGTCGGATTCGCCGCTGCACGCATGGGGGAGTGGCAACTGGAAATCGAGCGGCCGCAAGAGCTGGCCGTGCGCGACCCAGTGGAGCCCGTGGCAGGGAAGTTGGGTCGCCGCGGCGCTGTGGTGGACGGCGCGACTGCACGACAATCAAGACGCGCGCTTCCTCTGGGAATGGCAGGCCGCCTACTTCACCCGTGCGTACCGCGACGTCGGTCAGGCCTGGACCGCGCCGGATGGCACGGTGGTGCGCTTCGATTCGGGCCACCACGCGCTCGCCTACTCGTTTCCGGCGTCGACCTACGTCCCGCATCTCGTCGACGGCGCATGGCAGCAGGCACCCGACAGCCGGCGGTGGGTCACGAGCTTTCCCGAGGCCCTCTGGTGGTTGCGGGTCAACCTCGATCACGAATTCGATCTAGGCAAGCCACCTTCGCTTGAACCGCGACCGGATGGCCTCGCAGGCCGACCGCCGGAGCAGTGGCGCCCGAAGGGGCCGTGGACCCCGCCGCCGCTGCCGACCTCCGGCTGGATCACGTACGCCATGCACTGGTTTGACGCGGTGGTCGTGGCGGACGGGCTCGAGGGCGCCGCGGCGATCGACTCCGCCGTGCGGCCGCATCTGGTGCGGACGATCGCCGACCCGGGGCTGCGGATGGTGCCGGAGTTCGCTCGCCGCTCGCCCTAGAGGTTCGAAGCGGCCGATCATCAGCCGGGTGCGATCACTCGCGCGTAAAGGTGATCCCGCGGCCGATCAATCCGCGACCCGGAAAGCGGACGCACTTGCCGCGACCACCCTTGCCACCGCCGGCCTCGACGCGGCCGATTGCCGACGCCTTCTTCCAACTGCGCTTCTTCAGCGTCGCGAGCGTCGCGTCGACCTTCGCAGCCTCAACCACCAGCACCATGCCGATGCCGAGGTTGAAGACTCGATGCATCTCTTCGTCAGTGACGCCGCCCTGTTGCTGCAGGAAGGTGAAGACCGGCGTGATCGCGGGCGGCGTGTCGATCACGAAGCTGATGTCCGGCGTCGCGGCGCGCAGCAAATTCAAGTAGCCGCCGCCCGTGATGTGCATCGCCGCGCGCGGCCGCAGTCCGGCCGCCGCCAGCGCGCGGAACTGCGGGACGTAGATCGTGGTCGGCAGCAGCAGCTCCGCCCCCAGCGTCCGGCCGAACTCCGGCACGATCCGATCGACCTTCAGCTTGCGGCGCTTGAAGCAGATCTCGCGCACCAGCGTGAAACCATTGCTGTGCACGCCATTGCTCTCGATCCCGATCAGCACGTCGCCCGGCTGGATGCCTTGGCCGTTGCTCACGTGTTCCCTGGCGACGGTGCCGATCGCGGCAGCGGCGAGGTCGAAGCCTTGGCCGGCGTTGTGCCCGCGGATCATGTCGGGGAGCTGCGCCAGCTCGCCGCCCGGGATCGAGATCCCAGCCTGCTTGGCGCCCTCGAACAGGCTCTTGCCGAGAGCAGCACCCACGCTCGCCGGCGGCGCCTCCATCGCGATGTAGTCGACGAGCGCGGTCGGGAGCGCGCCGACGCAGAGCAGGTCATTCACGTTCATCGCGATCAGGTCGATGCCGAGCCCGGAGAAATCGCCCGCGGCTTCGGCGACCAGGATCTTGCTGCCGACGCCGTCCGTCGTCAGCGCGATGCCGATCGGGAGCCCGACGTCGAGGACGCTCGCGTAGTACCCGTTCGGGATCAGCGGCCGCTGTCCCGCTGCGGGGAATCGTTCCGTCCGCTTCACCCAGCTGAGGAGCGCTCCGAGGAACGTTTCCTTGCGGTCGAAGCTGACTCCCGATTGCTCGTAGGTCGCGGCAGCGCTGCTCTTGGCCATGGACGCGATCGATCCTCGCGGGGACGAAAGGGCGCGGGATGTTAGCCCGAAGCCGTCGCCGGCTGCGCCGCCGCCGGTTTCCTGCGACCCCGGCGAGCCCCGGGCGGCCCATGGCGCCAGCCGGGGCCGCTGTGCTATCACTCCGCGTTCACTGTTCGGTGTCGCACCGCGCAGCTGGCCGCGCCGACTTCTCCCCGGGGGACGTACGGAAACTTGTTTCGGCACGGCTCGCGCGTAGCGACGCCCGCAGCGCTCGGTGAAGTGTCCGGTGAAAGCCGTGTCCGGTTCAGTCCGGGTGAGACCGTGTCGGCACTCCGTCGGCCAACGCCGCGGCGTCCGCTCGCGGCTCGTCTAAGTAGGGGTCCAAATCCGATGGCGATCCAGATTCCGGTTCGTGCCCTCGCCCTGTTCGGCGCGGCGACGTTGGCAGCGGCCGCGTGCTCGGGCGGTGGCAGCGCTGGCCTGCCAGGCTCCACCAGCAAGAGCTTCAAGCTGAGCGACGCCTTCTACGGCCGCTTCATCGATGACGGCAGCGAACAGTCAGTCGTGAGCCCGCTGACGACGGCCCAGATCGATCCATTCACCGGATTCTTGGTGCCTGGCACGCTCCAGCCCATCGCCACCGGTGTCGACGTCGATTCGCCGCAGTCGCTGGGGCTCGGCACCGACTTCCTGCCGCGGGTGAT
The DNA here is from genome assembly GCA_009691715.1 of Planctomycetota bacterium. Classification (GTDB taxonomy): domain Bacteria; phylum Planctomycetota; class B15-G4; order B15-G4; family SIAN01; genus SIAN01. Next base: position 90,103 of record SIAN01000005.1, read on the forward strand.
TCCGCGGAACTGCGTCATCAAGCTCAAGTTCACCGCTCCGATCGACGCGGCGTCGGTTCTCGCTGACGTCATCGACAATACGGGCGCGCTCGTCACCGACGGCTCGATCCAGGTCCGCTATGCCGACGGCACCCCGGTTCCGGTCGAGTTGATCCTCGCCGACAGCAAGACGATCTGGATCAACCCGGTCGTCGCCGGCAACCCCGGTTTCCCGGCGAGCCCGGTCAACTTCGGTCCGACCGGTGAGCCGCGGGCCGACGCGACCGGCTTCCTGAAGCTGCTGCTGCCACGCACCGGCCTGAGCATCCTCCGCTCGGTGAATGGCGCAGACGTCGGCGCCCGTGCCGATGGACTCGGCGAGCCGAACCTGCCAATCGGGCTCAATCCCGGCAACCGCGTCCTCGACTTCATCCAGCAGAATCAGCTGATCCCGACCAACGAGACCTACAACGGCTTCCTGCCCGACGACTCGACGTCACGCATCGTGCGTGAGCACACGTTCGACCACGCCTTCGACAGCGGCGCGGGCGATACGGCCGGTGTCGCCGACGTCGCCTTCGCGGGCGCTTCGTTTTCGACGGCGGCGAACGCCGGCGCTGGCGAATGGGCCGGCGGGACGTTGCTGCTCCGCGCCGGACTCGTCGGCGAGGAGACGCAGGTGATCGTGTCGAACTCCTCGAACGGAGTGACGATCACAGGGACGTTCGCGGCGGGGCCGGTGGACGGCGACAGCGTCACGCTGCTGCGCACCGAGTACTTCGAGCCCGACCTGACCAACCCGATCGACCCGTCGAGCTACGACCCGAACAACCCGGAGAACGCCACCAACGCGTCCTTCTCGAATTTCGTCCAGGCGTTCGAGATCGACACCGCCGGCAACGTCGTCGCCGGACCGTTCTCCATGCGCGAAGCGGTCCCGACCTTCAGCGAACTGCGCGTCCGCTTCAGCGAGGTCATGTCGGACGATTCGTTCCTCCAGTGGGAGACGTTCCGGGTCGCCGCCGTGCCCGACGGCGGGGAGTTGCAGGAACTCGTCACCGATGTTGAGCTCGACTCCACGGGGCAGGTGGCGATCATCCGCCCGGTTCGTGTCGACCAAGGCGCGGGCAGCTCCGAGTTGATCGGCTGGGGGATCGGCACGAAGAACCTGCAGCTGATCTTGACGACGATCCCACGCGCCAGTTTCCTGCGCCAAGAGCTCGGATCCGCGGCCTACGAGGTTTTCCTGGATGAGGGCGTCCGCGGCATCAACGACCTCGGTGGACAGCCGATCGCGTTTCCGCAGTCGATGTTCGATCCGGCGAATCCGGCGATCCGGTTCAGATCGCAGTTCACGTCGACCGAATTGGCGGTGACGCAGCCCAATCCGCCGATCGCGCGGAGCTGGGGAATCATCGTCCATCGGATGCGCGGGCGACCGGTCACCGGGATCGACCCTGCGACCGGGCTTCCCGGCATCGGCTTCAAGGATCAGGTGAACTACTACCGTCCGATCCCCGACGTGAATCTGCAGACGTACGGCCTGCTCGCTGGCTCTCCGGTCGTCGAAGTCACCAAGATCCATGACCAATACTTCCCGCCTGAGGGACAGTTCTCGGTCCTGTTCAACGGCTTGCCGGCGCCGCTCACCTCCAACACGCTCTTTCAGAACTCGGCGCATGACGGTGCACGGTTCCAGACGGTGTGGCGCGACTTCGACTGCTCGCCGAACAGCTTGGCGTTGGCGGGGACGTTGCTCGACCTCTACCGCGTCAGCTGGTGTCCGATCGGCGGCAACGTGACGACCGATGTCTACGACGACATCTCGCTGCATTGCGCCCATTCGTCGATGCGGCCGATCTCGCAGAACAACACCGGTAGCTCGTCGTATCCCGGGAGCGGCCTCACCAAGCCGTTCGACTATGCGACGTTCATCGACCTGGTCGATGGCGGCTCGGGTCCCTGCCCGGGTGTGACTTGCAGCACGGAAGATGGGCCGAACTACTGGGACACGCTGGTCACGGTCGTGCAGGCAGGCACGACGTACAACGTCACCCAGTCGCGACTCTTCACGCCGCCCGGTGACCTGAACGCGTGGCACCCGTGGCCGTCGTTCACGGTCCCGTTCCAGTACAACAACGGCGCAACGCCGCAGGAGGAGACCGATCTTCGCACCTTCGTCAACAGCACCTACAACTGCGGCGGGCAGGAGTGGGACGACTACAGCACCACGGGCTTCCAGAACGCCGGCGGAGACAGCCTCCTGTTCGAGGTGCGCGTCCGACCGCAGCTGACCCCGGTTTCTGGAGCGAACGGCTTCTCCTACGTCATCGGCTGCTTGATCGCGATCGATGGGTCGCCGTTCTGGCGCAATTACTCGTGCGGCGTCAGCGGCACGAGCATCAATCCCGACGACATCGTGAATGACGCCAACGCGCGTTGCGCGGTGGGCCACCTCTCCTCGACTTTGCCCAGGGCCGGCGACAACTCGCGGTACCTCGGGGTGTTCGACTACCAGAAGTCGACCTCGCGAATCAGCTCGCCCTGGGTCCGCGTCTTCCCGACCAACACGATCAACCCCGACTACTACCCGGTGATCTTGTTCCCGCCGATCTCCGAGCAGCCGATCGGGACTTTGGTCACCATGGAGTTCGAGGGCGCGACCAGCGCCAAGGGCGCGACTCCGACCGGCTTTTCGACTTTGGTGGACATCGCCGACACGAAGCAGTTCCTGGCGTTCCGGGCGACGCTCGTCGGCAACACGTCGACGCTGTTGCTGCCGACTTTCGACACCGTCGCGATCCCGTTCCTGCGACCTTCGGGGAGCTGACCGCGCGCCGTTCGGCAGAGCGTCTCGCGAGACTCGCTCACGATCATTCGATCCACCGGCCGTCGGGCTCGCTGCCCGGCGGCCGGCGGCGTTACCGGCCTTCGCTCATTCGCGGCCGGGTGGTTCGGGCAAGGCGGCGTTGAGCGAGCCCTGGCGATAGCCGTCGAGGTCGAGCGCGACGAACTTGAAGCCAGTCGAGCGGACTTCCTCAGCCACTCGCCCGCGCAGCGCGAACAGCCGACCGAGATCGGCTGGCGGCACCTCGATGCGCGCGACATCGCCGTGCCAGCGGACGCGGACCGCGGCGAATCCGAGGCGCCGCACCAACAGCTCGGCCCAACCGATCTGGTCGAGCATCGCCGGCCGGATCGTCGTCCCGTAGGGCACGCGCGAGGAGAGGCAGGCCAGTGCCGGCTTGTCCCAGTTGGCGAGCCCGAGTTCGCGCGCCAGCTCGCGGATCGAGGCCTTGCCCATCCGGGCTTCGAGCAGCGGATGGCGGACGCTCGCCTCGTCGGCCGCCTTGCCGCCGGGACGCCAGTCGCCCACGTCGTCGGCGTTCGTCCCGTCGGCGACGGCCGCGAAGCCATGCTCGCGCGCCCACGGCAGAAGCTTCGCGTAGAGCTCGCTCTTGCAGAAGTAGCAGCGGTTGGCGGGATTGGCGGCGTAGCGAGGGTCGGCGACCTCGTCGGTGGCGAGTTCGACCAGTTGCACGTCGATCGCCTTGGCGAGGTTGCGTGCGTCGTCGAGCTCCCCGGGCGGCAGCGAGGCGGAGACGCCGATGACGCCGACGGCGCGTGCGCCGAGACGATCGCGCGCGACCTTCAGCACCAGTGTCGAGTCGATGCCGCCGGAGAAGGCGACGGCGACGCTGCCGAGTGCGTCGATCGCGGCGTGGAGCGACGCGACTCGATCCGCAGGCGTTGCGTCGTGAGGCGTCGGCGCGGAGGGGGCGGCGTCCATCATCGTTCCTGCCTCGGTCCTGCGTCGTTCAGTCGGTGAGGAGTTGGCGTGCGCGCAAGGCGGTGTGTGCCGCGCGCGCGACGGCCCATCGCTCTTCGGCGCGCTCTTTGGTGAAGCGACCGATCGTCTTGTCGGTCGAGTCGTCCGTTTGGATCGCGGCATCGATCTCCTCGATGAAGCGGTCGCGCGTGCCCATCTTCTTCAGGCGCTCGCCGATGCGGTCGACGTCGCCATCTTCCTGTCCGAAGAGATAGAGCAGTCGGCGGCGCATCGGCTCGTGCGCTTCGCGCAGCACGTCAGCCTCGGGATTGACGAAGATCCACGCCGCCGATTCGATCCAGATCCGGTACTTGAAGTAGTCGAGGAAGCTCGCGCTGATCGCGTCGTAGAGCTTCTGGCGGTGCGCGTCGGCCGGCAACGGCGCGACGTAGGAAGTGTCGCGCAGAAGCTTGCGGGCGAAGGCGATCGTGTCGACGTCGGGCATATCCATCCCGGCGCCCGACGACCAAGCGTCGTAGAGCGTGATGTCGAGATACGCCCTGCCCGAGAGGTCGCAGTAGGCGTGGCCGAAGTAGGCCGCCGGCGCGTCCTGCGTCTTCTCGAAGTCCCACTCCGAGAGCAGCCACGCGACCATCGTGTCGCTGTCAGGCGCATAGCCGTTCAGCACGTTCCAGAGCCGGCTCGGCGGGCTCTGCGGCTCGGCGTTCGACTCCGCGCGATTGGTGCCGAAATTCCAGCGGACGGCGCAGCCGAGCGGCGGCTGGTTCAGCCACGGCATGAAGCGGCCGCGCTTGTCGGCGTAGTCGGCGCCTTCGGGGTCGGCGGGCGTACGCACCAGACGATTGCGTGTCGCCTCCTGGGCGGTGAACTCACTCGGCGCGTGGAACGGCGTCGGCGGGCGAGGCGTGAGTTTGAGCTCTTTCTGCGCGCGCTTTCGCAGCCGGAGCAGCGGCGAGTCGGGAACCGCGGAGGCTCGGGCTTCGACGTCGGCGAGTGCCTCGGCCTGCACGTCGTTGAGCGCGTTCGAGAACGCGGCGATCGCCTCGTTCAGCGCCTGCGCCGAGGGGTCGGATGGCAGCTCACCTTCGCCGGGCACGGTCTGGAGGGCGAGGTAGGCGGCGGCGAGTAGCAGCTTCGACGCGGGCAGGATGCGGCCTCCGTAGAAATGAGCCGCGGAGATTAGTGTTTCAGCGGCACTCCACCACGGCTGCGGGACGATCTCAACCGATGGATGACGGCGGCGTGACGGTCGTGCTGGTGCATGGGCTGCTGCGAACGCCACGCTCGCTCGGGCTGCTCGCGCGGGCGCTCGATCGCGACGGCTTCACGACCCGCCGATTCGGGTACTCGAGCGCTCGCGGGAGCATCGCCGAACACGCCCGCCGACTCGCTGCCGAGCTCGCCGAAATCGCGGCCACACCCGGCTGCCGCGAGTTGCACCTAGTTGGCCACAGCCTCGGCAACCTGATCGCGAGAGCCGCGCTGGCAGCGGGAGCGCCCGCGCAATTGCGGCGGATCGTGATGTTGGTGCCGCCCAATCGCGGCTCGCCGGTGGCGCGCTGGCTCGCGCCGTGGCTCGGCGGACTGGTGCCGGTGCTGCGCGAACTCTCCGACGCGAAAGCCAGCGCGGTCCATCGGTTGCCAGAGCTTCCCGACGTCCGGATCGGAGTCATCGCGGCGCGCTTCGACCATTTGGTACCCGAAGGCAGCACCCATCTGCGGGGAGAGAGCGATCATGTGCGCGTGGCGGCGACCCACAGCTCGGTGCTGTGGAGTCCGCGGGTGCAGAAGCTGGTCGTGGCGTTCCTGCGCAACGGTCGCTTCCCGAAGTCGAGTTGAGGATCGTCATGGCGCGGCGACAAACGGCGTTTCAGGTGGTGCTGGCGATCGGGTTGGCGGCGGCGTTTGCGCTCGGCGCCGTGCGCGCGCGGGACGAACACGATCGCGTCGTGCTGAAGAGCGGTCGAGAGCTTCGCGGCCTGCTCGTGGGCGAGTCCGATCATCGCATCGAGTTCGTCGATGACGTACGCGGCAAGCTGACGCTTCCGCGCCACCTGGTGCGAACGGTGGTCCATGGCGCCCTGCCGCCGGACACGTTCGCACCGCTCTGGCTCGACGAACCACAAGGCGCTGCACCGACGAGCTACGTCCGGTTCGAGCCACCGCGTGAGGGCCAGGCCGGTGCCTTGTCGACTGGCATCGCCCGCTTCTTCCACGAACCGACGCGGACGACGCTGTTCCTGGTCGGCGCCGTCCACGTCGGAGATCCCGACTACTACGCACGCCTGCAGGACGTGCTCGATTCAAGCGATGTCGTGCTGTTCGAGGGCGTCGGCCCGAGCGCGGGCGAGGCTCCCCCTGCCGCCGAGGAGATCGCACGATTCGACGCGCTGTTCCAGTTGCAGCTCAAGCTGAAGGATCTGCTTGGGCTTCAATTCCAGAAGGACGGCCTCGACTACCGGCGGCCGAATTGGACGAACGCCGATGTCGACCTCGGCGCGCTCCACGCGCAGCTCGAGGCGCGCGGTGCTGCGCTGCCGACCGACCATCCGCTGGTGCGCGCGCTGCTGCACATGGTGCTCGGCGGCATCGATGCGGCGCAGCTCGACCGAGAACCGCGGCTGCGGGCGATGGTGAAGCGGCAGGCGGCGGCGGCGCTTGCGACTGCGGATCAATTGCTCGGAGGCTCGATGCCGGCACTGAATGAAGTGCTGGTCGACTGGCGCAACGACGCGGCCCTCGCGGTGCTCGACAGCGAAGTCGCGGCGGGTGAGCGCGGTCGTTGGATTGCGCTGTTCTATGGCGCAGCGCACCTGCCCGACTTCGCGACGAAGCTGGCGGCGCGCGGCTACGAATTCCAGTCGGCGACATGGCTTCGCGCCTGGCGGGTCGAGTGATCGATCGCGGCCGGCGCGCGTCGCTCGTGCTCTTGCTCGACCCCAGCGACTCCACCTACTCCACGCCGATATGGCTGCGCAGTTTCTCGACCCATTCCGCCGGGCCGTCGTACACCGTGGTGGTGCGGGGCGTCGCGATGCGGAGATGAGGCTCGATCCCGGGACCCGCGACGAGTCGCCAGCCGTACTCCTCCCTGAGTCCGCGCACCGCGAGCTCGAGTCGCAGCGCCCCCGTGATTTCGCGCACCGCCTGCGCCAGCCCCCAGCGCTGGTTGCCTGACAGGTCGGCGAGAGCGCCGATCGCGCCAGGCCGGAACCAGACCACGATTTCGAACGCGCGCGTGGTGGCGGCTGGCACCGCGGCCGCGAGTCCACCGCGGAATTCGCCGACCAGGAGTTCGACCGGGTTGCGGGTCTCGAGCGCGGACGCGGTGCCGACGCCGTGCCGCGCGACGAAGGCGCGTTCTCGCAAGAGCCATCGCGGCTCGCGCGCATAGAGCGCGATGGTCTGCGTGCCGTGGCCGCCCGGCCGGCGGCGTTTGGCGATGGCGACATGCCCGCGTCGGCCCGGCGCCGTCTCGGGCCAGCGCGAGTCGCCGCACGCGGCCAGGAATGCTTCGGCCCGCGCCATCCCTTCGAACAGCGCGATCGCGTCCATCGGCGGCACGCTGTCGAGGTCGTCGCGGTGGTCGGTGCTCGACGCCTGCTTCAGCACCAACGTGCCGTCGACAACCGCGTGCGCCGTCAGGAACGAGCGGCCGCGGACCAGTTCGGTGGTGTCGAGGACTGGACCGAAGCGGCCGGCGCACCAGCGACATGAACCACCGCGAGCGACCGTCCGCGGTCGCTCCGCTGCGGCGTTCAGCACGGTCGCGAAGTCGAGCGACTGCAGGCTTTCGGCGAGTCGCTGCTCGGCGAGCAGCACGGGATCGATGCGGCGCCGCACCATGTCAGCTTCCGCCTGCGGCGATGGTGCCGGCGGTGGGGCTGCTCGGCCGAGCGTGGTCGCTCTTGGCGATGCGTCCGGCCAGGAAGCCGTGCCGGCCCGCGATCCAGGCGTGTCGCATCGCTGCCCCCATGCGCGCCGGATCGTGCGCCTGCGCGACGGCCGTGTTGAGCAGGACGCCGTCGACGCCGAGTTCGAAGGCGATGGTCACGTCGGAAGGGGTGCCGACTCCGGCGTCGACCAGGACGGGCACGTGCAGCGACTCCTTGATCGCGCGGATGTTGCGCGGATTGTTGATCCCCTGGCCCGAGCCGATCGGCGAACCGAGCGGCATCACCGCCGCCGCGCCGGCCTCCTCGAGTCGACGGCAGAGGATCGGATCGTCGCTGCAGTAGGGCAACACGACGAAGCCCTCTTTCACCAGCCGACGCGTGGCATCGAGCGTAGCGATCGGATCGGGCAGCAGCGTCAGCGGATCGGCCAGCACCTCGAGCTTCACGAGCTCGGAGAGCCCCGCTTCACGCCCGAGCCGCGCGACCCGAACGGCCTCGTCGGCATCGAAGCAGCCGGCGGTGTTCGGGAGCAGGGTGATCCGCGAACGATCGATCCAGTCGAGCAGGCTCTTCTCGCGTCCGGACAGGTCGACGCGCCGCACGGCGACCGTCACGCACTCGGTTCCCGAGGCGATGTGCGCCGCGCGCATGACGTCGTGGCTCGGGTACTTCCCGGTGCCGAGCAGCAGCCGCGACTGGAAGACATGCCGCCCGATCCGCAATGGCGAGTCGGAGAGCAGCCCTACCGCCACTTCCGCATCCGTCGGAGGCGGATCCGCCGCGCGCATCCCCAAGTCCGCCGGTTTCGACTGCGTCATCACCCGCCTCCCACGAAAGTCACGACTTCGATCTTGTCTCCGTCGGCGAGCGCGCGATCGAACTCAGCGCGCGGCAGGATCTCTTGATTGATCTCGACCGCGATCCGTTCGACGGGCAAGCGCAGTTGAGCGACCAGCACGCGCACGGTCGCGTCCGCAGCGAGTTGACGCGCCTCGCCGTTGAGTTGGATGGTGATGGTCGATGGCATCCGAGCGCTCGTCTGCGGCCGTCAACGTCGCGGAAAGCGCGGATCGTCGCGCAGTGCGGCGAGGTCGCGGTCGCGCGCCGCGTACTCGATCTCAAGCTTGCGCGCGGCGGGGGTGCGGCCGGCCCAAGCGAGATGCTCGGCGAGCCGGGCGATGGCTGCTTCGCTCTCTCCGCAAAGGGCGTGGACGCAGGCGAGATCATAGGCGTGCTCTGGACGCGCCTCAACGCGAGCGACACAAGCTCGCGCGGCCGCGATCCGGCCGCGGCGGGCGTAGTCGGTCGCGTGTCGGAGCCAGCGCATCGCGTCCCACGGCCAGTAGGCGCCGGCGTCGTAGAGATCTTCGGCGGCGCCGCGCGTGTCGCCGACGAGCGTCGCGCGCACAGCGGCCCGCGTCGACAAGCCACGGGCGACGAGGCCCGAGTAGGCGGAGTCGTCGCGGCCGACCACATGCGCCGTAGGTGGCGGGAAAATCTCGCCTGCAATCTGTCGCTCGCGCCGGTCGCGTTCGGTGCCGGCGTGCAGTTCGCGGGCAAGGCGCAGCGCGGCGTCGGCGGCGATCGTCGCCGCGCGCGCGTTGCCGCTGTAGAGCTCGATGCGAGCGGCCATCAGTTCCGTCTCGCAGGCGAGCTCATGATTCGACCAGTTCGTGGTGGCTGCCAGCGGGGCGCGTCGTGGCTCGAGCAACGCGCGCGCAGCCGCCGGGTCACCGCCATCGATCAGCAGCGATTCTGCGACGGCGAGGAAGCACCACGCGGCCGGCCGTTCTTGCTCAGCTTCATCGTCTTCCGTCGAGCGACCGAGCAGTCCGTGGCCGTGGCGTCCGTGGCTCGCCTCAATCGCGTCGACGATCGCGAGCGCACCCGGCAACCACGTCTCGCCGCGCCCGGCCTGTCGGAGCAACTGCCGGCCGAAGAGTGGCCCCGAGGCGCCGAACCACGCTTCATTTGCGAGGCAGCGCGAGGCGTCGACCTCCGCGGTTGCCAGCGCCGCGGCGAGGCGCGTTCGATCGAGCGATCCTTTTGCAGCCGAGACGATCGCGGTGACGAACTCGCCGCGAAGGTCGAGCGCATGGATCTCGTCTTCGTGCGGCAGCGCCGCTCGTCGATTCGGCGCGGACGCGTCGTCGACGAATGGGGCGTCGAGCATCGTCGCGAGCCAGCGCTGACCGAGCTCGGCTGCGCCACGACGCAGGAGAGAGACGGTGTCATCCGCGAACGCAGTTCCCGCCGCCGCGCGCGCGAACGCATCACGCGCGTCCGCACGTCCGCCCGCGAGCGCGCGGGCGGCGCCGGTATCGAGCCACAGCGAGGGGACTCCGGGGTACGCCTCGGCCAGGCGCGCTTCGAGAATTGCGACTGCAGGCGCTGCGTCGTTGCGAATCGCTTCGGCGATGAGACGCTCGAAGGCGTTCCGCGCGAACGCCGCTTCATCGGGATCAGCCGAGAGACTTGCCACCAAGCAGCGCGGCGCGTCCTCCAGCGTTCCGACCCGCCCGAGATGGAACTGCAGCAGGGCGGCCGTCGGGGGTGCCACGTCGTCGCGCTCCACCAGCAAGGCTGCGGCGCCGAGCAGTTGTCGCGCCTCGCTGATTGGCTGGGTCGCGGCCCATTCGAGGAGCAGGCGGTCGCGTTGCGGCGAGCGGCCTAGTTCCGCCAGGAATTGCGGCTCGCTCCATCCCAGGGCCGTTTCCGAACCGGGGGCGCGCCGCAACCACTCCAGTCGAACTGCATCGGGCGAATCGCGCCAGTCGATGCCTTGTGCGATCCGCGCCGCCGCTTCGTCGCTTCCGGCCAAGACAAAAGCGCGCGGCGAAGCGTCCCGGATTTTGGCACCTTCAACCACCGAGTGGTCGCTTCCGGCGATCCAAAAGCTCGCCGCCGAGGCGATCCAAGTTCTTCGTAGCCATTGGGTTGCGGCGCTGGTGCGTAAGGCGCTCGGTTGACCCTGGGGCGCCGTCGTCGGTACCATCCCGCGGCTTTTTCCTGGCGCTGCGTGAAGAAGTGGGACCTGCCCACTTCTTTTCGTCTCCGCCCTGCTCGCTGCGGCGGGAGGGGCGGGTTGGGTGGCGCTTTGAAAGGAGTGCGGTGCGAGTCCTGCCGGAGGACTTCGCATGGCGTCTCGTCTCCGGCGAAAAAGGGGTCCGCACATGGATGGCGCAGAGATTCTTCGGATCATCGACGCCCTCCATCGGGACAAGGACATCGACAAGGAATACCTCTTCCAGTCGCTCGAGTTTGCGTTGGCGAGCGCCGCGCGCAAGAAGCTCGATGCCGGGGAGGAGCTGGTCGTTCACATCGATCGCAAGAACGGGAAGATTGAGGCCTTCCGTGGCGACCAGGCCGTCGAACTCGTCGACCTCGGCCGCATCGGGGCGCAGGTTGCGAAGCAGGTCATGATCCAGCGCCACCGCGAGGCGGAGCAGGACGTCGTCCTCAGCCAGTACGAGGAGAAGCGTGACCAACTGGTGACCGGCACGGTCCAGCGCATCGAGATGGGCAACTACATCATCAACCTGGGCAAGGTGGAAGGGATCCTGCCGCGGTCAGAGGTCGTGCGCGGCGAGGTGTACAACGTCGGCGATCGCGTGAAGGCGCTGGTTACCGAGGTCAGGAAGGACCGCCTGCGCGTCCGGATCATCCTCTCGCGCACCAATCCCAACTTGGTCCGCCGGCTGTTCGAGGTCGAAGTCCCCGAGATCGCCGACGGCGTCATCGAGATCAAGCGCGTCGCGCGCGAGCCGGGTTACCGAACCAAGATCGCGGTCGCGTCGGCCGACATGCGAGTCGACTGCATCGGTGCCTGCGTCGGCATTCGCGGGACGCGAATCAAGTCGATCACCGAAGAGTTGAACGGCGAGAAGATCGACATCATCCGCTGGAACGAGTCGGTCGAGGCGCTGATCCTGAACGCTCTGCGTCCGGCCGAGATCGCCGATATCAAGCTCGACCAGGCGCGAAGTGTCGCGACCGTTCGGGTGACCGAGGACCAGCTTTCGTTGGCGATCGGTCGACGCGGGCAGAACGTGCGTCTCGCCAGCCGACTCACCGGTTGGGAGATCAACCTGCAGGCGATCCGGGTGGACGGCTCGGTGGTGCCGCCGGGAGAAGTCGGATCGCCCGGCGTTCCGTCGCCGCCTTCCGCGGCAGCTCCGCCACCGACGCCATCGGCGGCCCCGGCCGAGAGCTCGGCGCCAGGCGCCCCCCCGGCGAAGTCGGGTGATGTGGCGGGCGCGGCCTCGTGAGGCGGCGCCCGCCGCCGCCTGATTCGTTTCCCTGAATGACCTCGCGAAGCAGCCTGAAGGAGTCGACGCTTGCGGTTTCACGAACTCGCCAAGGAATTGAACGCCGACTCCAAGGAGCTGCTCGCCCTCGCGAAGAAGCTCGGACTGCCGGTCAAGAGCCACTCGTCGAACCTGGAACCCGGAACCGTCGGGATCCTGAAGGCGGCGTGGAAGTACCGCGACCTCGACGAGGACGAGATCCTCGAGAAACTCGAGCAGGTCCACGAGCAGAAGGACGCTGAGAAGAAGGCGAACGAGGAACGCGCCAAGGTCGACTCCGTGCGGGCCGCCACCGAGAAGGTCCATCGCGAGGCGCAGGCCGCGGCCGTCGCTGCGGCCGCCGCCGAAGCGGTCGAATCGGCCGATGGGCCGATGGAGGCGTACGCTTCGCCCGACGACGAACTTGACGAGGACGGCGAGCTCGACGCGGCAGCCGAGGGCGATGTTGAAGAAGCTGCGGCCGAGGGCGCGGCCGGAGCGGTCGAAGGCGAAGCCGACGCGGTGGAAGCGGTCGCAGGGACGGCAGCAGAAGCCGTCGCAAGCGGCCACGCGCCCGCTGCCGGACCGGTCGTTGCCGGAGGCTCGTCAGCGGTTGCTGCGCCTGCAGCTCCGCACGGCCCGGCCACGACCAGGCTTGGAACTGCGCCTGTTGGACTCGGAGCGGCCGCGCACCGAATTGTGCCCGCGCGCCATGGCGCCCCGGGCGCGCCTGCTGCCGCGGGCGTTCCGGGAGCTCCCGCCACCCCGGTCCGCCGCGGCGCCAAGATCCTTGGCCGCATCGAGCTCAACAAGGCCGACGTCGCGAAGTCGGAGGCGACGCACGCCGAACTCGAGCGCGTGCTCGGTCCGCCGGCGACGCCAGGCGCCGTTCGCGGCAAGAAGTCGGAGCTCGACCGGGAGCAGGAGCTCGCCGCTCAGCGCAAGCGCCAGAAACTCGCCGGCACCAACAAGCCGGTGCGGTGGAACGAGACCGACGAGTTCACTCCCGTCTCCGAAGCTCAGGTCGCCAAGCCGAAGTTCTGGGAGCGTGGCCCGACGCGGCGCCAGCAGCGCACAAAGCTGAAGCGACCGGCCGGGCTGCTGAAGCCGGTCGCCGGCGCCAAGCTCGATGTGAGCCTCCCGACTTCGGTGAAGGCGCTCTCCGCGCTGCTCCGCGTGCGAGCGGCCGAGATCATCAGCAAGATCCTGACAGTGAAGGGCGTCGCGATCGGCATCAACCAGTCGCTCGACGAAGAGATGGTGCTGACCATCGGCGTCGAATTCAACCGCGACGTGACCGTCATCGCGGAGCAGACGACCGAGACCAACTTCTTGGCCAAGGAGCAGCAGAAGGCTGCGGTCAAGGCGGGGCCGAAGAAGGAGGGCGAGCCGCGACCGCCGGTGGTCGTGGTCATGGGCCACGTCGACCACGGAAAGACGTCGTTGCTCGACGCCATCCGCAAGACCAAGGTGGTCGACTCCGAGCATGGCGGCATCACGCAGCACACGCGTGCCTACCAGGTCAAGTCGCCGAAGGGCGGCCTGATCACGTTCCTCGACACCCCGGGCCATCGCGCGTTCACGGAGATGCGTTCGCGCGGCGCCAACGTGACCGACATCGTCGTGCTGGTCGTCTCGGCCGACGACGGCGTCATGCCGCAGACGGTCGAGTCGGTCGAACACGCCCGAGCCGCCAGCGCGGAGATGCCGATCGTTGTCGCGCTGAACAAGATCGACAAGCGCGAGGCGAACCCTCTGCGCGTCAAGCAGCAGTTGATGGGGATCGACCTGCTCCCCGAGGAGTTCGGCGGCAAGATCGGCGTGGTCGAGACCTCGGCCACCACTGGCAAGGGCATCGACGAGTTGCTCGAGCGTCTCGCGCTCGAGGCCGAGGTGCACGACCTGCGCGCCGATCCCAAGGGGCTGGCGGAAGGCGTCGTGATCGAGGCGACGAAGGAAGATGGCAAGGGCGTGGTCGCGACCGTGCTGATCCGGAAGGGCACGCTCAAGGCGCGCGATCCGTTCCTCTGCGGCAAGACCTGGGGTCGCGTGCGCCTCATCGAGGACGACACCGGCAAGAAGATCGACTCCGCGCCGCCGTCGATGCCGGTGAAGGTCTACGGCTTCAAGGGCGAGATCCCCGACGTCGGTGCCGCCTTCGTCGCGGTTACGGACGAAAAGGGCGCCGAGCAGGTCGCCAGCGAGCGGTTGCACATCGCGCGAGTCGGGCAGCAGGTGCCGGATCGCCCGAAGGTCACGCTCGAGAACCTGTTCGAGACGCTCGGCGCGGTGAAGCAGCAGGAGATCCCGCTGATCATCAAGGCCGACGTGCAGGGCTCGGTCGAGGTGCTGAAGCGCGAGCTCGAGGCGCTGAAGGCGGTGGAGGTGAAGGTCCGCGTGCTGCGTGCGGCAGTGGGCGCGATCACTGAGGAAGACGTGATGCTGGCCGCCACCAGCAAGGCGATGGTCTTCGGCTTCCACGTCGTGCCGGAAGGCAAGGCGCGCCGCCTGCACGAGCAGCTCGGCGTCGAGGTGAAGACCTACTACATCATCTACGAGATGCTCGACGACCTGAAGAAGGCGATGGCTGGCCTCTTGAAGCCCGAGGAGCGGGAAAAGGTCATCGGCCACATCGCGATCCGCGAGACGTTCAAGGTCTCGAAGATCGGCACGATCGCCGGTTGCTTCGTCACGGACGGAATCGTCCACCGCAGCGACCGGGTGCGCGTCCTGCGCGATGGCAAAGTCATCTACACCACCGGGCTCGAATCGCTCCGCCGGTTCAAGGACGACGTCAAGGAGGTCAAGGAGAACTTCGAGTGCGGCATCAAGCTCGCCAAGTTCGATGACATCAAGATCGGTGACGTGCTCGAGGTGTTCGAGATGGAACAGATTGCGCGCGAGCTCAAGCTCACCTGAACGATGCGATCCACCTGAACGATGCGATCCACCTGAACGATGCGATCCACACAACGGCGGCCGGCGAATCCGGCCGCCGTCGATCGTTCATCGCGACCGCGTGCAGCCGATCGTCACTTTGGCGACGGCAGCGGCTCGCAGAACGCGACCAACAGAAACGTCGCGATTGGGCCGAGCAGCAGCGACAGCAGGAACCAGTTCAATCCGCTGCGGGGCTTCGACTGCGCGAGTCCGGCGTTGATCAACGCCACCGTGCCCAAGCCCAGGGCGTATTCCTTGGAGGGCCCGATCGGCATGGCGTTGTTCCTCGAACACGCAAGGCGCCGGACGCGAAGCGCGTCGGGCGACCGGCGAGTCGCACCCACGACGTAGCAGGCGCTCGGGTTCGGCGCGCGCTCGGCTCAGAGGATCTCGATCTGTTGGTCGAGCAGTTCGGCGACCGGGTGGACCCGGATCGCGTCGACGATCTGGTCGAGCATCGAACGCAGGTGCAGCGCCTCGTTGCTGCAGGCGACGACCCCGAGCGTGCCCTTCTGCCAAAGCTCGTGGTCGTCGACTTCGGCGACCGACACGTTGAAGCGCGCGCGCAGCTTGTCCTTGATCGACTTCAGGACGTGGCGCTTCTCTTTCAGCGAATGGCAGCCGCGCAGGCGCACCGAGAACTGCAGGATTCCGACTTCCATCATGACGGGTGGCGCGCGGCGGGCCGCGGCAGCAGGAGAGGGGGACGACAGCCGATCGTACTGTGCCGGCCCGGAAGTCGTCGGCTCGGCACCGGGTGGATCACGGCTCCCTTGCGGCGGGTCCGCCGTCTGCTTGACTGACGCCCGAAACGACCGAGCGCGGGCGAATCCCGGCCGCGCAGGCTGCAGGCCAAGACTGGATCAGAGCGATGTCGAGCCGGACCAACTTGCGGATTGCCGAGGTCATCCGCCAGCGCGCGGCGCACGTCCTCCTGCACGAGATGAAGGACCCGCGGATGGGGTTCGTCACCGTGACCCATGTGAAGCTCGCGCCAGACTTCGGCAGCTGCGTCATCTACTGGTCGGTCATCGGCACGCCGGGCGACCGCTCGAAGACCAAGCACGCGCTCGACGACGCCCGACTGTTTGTCCAGCGCCGCGTCGCCGAGGGGCTGCGGACGCGGACGGCGCCGCAGCTCGCGTTCGAGTTCGACGAGTCGGTCGAGGGCGCCATCAAGATGGGCGGACTGCTGAAGCAGCTTCGCGACGTCCGCGGCGACCCTGTCGCGGCTGAAGATGGCGATGCGAGCGCTGTGTCGGATGCTGATGGCGAGGACAGCGAGCCGGAGCCGGACGCCGAGGACGACGAGTCGGAGCCGGACGCCGAGGACGACGAGCCGGAGCCGGACGCCGACGGTCGCGAGGGTGGCGCCGCGCCGCGGCGCTGAGTCAAGGTCGCCGGCCGGCTGCTGCGCGAGGTGGGGCGGACTCTCTCAGCGCTGCAGACCGAGCGGGCGCTTCGCGATCACGGGTGCCGGGAAGATCACGGGCGTGACGAAGACCAGCCCGCCGATCACCACGCACATCATGATGATCGCCCAGCTCGGCACGGTCACCCCTCCGCCGCGTCCCGAGGCCGTCGTCTTCAGCGGCAACGCGCGGTCGTCGCCTTCGAGCAGCGCGACCGGGATCGCCTGCGACCATGCAGCGCCAGTGTGCAGCAGGCTCGCGCCCTTGGCGTCGAGGATCTCGATCTCGTAGTTGCCGGCCGCGAGCCCAGCGAAGCTGGTGCGCAGCACGTTCGCGTGCTCGTGACCGCCGTCGGTCAAGCGCTCCATCTCGTGCGCTAGCGGCGTCGTCGAGGCGCCACCGACCCGTCGCACGAACGCCTTCTCACCGCCTTGGAAGTGGGCCGGATTGAGGTGCGAACCTGAGAGCTCGATTCGCATAGCGGCCGACTTCGCCAGCTTCAGCACCGCTTCCGCGGTCGCGCCGTCCGTCAGTTTCACCGTGCGCTTCTGAGCCTCGAACCCCTCCGGCGAGACGGTCCAGTCTCCGGGCGCAAGGCCGTTGACCAGGAAGCGACCCTTCGCGTCGGTGTTCACTGAAAACGTGTTCACCGAGAGCGTGTTGACCGAGGATTCAGCGCCACCCGCCGACAGATTCACCCGCCGCTCCGCCAATGGGGCCTCGTTGCCGTCGACCAGTTGGCCGCGCAGCCCGGCGGTGCCGCGATCGACTCGCACCTCGATGTCGGCCACGACGCCCTTCTTCGCTTCGACGGTGGCTCGGTTGCGCGCGGTGTAGAGGTAGTCCGGATCGTGTGCGATCACCGAGTAGCGTCCGGCAGCGACGTGCTCGAAGGCGGCCCGGCCACCCGCGTCCGAGCGCCGGGTCGCGATCGCCTTGCCGGCGACGTCCTCGAGCGTGACGTCGATCTGCGGTTGGCCGTTCCCGGCTGAATCGCGGATTTGGACGACGATGCTGTCAGGGCTGCGTGGCGGGGGCAGCAACGGGGTTGCTGGAATCGACTTCACGAACTCGGTCGCGCCAGCATGCCCGCTTGGCCCGGTCGCCCCCTGCGGGTCGCTGTGGCCGGCTGCGGCGTGGGGGGGTGCGGCGTAGGGGGATGCGGCGTGGGGGGATGCGTTTTCGGCGGCGGTGGTGCTGCCGTCCGCCACGGGCCGCTGGCTGCTGACCCAGAGCAGCACGCCGAAAGCCGCGAGCACCAGAATCGTCGGAGCGAGCTTCATCCGTTCCTCTCCCAGACCGCCGTCGCGGTCGCCCCTCACGCGCGCCGCCAGCGAACCCCATCCTTGCCGTCGAGCAACTCGATCCCGCGCTGTTTCAACAGGACGCGAATCTCGTCGCTGCGGGCGAAGTTTCGCGCCTTTCGCGCTGCCTCACGTTCTTCGATCAACTTCAGGATCGAACCGTCGGGCAGGACGGCCGATTCAAGCGACTTTTCCAGCAAACCGAAGATGCTCCAAAGCTCCCGGAGCAGCTTCAACCACGCCAAGGCATCGGCGCCGCGGGGCGCCCGCCGATTCGCCTCGGTGACCGCTTCATCGAGGACGGCAAAGGCGACCGAGACGTTCAGGTCTTCGGCCAGTGCCTGATCGAAACGCAGCGCTAGACCGGCCGTCGCGGTCTGCGTCTCCGCCTCGGCGGAAGCTGCCGCCGTGAGGGCATCGCCGCCGGCCCCGTCGGTCTTCAGCCGCTCGGCGAGGTCGCGGTAGCGCGCGAGCTTCTTCTCCGCCTCATCGAGCCCGGCCAGGGTGAAGTTGAGCGGCTCGCGGTAGTGGGCCTTCTGCAGCGCGATCCGGATCGCGTCGCCGCTGCGCCCCTTCTCCTTCAGTCCCTCGATCGTATGCACGTTGCCGAGGCGCTTGCTCATCTTCGTGTTGTCGACCAGCAAGTGGCGCACGTGCATCCAGCAGCGCACGAACGGCTTGCGGTTGGCCGCCTCGGACTGGGCGATCTCGCATTCGTGGTGGGGGAAGACGTTGTCCTCGCCCCCGGTGTGGAGGTCGAAGCTCTCGCCGAGGTACTTCTTCGACATCGCGGAGCATTCGATGTGCCAGCCGGGGAAACCGCGGCCCCACGGCGCATCCCACTGCATCTGGTGGCGCGGATCGATCTTCCAGAGCGCGAAGTCGCGCGGATCGCGCTTCTCCGGGTTCACCTCGATCCGGGCGCCCGCCTCGAGCTCCTCGGCCGTATTGCCGGACAGCCGGCCGTAGGCGGGGAACTTGGCGATGTCGAAATAGACGTTGCCCGACGGGACGCGGTAGGCGACCCCCTGGTCCTCGAGCGTCTCAATCATCGCGATCATCTCGGGGACATGGGTCGTGGCGCGCGGGTAGTGGTGCGCCGGCTTGAAGCCGAGGAAGTCGAGCGCCGCGAAGAACTCCTGCGCGTAGTGCTCGGCGATCTCCCAGGCGCTTTTCTTCGCTTTTTGGGCAGCGGCTTCGAGCTTGTCCTCGCCCTCCTCGGCGTCGTCGAGCAGATGGCCGACGTCGGTCAGGTTCATCACCTGCAGGACGCGAAGCCCCTTCCACTCGAAATATCGCCGCAGCAGGTCGCCGAGCAGGAACGACCGGAAGTTGCCGATGTGCGGCGACGAGTAGACCGTCGGGCCGCAGTGGTACATGCGGACCTCGCCCGCAACGGCAGGGACGAACTCCTCGACGCGGCGGGTGAGAGTGTTGTGGAAGCGGATCGGCATGGCGAAAGCGCGCTAGTCTCGGGCAACCGTCGGAGCGAGTCAAGGCGACCGACGCCAAGCCCGTCGAGCGCGATGCCAAGCCCCGCTATTCCCCAACTCAAGCTGCCGGATGAAATCCGCGGCTACCGCATCCGCGGCCTGCTTGGTGCCGGCGCGATGGGGGCGGTCTGGCGTGCCACCGTCTCGAAGGGGCGGCGCGGCCTGAAAGATGGCGACTCCGTCGCGCTCAAGATCCTCGATCCGCGCTTCACCCCCGACGTGCAGATCGTGCGGCGCTTCAAGCGTGAAGCGGGGGTCGGGCTCGGTGCCGGCCACCCCGGGATCGCCCGGGTTTTCGAGATCGGCAGCCTGCGCGTCGATGGCGACCGCCGCGTCCACTACATCGTGCAGGAGCTGCTGCACGGCGGCAGCCTGCAGAGCCGGCTCGAGCTCGAAGGGCCGCAGCCGGAACCGGTGGTCCGCGAGGTCGGCCGTCAGGTTGCCGAGACGCTCGCATTCGTTCACGGGCGCAACATCGTCCATCGCGACCTGAAACCGGCCAACCTATTCCTCGACGAGCGCGGGCAGGTGAAGGTCGTCGATTTCGGGCTGGCCCGACTCATCACCGTGCCTGAACCGGACGCGAGCGGCGATGGACGCCGCGACCGCGCGGGCGAACCACCGCCGCCACCATCGACGGGCGCGACCTCGGCCGGCCGGTTCCTCGGTACCGTCGCCTACGCCGCGCCCGAGCAGTTGAACGGCGCACCCGCAACGCCGCAGAGCGACCTCTTCGCGCTCGGGATCGTGCTCTACGAAATGGCGGCCGGCCACCATCCGTGGGCGCGCGAGCGCGACGCGGGCTACGACGCCTACGTGTCGGCCGTGCAGTCGCGCGATCCGACGCCGCTCACGGAGTTGCGGCCCGAGCTGTCGTGGTATCTCGACCGGCTGGTGCAGGCGCTGCTCGAACGCGATCCCGATGCGCGCGTGGCGTCGGCGGTTGCGGCGGCCGCGGCCTTCGCCGAAGGCGAGGGCTCCGAGTTCTGGCGCAGCGCCACGGCGCCGGTCTCGTTGCGCGTGACGATGACGCGCCGCCGCCTCGAGGTCCGTCGCGCCACGCGTCTGCTCGGCCGCGGCCACGAGCTCGCGCTCTTGGTCGATGAGGCACGCGCAGCATTCGCCGGTGGCCTGCGCCGCGTCGTCCTCGAAGGGCCTTCCGGCGTCGGCAAGACGCGCTTGCTCGATGAGCTCGCAGATCGGCTGGAACGAAACGGTCCGCAGGGGTACTTCCTGGTCGCGCGCTGCCGCGATGCCGACGCGCCGCTCGAACCGCTGCGCGACCTCCTGCACGATGCGTGCGGCCTCGCGCAAGCGGCGGCGGGCGGTGTCATCGCGCTGATCGAGCGGGTCGATCAGCAGTTGCAGGAGCTTCTGCCCGACGCGACGGCGCTTCACGACCTGCTCCGCGCCTTCCTGCTCGGCGGTGCGCGCAAGGGCGCGCGTGCGCTGGCGCCGTTGCGCCAGGCGTTGGTCGAGCTGTTCGTTGCAATTTCGCGCCAGGCGCCGCTGCTGCTGGTGGCGGACTCGCTCGAGCAGGCCGACAGCGACACGCTGAAGACGCTCGAGGCGTTGGTGGCGGCGCCGGGCGTTCGCGCGCTGCTGCTGGCCGCGACCGTGGCCAACGACCTGCCGCTCGATCGCGCGGTGGCCACGTCGGTCGCGACGCTGCAACGCGGCGCCACCCGCTTCTCCCTCGTCGACCTGCCGCGAACGGAGTTCACCACGCTGGCGCGCGACATCGGCTTCGAGCGCGCCGACGTCGATCGGGCCGCGACGCGGCTGTTCGAGCTCGCTGCCGGCAATCCTGGCAGCGCGATCGAGCTCGCGAGCTGGGCGCGCGCCCATGGCCGCCTCGAGCTGCTGACCGCCAAACGGACGACGATCCGTTCGCTTCCGCCGGCCCTTTCCGAGCGGTTCGCATTGCGGCTGGTCGGACTCGCCGAGGGACCGCGCGAGTTGCTCGAGTGCGCCGCTGTGCTTGGCGCGGAGGTGCGTGAACTCGCGTTGCGTCGCCTGCTCGGGATCGCGACCGCCGACTTCGATGCGCGTCTGCTCGAACTCGAGCGGGCGGGGCTTCTGGGCCATGTCGGCGGCGCGTTGCGCTTCCGCGAGCCGCTGCTCCATCGCCACGTCGTGCTCACGCTTCCCACCACCACTCGGCGCGCGATCCATGGCCGCGCCTCGCACCACTATTTCGACGAGTTCCAAGCGCCCTCCCCTCCGCCGCGCGCGGCGTTGCGCGCGGCCTACCACGCCGAGCTCGCCGGCGAACGGCCGATCCTCGTGCGGACGTTGCGCCCGGCGGCGCAGTTGCTCGAACTCGAGGGGGCGCCCGATCGCGCATTTGACTTGGTGTCGGCGGCGGAGGTGCTCGCTCGGGCGGAGCCGCAGGACGACGCGCTGTTGGCGCAGGCGCTGCTCTTGCGCGGTCCACTGGCCCATCGACTCGGTCGGCGGGAGGACGAGCGCGCGACGTGGACGGAGGCGGCGAAACTGTCGGCGCGGCTCGACGACGCCAGCGTGCGCTCGCACGCGTTTCACGGCCTCGGCCGACTGGCCTCGCGCACCGGTCGATTTCTGGTTGCCGAGTCCTATCTGCGCACCGCGGACGAGGCGGCGCGCAAAGCGCCGCGTGGCCAGGGGGCCGAGCGCGCGCTGATCCTGCTCGACCTCGGCGAAGCGTTGCTGTGGAGCGGCGACGACGAGCGGGCGGACTCGATCCTCGCCGAGGCCGAGGCGGTGATCGACGCCGGCGCTCCGATCGCGTCGATCGGCCGCTACTGGAAGGAGCGCGGCAACCTGCTGCTCGAGCTCGAGCGGTTCGACGAGGCGGGGCGAGCGTTCGCGCAGGGACGGGCGATCGTCCGCGGCCCGGCGCTGCGACCGTTGCATCGCGCGCTGGTGCTCGGCAGCGCGCGCCTGCTGCGCGAACTGTGCGACTGGGACAAGGCGCGCCGCGCCTGCGAGATTGCGCGCAAGTCGGCCGAGTCCGACCTCGATCGGCGCCACCTCGCGCAGGCGCTCTTCATCGAAGCCGACATCGCGGCGCGCGCCGGCGAGCCCGACGCCGCCTACAAGCCGCTCGTCCGCGCCTACCGGATCGCGCTCGAGGTGGAGGACGACTACCTCGCCGTCAGCGCGCTCGGCTCGCTCGCGCTGCTCTATCGCTGGCGCCGTTTCTCAGGCTGGTCGATCGAGAAGGCGATCCGCTGCGCGCGCCGGACGATGTCGCGCGCCCACACGCTCGCGGTCGGGCGGCTGGAGGCGCGCGGGCTGGCGGCGCTGGCGCTCTGCTACCGCGACATGAAAAAACTGCCGTGGGCGCTGGCGATCGCCCGCAAGGCGCTGCGCGAGGGCTCCGCCGCTGGAGTCGAGCGCCGTCGCGCGGCCGAGATCTACTGGGTGCATGGACTGATTGCCAGCGAGATGGGCCATTCCGACGCGGCGCGCGCCTCGCTCGACGAAGCGCGTCAACGCGTCGAGCGGCGCCTGCAGGGGGTTGCGTCGGCGGCGACACGCGCGCGAATGGTGGAGCGCGACCCGCTGCTACGCGCGATCGAGTCGTATGGACGGCGCTCATGATCCTCACCGTCACGCTCAATCCCTGCGTCCACCGCTACCTGCAGTACCGCGAGACGGAACCGTCGGCGACCGTCGTGCGCGGCGTCAAGGCGCGGGCCAGCTCGGGAGGAAAAGGGCTGAATGCCGCGCGCGTGATCGTGCAACTCGGCGGCGAGGCGGTGGCGCTATCGACCGCGAGCGGGGCGACCGGCGAGCTGCTGCGCGAGTGCCTTGCGCGTGAGCGCGTCCCGGCCGAACTGGTGCCGGTGGCGGCGCCCACGCGAGTTTCGACCTGCATCTGGGACGTCGCGCACCAGCGCTTTCGCGAGTTCCTCGAGGAGGGCGCCGGCGGCGACGAAGTCGCGGCGCAGGGGCTCCGGGATCGGTTCGCGGCCCTCCTGCCGCGCGTCAGCACGGTCACGATCAACGGCAGCACCCCAACCGGCGCCTTCGAGTCGCTGCCGCTCGAGTTCGTGGCGACGGCGCGCGCGGCCGGCAAGCGCGTCGTGCTCGACGCCTACGGTTCCGCGGCGATCGCTGCATCGAGGGTGCCCCCGCATTGGGTTCGGGCCAACCTCGACGAGGTGTGCACCACGTTCGGTCTCACCGGCACGCAAGCGCTCGAACGCTTCCGCGCCGACCTCGGTGCCGAGGGGGTCGTCGTCAGCGACGGTCCCGGCGCGCTCCACTGCGTGACGGCCACGGAACACCTCGTCGCGACGCCGCCCTCGATCCAGCAGGTGAGCGCGGTCGGCTCCGGCGACGCGCTCACCGGCGCGTTCGCGCTGGCGCTCGAGCGCGGTTTTTCGCTCGTCGAGGCGTTGAAACAGGGTTCTGCGGCCGGTTCGGCCAATGCCGAGCAGTTGCTCATCTGCGAGTTCGCGCTGGATCGCTGGCGCGCGCTCGCCGCTGAAGTTGTTGTGCGGAGCGTGCGATGAGACTTGCGCGGGCGGTGATCGGCTGGGGTGGGACGTTGCTGATTGCGGTCGGCGCGTGGCGCGCGCTCGCACTGCCGTGGTTCGGCGGCGATCGCGGCCACGAGGCGCTCGGTGCCGAGCATGTGGCCATGCAACGCGTCCTCTACGCCGCCATGGAGTTGGGGATCGGCAGCGACCCGCTCGCGGTCTGCGGCACCTGGCGTGGTCGACTCGAACGCGGCAGCGGTGCACGAGGCATCCGATTCATCGCGCCGCCGGAGCTGCGGATCGTGAACGCGGCGCTCGCTGGCAGTCCGTTGCACGAGCGCCTCGGCGGCGGCGAGGCGTGGCTGGCGCAGCCCGCTGCGCTGCGAGTCCTCGACGGTCGCGGGGCCGCGGGCGCCGGCGCGCTCGCGCTCGATCTGGTGGTCGAATTCGAGCTGCCGCTACTGCGCGAGCGCGACGCCCCGCTGTGGATCGGGAACGCGATCAACCTGTTGCAGTTCGGCGCGACGGTGACGGCGACGGCGCTGGTCGCTCGCGACGGCGCCATTCGAATTGAAGCGCTTGGCGCCGATCGCTTCGCCATCGCCGATCCAGCGGCTGCCGGCCTCGCGGCGCGACCGGCCGCCGCGGTGGCGAACGCTTCACGGCCGTCGTGCTCGTTTGCGCTCGATGAAGCGAGCGGAGCGCTCGCGGTCGCTCTTGGTCGCGCTGCCAGCAGCGAATCCGGCGCCGGCGTCCTGCTGTTGTCCGATCCGGGCGCGAGCACCAAAGCGAGCCACCGATTCCTGCCGCTGCCGGCGGATCCGCGGCGAGTGCAGTGGGCGGCCAACGGTTCGACCCTGGTGGTCGAGCTTTCAGAAGCGCGCTACGCGACGATCGACGTGGTGCGCGGCGCGTTGCGGCAGGTCGACACCGCGGTCGAGGTGGCACCGGATGGGTCCGTGCTGCTCGAACGGACGGAGCGCGCGCCGGGAGTCCACGTGCAGCGCCTGCTCGATCTGGCGAGCGACGGTCGCGGCTCGCAGCGGATCGCCGGAGCCCGCGCGCTCCGCTTCACTCTCGGCTGCGGCGGCCTGGTGCGCGCCGGCCCAGGCGGTGCCGGAATCGAGTGCCTGGCCTTCGACGGCAGCCTGCGCGCCAATCTGCCGGACGCGGCCGCGGCGTGTCGTGCCGTGATCGCGAACCCGCTCGGCTGGTGTTGCGTGACGGACACGCTTGGCGGCTGCCGCATCGCCTTTTCCCCGACCGCCGGACGCGAACCGTGGCAACAGCAGCTCGAGCTGCGTGTCGAGGCGGTCTCGGCCAGCGCCGACGGTCGCGAGGTGGTGCTGGTCGGCGCGGCCGCGCGATACGCCGTCGTGCGAATCGCGCCGCTGGCCGTGGAACGGGCGCGGCAGGTGGAAGTCGTCTGGGAGGGCGACCTGCGACCGATCGCAACGCCGGGTCGCCACGGCCTCCTGCTCGCCGATCCGACGATCCGCGATGCGACGGTGGCGCAGCGGCTCTGGCATCTCCCAGCCGAGTCGATCGCCACCGGTGCGACACCGCGCCTGGTCGCCGAGTCGGCGCGGCTCGACGCACCACCGGTCTTTGGCGCCCAAGGGCGCTATCTCTACTACCTGCGCGCTCCGGGCGGAACGCTCTGGCGCAAGGACCTGCTGCTCGGCGGCGATGAGCCGCTGCTGCTGCACGGTCGCTGAGGCACGCGAGGTCCGATGGAATTCCTCACCCGATTGCGCGAAGTGACGAGGCAAGTGCGCGGCGGCTCGCTGCCATCGCCCGAGGAGCTGGTCGAGCTCAAGCGTGAGAACCGCCGCCGCGCCGTCGAGGCGGAGGCGCGCGACGCCGAGGTGTGCGACTCGCTGCCGACCTGGATCAACACCACCAACTCGACCGTGTGCAACCTCTCCTGCCCGTTCTGCCCGCAGGCGTACGGCAAGGGCGTCGATTGGCGGATGGAAGAGCCGATCTACCAGCGCATCCTCGCAGAGCTCTATCCCGCGGCCGAGATCGTGCAGCTCTCCGCATTCGGCGAGCCGATGATGACGCCGCGCCTCGCCGAGAAGTTCGACGACATGGACCGCTTCGGCGTGAAGCTCGAGATGGTCACCAACGCGACGCTGATGAAGGGTGAGGCGCTGCTGGCGCGGATGGCCGGGATCATGGGCCTGCTCACCGTCTCGTTCGACGGGGCGACGAAGCGCACCTACGACTCGCTGCGGGTCGGCGCCGACTACGACGAGGTGCTGGCCAACCTGCGCGCCTACAACCGAGCGCGCCACGTGCTGCGGAAGGAGCAGCAGGCGCCGCTGCACTTCAACACGATCCTGATGAAGAAGACGTTGCCCGAGTTGCCCGCGTTCCTGCGTCTGGCCAAGGAGTTCGATGCGCAGCACGTGACCGTGATGCACCTGGTGCGCATGGTTCCCGAGGAGTCGGTCAAAGAGGAGATGCTCGACAGCTCGCCCGAGTGGAAGGCGCGCACCAACAACGCGCTGCTCGAGGCGGCCGCAGTCGCGCGCGAGATCGGCCTGTCGGTGAACCTGCCGCCGCCGTTCGAAGTGGCGGCAGTGGCGGGAGGCAAGGCCTTGCCGACGTCGCCGTCGATCCGCTGCTGGTTCCTTTGGCAGCGCATGTACGTCGGCCCGTTCGGGGAAGTCGTGCCGTGCTGCCTCGCGGGGATCCACAAGAACGGCAACGTGAAGCAGTCCGACTTCTTCACCGAGTGGAACAACGAGATGTACCGCACGATGCGCCGGCGCGTGCACTCGGACGATCCGTACGGCGCCTGCAAGAGCTGCTACCTGGTCAACCGCAGCGCTGACGCCGGCGACTTCGACAAGGTCGACGCCGGCACCGCGAGCTGATCGCCCGCGGCGCCGGCTCAGTCAGCGCGGATCAGATTGCGCGGCGGTGGCGCGGATGCTGCGGCGCACGCGGCGGCTCCGGGCGTTCGCCACCCGCCGGCGGACCGTCGCGCCGATCGCGGAGATCCTCAAGCCGGTCGCGCGGCCCGCCGTCGCTTCGGCGGTCGCGCCGGTCCTCACGGCGATCACGGACATCTTCGGTGCGATCCTTCAGATCTTCACGACGGCCCGCGCGCGGCGGTCGGCCCTGCGGCGGTCCACCCTGCGGGCCGCCCGGTGGCGGCGCGTCGCGGCGATCGTGCAGCGTGGCGAGCCGTTCGCGAATCTGGTCGCGGGTGAGCCCCTCCGCCTTCCACTCGTCGATCAGGTCGAGCAGATCGGGGCGTGCCTCCTCGCCGCGGCCACGCACACGTTCCTTGATCTTCTCGCGGGCGCCTTCCGGCAACCGCTCCGCGATCCTCCGGCGCGCTTCGCCCGGCGGTAGGGCACCGGCTTCGGACACACCTTCCGGGCGCGGCGGCAGCGGCCGCGCAGCGGGTGGCGACGAAGGACGATCGTCAGTGACCGGACGGCGTGGTAGGCGCGGCGAGCGTGGCCCATCGGTCTCACCCGCGTTCGCGAGGGTGGCGAATCCGGCGAGGGCCAGCGCAGTCAGCAGGGTCCGAAGCATCGTGTTCCTCCGTCATGAGCGCCTTGTTTGCAAAGCGCGTTGCGGTGTGTGGGGTGGCGCGGCGCTGTTGAACCCTGCACCCGCCCGTCAGGTTTCGGTCGCCTCACCATCGATCCCTATCATGGCGCGCTCGACCGGGACGAGTCTTCTGAGGCTGCCCTGTGACTGCGCCGCGCCTTCCGAAACCTGGGTGACTGTGACCGAATCCAATCAGGCGCCTCGAACCGATGCGCCCCCCACGGCGCTTTTCGAGCTTGAAGGGCTCGTGGTCCGTTACGGCCGCAATACGGTCATCCCCGGACTGACGGTCCGAGTCGAGCCGGGCGCGGTGGGGTTGCTCGGTCCCAACGGCGCCGGCAAGTCGAGCCTGATCAAGACCATCCTCGGGCTGATCAAGCCGGGCGGTGGCAGCGTGAAGGTGCTCGGACTCGACATCCCGTGCGATGCGCTCGAAGTCCGCCGCCGCGTCGGCTACATGCCGGAGAGCGCGGTCGTCTTCCCGGGCATGACCGGCATCGAAAACGTCGCCTATGCCGGCGCCATCGCCGGCATGCCGCGCGGCGAGGCGCGGCGACGCGCGCATGAGGTCCTCGAATACGTCGGCTGCGGCGAGGAGCGCTACCGCTCGATCGACGAGTATTCCCAGGGGATGCGCCAGCGGATCAAACTCGCGAGCGCGCTGGTGCACGACCCCGAACTCCTGCTGCTCGACGAGCCGACGAACGGCCTCGATCCGGGCGGGCGCACCGAGATCCTCGAACTGGTGCGCGACCTCGGCCACCAGAAGGGGATGAGCATCCTGCTCTCCTCGCATCTGCTCGATGACGTCGAGTCGGTCTGCGATCACGTGCTGCTGCTCGCGCGCGGCGAGCTCAAGGCCGACGGCTCGATCAAGGAGCTCGAGGCGCGCGTCGCCGGCGAGCACGTGCGCATGACGTTGGAGGGTGACGCCGCGCGATTCCTGGCGCAGGCGCGCGAACGCGGCTTCGAGCCGCACCTGCCCGACCCGCTCGACCCGAGCGAATGTCTGGTGAAGCTGCCGGCGGGCGCGACGCCCGGCGCGATCCTCAAGCTGGCGATCGAGTGCGGCGTGCGGGTGCGACGGTTCGTGCCGCAGAGGCCGTCGCTCGAGACAGTCTTCCTCGACACGCTCGAACAGGCCGGAGGGCCGCGCTGATGCCGGTCTACGACCGCTCCTACCGCCATTGGGACGGCCAGCTGAAGCGCCGCGCGTTTCGCGCCGCGCCGATCGTCGTCGCCGGCATCCGCGGGGCTCTGGCGACCAAGGGCGGCTGGTTCTGGACGCTGGTGCTGCGCACGTTCATGGCGGTGAGCTGCGTGCCGACCGCGTTGCTGTTCTTCGCCAACTACCTGTTCTGGTACCGGCCGGCATGGCTGCCGGCGGAGACGTTTGGCTTCTTTGACCTGATCGCGCCATACCGCGACATCCAGTACCCGCTGCTGACGCGACTCAATGCCACCTTCCTGATGGTCTATTGCGTGCTGTTCGGCTCCGGCCTGATCGCGCGCGATCGCGCCAGCGGCGCGCTGCCGCTCTATCTGTCGCGGCCGCTCACGCTGTTCGACTACGTGCTCGGCAAGCTCGGGATCATCGGCTGGTTCATGGCGATGTTCACGCTGGTGCCGAACCTGCTGCTCTGGTTCGCGGGCGTCGTCTCCGATCCGACCGAGGGGGCTTTGCGCGCGGCACTGCCGACCCTGTGGCCGATCGTCGTGCAGAACGTCGCGATGATCCTGACCTATTCGCTGACGATCCTCGCGGTGTCATCGCTCTGCCACCGCCCGATGTTCGCTGGACTGATCTGGTTCACGCTGGTGATCTTCCTGCCGTCGTTCACCTCGATGATTGGCTCGCACCGCGGGCTGCCGGGCATGGCGGCGATCTCGATGAACGACGCACTCTTTGCCATCGGCTACGACCTCTATGACATCGGCGGGCTGTTCGACCGCGCGGTCGGCGAGGCGGGGGATGGCGAGCGGCAGGCCCTCAAACAGGTCTTCGAGTCGATCAAGCTCTTT
The DNA here is from genome assembly GCA_009691715.1 of Planctomycetota bacterium. Taxonomy (GTDB): domain Bacteria; phylum Planctomycetota; class B15-G4; order B15-G4; family SIAN01; genus SIAN01. The sequence continues at coordinate 119,267 of SIAN01000005.1, forward strand.
GCCGCCGCGTCGCCTTTGCAGGCTTGGGGCTCGGTGGTGGCCTGGTGCGGAACCTCGCTGCTGGTTCTTTTCGGCGTGTTGCGCCGTCAAGACGTCGTCGTCGACGCGGGTGCGCGATGAACGGAGCACCGACGGTCGAGCTCGAACGCGTGTCGCACTGGTACGGGCCGGTGATCGGGCTGAACGACGTGTCGCTCAAGTTCGAGCCGGGCGTGACCGGGTTGCTCGGCCCCAACGGCGCGGGCAAGTCGACGCTGATGCGCCTGATGACCGGCCAGATGAACGCGAGCCAGGGCGGCGTGCGCGTGTTCGGTCAGGCGCCGTTCGCGAATCCTGCCGTCGCGGGTCGCCTCGGCCATTCGCCCGAGCACGAACAGCTCTGGGATCATCTGACCGGCCGCAACCACCTGGTCGCGCTGCTGCGCTACGGCGGATTCACGGCGGTCGAATCGCGCGAGCGCGCCGATCGGGCGCTCGAACGGGTCGGGATGACGGCGGCGGCGGAGAAGCGCGTCGGCGCCTACAGCAAGGGGATGCGCCAGCGCCTGCGGATCGGGCAGGCGATCGCGCACGACCCGGAGTTGGTCGTGCTGGACGAACCGCTGAACGGGCTCGATCCGGTCGGCCGACGCGAGATGATCGATCTTGTGCGCGCGCTCGGCGCCGGCGGCCACACCGTGATCGTCTCGGGCCACGTGCTCCACGAGGTGGAGAAGATGACGCGCCGGATCGCGCTGGTGCACCACGGGCAGGTCCTGGCCGAGGGCACCATCGACGAGATCCGCAAGGCGCTCGACAAGCGGCCGCATCACGTGCGCGTCGCGACCGATGATCCGCGCGGGCTGGCGCGACTGCTGCTCGAAGAGCCGGGCGTGGTGAGCGTCCGGGTCGCGAAGGGCGAGGCGCACTTCGAGGTGACCGAACCGGGCGCGTTCTTCGATCGGCTGGCGCGTGTCGCAGCGGATGGCTTCGTGGTCGTGCGGGAATACGAGTCGACTGATGACAACCTCCAAGCCGTCTTCGACTACCTCGTCGCCTGACCGCGCGCGGCGCCGCGGCTTCATCGCGGGAGTCGCCGTGACGCTCGGGCTGACCGGGCTGTCGTTGCTGCGCGGTCGGCGCGGCGTGGCGCTGGCATGCCTCTGCGCGCTGCCGCTGATCGCGCCGGGGCTCGAGTTGATCTGGTCGGGCGCCGGAACGAAGGGCGGCGTCGGCTTCGTCGAACTGCTCACCGGCCACTACTTCCCGCGGATCAACCTGATCGTCGCCCTGTTCGTGGGCTGCGGCGCGCTCGGCGAGGAGATCGATGGCAAGACGCTGCCCTATCTGCTGACGCGGCCGGTGCCGCGCGCCGCGCTGGTGATCGGACGTTGGCTGGCGGCGATCGTCACCGCGGGGTCGCTGCTCGCCGCGTCGTACCTCGTGCTCTACGTCGCGACCGTCGCGCCGATGGGTGGCGACGCGCTGCTGGTCGATCTGCCGATCCTTGGATGGGCGCTCTGCGGGATGGCGCTGTCGCTGGTCGCCTATTGCGCCGTGTTCATGCTGCTGTCGGTCGTGATCAAGTGGCCGCTGCTGGTCGGGCTCGCGCTCCTGTTCGTCTGGGAGGAATTCGCCGCAACGATGCCGGGCAACCTGGCGCGCTACACGCTGCTGCACCATGTCTACACGCTGCTCGCCCGCCTCTCCGGCGACGAGTCCTACGTGAAACTGGCGCGCCCGGAGAACATCGAACTGCTGCCGACGGCTGATTCGCTGCAGGTCCTGGTCTGGGTCGCCGTCGTCGCGCTCGGCCTCGCGCTCTGGAAGTTCCGCCGCAAGTCGTTCCTGGTCTGACGAGCGCCGCCGCAGCGCTCGCGATGCGGCGGCATCGTTCCCGGATCAGCGCCGGCGGGGGCGCGGCGGGCGCGGCGGGTCGACGAAGCAGTTCAGCATCTTGTAGGAGAGCTGCGCGGCGAGGAACTCGGAGTGGTGGTTGACGCCGTCGGGCTTCAATTCGTTCACGTCGCAGGCGATCACGCGCTTCTTCGCGCCGATCTCCTTCACCAAGTCGACCACCTGCCACCAGTCGAGGCCGCCCGGCACCGGCGTCCCGGTCGACGGCATCACCGTCGGATCGAGGCCATCGAGGTCGATCGTCACGTAGACCGGCTCGCGGAGCAGCTTCACCGCGTCGCGGATCCAGTGCTTGCGGCGGCGCAGCGTGTGGCCCGGGAAGAGATGCACGCCGCGTTCCTTCGCATAGACGAGCTCGTCCTCGCCGACTGCCCGGATGCCGATCGAGACGATGGTCGCCTTGCGGTCATCCTCGGCGATCGCGTGGATCGCGCAGGCGTGGTTGTAGGGCGAGCCGTGCCACTCGGCGCGCAGGTCGGCGTGCGCGTCGACGTGCAGCAGCGAGAACGAGCCGTGCACCGCGCGCACCGCCCGCGTCAGCCCGATCGACACCGAATGCTCGCCGCCGAGCCCGAGCAGGAACTTGCCGTCCTTCACCGCCCGCAGCGCCGCCTTCTCGATCGCCGCCACCGCCTTCGCCGGATCGTCGTCGCGGAACTTCACCGCCGGCAGCGTCACGATCCCCTTCTCGCACACCTTGCGCCCGAGCTCGAGGTCGAAGAACTCGACCTGCCCCGACGCCTCGATCAGCTTGGCCGGCCCCTTGTCGGCCCCCTTGCCATACGTTGACGTGCCGTCGAACGGGCAGGGCAGCACCGCGATCCGCGCGGTCGCGTAGTCGCGCTGCTCCGGCGGGAGGTCGAGGTAGCCGTGGGGGGGCGCGCGCTTCGCCATGGACTCTTGCTCCGAGCCGCTCGCCGCCGCCGGTGAGGGGGCGCGGGAGCGTAGCCACGCCGCTACGGCAGCGCGACTTCGAGCGCCGTCGTCTCGACACGGAAGCGGATCGTGAGCGGCTTCTCGTCCCCGTCCTCGTATTCGATCGTCGCGCTGTAGTCGCCGGGCACGAGCCGCGCGCGCAGCGGGTCGCCGGCGCTGAGTAGCGAATCGCGCAGCAACTCGCCGTCGGCGCGTGACAGCGTCACGCGCGACGGCTCGCTCTCGCGCGCGGGCAGCAACGCGACGGCGGTGCCGCGGCGCACGACGAGCTGCAGTTCGCGCACGAGTCCGGGGAACGCGGTCGGCAGGATCGGCGCCGGTTCGTCCTCCGGCGCACTGCCCTCGGCGCGCTCCTCGTCGTCGCTCTTCGCGATCAGCGCCACGGTCGCTTCTCCGATGCCGTCGGGCGCGAGCCGACGCGCAACGGCTGCGCCAGCGGCCGCGGCCCGTCGCGCTTCATCGCTCTCCGCGCCGACGATCCAGCGCCCGCGCCCGAGTTTCGGGATCTCGAACTTGCCCGGCTCCGTGACGCCCCAGTAGTTGTGCGCCCCGAACGGAGCGCCCGGCTGGAACGCGTCGAGCGGCCAGGCGAAAAGGCGCGCCTTGACCGGTCGCCCTTCCGCGTCGACCACCGTGCCCTGCAGCTTGATCTCGGGGCCGAGCGTGATGTCGCCGAGTTCGCTGGTCTGGCCGGCCTCGATCAGCGCGGCGCCTTGCCAGCGGGCGTACCCGTCCGCGTCGATCTGGACGCTCCGCCAGCCGGGCTAGAGCGCGTCGAGCGTGAAGCGGCCGTCCGCAGTCGAGGCGCTGCCCGGACTCCACGACTGCAGGTCCGGCAACTGCACGTCGGCGCCGGCGAGCGGCTGGTCGGTGGCGGCGTCGACGACGCGCAGTTCGATCGTCCCGAGCCAGTCGCCGAGCTTCGCCGGATCGAGCCTGAAGTCGAGCGCGCGGTCGGGCGCCGAGGCGCGCTGCGCGCCAACGACGTGGTGCATGAAGACGCGGCTCACCTCGCACGGCAGCGTCCGCGCCTCGAGGACCATGAAGGCGTCTTCGGGAACGACGATCGCGTTCGATCCACGCCCTGGGCCGTCCATCCGGCGGTGGCGCGTTCCGGTGCCGAACTGGTCGAAGGAGCTCCACGGAACGGGCGGCAGCCTCGCCGGCAGCGGTCGCTCCGTCGCGATGACGGTCAACCCGCCGAGAAACGTCGCGAGCGGCTCGGCGGCGGCGTCGATCTTCAGCGGAATCCCGTCCGGATCGACGAGGCGGATGGGGAGCAGCGCGGCGCGATCGAGCACGAAGTCGTGGCGCAGGACGCCGCCCGCCGGCAGGTCGAGCGCGAGCGCCAGCGGCTGGAACCCCTTCGCCTCAATGCAGAAACCGACGATCGCGGCCGGCAGCGCCGGAAGCGCGTACTCGCCGTCGGCGATCCGCTGGCGGTTCGCGCGTGCCGTCGGATCGGGGAGTGCTCCGCTCTCGTCGAGCGTCAGCGTCGCTTCGGCGACCAGGACTCCCGCTCGATCCGCGACGAAGCCGTGGAGCAACGCGCGACCCGGCGCGACGCGCACGTGCGGAGTCTCGCGCGAGGGCGGCGAGGCAGTGCGGTCGGCGGCGACATCGGCCGTTGCGGCCGCTGCGGCCGGAACGAGCGGCCGATCGGCAGCCGGCGCGCCGTCGCCCGCGATTCCGCCGCTCGTGTCCGGTCCAATCCGCGGCCCATCGCGATCGAGCGTCTGCCAGCGCCACCCGGTCATCGCCAGCAGCAGTGCACCGGTGATCGCGAGCGCGAGTTTCGGACGGGCCATCGTTGGTTCCTGGCGGGCCGGACAGACGTTGCGACGTGGTGTCGATTCGCTCAGCGGCGCGACCTTTCGGCGGCGCGGTCCCACCACGGCTGCGCCCATGGCACGTAGCGGGCCGCGCGGTCGTGGATGAATCCGTTGCGATCGAGCAGTGCGAAAGCGGGCGCGGCAGGAGCCAGCGTCCAGGCGCTCCAGGGTTTGTCGACGAAGCCGGGGTCGACGATGCGCGAGCCGGCGTCGAGCCCGCGCGCCTGCCAATCGGAGAAGCTGCCGCCGGCGAAGCGGATCTCGCCGCCGTCGCGGCGCCAATAGAGGTTCTCTTCGAAGGCGACGTTGCCGCGCGAAAGGTCGCCGGCGAAGAGCTCGCCCGATTCGAAGAGCACCACGTTGCGGCGGAAGGTGAAGCTCGTGTGCTCCTCGAAGCGCGTGCGCTGCACCTGCGCGTCGCGGCCGTCGACGAAAACGTTGCGCTCGACGAGGTTGTCGCGGCCGTAGTGCTGATGGAAGCCGCCGTGGCTGGTGCGCTCGACCACGTTGCCGCGCGCGACGATCTTGGTCGTCCCCTCGTCGAAGTAGATGCCCCAGCCGCCGTAGCGGCGCGCGGCGATGTCGTGGAACCAGTTGCGATCGATCTCCGTGCCCTCGTGATTGCCGAGCGTGTAGATGCCGCCCATGTCGGAGAGGATCGGGCCGTCGCCGTCACTGCGCTTGCCGATGTGGTGGATGGCGTTCAGGGAGACGCGCGTGCCGGCGGCATCGGCCTCGCCGTAGCCCCACGCCCAACCGAGCGAGATGCCGGAGTAGAAGAAGTCGGCGATCTCGTTGACTTGGATGGAGTTGCCCGAGCTCTGGCCGACCCAGATCCCGATCGCACTGTGGAAGACGCGGCCGCCGTCGACGATGCGGCAGCCGGTGATCGAATTCACCTCGCAACCGTCGAAGCGGGAGCCCGCGATCGCCGTCTCGCCGATCTTCACGCCGCCGCCGCCGAGATCGGAGAGTTCGCAGTCGACCGCGCTGGAGTTCCGGCAGCCCTTCCCCAACGAGAGGGCGTAACTGCCGACGTGGCGAACGCTGCAGCGGTTGAAATGGATGTCGAACGCATGCTCCGCGCGGATCGCAGCGGGCACCCCGACGGCTGCCTGCGGGAAGCCGCTCGCGCGCGGGCCGCCCGGCGTCGTCGGCGGGGCGAACCACCACTCGCAGTGGGCGAAGTCGAGGTCGGCGAAGTGGATGTCGTGGACGAATCGTTCATTCGACGGATCGCCCGTCAGCGCGACCAGATGGTCGAGTCGTGGCGCGATCACCTCGCAGGTGGCGAGTTCCTCGTTCGGCAACGCCATCACCCAGAGCTCGCCCTTTGTCTCGTCGAGCCACCACTCTCCCGGCGCATCGAGGAAGGCGCGCGACCCTTCGGCGTACCAGAGATCCCCTGGTTCGAGCTTGAAGACGGTGGGGTCGCGCAGCGCGACGCGGCCCGAGACGGCGTCGACCGCGTCGACGCGGCAGTGATTCTCGATCCAGCGGCACATCGCGACGACGTCGGCGGTGGTCCCGTCGCCGCGTGGCAGTGCGGCCGCGAGTGGCGCGACGTCGGCGGGCGAGGTGACGAAAGCGGCGACCGGCTGCTGCCATTGCTTGGCGGCTTCGGCCGCGTCGTTGCCGCTGATCGCGAGGTAGCCGCGATCAGGATGACGCGCTCGCGGGCGGCGCTTGCCGTCGATCCAGAGTTCGCGAAACGGCGAGCCGTGCGCCGCGATCGGATCGACCTTCGCGCAGAAGCACTCCTTCCCGTCGAGTCGAGCGCGCGTCCAGCCGTCGATGCGCCGGCCGCCACTGATCAGGGCGCGCGGGCGCCGCGGGGCGCCGACACTCTCGGCAACGCCGTTGAATGGACCGCCACCGGCAGTGTGGATGAAGACGTCGCCCTTGCCGTCGCGACCGCCGCCGGAATCGTCAGGCCCCAGATGCAGCGGCGACTCGAGGAAATGGGTCGTCGCGGCCAGCTCGATCGACGCGATCGCCGGAAGCGCGCCGCCATTCGCAGCTTTCGCGGCACGCACCGCCTCGAACGCCCGGCGGATCGTCCGGAAAGGAGCGTGGCCCGCTTCGGCGTGCAACGTCAGGCCATCGCCTGCATCGTCGCCGTCGGGCGCGACGAACCAGCGCAGCGGAGCGGGGGGCGGCCGGAAGCCCTGAATTGCGCCCGGTCGCGCGGTGAGCGCGATTGCACCCGCCACCACCCAACCGATCGCACGCGGCTCTGGCATGGCTCGCTCCTCGATCAGACGCGTCGCCGGCACGCTATCGCTCGACCGCTACGATCGCCTGTTCCATGGCTGCACCCCTCCTCCCGCCGACCACGCTTCCTCCTTTCGCGCAGCGCGCGTGGGGCGGCGCGTTCGCTTCCGGGGAGTGGCAGGACTGGCGCTGGCAGCTCGCGCATCGGTTGACCAGCGTGCGTGCGATCCTCGACTTGCTCGGCGACGACTTCAGGGTCGCGCCCGACGTCCGCGCGGCGATGGAGCGCGCCGGAGCGGCGAGCGAGGTCTCGGTCACGCCGTGTTACCTCGCGCTGGCGCGACCCGACGATCCGCGCGATCCGATCCTGCCGCAGGTGCTGCCGGATCCGGCCGAGCTCGACGCGGCGGAGCAGGGGAGCGGCGTGCCTGACCCGTTTCGCGAGGAGGAGCTCGAGATCGCGAAGGGGGTGGTGAATCGCTACCCGGATCGCGCGCTCTTCCTGCTGACCAACTTCTGTTCCACGTTGTGCCGCCACTGCATGCGGCGGCGCGAGTGGGAGGGTGGCTTCACGCGATTGAGCGATGCCGAGATCGACGCCGCGGTCGCCGCCATCGCGGCGCGTCCGGCGATTCGCGACGTGCTCCTTTCGGGCGGCGACCCGTTGAACTTGCCGCCGAGCTACGTCGGCAAGGTGGTGCGCGCGCTGCGTGAGCGCTGCGACCTCGATCTCTTGCGGCTCGGCAGCCGGGTGCCGGTCACGCTGCCGATGCGCATCGACGATGAACTGCTGCGGGAACTGGCGCCGGCCGCGCCGCTCTGGCTCAACACCCACTTCAACCATGCGCGCGAGGTCACGGCGGAGGCGGCAGCGGCGCTGCGGCGCCTCGCGGCGGCTGGCGTCGTGGTCAGCAATCAGGGCGTGCTGCTGCGCGGCATCAACGACGGCGAGAGCGATCAGCTCGATCTTTCGCGGGCCCTGCTGCGTGCTGGCGTGCGTGCCTACTACCTGCACCATTGCGATCCGGTGCAGGGCGTGCGCCATCTGCGTGTCGGGCTCGCGCGCGGGATCGAGCTGATCGGATCGCTGCAAGGCAAGGTCAGCGGGCTCGCCATCCCACGACTCACGGTCGACCTGCCGGGTGGCGGAGGCAAGGTGCAGGCCGACGGGCCGCAGCTCCGCGAGCGACGCGGCGACACCTTCGTCTATTCGAGCCCGCTCTGCGGGGAACGGGTCGCAGTCGACGGGTCGGAAGGGAGCTTCGGTGGCGCGGGGAGTTGGCGCGTTGGCGTGGCCGCCGCCGGCCCGTTGTGAGCCTGAAAAACTGCCGTTATGCTCCCGCGCCGGTTTCAGAACACACGTTGCGTTCGAGAACCAGCAGTAGCGCGGGTCGTGCGACCGCGAGTCAGCCGTTCGTGAAAATGCCTGATCGTCTAATTGGTAGGACAGCGGACTCTGACTCCGTAAGTCTTGGTTCGAGTCCAAGTCGGGCAGCCACGCGATGCATCGGCCGCCGGAGCGACCCTCCGGCGGCCGTTCTCGTTTCCGGGTGAACCCATGCGAACCAGCCACGTCCGACCGAGTGACATCGCCCGCGCCGCGATCCGGCTGCTGGCGAGCTCCGCCGACGGCCGGCGGGTCGCGACGCTGCGCTTCCGCCACGCCGACTACCGCACCGATCGCTGGTGGTGCTGGTGCGATCTCGAGGTCGTGCTGCCGCAGGATGCGCCGCCGCTCGCGCTCGCCGACGAAATCGAATTCGTGCTGGCGAGCGTCGCCGACGCATCACGCATGGCCGACGGCCCGGGCCATTACTCGTGCCGGCTCCATCCCGCCAGCGAGGGGCCGCAACTGTCGCCGGAGCGGGCGGAGGACGGCGTCTACGGCGGGCTGATCGAACGCACGGAACCGCCGGCGGGCGGCGAGCTGGTGCTGCACCTCGGCAGCGGCGTGACCTGCTATCCGCAGCTCACCGGCGAGGGGCCGTTCCCACCCGAGTCGCTCGCGCACGGCGAATGGAGCGAGTTCATCTTCATGGAGCCGCACGAGCTGTGCTGGCTGCGCAAGGTGGCGCCGAAACGCTGAGCGCCATCGACCGTCCCGCGAGCCTCAGCGCAGCAGGCGCAGCAGCGCGGCGTAGAGGTCGAAGCCCGGGTCGCCGCGGAAGGTGAAGTGGCTCGGCACGCCGACCGCGGCGCGCAAGTCGGCGAGCCGCGGCAGCAAGTCGGCCTGCGGCTGCAGCGCACCGAGCGGGACTGCTTCGTCGAATGCATCGGCGAACTCGCGCAGACCGTCGCGCGCGATGACGACATCGACGGCGGCGGGGCGCGCGAGCGTCAGTGCGAGCGCTGCGAGCGCTGCGACCGGGCCGTCGCCGACGACGGCGACCATCGGCGCCAAAGGGCGCAACAGCTGCGCGGCTCGGTCGAGGTCGATGGCGGCCGCGAAGGCGCCGGAGCGATTGGCGTAGACGGTGAGGCCGAGGTCGAGCGGGCCGAGTTCGCCGAAGCCGCGCGCGTCGAGCGCGAAGCAGGCAAATCCACCGAGCAGCAGCTTGTCGATGGTGAAGCGCTCGACCGCGCGCGCCTTGCCGAGGTCGGTGAGCAGGAGCGCGGCGCCGCGCAACGGCTTGGTCGGCAGGAAGAGCAGTGCCGGGATCGTGAGACCCGGCTCGCTCTCGAAAGTCACGAACAGCTTCTGGCCCGCCAACGCGACGATGCCTGCGGCGTCGTGCGGGAACTCGACGGGATTCCCGCGCTCGTCGAGCGCGCGAACTGCGATCGGCGCGCCTGCAGGAATACCGCCTTGTGGCTCGACGAAGCGCGCAGCGTCTTTTGCCCGCGGTTGTTTCGCCGCCACCAACGCTCTCGCCGCCAACCGCTCGAGCGCGAGGTCGCGGAGGGTGCGGGCGTTCGCGAGCGGCAGTTCGAGGCAGAACAGTTCGTCCGCGTCGGACGGCTCGGTCGGCGCCGCGACGAGGTCGAGCGGGGCGCCATCGCCGGCGCCCTTCAGCCAGCGGTCGAAGAACCCGAGCGCATGACCGACCATCGCGAGGTTGTAGTCGTGCGGCCCTTCGAAGACCCGTGCGCCCACGGCATCGGCGGCACCGAACCGCGTCCAGCGTTCGGTCAGCTTCTTCCCGGTGAGCTCGGTGCCGGCCGGCGGAAACTCGCGGTCGTCGCGGGCGCCGAGCACCAGCACCGGCGCCGGTGCGCGCGCGGCGAGGACGTCAGCACGATCACCGAGGCGCAACGTGCCCGGGATGTGGTTGCACGGGCAGCCGTTGTGCGGCTCGACTTCGAGGCTGGTGGCGAAGACGACCGGGACGGCGGCGTCGATGCGCGGGTCCGCGGCAAACGCCCAGAGCGTCGCATGGCCGCCGCCCGACGCGCCGGTGATGCCGACGCGCGTCATGTCGGCCTCCTGCCGCGTCTCGAGGTAGTCGAGCCCGCGCATCAGGTCCCAGACGTACACCGCGCCGGCGCCGCATGAGCCGAGCACGTTGCGCGGGTCGAGGTGACTGCCGGCGTAGCGCCGCTCGATCCGCGCGTCGCCTTCGAAGCTGAATCCCGGCGAGTCGACGATCAGCGCCAGATAGCCATGCAGCGCCTGCTGGATCAGCCGCTGCTGCACCACCGGCTCGAGCTTCTTGTGCTGCCAGTGGCCATGCGGGTTCAGGATCACCGGAAACGGGCCCGCCCCGTCGGGCACGTAGAGGTGAGCGCTGACCGGGAAGCCGGGCCGGCTGTCGTAGACGACCTTCTCGATCCGGTAGCCCTTCCGCGGCAGCACGCCGACGACGCGCGCGCGGAGTGACGTGCGTTCCGGCAGCGGATCGAGGCCGAGCGCCGCGCGGACCGCTTGCTGCTGGCCGGGCTGCGATGCTTCGAGTTCCGCGCGCGTCGCCGGCGCCGGCCGAGCTGCCGCGGTGCGCGCCTGCGCGTCCTGGAAGCGTTGTTGCTGTGCGGGTCCACGACCCCCAAGCACCAGATCGTCCCACGGAGCGGCCGGCATGACGGCAGTTGCCGCAACTCCTTGCTGCTGTGCGATCACTTCGCCGAGCGTGAGGAACGGCAGTTCGTGGGCGTTGAGGAAATCGGGGAAGAGCGAGGTGCCGAAGCGGTTGTTCTCGGTGCCGGGATCGATCAGGATCACCGGCTTCACGCTGCCGCCGCTGCGCAGCAGCGTGAGCAGCGCGCGCGCGGCGCCAGGGAGTTCGAGGTTCTGGATCAGGCGCGCCTGCACCATCCAGAGTTCGCCCTTGCCGACGCGCGCGCGGGCGACGGCGCCGTTGCCGTGCAGTTCCCAGCCGGGAGTCGCGACGAAGCGCTGCAGGACGATGTCGGGCGCCCGCACCACGTCGAGTCGCAGTGCGCCGCCGGGATCGAACGTGTCGAGGCGCGCGTTCTCGACCTTGGGCGGCTGCGGCAGCCAGCCGAGCGGGTAGCGGCCCGACGTGTAGTCCTGCTGCAGCACCAGCAGCGTGAAGCCGCGCGCCACGACTTCGAGCAGCTTGCGCTGCGTGAGCGCGTCGAAGTCGCGGAACAGCTGCCAGGCGCGCGGAGCGATGACCAGCACGCCGTGGCGCGCCGGATCGAGGCTCGCCGGATCGAGGTGGGCGAGCGCCTCGCCGGTCGAGAAGAAGAGTGGCGTCGCGCCGGTCTTGCTCGGTACGACCAGCCACGGCGTCTGCGTCAGCGCATCGGGGATCCGCCACTGCGTGTCGCCGATTGCGACCTCGGCAGCGAGCAGGTGGCCGCACGGAAGGCGCGGCAGCCGGGCGACGAAGTGCGCGCCCTCGCGGCTCATCGCGACGCGGTGGAAGAAGGTCGAACTCGGCAGCGGCTTGTGGAGGAGCCAGGCGTGGTCGAGGCCGCGGGCGGCGACTCGCGCGACGATCGCTTCCCCGTCGGCGCTAGAGGTCAGCGCGAGCTCCGCGTTCGGTGGAGCGCCGGCCGGCTCGGCGTGTGGCTTCGCGCCGCGCAGCAGCGGCGAAGCTTCGGACAACGCGCGCAGTTGCTCCGCCTCCTTCTGCACCTTCGGCAGCTCATCGCGCCAATGGAAGGTGTGCGTGTGCATGCGCAGTCGGTCGGTGAACGGGGCGTAGCGCTTCGCTGACTCCGATTCCGAGAGTTCCGTCCAGGCGGCCAGCGCCTGATCCATCGCCGCGCTCGCGTGTTGCCGCGCGCCGGGCGTGCCAGGGGCCGCGTTGGCGAGCGCGCTCCACCACGCCGAGCGCTGGCGTCCAGCGTGGTAGCGCGCCAATGACGAGAGCTGCGCGAGGGCGCCGCGCAGCTCGGCGAGACGCAGCGTGGAGCCGTCCGGTGCGGCGACCTTCGCCGGCGTGAGGAGCGCGAGCTGTGCGTCGATCGTGCGAGCGAGCGCTTCCTGCTCCTCAGCGACGCGAAGCGCACCGATGCGTCCGTCGCGGCCGCCGGTCGCGCGCAGCGCGATCTCCTCGCGGATCGGCAGGAAGGCGTGGGTGTCGAGCCCTTCGCCCTCGATCCAGTCGCGGGTCGAACCGCCCCACTCGAGCTCCGGCGCGTGGTCGCGATGGTCGGGCCCGAAGCAATGGGAGAGGAGCGCGAGCGGAACGACGCGGCTTGCGGCGCGCCAGGCGGCGTCGAGCGGCTTGGCCGAGGCGCCGAAGCGTTCGGCGAGCTTCTGCTCGAAGCGCGCGTCCGGCGTCGTCGGGTCGTAGCCGAGGCGGCCCCACTCGAACAGGTAGAGCTCGTCGCGCTGGTGGATCCAGTCGCACGGCCGCGCTGCCGCATCGACGAGGTAGTACGTCGGCGTCGCCGGGAAATAGGCGTTGATCGGCTCGATGGTGAATCCGCTCGCGGTGCCGAGCCGCATCGGTTCGATCGAGCGACGGACCCAGTCGGGCTCGTGGAACGGGAAGATCCGGTGCGTTCCGTTGGCGCGGACTTGCCAGACGATTTTGTAGGGCTCGTCGGGCCACCGTTCGCCGTCGGCCGTCACGTGGCCGGGCCAGAGGCGCTTTGGCGCCGGCGCGCCGGTTCCGGACCGTGCGTCGTGGGTCGTGGAGTCGCTCAGGTAGTCCTCAAACGAGTAGCTGTGCCAGTTGGCGACGCGGCCGCCGCTGAAGGGGTAGGGCGCGGCCCACTGTTCCCCGTCGTACTTGATCTCGACCGTGAAGTCGGAAGCGGCGCGCGCGAGCGGGACGACCATCTCCTTGCGCGTCACCCAACTGCGGGTCAGCAGCGGAATGTCCCGACCGCTCTTCTCCACGGCCTCGACGTAGCAGCGGAAGAAGTCGCCGCCGCGGCCGCTTTCGCCGATGCGGAAGCCGATGGCGTCGAGTCCGGGCGCGCTGCGGATCAACCGTTCGACCACGTCGCGGGTGTAGGTGAAGGCGGTCGCCTCGTCGTTGGGATAGGGCGGCTCGCGGCGATGGGGAGTTGAGAGGCTCGCCTCATACGACATCAGGCTGACGCGTACGCCGCGCGCATGGGCCCGCTCGATCACCCAGTTGAGGCGGGCGAGGTTCGCGGCCTTGATGTCGGGAGCGACGCCGACCTCGGGAAACACCTCGCTGTGCACGAAGTAGGCGTAGAGGTTGGGAGCGCCGGTGGTGGCGATGTCCCACGTCCCGTGGAGATCGAGCCAGTTGAGCCGCGCCTCCGCCATCTGGTCGAGCAGAGTGGTCCAGTACGACTCGTTCTGGAACCACCAGCGCGCCGGGTCGACCAGTGCCGCCGGGTCGTAGTCGGTGTCGTGCCTGGCGTCACTCCACGGCAGCGTGACGAAGATGTTCATTCCGCGGTCGGCGAGGAACGGACGGGCGCTCGTTCGTGCGTCGGCGACCGCTCGGGTACCACCGCAGCGAACGAGTTCTGCGAGCTCGAGCAACCCGTACATCGCACCGGCGGGGTCGCCGCCGGACACCTGGACGAGCGGGCCAGCTGGCTCGATCGCAAAGGCCTCGCGGCCGAGCTTCGGATCGATCATCACCTGGGTGCGGTCGGACGCGATCCCCGCCACCGCGAGCCGCTCCATGCCGAACGCGATCGGATCGGCAGCTGGCGGTCCGTCAGGAGCTGGACTCCCGCCGAACAGGGTCAGGAACGCGGCGAGCGATCGGATCACGGCGGGCTCCATTGCGGCGGAGCGTAGCCGAGCACGCCGCGGCGAGCGCTACGCTCACCGCCTCCTGTACTTGGAGCTTCCGATGGATGGCATCTCGCGTCGCGGGTTCCTCAAGGCAGCAGGTGGTGCAGCGATCGCCACGACACTTGGCGCGGACGCTGCGGTCGCGACGGCGACGTCGGCTCCGCCAGCAGCGGCGCCCTCGATGGCCGCGTTGCCGCGCCGCGCGCGGCGCCGGTACGCGATCGTCGGCACCGGGATCCGCGGCAGCACGCAGTGGGGGGCGAGCGTGCTCGCCCGTCACGGCGAGGCCGTCGAGCTGGTGGGACTGTGCGACGTCAATCGCAAGCGCGCCGAAGTCGTGCGCGGGCGGCTCGGGGTGGACGTTCCGATCTACACCGATCTCGACGCCATGCTCGCGCAGGCGAAGCCGGAACTGCTGACGGTCACGACCGTCGACGCGACCCACGCCGATTGCATCGTGCGCGGACTCGAAGCCGGCGTCGATGTCATCACCGAGAAGCCGATGGTCACGGACGAGGCGCAGTGCCAGCGCGTCCTCGATGCACAGCGCACGAGCGGGCGAAGGCTCACGGTCGGCTTCAACTACCGCTTCGCGCGCAAGCACCGCCGGATCAAGGAAGTGCTGCTCTCTGGCGTGATCGGCAAGGTGACCTCGGTCGACTTCAACTGGTACCTCGACGTGAACCACGGTGCCGACTACTTCCGGCGCTGGCACCGGCTGCGGTCAAGGAGCGGGTCGCTGCTGGTCCACAAGGCGACCCACCACTTCGATCTGGTCAATTGGTGGCTCGACGCGGATCCGGTCGAGGTCTCTGCATTCGGCAACCTGCGGGTCTACGGCAAGAACGGCGGGTATCGGCACGAGCAGTGCCGCGGCTGCCCGCATGCGAGCAAGTGCCCGTTCTTCTGGGATATCACCAAGGACCGCGGCTCGTCGGAGCTCTACGTCGCGTGCGAGGGCGAGGACGGCTACAAGCGCGATGGCTGCGTCTTCCGCGAAGACGTCGACATCTTCGACACGATGAACCTCGCCGTCCGCTACTCGAACGGCGCGCAGATGAGCTACTCGCTGAACGCTGCGATGCCGTTCGAGGGCTACCGCCTCGCGTTCAACGGCGAGAAGGGGCGCCTCGAAGTGCGTGACCATGACCGGCAGCCGTGGACGCCGGAAAGGCCCACCGAGATCTGGCTCACCAAGAGCTTCGGCCAGCGCGAAGCGATCGAAGTCGAGAACGTCGCGGGTGGCCACGGCGGCGGCGACGAACTTCTGCTCGATCAAATCTTCGCAAAGCCCGACTTGCCCGAGTGGCTGCGAGTGCCCGGCGTCCGCGATGGGGCGCTTTCCTGCCTCACCGGCATCGCCGCGCGCAAGAGCATCGACGAGCGCCGCCTGGTGCGGATCGACGAGTTGGTGCGCGGGATTTGATCGAGCCGTCGCCGAATCGCGAGGTCGCCGCGAGGTCGCCGCGTGATCGTCGTCCTGAACGTCCCGCCCTACTGGACGTCCAGCACGACCGAGTTCAGCACCCACTTGACGGTGCTCAGGTCGCTCGCCGGCAGGATGATCCCGCTGAAAACGTTCGCGTGATTGCGGAGGATCTTCCCGCTCGGGATGTTGATCGTTGCGGTGCCGAGGCCTGAGACGTCGAGGTAGCCGATGAAGTTGTCCCAGACACCGACATTGGGAAGAAGCAGCAGCGAGAGATCGGTCACGGCGTCGTAGTTCATCGGGACGTAGCGCTCGTCACCGGGGAACTGCGTGCCGAGGTAGTAACCCGGAGTGCGCCCTGAGATCGAGGGCAACAGGACATAGAGGTCGAGCGCTGAGTCGGGGCGGTTCACGTAAAGGTCGATCGAGCTGCCAACGGATGCATTGGTCGCGGAGAGCGAGAGCGAACCCGCCATGTCGAGCGCCCGATGGAGATCAGCGAGTCCCCACTCGTACGTCGAATCGCGACCCGCCGTCCCAAGGTCCTTCGCTGAGTATTCGATCACGAGCTCGGTGTCGAGTCGATCAAGCTGCGGGTTGACGCTCCGGATGAGGGCGGCGATCGCGGCGACGTGCGGTGCTGACTGCGACGTTCCGGTGAGGACCGCAGTCTGGCCGCCCTTCCACAGGCTCGTGATCCCGTCGCCCGGGGCGCATAGGTCGCACCAGGAGCCGTAGCTCGACCAGCGCGCGCGCTTCTCCCCGTAGTCCGACGCCATGACGCCGATCACGTCCGCATACCACGCCGGGTAGAAGGGCGCGTTCGTCGCGAGGTTGCCAGCCGCGGCGACTTGGACGATGTCAAGGCCCGCAGCGTATTGGGTCGCCGTGTCGACGCCGACGTCGTAGCTCGCGCCACCAAGGCTGTAGTTCGAGACCAGCGCGCCATTGTCGGCGGCGTAGATCATCCCCTGCGATATCGATGTCCAAGTGCCTGCACCAAGGGTGTCGAGCACCTTCACCGCCTGGATCGTGGCATTCCAGCAGACTCCGGCGATGTCACGGCCGTTGTCGCCCTCTGCGCCGATGATCCCGGCGACGTGCGTGCCGTGGCCGTAGTCATCAGTCGGGTCGCGGTCAGCGTTCCAGAAGTCCCAGCCGTGGACATCGTCGACGTAGCCGTTGCCATCGTCGTCGACGCCGTTGCCGGCGATCTCACCCGGGTTCTTCCAGAGATTCGCGTCGATGTCGGCGTGCTTCAAGTCGATGCCGCTGTCGATCACAGAGACCAGCACCTGGGAGTCGGTCGTGATGTTCCAGCCTGGCTCGCAGTCGAGGTCCTCCAAAGTGTAATTCCACTGGCTCGCGTAAAGCGGGTCGTTCGGCTTGCTGCAGTGAGAGGCGACCTGGTCGAGCCACGCCAACTCGATCGAGCTGCGTTCCTCGTACTCGGCCGCCAGTTGCGCCAAATCGCTCCGCGGCGCAGGGAACTGCACGTAGTAGATGCGATCGAGGCCGAGCGCACGGAAAAGTGCGGGGTCGCGGCGCCCGTTCGGCGGATCCGAGTGCAAGCGATAGACCGCCTCGACGGAGTAGTGCGCGTTCAGCCTGTCGATCTCGCCATTCCCGGTTTCGCTCCAACCGCTCTCTGAATCGCCCTCGTTCAGCACCAGACCCGGTTCGGTGCGGATCAGGATGTGGCGATCGACGAGCGGTCCATTGGGACCGACCCAGGGGCCGGGATTGTCCGTTCCGCCAGCACCCGCCAGCGCCGTTGGCGCCAGGGCGCCAAGCGTGAGTGCCATCGCGAAGGCTTGGCTAAAGCGAACCATCAGAGAGGTTTCCGGCGATGGGGGACGGCTTCGGTGTTCGAGGTGCGCCATTCTTTAGCGGGGATGCGACGAGACAAGCCATCGCTCTGAACGTCTTTCGTAGAAGATTCGCGCAAAACTGTAATTGACTTCGCAATCGTCTCCACCCGAAACGATCGAAGGGCGGCTCGCATGCGAGCCGCCCCCCGACCTTGATTACTGCTCGATGACGAACCAATCCGTCGCTTAGAACTCAGACGCCCCCATGTCGACGCGCCCGCCGACGATGCGGGTGTTTCCGTAGACGTCCGACGCCGGACCGGTGTAGAAGAAGTTGCCCGCATCGATCACCGGCGAGCTCGAGAGCAGCGAGAAATCGCGTGCCGCGAGGTTCGCGAACTGCGGATCGATCGAGAGGCTCGACCCACCGAGCGAGGCGGCCTCGACATCGGAGAAGCCGAACGTCAGGAGGCCGGTCGCGTCGTAGAACGAGATGTTCGATCCCGCCGTGTTGAAGAAGATGATCGCGGTGTCGATCGTCGGCGCCGACTTGCCGATCACGTAGACCCCGCCACCCTTGCTCGCGTTGTTCGCCGCGATGGTGCTGCCGAGGATCGTCGGCGAGGAGTCCTTCGAGTAGATGCCGCCGCCGACGCCGAGCGTGCCGGTGTCGTTCGTATCGATCACGTTTCCGGTGAGCAGCACCGTCGTCGAGCTGCGGGTTGCGACGCCGCCGCCGAGCGCCGCGGTGTTGAGATAAATCTCATTCAGCTCGACCGAACCCTTGGTCTTGCCAAGCGACATGCCGCCGCCGTAGCCGAAGCCGCCCGAGGAGTTGGTGGCGGCGGTGTTCTCGTGGATCAGGTTCGTGATGATCGTCGGCGAAGAGTCGTAGGAGTAGATGCCGGCGCCGCTGTGCGCGTTGTTGTAGCGGAACTCGTTGCCGGAGACCCACGCGGTCGAACCAGCGACCATCGAGAGCCCGGCGCCCTCACCGTTGGTCGGGTTGACCGTGACGATGTTCTGCTCGAACAGGTTCCCGGTGATCGACGGTGCGCCGCCTTGGACGTGCAGACCGCCGCCGTACCAGGCGATGTTGGAATCGAACTCGCCGTTGGCGATCGTGGGCTTGCTGTTCAGGGTGTACGCGCCGCCGCCGAAGCCCACCGTTGCCGTATTCTCGGCGATGCGGTTGTTGTCGAGTGTCGGGTTGCCGGCGATGTAGAGGCCGCCGCCGAGTCCGCCCGAGCCGGTGACGTTGTTCGCGAACAGGCTGTCCTGGATCAGCGGATCGCAGCCGACATCGATGAAGATGCCAGCGCCCCAGAGCGCCGTGTTGAAGCCGACTTTGCAGTCGATGATCGTCGGATCGGAGCCACCCGTCAGATAGATCCCGCCGCCGATCAACTTGCCGCCGACCGACGTGCCGGTGCCCTTCTTGATGGAGATTCTGGTGATGACGGTCGACGCCGTCTCGCCCGACTTCATCGTCACGATCGAACCGCCGGCGCCGTTGCCGTCGATGAGCGTATTCGAGGAGTTCGCGCCCTGCAGCGTGATCGCCTTGCCGAGGAAGTCGATGTACTCGTGGTAGGTGCCCTGCGAAACCGTGATCAGGTCACCGTTCACGGACGCGTTGATGGCGGCCTGAATTGTCGCGTAGTCCTGCGGAACTTTGATCGTCCCGGCGACGGCGAGCGGTGCCGCACCGAACAGCGCCAGCAGCGCAAAGGATGAGGCTTTCAGCATCGTCGACTCCTTGGTTGAACTCTTTGGCAGGTGGGGGGAAGATTCACTTCTTCAAGGCGCCGACGCTAGTTCGGGGGAACTGGCGCAGCGTTTTCGGGGATTGGTCGCCGACGAGGCATAGCCTAGCGAAATTGTGGCGTCGCAGTTTTTTACATAAAGACGGCGAACCGTGTACCGGATCGAGAATCGGGTGCCTCGACGGCGGCGCCGGTCCGACGGCTTCGTCGGCGCGGTCGCCACATGGAAAACATCGCCTCAAGGCGATCGATCACTTGGGCGAGCGGGCGCGCCGCGGGGCAAGCTCTGTGCAATCGTCGCGGTTCAATTTGCGATAAGTGCGATATTTGCAAGCGGTTCGATCGAGATTCCCCTGGGATCGGCGCCCGCGACCGAAGTCACTCGTTTGCGCCATCCGCGGGGTCGGTCGCCTCCGTCATCCGGTGGGAGGCGAGCCAGGCGGCAGCGAAGTCGTTGCGGGGGTCGCGCCAGAGCAGGTGCACGTGGTTGGCATTGTTCTGAGTGTTGTCGTACTCGATGACAGCCTCCGGCGTCGCCACCCGCCAATAGTGGCCGGCCCCGGGCTCGAGAGCGCCGGCCCAGGCGAAGCGTGCGTCGAGGGGCAGCGCTTCGGAACCTGCGGCCGTGACGTGCCCGGTCACCTCCTGCACGAGCGCGCTCAGCTCCGCGACCTCGTCCGTTGACAGCGCGGCAACGGCAACGCCGAGCGTGAGGTCGGGCAGCGGGCTCGCGGGCCCAAACAAGACATCGGCCGGCGCGGTCGCGGAAAAGCAGGCCGCAGCGCGCTGGTCGGGTGAGAGACGGTGGATGAGGCTGTGCGCCCGTATCTCGAGCGATGCGAGGAGGCGTCTCCCTGCCGCGTCGCCGGTCTCCACCTCCGCTGGATTGGCGCCGAGGAAGAACGGCGTCGTCGCGACGCCGTCCGCGGCCACTCCGGTGAAGTTCAGTGCGAGATGGTGGCCCTCGATGCGCAGCGTCCAGGGGCTCGACGTGCCGGGATCCCCGAACACGCTGGCGTAGTAGCGACCAGGATCGCGCGATGGGTTGTTCTCGATCCGGCGCAGTTCGGCCTCGAGCTCGATCACGCCGAGCGCACGCTCGTAGCCGAGCGGCGACAGGAACTCCCGCAGCAGCGCGTGCGTCGATCGCCGCTCGACATCGTCCATTGCGCCAAGCGCGAGTCCCTTGCGTTCGCGCGGGATGAAGTGCCAGTCGAGGCGCCGCGGATCGTCGAACGCGAATGCCACGGCCGCGCGTGACTCCGGTCGCAGCGACTCGAAGTAGCGCTGCGTCGCCGCGCGCCAGCGGGCATCGCCGCCCGTCGTGGACGGTACTTCCCGGCCACCCGCAAAGAGCGCGGCGATGATCGCCGCAGGTGCAAACCAAGCGCGCATCCGCTTCTCCAAGAGCAAGTGCCGATATGTTGGCGGCGTGCTAGCACTTGAACAAATCACCGTCCGCGTCGGCGAGCGCCACCTACTCGATCAGATCGACTGGATCCTAGGCACCGGCGAGCGCATCGCCCTGGTCGGCCGCAACGGGGCCGGAAAGACCACGCTGCTGCGCGTTTTGCTTGGGCAGCAGGCGCCGGACGACGGCCGCATCGTCCGTGCCCACCACGTGCGTCTCGGCTACCTTCCTCAGGAAGAGCTGCCCCTCGCCGGCGACACGCCGCTCGATGGCGCCATGCGCGCGTTCGAGGACGCTCTCGACGCGGCGCGCGAGCAGGAGGAGATCACCGAGCAGATCTCCGACATGCATGCCGATGACCCGGAGCTCTCCGTACTCCTGGCGCGCCTCGATGATCTGCAGCACGCCTTCGAGGCCGCATCGGGTTGGACCGCACAGTCCCAGGCCGAAAAGATTCTCGACGGGCTCGGATTCTCTGCCGAGCAGATGCATGCGCGCCTCGAGACGCTTTCGGGTGGTTGGCGGATGCGCGTCCATCTGGCGCGGCTGCTGCTGTCGCGGCCGACGCACCTGCTGCTCGACGAGCCGACCAACCACCTCGATCTGCCGTCGCTCGCGTGGCTCGAGGACACGCTCCACGCCTTCAGCGGCACGCTGGTCGTGATCTCGCACGATCGCGCATTCCTCGATCGCAGCGTGACCAAGGTGGTCGAACTCGCCGACGGGAAGCTCACGCAGTTCGCCGGCAACTACACCGTGTACGAGGCAGAGAAGGCGCGGCGGCGCACGGCGCTGATCTCGGCCAAGGAGAACCAGGACAAGAAGGTCGAGCAGCTCGAGCGCTTCATCGAACGGTTCCGTGCCAAAAACACGAAGGCCGCCCAGGCCCGGAGCAAGGAGAAGCAGCTCGATCGCATGGAACGCATCGAGATCGCGACCGAGGCGGACTCGATCCGCTTCCGCTTCGATCCGGCGCCGCGTTCAGGGCAGCTGGTCTGCGCGCTGGTTGGCGTCACCAAGCGTTTCGGCGACGCGCGGCCGCTGTTTGAGAAGCTCGACCTCGAGATCGAGCGCGGCGAAAAGGTCGCAATCGTCGGCGCGAACGGCGCCGGCAAGTCGACTCTGCTGCGGATGTTCGTCGGCACCGAGCCGCTCGAAGCGGGCGAGCGGCGTCTCGATCCGCGCGCGGTCCCGGCGTTCTTCGCGCAGCACACGGCCGAGGCGCTCGACCTCTCCGCGACGGTCTTCGAGGAAGTGCAGCGCGCGGCACCGCGCGGTACGAAAGAGGTCCGTCTGCGCACGCTGCTCGGCGCCTTCCTCTTCTCCGGCGACGACATCCACAAGCCGATCCGCGTGCTCTCGGGCGGCGAAAAGGCGCGCGTCGCGATCGCGCGCACGCTGGTGCAGCCGGTCAACTTCCTGCTGCTCGACGAGCCGACCAACCACCTCGATCTCACCGGCAAGGAGATGCTGTCCGAGGCGCTCGTCGGCTACGACGGCGCGCTCCTGCTGGTCACGCACGATCGTCACGTCATCGACGCGGTCGCGACGCGCGTGCTCGAAGTGAACGTCGGCGGCCGCGTGAAGAGCTACCTCGGCGGTTTCACGGCCTATGCCCAGATGCGCCAGCGCGAAGGGCGGCCGCTCCCCGGATACGTCGCCTCTGGCGCAGCCGCGACGCCGGGCAAGTTGGCGCGCGGAGCGCAGCCGGCGAGCGGCGAAGGTGCAGCACCATCCGCAGAGCCGCGCAAGGCAGGCGAGGAGTTCCGTGAGAAGCGACGCGAGGAGAAGGCGCGGGCGACCGAGGAGAAACGGCTGCTCGCGCGCATCGAGGTGATCGAGCGCGAGCAGGCTGAGATCGCCGCCGCGTTCGAAGATCCGGTGCTCTACCAGGACGCTGTGCGCCTTGCGGCGAAGCGAGCACGTCACGCCGCGCTCGCCGACGAGCTCGGAAAACTCTGGAAGCGGAGCGAGTCGCTCTGACCGAAGGAGCGCTGACTGAAGAATCGCTGCCGCGCCAGCCGCCGGATCTGGAGGACGAGACGTGGTGCGACTGCTGCCCCAGGACGAAGGGTTCTTCGCCCTGATCGAGCGTGCCGCCGAGAACCTCGATCAAGCGGGACGTCTGCTCGACGGCGTCCTCGCCGACTTCACGGATATCGCCGCCAAGGCGAGGCAGATCAACGACCTCGAACTCGCCGGCGATCGGCTCACCCGCGAAGTGATCGAGAAACTGAACCGCACATTCCTTGCGCCCTTCGATCGCGAGGAGATCCACGAACTCGTCTGCCGCGTCGACGACGTGCTCGACCACCTCGACGAGGCGGTGAGCCGGATGGTGCTCTACCGCATCCCCGCGCCGAGCGACGACTGTCGTGCGCTCGGCAAAGTGCTGTCGGCGTCGACCGCGCTCATCCGCGGAATGATGCCGATGCTGCGCGACCTGAAGCAGCCGCAGTTGATTTTCGACCAGTGCCAGCGGATCCAAAAGCAGGAATCCGAGGGCGCCCGGATCGAGAAGCAAGGCGTCGCCGCCCTCTTCGACCGCAAGCTCGACGCGGTCGAGATCATCAAGTGGAAGGACATCCTCGGCGACTTCGAGAAGGCGACCGACTCGTGCTCGGACGTCGCCAACGTCGTCGAGTCGATCGTGATCCGGCACTCGTGACCACTCTCCCGGATCCTGCGTCCGCGCGCACGATCCTCCATGTCGACCTCGACGCCTTCTATGCGGCGGTCGAGGTGCGCGAGCAGCCTTCGTTGCGAGGCCGTCCGGTGATCGTCGGCGCCGATCCGAAGGGCGGCAAGGCGCGTGGCGTCGTCTCGGCCGCGAGCTACGAGGCGCGGCGCTTCGGCGTCCACTCGGCGATGCCGATCTCACGCGCGTGGCAACTCTGCCCGCAAGGCGTCTTCCTGCCGCCGCGGATGGAGCTCTACCTCGCCGTCTCGGCGCGCTTCATGACGCTGCTCGAGCGCTTCACCGACCTCGTGGAACCGCTCTCCGTCGACGAGGCGTTCCTCGACGTGACCGGCAGCGAGCGGCTGCTTGGCGACGGCGCCACGATCGCCGCCAAAATTCAGGCGGCGGTCGCGAGCGAAGAGCGGCTCTCCGCGTCGGTCGGCGTCGCGCCCTCGAAGTTCGTGGCGAAGATCGCCTCCGACCTGCGCAAGCCGGCCGGACTCGTCGTCGTCTCGCCCGCGCCGGATGCAGTGCGGGCGTTCCTCGCGCCGCTGCCGATTGAGCGGTTGTGGGGCGTCGGTCCGAAAGCGGCGACGCGCCTTCACCAGCTCGAAGCCAGGACCATCGGCGATGTCGCTCTGCTGCCGCTCGCGCACCTCATCGCGGCGTTCGGCGAAGCGAGCGGCCGCCATCTGCACGACCTCGCCCACGGTCGCGACGAGCGCGCGGTCGAGCCGGAGCGCGAGGCAAAGTCGCTCGGCCGCGAGCACACGTTCGAGGTCGATGTCGCTGACCGCGACGAGGTGGGGCGCATGCTGCTGATGCTGGTCGAGCAACTCGCCAGCCGAATGCGGCACCAACGCCTCGCCGGTCGGACGATCACCGTGAAGCTGCGCACCGCCGACTTCGAGACGGTGTCGCGCGCCGTCACGCTGACGACCGCGGTCGACACCACCGAGTCGATCCTGCCGTTCGCGCGTGAGCTCCTCGTGAAGTGCGACACCACGCGCCAGCCGATCCGCCTGGTTGGCATTGCGCTGTCCCATTTCGGCGTGGTGCAACCCGCGCTGTTCGAGCCGAAGGTCGCGCGGCAGGGCCGCGCCGTTGCGCGCACCGTCGACCGCCTGCGCGAACGGTTCGGCGACGCCGCGATCACGCGCGGCTCGCTGCTCGATTTGACGCCGCCGAGCGAAGACTCCGGTCCGAGGCGCAAGGCGCCGCCGCGACGTTCGACGCACTGATCGGCGGTGATGGAAGGACATCGATCGGCTCCTGGACCGGTCCGCGCCTGTGACCTTCGCGTTACGCCGATCACCCGCGACAAGCGCGAGGATCGCGATCGTGTCACTTGCGGCGTCGCGGGACGATGGGAGCCGGTCGATGTCTTCTCCAGGCCACGGTCGTCCGGCGCTCACGCTCGTTGGTGCGTTCGTCGTCGCGTTCGCGTCTTCGCGCTGTGCTGCGCCACCGGACGCTCCGATTACCGTGCCGGCGCCCGTCGCCGGTAAGGCTTCCGATCCGGTCGCCGATCCCGATCCGACGCGCGAATCAGGGCTCGTCGGCTTGGACGGTCGCCCGCCGATCCGCGACCGTTTCGACCGCGCACGCGAGACGCTCGCCGAGTGGGCGAAACGCCCGCAGTACTCGCGTTGCGTCGGCTCCATCGAGGAGAGCTCGCCGTGGCTCGCGTTCCTGCGCGCCCGCGTCCCCGATCCAGCGACGATCACGCTGTTCCGCGTGCATGCCATCGTCAATCCGCAGCATCCCGATGCGGGCGGCGCGCTGAGGGAGGATCGCCGAGTGCTCGCGCGCGTCGGCGACGCGCGCCTCTATGACGCCTGGAACACCGGCGACATCGTCGATTTCGCTGAGGCGGCACGCGTCACGCTCGCCACCGAGTCGGACGTGAGAGCGCTCTTCCACGCCGACTACGATCCGCTGATGGAGGTCGTGCGCGATGGCGACGACGCGTCGCGCTTCAGGCTCCATCGCGCGACATCGGGCGTCCCCGACCCGCAGATCTGGCAACTCCTCACGCTCGATGCCGATCGCGTGCCCAAGTCGCTCGAACCCATCGACTCGCTACCTTCTGCCGCGTGGAACCGCTGACCCATACGCTCGTCGGGGCGCTGCTGGCGAAGACACGACTCGGCACCGCGTCGCGACTGGCGCCGATCTCGCTGGTGATCGGCGCAAACCTGCCGGACATCGACATCGTCGCGCCGCTGTTCTGCGCGGGCGAGGCGGCGCGCAAGGCGTGCTACCTGGTTCATCACCGCGGAATCACGCATTCGGCGCTTGGGATCGTCGTGCAAGCCGTCCTGCTTGGCGCTGCGATCCGATGGATCGAGCGGCGCGAGGTCGCCACGGCGCGCGTGCCGTGGCGCTGCCACCTGCTGCCGGCCTTTTTCGGGTTGCTGACCCATCTGCTGCTCGACTGGCTGAACGACTACGGCATCCGGCCGTGGCAGCCGTTCTCACAAACGCGCTGGTTCGGCGACCTGATCTTCATCGTCGATCCGTGGCTCTGGCTGCTGCTCGGCGGCGCCGCGGCTCTGGCCGGAGCGCGGACGCGGTTCGGGAACGCGATCTGGTCGCTGATTGGCGTCGCCACGACGTGGTTCCTGCTGCAGCACGAACGGACGCCCGGGCTGGTTCGAATCGTGTTTCCGCTTGGCGTCGCGCTGGTCGCGTGGGCGCGCTCCGCTGGCGTCGGCCGTGCCGTGCCGGGACGTGTGATCGCGACCGGCAGCGGGCTGGTCGCGAGCTACGTCGCGCTGGTGGCGTGGTGCGGGGCGACGATGGAGACGGCTGTGCGCGCTGATCCGGTCGCTGACGTGCAGTGGCGCCTGCGCACGCCCGCGATCGCCGATCCGACGCGCTGGCGGGTCGCGCTCGCTGAGGGTGCCGCGCTGCGCTTCGAGACCCGCGATCTCGAGGGTCGCGTCGTCGCGGCTCGCCCGGATTCGGCGACCACGCATCCAACTCCGTCGCCGCCTCCCTGGCGCGACATCTGGGACGACCTGCGCGTGGCGGAGGCTCTGACTCGCCCGGAGGCGACGGCTTGGAAGTCCTTCGCGCGGCTCCCTTGCGCATGGCTCGACGAACACGACGACGGCGGCGCCGCGGTCCACCTCGGCGATGCGCGCTACTTGAAGCGCCCGGATTCCGACTCCTGGTGCGTGATCACGATCGAACTGTCGGCTGCGGAAGTCGCAGCAGCGACCAGCCGCTAGTCCGCTACCACGCCCCTAGTGTCAGCGGGAGGCGCAGCCTTCACTCGCGCTGCCATCGGCAGGTCAGGTAGCGCCGTCGTTGCCGATCGACTCGACCGGGCACTGCTGCTTCGCCAGCTCCGACTGCGCGAGTTCCTCGGCCGTCTCGGGCTGCTTGTAGACGACGTCGTGGTCGCCGTCCTTGCTCTCGCGGAAGTTTTTCGGCGCGAGGTCGGAGCAGAGCGAGCAGAGGATGCACGATTTGTCGACGTACCAGCGTCCGCCGACGTTGTCTTCGAAGCGCTGTCGCTTGTCGGCCATGAGGTGGGGGGCGGCGGATCCCGGGGTGCAGCAGCGAGTTGATCGGACTGCGGAGAATCACGCCCGGGCGCGCCGATTCCCGCGCCAGAGTCCCACGATTCGGGTCTGCGCGTCGATCGGCGTCCGGCGGACGCCCCGCTCCGTCCCTTCCGGTGCAACTCGTTGGCCGCTTCAAGCTCGCGGTCGGTCAGCTACGCCCGCCCGCGAGATGGAGCAGTTGCGCGGGCGCCACGGCGTGCAGTTCGAGCGCCAGCGCCCGCGGGACCAGCGCCGTTTCGCCCGAGTCGGGCATGGCGATCAGCGCGAGTTCGCCCGCCTCCAGCCGCCGGCCGGTCTCGTCGTCAAGCGCGATCCACGGGCAGTACCCCTGCGCGTCGACCCAGTGGAAGCGGCGCGGCCCCGAAGTGCCGCGGACCGCCTGCTCGACGAGCGCCGCGCGCAGTTTCTTCGACTTCTCCGCCCGCGCACGATCATGATCGAGCCGCGCCTGCGCCGACTTCACGTCAGCGCGCTTCTGCTCGTCGATCTGCTTCCTCTGCGCTTCTTCGTTGCGGTGCTGCTCTTCGAGCCCCTCGCGGCCGAGTTCCTTCTTCTCCACCCGCTGCTCGTGCTTCAGCCGGCGGTCGGTCTTGTCGTCGATGAGGCCGGCCTTCTTGAAGGCATCGCGCAGGTCGCCCATGTTGAGCGCGCTCCCGATGTGGTGACAGGAGTCTGGGTGTCAGGGTGTCAGCGTCTCACTGCGCATATCCGAGCGCGCGCATCATGTCGAGGGCGCCGTCGCTCGCCGTGTTCTCCCCGGCGTAGCGGGCGTTCAGCTTGCGCATCTCACCGAGCCAGATCGCGAGCCGCTTGGATGATTCCTCGGCGCGCGGGCGCTCGGTCTCGATCAGCGACTTGGAGTCGGTCATGTCGGCGAGGAGGTCGTAGATCTCGAGTTCGACCGTCAACTCCGGAGCGCCCGGCTTGCCGTCGATGCCGACGGCCGGCGCCATCGAACGGCGCACGATCGTCTTCCAGCGCCCTTCGATGACCGCCCATTCGCCGAGGTACTCGCCCTCGCCCTCGGCACCCGCCGAGTCGCCGTAGAGCCCGAACATCCCACCGCTCCAGCGCTCGGTCACGATCATGCTGGCGGGCAGATCTTCGCCGCTCTTCAGCTCCTCGGCGAGGTTGCGTCCCTGCATCGTGTCGGGCGGCACGATGCCCACGAGTCCCAGCAGCGTCGGTCCGAGGTCGAGGTTGGCGACGTTGTCGGGCAGCACCTTGCCGACCGGCACCAGTCCGGGCGCCGACAGGATCCAGGGCACGTGGTTCAGCTCGGCGTAGACGGATTGGCCATGGCCTTGGGCGCCGTGGTCGAGGAACTCCTCGCCATGGTCGGCGTTGAAGCTGAAGACGGTGCGATCGGTGAGGCCGTTGGCCGCGAAATAGTCGCGCACCTGCTGGTAGTGGCGATCGAAGTAGTGGACCTCGGCGTCGTAGATCGCGCGCTGCTTGCGCATGTAATCCGCCGCATCGATGCCTGCCTGCGCGTACATCGATGCCATCTCGCCGCCCTGGATCGCGACGGCCGTGACCGGCGGCACGAGCGGCGGAGTCTGGCCGTCAGGGGTGGCGCCAGCACCCGCGTCGGCGTCACCTGCGGCGCCAGCGCCTGCCGCGGGGGCCGCAGGAGTCGGAGCAACCGGCGGCGGAGTCGGCGCCGCTAGCGTCACGACCAGACGACCGAAGCCGCCGCCGCCGAAATTGGCGACGAACTGCTGCTGTTGCTGCTGCCACGCGCTCAGCTTCTGGTCCATCGCGGCGAGCGATGTCTCGTCCTCGCTGCTGAGGAACTTCGCGCGATCGGCCTTTTCGGGTTCGTACGGTTCGTGCGGGTCGACCGCGTGCATGTAGAGCAGGAACGGGACGTCCTTGTACTGCTCGAGCCACGGTTCGACCTTGGTCCAGAGATCGCGCGACGAGCCGCTGTTGAAGTTCATCGGGCCGGCGCCGGCGTCGGGGCCCTGCCGTCCCTGCGGGAGCAGCGGGCGGAACATCCGCTGCGCCGCCTGCAGCACGGCGTTGCCGCCGCCGCCCGGCACGCTCGCCGGCGCGCCGATCACGTCACCCGGGAAGAAGAAGTCGAAGCCTTGTTCGGTGTGGGTGGTCGGGCCGACGAAGTCGTTGCGGATGAAGGCCGCGGTCAGGTAGCCCGCCGCGCGGAACGCTTCCGCCACCGTGGTCGCCGACCCGGGGATCTGCTCACCGACGTTGCGCACGCCGCTCACGCTCGGCACCAGTGAGGTGAGCGACGACGGCATTGAGACGTAGGTCCAGGCGCCCTGGCTGAAGCAGCGTTCGAAACGGATGCCGTTCGCGGCCAGCGCATCGAGCTGTGGGGTCGTCGGCCGATCGTTGCCGTAGCAGGAGAGCGCGTCGGCGCGCAGCGTGTCGCAGAAGTAGAGCATCACGTTGCGGACGCCTTCCGGCCGCGGGCCGTAGATCAACGGCTGGAACAGGAAGGCGACGTTGGGCTCGGTCGCCTCGACCACCTCGATCTCAAGCGCGATCTCCTGGCCGGCGAAGGGCGCCAGATCGACCGCGATCGGCGTGATTGCCTCCTGGTCGAACGGCTGCGTGCCATCGGCGTCAAGCGGCGCCGAGTACGAATGGGTGAAGACGGTCTCACGCCCCTTCTTCGACGTCACGTGTACGAAAAGCTCGAACGGTTCGTCGTTCAGCGCGCCGAGCCCCGCAATGAGCTTGCCCCCTTCGGGCGCCACCAGCCGCCACGTGACCGCCGCGGGCGTGTTGAGGTGCAGCCCGCTGTGGAGCACGAGCTTGCGGGGGAGCGTCAGCGGCGCGACCGTCGCCGCCGCGTAGTCGGCCTTCGAGTCGAGCAGATGGACGAACTCGAGGTCGACGGTGACGCCCGACTCCTTGCGCTCCTCCGGCACGAAGACGACGAAGCCGAGCTCTTCGATCGAGTCGCTGCTCGGGGGTTGCTGGCCGCCCATGAATCCACTGAACATGCCACCGGCGTTGGCATTCGGCGTACGCGCACTGCGCATCAACGTGTGCCACTCGCCATCAGTGGCGAGCTTGCTGATCTCGCCGCTGAGCAGTTGCTTCGGATCGCCGTTCACGCCGCCGCCCTGACCGCCGAATTGGGCGAGGAACCCTGGTGGCAGCTGCAGGCTGCGCGGCAATGGCGCGCCGGCCGGTGGCTGCAGCCCTTGCGGCGGCGCGACCCCCGGCCCGCCGGCCGCCGGCGGAGGTCCGCCCGGCGCGCCCGGGCCACCAGGTCCGCCCGGCCCGCCCACCGCCTGCTTGATCATCTGCAGCGTCGCGTCATCGCGGATCAGTGCCACCTCGCCGCAGTCGCTGGAACGAACGCGGTAGGCGATCGCCCCGACGTCGGCGCGCTTGGTCTTTGGCACCGTGAGCAGGAAGGCTCCGACCTGGCCGGTCACCTTGAGCGAGGCGCCACCTTCGCCCGCCGCCACGCTCGCTTTCCCGAACGACGAAGTGAGCGGGACGATCCCGGCGATTCCGCCGTCGAAGCGCAGGTCTTCGAGGAGGTAGGAGCCAGGATCGATGCTGCCGGCCGCAATCCCGGTGATCTCTGCCTGATCGAGCAAGCTGTCGAGGCGCCAGGTTCCCAGCGCATTCGGCGCCAGGAGCGGACGCGCCTCGTTGCCTCGTTTCGGACCGTGTGCGATCGGCAGGGCGATCCCGAGGAGCGAAAACGTGGCCGCAATGGAAAGACGGAGCATCGTGGCATCCTTCTTCTTCGGGAGCCTCGCGACTTGCCATGTGGGTCGAGGCGGTCGCCATGGTAGCCCGCGCTGCGGGCGGGTCGGACGGGGGTGGAATACGACGATGGATGCGATTCGTTGTTCCGTACTGGCGATCTCGCTTCTGGCGTTCGCCGTGCCGCCCACCGTTGCGTTCCCTTCCGCGCCAGCGATGGCCGCGGTTCAGGACGGCGGTCTCGGCGACCTCTTCGCTCCGCCCAAGGGTGCCTACCATCGGATCTCGAGCGCCCACGTCGACGGCAACAGCAACCTCGACTACCAATCGCTCGCCGCCGGCGCGGAGATGACCCTCGCGCGCATCACTGGACCGGGCGTCATCCGCCACCTCTGGCTCACGGTCGAGAGCGACGATCCCTACTACCCACGCCTGCTGGTCCTGCGCGCGCGGTGGGAGGGAGAGAGCGCCCCGTCCGTCGACGTGCCGATCGGCGACTTCTTCGGCGTCGGCCACGGGCTCGAGGCGAACGTCGACACCCTGCCGATCCGCGTCGCTGGCGATGGCCGCGCGCGCACCTCGTGGTGGCCGATGCCGTTCAACGAAGCCGCCGAGATCTCGCTGAGAAACGACTCGCAGCGCCCGGCGCGCCTGGTGTTCTGGCAGGTCGACTGGACCGAGGCGCCGAAGCGCGAGCACCTGCGGACCTTCCACGCTTCGTTTCGCGCGTCGCCGCGCAACGGCACGTTGCGCCAGCACAAGGTCGCTGAGATTGGCGGCGCCGGCCACTACGTCGGCACGGTGCTGTCGCTCTGGTCCGGCGAAGCGGGATGGCCCGGCGAGGGCGATGACCGCTATTTCGTCGACGGCGAGGAGATCCCGACTTTCACCGGCACCGGCTTCGAGAGCGCGTTCGATGAAGCGTGGGGACTGCGCGTCGGCAGCGGACCGTTCGGCGGCGTCACCGTCCACGAGGGCATCGGTTCGGGCGCGCGCACGACCGCGTGCCGTTGGTTCATCACCGACCCGATCCCGTTCACGAAGGGCTTCGCTGTGACTTTCGAGCGCGCTGGCTTCGCCGTGCGCCACGACGTGCAGAAGTTCGCCCCCGATCGCAACGACGCCTTCTCGAGCGTTGCCTACTGGTACCAGGAAGAGCCGCACTTCCTCTACCCGGCGATTCCGAGCCCGCAGGAACGACTGCCCTTCGCCGAGCTTCGGATCGAGCCGGAGGAGAAGGAGACCCTCGCTGCGTTTGTCGTCGGCGAAGGCGTGCCACTCCCGCTGGTGCAATCGGGACCGTTTTGGGCGTGGGGCAAGCAGGTTCGGTTCGAGCCAGCGGATCGCGAGTCCGCCGTGCTGTCGCTCCCGTTCGCGGTCAGTGGGACGCGCGCCTTCGACATCTACCTGCGTCTCACCAAGAGCGCCGACGCCGGTTGTTGGGAGCTCTGGATCGACGGTGAGCGGGTCGGCAGCCCGATCGACTGCTATTCGCCCCGCCTGCGATTGGTCGACGCGCTGGTCGGCACGCGCGGGCTCAAGGAAGGCGACCATCTGCTCGAGCTGCGCTGCGTCGGCCGCAATCTCGAGTCGACCGGGCTCGCGCTCGGTCTCGACAGCGTGATGCTGCGCTGGTACCCGTGACCGACCCGTTCCGCTTCGAGGTCGAGGTGCCGCTGCGCTGGGTCGATGTCGATGTCGCCGGTGTCGTGAACCACGCGGTCTATTGGAGCCTGATCGAGCAGGCGCGCTTCGACTACTTCGCGCGACTCGGGCTCATCGCGGGCGACATCCCGCCGTTCCTGCTCGGCGAGGCGAGCTGCCGGTACGAGCGGCCGGCGCGACGCGGCGATCGACTCGCGGTGGCGGCCCGGGTGGCCCGTCTCGGCGGCAAGAGCTTCGAGATGCTCTACGAGGTGCGCCGCGGCGCCGAGCGGATCGCCGCGGCGAAGGCGTTGCTGGTCTGGGTCGACGCCGACTTGAAGAGCTGCGCGATTCCGGCGAATGCACGCTGCGCGATCGCCGCCTTCGAAGGGATCAGCGAGCGGGGTTGACGGCGGCGACATCGGCCAGCGCGCGCATCGCGGCGGCGATCTGGTCGCATTGCGCTTCGGTCGTGCAGGCGGGCGGGCAGGCGTAGACGGTCGTGCCGAGCGGGCGCAGCAGGACGCCGAGATCGAGCGCGCGCGCACGCAATTGCGGGGCAAGAGCCGTGAAGTAGCCGCTGGCGTCGCCGCTCTCCGACGCGAGGTCGTACGCGACGATCCCGCCGGTCCGTCGCAGCGAGCGGACGCGCGGGTGGGCGCGAAGCGGCGCGAGTCCGGCCTCGATGCGGGCGCCGATCGCGTCGAGTCGGGCCGGCACGCCGCGCTCGGCGCACAGCGCAAGCGATTCGAGCGCCACCGCGCAGCCGATCGGATGGGCCGTCATCGAGTGGCCGTGGGCCAGCATGCGGCGCCGCTCCGGCGCGCGGAACGCGGCGAACAGCTCCTCGGTCGCGAGCGTCGCGGCGAGCGGACTGATCGCGCTGGTGAGGCCTTTCGCGATGCAGAGCAGATCGGGTGCGACGCCGGCCTGCGCACACGCGAAGAGCGTCCCGGTGCGCCCGAAGCCGGTGAAGACCTCGTCGGCGATCCACGGCACCCGCGCGGCGCGACAGGTCGTCGCGATCGCGCGGAGCAGCGTCGCGTCGTGCATGCGCATGCCGGCAGCGCCCTGCACCAGCGGTTCGATGATCACGGCGGCGAGCACTTCGCGATGGCGCTCGAACGTGCGCGCGAAGCCCTCAGCGTCGACCGGAGCGCGCACCACGTCGAACAGCAGCGGCGCGAACGGCGCGAAGAACGGCTCGCGATCGCCGACGCTCATCGCGCCGAAGGTGTCGCCGTGGTAGCCGCCGTCGAAGGCGAGGAAGGTGCGCCGTTGCGTTTCGCCACG
>SIAN01000054.1 GCA_009691715.1 Planctomycetota bacterium
CGCCAAACCCCGACGACGACTTCATGAAGCAGATCGCCCGCAACCTGACCGACTGCGTCGATGGCTTCCTGCGGCAGAAGCGGTTCCTGATCCTCGACCGCGACGGAAAGTTCAGCGCCGCGTTTCGCGGTGTCCTTGAGGACCACGGCATCCGGATGGTGCTCTGTCCCGCACGCTCGCCGAACTGCAACGCGTTCGCCGAACGGTTCGTGCGGTCGATCACGTCGGAGTGCTTGAGCCGGATGATCTTCATTGGCTCGGGCTCGTTGCGGCACGCGCTTGCCGAGTACGTCGCCCACTACAACGGCGAGCGGAACCACCAAGGCATCGGCAACGTGCTAATCGAGCCGGCGGATGCGGTGGGGGGCACGACGGGCCGCGTCGTTCATCGACGTCGGCTCGGCGGTTTGCTCAGCTACTACCACCGCCTCGTGGCGTAGCGCCAGTCGACGCCGCGGCAAGCAACGGAGCCGTTCGCCAACGCGCGCGACGGCCGGCGACTTCGTCGGTATCGCGGCCGACTTCATCGCGCGCGGATCATCGAACCGCGCCATCAGATCCGCCAACGTGAACAGATTCGGCCACGTTTGTTCTGCTGCACCATACGAGCGTTCTTGTTCTCGACCCCGGCGTCGGCGAGCACAGTCGGTATTTGGGCGGAGCCATGCACCGCTTGGCCGGCCTCGACGAGGACTGCGACCGTGTTGGCAGGGTCGAAGCGGTCGAGCAGTCGCCACGCGAGGATACGGCGCGAGAAGTTGTCGATGACGGCGTGCAGGTACACGCGGTTGTGGTCGAGGAGCCGGATCAGCGTCGTGTCGATGTGCCAGATCTCGTTCGGACGCTGTGCGCGAATCCCGACGCGAGGCTGCGCGGGGTGAACGCGAAGACGTGGTCGGCGCCAGCCGCGTTGCACGACTAGCCGCAACCAGGTGGTGGGGGACGCGAACACGGCGCCGAGGCGTTGCGCGAGCACGGCGAGCCGGCCGGTCGGGACGGCGCAGCCAACGCGCCGTCGAGAGCCACCACCCGCTCGTCATGTAGGCGTTCGGCAGGAACTCCCAGAGCAGGACCGCTGATCCACCGAGCAGCGTCACTCGATGCAATCGCCCGCACGACCGGAGATCCCACCAGCCGAGCGCGACGACGAACAGGCCCGGACCGACGACGTGGTTCAGGTGCAACGGCAGTTCGAGCAAGCGCCCGAACGGAGCGGAGAGCATCACGACCATCCCGAGGACCATGAGCCGCTTGTGGACCGCCGCACGTCGCCGCATCGCGAGGCCGGCACCGAAGAGCAGCGCGTAGGCGAGGAGGTTCCCGGCGCTCACGG
This sequence comes from Planctomycetota bacterium, assembly GCA_009691715.1. Classification (GTDB taxonomy): domain Bacteria; phylum Planctomycetota; class B15-G4; order B15-G4; family SIAN01; genus SIAN01. Next base: position 1,334 of record SIAN01000054.1, read on the forward strand.
CGAGAAACGCGAGGTCGTCGTCAGTCGCGCCGTAGCGCACCACGGAATGGACGGCGACGAAGGGAGCGATCCCGACCAGCGCCACGTAGAGCGCGACGCCAAATCGCCCGAGGCGCCGATGCAGGGCGAGTCGGCCCGTACCGACCAGCCACGCCTGCACGAAGAAGAGGACGCACCACGCGAACGCGATCGCCCCGTGTACATGTAGCAGCGCGGAGATGGGCGGCGAGTCAGGCGGTAGACCGAGCAGCGGGACGAGTTGGACGGCTTCAACCGCGCCTCCGAACGGGATCCGCCGGCCTTCGGGAGCCGAGCTGCCGGCAATGCGGACGAGAACTCTCCTCCTGCAAGAGCTGAACTCGCAGTAGATTGCCCTATGCGCCGGGCGGGCTATAATTCCTACCTCGCGGCGATCTCCGCGCACGCCATGACGCGCAACTCCGGTGGCTGACGCTCCATGAAGGTCCTGCTCGTCTATCCGCCGGATCGTTGCCCGCCGATGATTCCTTACTCGAGCCTCGCGCAGCTCGCGGGGGTCCTGAAGCAGGCCGGCCACGAGGTCTCGATCCGCGACGTCAACGCCGAGGCCTTCGCGTGGCTGAACGATCGCGACCGGCTCGCCGGCTACTACGACTACGCGCAGCGACAGCTCGCCGAGCTTGAGGCGCGCCCGACCCTCGACGCGTCCGCACGCGGCGTCTACCGCTTCCTCGCGCCGCTGATGGCGGCGCCGCGCGAGTCGTTCCTCTTCGCGCCCGAAGCGGCCGCGATCATGAAAGACCCGGCGCGCTTCTACGACCCGAAGCTCTTCAACCAGGCGTTCGACTCGCTGCAGACGATGATCCGGCTCGCGTGCGCGTCGAACCCGATCTTCGATCCCGAGAACCGCTACTTCATCCAGAAGACGCTCACCGCGCTGTCGCAGCCGTTCGGCGACCCGATCTCCGACTCCTACAAGAACGGCATCGTCGACTCGCTGCTGGCGGAAAAGCCGGAGCTCGTCGGCTTCACGCTGCCGTTCAACTTCCAGTTCTTCGAGATGCTGAAGCTGGCGCGGCTGATCAAGGAGCGCGCGCCCGCCGTCAAGATCGTGATCGGCGGGCCGACGGTGAACGACTACGCCTACCGCGTCTTCGCTACGCCGGCGCTCGCCCACTTGATCGACTTCGGCGTCGCCGGCGAAGGCGAGCGGGCGATCGTCGGGCTCGTGGCCGCGCTCGAACGCGGCGGCGGGTTCGACCAGGTCCCGAACCTCCACTGGTTCGAGGGCAGCGGCGAGAGCGCGACCGTCCACAAGTCGGCGCTGCCGCCCGACGTGCCCGACCTCAACGATTTCCCGTCGCCCGACTTCCGCGGCATCAACTTCGACCACTACCTCTCGCCGGCGCGCATCGCGAACCTGCAGACGTCGCGCGGCTGCTACTACGGGAAGTGCACCTTCTGCGGCGACGGCTTCCGGCGCAACTTCCGGATGCGCGCGCCCGACCGCGTCTACGAGGACATCAAGAAGATCCACGTCGACTGCGGCGTCGACCACTTCCTCTTCTGGGACTCGCTCGCGCCGCCGAAGACGCTGAAGCACGTGGCCGTGCAGATCGCGGCCCACGGCGACCCGATCACCTGGTTCGCTGAGACCAAGTTCGAGAAGCCGTATGCCAACCCGCAGCTCATGGAGACGCTCGCCAAGGGCGGCTGCCGGTTCCTCCAGTTCGGGTTCGAGTCGGCGAGCCAGCGAGTGCTCGACCTGATCGACAAGGGCAACGACCTCGAGCGCGTCGACGTGATTCTCGGCCTCATGAAGCAGCACAAGATCCAGGCCGGCCTCTCCTGGTTCATCGGCTTCCCGACCGCGACGCCCGAGGAGGACGTGGCCACCTACGACTTCGTGAACGCGCGCGCCGACCGGATCGGGATGTCGGTCTACACCGGGACGTTCATCCTCGGCCGCGACACGCTCGTCTTCTCCAACCCCGACCGCTTCGGCGTGAAGATCCTGGAGAAGGATGACGGCTCGGTCGACTTCGAGATGAAGGACGGGACGCACCACTACGACCGCACCGAACTCGACCTCGCCTTCCGCGCGCGCGGCGACCTGCCGTTAGTGAACCACGGCGGCTACCTGCTCTACGCCGCCCACCGCCAGGACCGGCAGTACGAGATCACCTCGGCCGGCCGCTCCGGTCCGCTCGCCAAGGACGTCCCCGACCTTCCGGCGCGCCGCCTCTACGTCACCGACGGCGTGAGCCTCCGCGATTTCCGCTGGAACGCCTTCGCCACCGACGACGCCGGCTTCGAGAAGCCGGTCCGCGTTGCCCACAACGAGAAGACGAGCCTCTGCTATCCGCTGGAGCCGATCGAAGCGCTGCTCATGGCGCAGGCCGACGGGAAGCGGACGGTGGCCGAGCTCGTGCGCATGCTCTCCGGCCGCTTCGAGCAAGTCGACGGGCGGATCCGCCGGCTGATCGATCGCGGCCTGCTCTGCGTCGCCGCCGAAGTGCCGTCGCCCGCGCTCGCAACTTGATCGCGACTTGATCGCGGGGGGGGGGCGCGCCGCAATCTGCCGCGATGCCCACGCCCCCGCGCCGCAACGTCGTCGCCGCGCTCTCCGCGCTGGCTGCCAACCCCGCTCCGCGTCGCGACATTCTGTTCTTTTCCGTCGAGATCTCGACAGACATCTTCAGAATGTCGTGGTGAGGAGCACGGCTGGCGCTAATCGCATGAGCCCACGACGCTCGCCCCTTGACCGCGATCGTCCGCTGCGCTCCCGCGCCTCATGCCGCCGCTCTTCCACTTCCTCTCCGTCATCCTCGCCGGCTGGCTCAACCGCCACCAGCAGTGCGTCCTCGACTACCTCCGCGAGGAGAACCGCGTCCTCCGGGAACAACTCCGAGGTCGACGGCTACGGCAGAACGACAACGATCGCTGCCGACTTGCGGTCCGCGCGCAGGGCGCTCGGCAAGAACGCGGTCGAACTCCATCCCGACAGTTTGAGCACTGCCACGAATTGAGACACGGCCGTGATTTCGATCCACCGATGAATTGAGTCGGCCATTCATTCAGCCACGAGCGTGCTGTTTCGACGCGGCTTAACGATTGCACCCTACGGGCCTGGCTCATCACCGGCGGCCCCGACGGCCACGCCATGTTGCAGCGCGAGCCCGATGACTGGGACGTCGTCTTCGCCTACCCGTGGCCCGGCGAAGAGCACGTCATCGAGCGGTTGTTCGATCGCTACGCGGCGGCGGGCGCGCTGCTGGTCACGTATCGGACGGAGAAGGGGACGCGGGTGCAGCGAAAGAGCGGAAGACGGTAGCGGCGTCGCCTTGCCGGCCTCGCGCGACGCGCATACTGTCGCCGGCCACGATGGACGCAACGCACCGAATACACCGCAGCCGGATCGGGGGCCGGATCGCGCTGCTCCTCGGCGGGCTCGCTTTGGCGCTGGCTGCAGGCGAGATCGTGGTGCGCCTGTTTCGGCTCGACGGCCACGCGCCCCCCGATCTGCGCAACGCGAGCGGCGATCGCCTGGCTGACTTGTCCGAAGTGGCGAAGTTCTTCGCCGGAACGGGCGTCGCGCGCGGCAGCTCGATCACCCAACTGCAGGCGAACATCGAGTTGTACGGCTGGTACGACCGGCCGACCTGGTCCTACTTCGATGCGAACGGCTGCGTCACCTACCGGACCAACTCGCTCGGCTTTCGTGACCACGAATTCCCGCTGGTGCGACCCGCCGGCGAATTGCGCGTCCTCGCCGTCGGCGACTCGTTCACCTTCGGCCTTGGCGTGCAGGATGAAAGCACATGGGTGAACGGCCTCGAAGCGTGGCTCCGCTCACGCGACACGCGCGCGGTCGAGGTGATCAACGGCGGCTATGGCCGCGGCTACATGCCGTCGCTCTATGTCGACTGGATCGATGAGTACGCTGCGAAGCTCGACGTCGACGCCGTGCTGATTGGCATCTGCCTGAACGACATCTGCAAGGAGATCCCGCTCTTCGCGCCGCCGATCGCGCGGCCAGCCCCGCTGTTCGGCGGCATCTCGCGCTTGGCGGTGGTGGCACAGCAGGCGCTCGTGGCCCGCGCGACGCGCGATGCCAAGCCGTCGAAGCCGGTCAAGGCCGACCGCTACCTGGCGGCTCACGCCGACGAGTGGAAAATGCTGACCGACGCCCTCGTCGCCATCCGCGACTCCTGCGCGAAGCAGCGCATCCGCCTCGTCGTCGTGGTCTTCCCGATGCTGTCGCAGTTGCAGCTCGGCTACCTCCTCGGCCAGCTCCACCTTGCTGTCACTGACTTCTGCGGCCGTTCGGGCATCGAGTCGATCGACGTGCTGCCGAGATTCCTCGGCCGCGACGAGACCACCCTCTGGGCCCACCCGACCGACCAGCACATGAATGACGTCGGCCACGCGCTGATCGTCGACGGCCTGGTCGGTCACTTCACCAAGCATCCGATCGTGTCGCGCCCGCGCTGAAGCGGATCGGTTGGGCGGAGCCGTCGGCACGACTCCTCCACCGCCAGCGCCCCACGCGCTACCGTTCCGTCATCATGAATCCACTACTCGCATCGCTCCTGCCACATCTGCCATTGCTGCTGCTCGCGTTCACGTTGCAGTCCGCTCCGCGCTTCGTACACGAGCAGCCCGACTTCGAGGTCGCGCTGCCGTCGGTGGAATGGATCCGGCGGGAGACCGGTGGCGGCGGTGGCGGACGTCGCGGTCGGTCGGCGGACGACCGCAGGCTCGTCCACCCCCACCATGAGAGCGCCGTGAGCACGGCCAGGAGCGCCGCCACGGCGACCGGCGGCGTACGGCGCGCGGAGCTCGGAGGATTCTGAAGAACCATGGGCCGGAAGGATTTATTCGACCTGGGCGGGATGCCAGACCCTGGTCAGTTGGTGTTGGTGGCGCCCGGGCACGTCAGACGTGGCGTAAGAATGCGACGTCGATATCGCGCTCCACTCGCAGGGGCGCATAGTGAGAGCGTCATCGCTCGGCAAGTTACTCGGCGCTGCGCGCAACCTCGCTATGGCAAACGGGTTGCAAGCAACCTTGCGATTTCGTCCCGGTCCCACTTGGAGAACCTGATGCAGCCCGTTTCCCAGAGTTCAGCAAATGCAGCACGCCGAACCCTGACTGGCGCGTTAGCGATCGCGGCGCTGTGCACCGCAGCTTCGGCGCAAAGCGTCTGGTACGTCGACGACAGCGCCCCGTTCGGCGGCGATGGAAAAGCGTGGGCAACCGCCTTCCGCAGCGTCAACGGCGCGCTCGACAAGGCGATTTCCGGCGACGAGATCCGCGTCGCCCAAGGCCTCTACCTCCCCGACGGCGGACCGGACCGCACCCGTTTCGACCGTGACGCAACCTTCCGCATCGGCGGCGGGATCGTCGTGCTCGGCGGCTTCCGTGGCGTCACCGGCAGCGGCTCCGCTGACGAGCGCGATCCTGGCCGCTTCCGCACGACTCTCAACGGCGACCTCCGCCGCAACGACCCCAACTTCTCCGACAACAGCCGCCATGTCGTGACGTTCGACGCCGGCGTCACCGCGACCATCGACGGCTGCGAGATCAGCGCCGGCAACGACCCGCTCGTCGACGGCGCGAACGTACTGATCAACGGCGGCCACACGACGCTCATCGGCTGCACGATCGCCGCGGGAGTCGGACAGGACGGCGGCGGCGTCTTTGTGGAGAACGGCAGCCTCCACCTGATCGGCAGTCTCGTCGTCGACTGCCACGCCTCCGGCGGACACGGTGGTGGCATCCAAGCCATCGACTCCGACCTCACCATCGAGTTCTCCGAATTCGACTTCAGCTCGGCCGCCGACGGTGGCGCCTTCTCCCACTCCGGGAGCGGCGAGATCTCGGTGCGCGACTCACGGTTCTTCGGCAACTTCGCCGATCGCGGCGGCGCCGCGCTCATCGAGCATGGCGAGTTCGTGCGCGTCGTGTTCGACAGCAACAGCGCAGGGATCGAATCGAGCGCGGTGCGAGTGGTCGCGGCTGCCAGCGCGGGCGGCTCTGCCACACTGATCGACTGCTTCTTGCTCGGCAACGGTGCACCGAAAGGCGGCGCCGTCCACGCCGCGACCGCGGGCGGCGGTCCGATCGTCAACGTCCTTGGCGGCACGGTGGTCGCCAATCACGTCAACAACACGTCGAGCAGCGGCGGCTTGCAGACCGACGATCCAGCGGCCGGCGTCTTGGTCGTCAAGAACACGATCCTCTGGGACAACGAATCAGGACACGTCCAGAACGAGAAGGGGCAGCTCTCCGGACCCGCGGGCGCGATCGCAATCGACTACAGCGACGTCGAGGGATGGACCGGGGCGCTCGGCGGAGTGGGCAACCTTGGCGCGAACCCTAAATTCGCAGCGCCGATGTTCGGCGACTTCCGCCTCAACCCCGACTCGCCCTGCATCGAGAGCGCCGACCCGGCGTTCGTGCTGACCCGTGGCTACGAGACGTCGATCGACGGCAATCCACGACTGCTTGACGCCAACTTCGACCGCGCCGACCTGCTCGACATGGGCGCCTTCGAGTTCTCGAACGTCGCGCTGTCGCTGTCGGGCGATGCGCGCCCCGGTGGCCTCATCTCGGTGCGGCTCGACGGCACCCCCGGTTTGCCGGCACTGCTGATCGTCGGCACCGCCGCCGGCTTCTCGCCGATTCCCCCCTTGGGCGCGTTCCTCTTCGACGTCTTCCAGCCAACCGAGTTTGTCGATTGGGCGAGCGCGCCGAGCACGGTCACGATCGACATCCCGACCGACCTCGAAGTCCCGGCGAGCTACTTCGTCCAGGCCTTCGTCTCGAGCGGCAGTTCCGGCAACCTCTCGAACATGATCTCTTTCGAGATCCACTAGCCCGGCGACCTCACGCAGGGCAACGCGAACCGGCAATGTACTCAGGGCCGCGCAGCTTGGCAGTCATGCCGAGCGGCGCGGCCCTTCTTATGCTCCGGCGCGCTTGATTCGCCGACTCCACTCTCGGGCTCACAGGAGCAGATCGTGAGCGTCCTTTCGCTGCTGGTGTCGATCACCTGCTGGTTGTCGCGAGCGCAAAACGGCGTGCCACCGATGCCGGCCGATGTCCTGCCCGTGACGATCACGCCGTCCGGTCTCAAATACTGCGTACTCAAGGCGGGGCCGCCCGGCGAGTGCCCGAAACCCGGAGACCTGATGGTCGTCTAGTACACCGGCTGGAACGTCGACGGATCGGTCTTCGACTCGTCTCGCAATCGTCCGGCGCCGAGTGAATTCGCGTTGGGCAAGGTCGTCGATGGCTGGGAAGAAGCGCTCTTGAAGATGACGCCGGGCTCGCACTGGAAGCTGACGGTTCCGCCCGCAATTGGCTACGGCGCGACCGGCAGCCCACCGCTGATCGGGCCCGACGCAACCCTCATCTTCGAGCTCGAGTTGCTCTCGTTCGTGCGAGGTCGCCCATTTCGCCAAGGCGACCCATCCAAGCAGAAGCGGGGCGAAGCGGGCCTGATCTACGAACCGATCATCGAGGGGACGGGTCCGGCTCCCAACGCCGACGACGCGCTCGACTTACGGTTTGCCCTTTGGAACAGCGAAGGGCGCCTCATCGAGTGCACCGAAACGAGCGCGCGTCACTACTACGGCCGCGCCGCCGACATGCCGATCCGCCTGATGGAGCTCGCGCCGCAGATCCTCAAGCTCGGCGCGCGCTATCGATTCGAAGCCCCGGCATCGCTCTGCGACAAGATGCGCTGGTTCGGGAAGCCCTACTTGCCGGCGGGCTCGACCACGGTCTGGGAGATCGAGCTGGCAGCGATCCGTCCGCTTACCTTCACCAAGCCCGATCCCACCAAGCAGATCACCACGGCATCGGGACTCAAGTACGAGATCTTGAAGCAAGGTAGCGGCGCCAAGCCGAAGATCACCGAGACCGCGACGGTCGTCTACAGCGGCTACTTCACCGACGGCAGGCTTACCGACTCATCGCTGCTGCGCGACTGGACGATGAAGCTCCAACTCAAGTCGGGGCGCGGCGGTGTGATGAAGGGCTGGCTCGAAGGTTTGCAACTGATGCAGGATGGCTCGATCTATCGGTTCGAGGTTCCCGCCGAATTGGCCTACGGCGCCGCTGGAAAGCCGCCCAAGATCCCACCGAACACGCCGCTCATCTTCGAGATCGAGCTGGTGAAGGTCGGCAACTGAGCGCCGGTTCCGGTGAACGCGCGCTCGCCGCTCGAATGCGCGCGGATCCCCGCCGCGCTCGTCACCACCAGAGCTGCAGCCACAGCCCGCAGGTGACCACGAGCCACACGAGCAACCCGAGCGGCGCGCCGAACTTCACGTAGTCGCTGTAGCGGTAGCCGCCAGGCCCCATCACCATCAGGTTGACTTGGTGCCCCATCGGGCAGGTGAAGGCGTTGCTGCCGCCGAACGCAACCGCCAGGATGCAGGGCGTCACGCTGCCGCCGCCGGGCATCAATTGCGCGGCATGGATCGCGATCGGTGTCAACAGCACGACCAGTGCATACGGCGCAATGAACTGATGGAGCACGGTCGTCACGAGCAGGAAGCCGCTCGCGAGCGCCAACGGCCCCCACTGCTGCACGACCTCGACCATCGCCTTCGCCACGAGGTCGGCGAGCTTCGTGTCCTCGGTCGCTTTGCCGAGCGCGAATGCGCCGACTACGAAGATCAGGATCGGCCAGTCGATCGTGCGATAGGCACGACTCGTGGTGAGGCAGCCAGCCGCCACCATCGCGATCGCGCCTGCCAGCGAGACGAGCGGCAGCGGCAGCCACTTCTTCACGTCGGGCAACCACGACTCGAACGTCGAGGTGGCGATGAACGCCGCGATGACCGCTCCCAGGATCCAAAGTGCGCGACGCGCGTTCTGCCGCAGCACGACCCACTGATGCGGCTCGTTCAGCAGGAAGAAATCGGTCGACGCCCGCAGCTTCGCCGTCGACTCCTCCTTGCCGCAGACCAGCAGCAGATCGCCCGGCGCCAGCACCAGATCGGAGGCGCGCTCGCGGATGTGATGCCCCTCGCGCAAGACGGCGACAATGTTGACGTCGTAGTCACGCGCCAGGTGGAGGTCGCCGATCTTGCGGCCGGTGATCTGCGCGCGCGGCGCCACCGCCAGCTCGCTGAAGATCATCGACGCCGGGTCGAAGCGCCGATTCCCGACCATCTTGAGCGCGAGCTTGGCCTGCAGGTCAGTGAGCTCCTGCACGTCGCCCTGCAACACGATCACGTCGCCCTTTTGCAACGTGCCGCCGATGAAGGGCGGGAAATGGATCCGCTCTTCGCGCACGAAGAACAGCAGTTTCAGCCCGGCGCCATCGGGAAACGCTTCGGCGTAGGGCCGCCCGAGCAGCGGTGAACTCGGGCCGATCACCAGCTCGGTGACGTACTCGCGCGCATAGCAGTTCGTGGCGTTCTTCAGCTACGCCTCAAACCTCATCGTCAACGACACGAATGGGTGCGCATAGCCGTTCGTCGCATTGCAATTGCGCTTCTGAAAGACGCCGGATCACCGGATCGGGTCGCAAGAAGACGCGGGCCAGCTACGGCTCGTCTCCCTGCCGTCGGCGCTTCTCCATCTCGGCGCTGAACGCGGCGCCGAGCACTCCCGCCGGGATCGCAAACATGGCGATGCCCAGGATCGCCGCCACGCCGCCGAGCAGACGGCCGCCCGGCGTGATCGGCGTGATGTCGCCGTAACCCACGGTGGTGAACGTGGCGATACCCCACCACATCGCCGCCGGAATGCTCGAGAACGCCGGATTGTCGTCGCGTTCGAGGAAGTACATCATCGACGACGACATCACCAGCAGGAGCAGCATCACGAACAGCGTCGAACCGAGCTCTGGCGCCTTGCTGCGCAGGATCGCTCCGAACGTCTGCAGCGACCGAGAGTGCCGCGTGAGCTTCAACAGTCGCAGGATGCGCAGCAACCGAAGGCTGCGAAGCGTGCGCAGATCGAGGCGGCCGAACGGCAACAGCGCCGGCAGGATCGCGATCAGGTCGATGAGCACCAGCGGCCGCAGCGCGCAACGCAGCCGACCGGAGACGGGGTGCGCGTAGCGCGGGTCAGCGGTACACGACCAGAGGCGCAGCAGGTACTCGACGCTGAACACGGTCACCGAAATGGTTTCAAACGAGGACAGCGCCGCAGCGTGGCGTTCGCCGACGCCGGCCACGGTCTCGATCACCACCGCGAGGACATTGGCAAAGATCAGAACCAGTAGGCCGATATTGACCAGGCGCCCGGTGATTCCCGCCTCGTCGGTGGCCTCCAGGATGGCATGCACGCGGGCGCGGTGGGTCATTTCAGCGAGGAGAACCAAAAGCGGTGGCCATGGCAAGTCATCCGCAAGCGTCGACCCTCAACGGCGCGCCCGCAGTTGGCAGCGACTCATGGCTCCCGCCGCCCCTCGCATCCACGTCCCGTCCGAGCCCTTTCCTTGGTCCGTCTCCCTGGTCCGAAGGGCGGCATCACTGGTCCTGGAACAACGTTCCGGCAACCCAATCGTGAGCGGCGGGTGGCGCAGGCAGGTCCAGCGCAGCTGCCGCAATGCAGCCCAGTGCGCGCACGTCCTCCACCAGATCCTGAATGCGCACTCCGGGCCGATACCACTCGAGCATGCAGAACTGCGGCTGATGCAGGCGCGAGACCCGTAGGGTGCAACGGAACGGCCGCCCCAGAAGCACCGCCTCGTGTCCGATTTCATGGCGGAATCAGCCGATCGGCGCCGAGCCGTTACAGCCACGTTTCCGGCCGTACGCGAGATGCGTTCGTAGGAGAACGGTCACGCTCGCTCGCGGTGACGATGCAAGCTCGTTCAGGCGAGACCGAACCGTGAGGTCCGCCTGTCAACCAGAGAACGTGTTCGTGTCCTACTTGGGCCTCTTTGCGAGACCTGCCGCTTCCCGCGTCCTCGCCGCATCCTCGCGACCTCGTGCCCCAGGAGAAGCTGTCAACCAGAGAGCCCGATGTTCGCGTCGATCACTTGGTCATTCCCGGGGTCAAAGTTGGCTGTTAACCAGCCCAGTGCTCTCTCCGACCCGCAGAGAGTTCGAGAGCTTCTCGGCCCGAAAGTTCGCGTGAACGACTTGGGTGCCCGATCGACACGGTGCGAACAGAGAATAGGCGCCGTATTCGGGACCGTCGTATCTCACGCGACACGCGCGACTTGGGACGAGGCTCGCGAGCGATCGACGAGCGGCCGCTGTCAACCGTTTCGGGCGCTGCGCTCACCGCCGAGGAGCGCGTTGGCTCCCCGAACGATTCGCAAAAGCGAGCGGCTCTCCGTCAGCATTGGTGGATCGACCGAGTGCGCCGCTGAAAGCGACAAGGCCATTCGCGGTTCGCATCCGATCTTTGGTTGCCCGGTCGATATGCAAACACGAACCTCCGCCCCCGTGCCGCGACCCGGCCGGCCGTGATTCCGCCTCGGGGTCCATGCGGCCGATGCCAGTACATCATTAATAGAGGAAGATCCCCGCGCCCGCTCCGGCCGCCGTGGGCTGCTCCACGCTCATGCTGTCGAGATCTCGACGGAAAAGAACAGAACGTCGTGGTGAGGAGCAGGGCTGATTGCCGAACTGCGCTCGAAGGAGCGTGCGAAGTCGTCGTTGGTGGCCGGTCGAGTCGACGTCGAGCGGGCGCTGCGAGCCGCGACGTTCCGCGAGTTCGACGAAGCGTTCACGGCGCCGCTGCATGGATTCCGCGACGCCAACGACTACTACGCGCGATCGAGTTCGGGACCTTGGATCGTCGGGGTCGCGGTGCCGACACTCGCGATCCATGCGCTCGATGATCCGTTCCTGCCGAGCGCCGCCTTGCCGCTGGCCGCGCTCCGTGCGAATCGCCGTTTCACCCCGCGGATCAGCGAGCGTGGCGGCCACGTCGGTTTCGTCGCCGGAACACCGTGGGCGCCGCGCTTCTACGCCGAGGAGATGCTCGCGCGCTTCTTCGCGTCACACTTCGATCGTCGCGAATCCAAGTAACCCGCCACCTGTTCGGCGGTTGGGACGCGCTACCAGTCGTCGCTGCGGAAGGGGGAGGCAGGGAGGCCGTCGCGGTTGTAGAGGTTCGCACCGACGGGGTTCATCGAGAAGGCGTAGCGGACGGCGACGGGCGCCGGCACGTCGGGCGCAGAGACGACCACGTGCTCGCCGTCGATTCGCGCGTCGGCCCAGTGCCACACCTTGTCGGCTCCGGCGATCGCAAAGCGGGCGAGCTTGCCGTCGGTCTGCTCCTTCGCCTCGCCGCGCTCCGAACGCTGGCCGACCATCAGACCGGCACCAACGTGGTCAAAATCGATGACCAGCAGTGCTCCTTTGGCGACGACCGAGCGAAACAACGGCCCTGACACGACGAGCTGCTTCTGGCCGTAGCAATCGCGCAGCGCCCATCGCGCCAGCCGCTCGCCAACGACCCGCTTGTCGTGCGGGTGGATGTCGTTCGCATCACCGGCATCGATCGTGACGCACATGCCCGTGCTGGGGATCGAGAGCGACTTCGTCTGCGCGCATCGGATCCGCGCCCAACCATCCCCGCCCGCAGGTGCCTCGTTGGGTTGCTGCCAGTTGGCGAGCTGCACCGAATAGAACGGCAGCTCCGGCTGGCGAAAGACCTTGCGCCAACCGCCGACGAGGGCGCGCATCTTGTGGAAGTAGCTCTCGCCTTCGTCGCCGTTGCTTTCGCCCTGGTACCAGAGCACTCCTTTGAGGCCCATCGGCGCCAGCGGCGCCACCTTGGCGAAGTAGATCGAGAACGGCGTTCGATTGAGGATCGGGAAGCTCGGAGCCGGCGGCGTTGCGGGCGGGACGGCGCCCTTCGCCATCGCGGCTCGCGCCGCTCGCGCCCACTGCTCGAAGCGCTCGATCTGCGGCACGAGCGCGTTCACGTCGGCTTGCTGCTCGGCGAGTTTCGCGGCACGGAACTCTGCGAGCTCGGTGATGGCGGTGAATCCATCGGGGTCGAGCCATGGCTCGATGTTGGTGCCGCCCCAGGCGACGTTCACCAATCCCATCGGTACTGCGACGTCCCGTTGCACGCGCTCAGCGAAGAAGAAGCCGACCGCCGGGAACATGCCCACGGTCTGCGCCGTCGCCGCCAGCCACGGGTGAGCCAAATGCTCGGCAGGCACATCCTCTTGCGGCTCGGTCGCCATGACGTAGCCGAACTTGATGCAACGGATGGTCGCTGCTTCGAGCTTCGAGAGATCCTCGTCGCAGCCACCGACTCCCCATTCCATGTTCGACTGGCCGCTGCACAACCAGACGTCGCCGACGAGCACGTCGTTCACCGTCACGCTGTTCTTGCCGGCGACGACCAACGGACGGCCGTCCGCAGAAGCCTGGAAGGCCGGAAGGGTCACCTTCCAAGCGCCCGACTTGGCGGTCGTCGCGCTCGCCTTCGCGCCCGCGAACGTGACCTCGACCTTTTCGCCCGCGTCAGCGAAGCCCCAGACCACCAGCGGTTGATCGCGTTGCACGACCATGTGGTCGCCGAAGATTCGCGGCAGCCGGACTTCTGCCAAAGCGGTGGAAGCGAACAGGGCGAGCGACGCCGTGGTCGCGAGGATCGGCAGAGCAGCGAAAGGCCAACGTCGCATCGGCAGGCTCCTGGTTTCGTGATCCCGAGATCCGCTTCCGAGTTCTTGGCGACCGCCGCGCACGGCCCCGTCGCGCCGCCTCACCCGCTCTGCGCATAGAGCGCTCTTTGTGAAAGTCGGGAATGGCGCGCATAGCACTGCTCATGCCTGACGAGCGGCGCTTCGTTGATGCGTTCGGCCAGGATGAAGATGCCCAGCGGTGGCAGCGTGATGCCTCCGTACCCGAAGGTGCGGAGGAACCAGCGGATGATGTGGGGCGCGGGGCGGGGGGTCACGGCGTAATCTTCTTCCAGTCCGCAGATGATGAAGTGCCAACGGCAATG